>JACPOB010000067.1 GCA_016185145.1 Rhodospirillales bacterium | reverse complement strand
GAGATCGATCAACCGTCGCAGCAAAGCCTGCCCCCAGACCCATGCAGCCTCGCTGTCCCTCCCATCACGCACTGCTCCATCGCAGCGCGATGAAAAAGCTCGTCCCACGCCTTGAACTATCGGACATAAGAGGATGAGGTTGTCTGTTGCTGTGAAGTGAACTGACGAGACGCCCGATGCCCAAGCCCATGATGCACCTGGCGCAGTTCCTGGTGCATGGTCCGACCTACCACAGCGTCGCCATGTGGCGGCATCCGCGCACCGCGGCGGCCGGCTACGACTGGACCCAGCCCGACCTCTACCAGCACATCGCCCGCGTCTGCGAGCGCGGCAGACTCGACATGGTGTTCTTCGCCGACCTCAACTACATCTCCGACACCTTTACGGGCTCGCTGGCGCCGGCCATCCGCAACGCCACCCAGGCGCCCGAGCACGATCCCATCCCGCTCCTGTCGTTCATGGCCGCCGCGACCACGCATATCGGGCTGGGCGCCACCTACTCGGTGAGCCATCAGCAGCCATTCCATGCCGCCAGGCTGTGGGCGACGCTCGATCACCTGACGAAGGGCCGCGCCGCGTGGAACGTCGTGACGACGCTCAACCACAACCAGTCGGCCAATTACGGCGAGGAGATGAAGCCGGCCGACGACCGCTACGACCGCGCCCACGAGTTCATGGAAGTCTGCCGCAAGCTGTGGGCGAGCTGGGACGAGGATGCCGTGGTCATGGATCGCGCAGCCGGCATCTTCGCCGATCCGGACAAGGTCCATCGCATCGACCACGAGGGCCGCTTCTTCAAGTCGCGCGGGCCGCTCAACGTCGTGCGCTCGCCGCACAACCCGCCTGTTGGGGGACCGGCTATCCTGCAGGCCGGCACCTCGGGCAAGGGCCGCGACTTCGCCGCGCGCTATGCCGATGCGGTGTTCGCCATCCAGCCCTACATCGCCGGCGCCAAAGCGCTGTACGACGACATCAAGCGCGGCGTGGTCGAGGCAGGTCGGCCGTCGTCGGCCTGCAAGATGCTGTTCGGCGTGCAGCCGATCATCGGCGCCTCGCGGGCCGAGGCCGAGGACAAGCAGGCCGAGCACAATGCGCTCGTGCCGCTGGAAGGCGGCCTGGCGATCCTGTCCGGCCATCTCGACTTCGACCTGTCGACCCTGCCGCTCGACACCGTGATGGCGCATCGTACCGAGGCCAAGCTGCAGCGCATGCAGACGCGCTATCGCACGGCCACCGGCGAGCTTCTGACCCTGCGGCAGGTCGCGCAGAACCACGGCCAGAGCGTCGGGCTGCCCCAGATGGTGGGCACGCCCGTGGACATCGCCGACCAGCTCGAGGCCTATTTCGACGCGGTCGGCGGCGACGGTTTCATGCTGTCGCCGATCTACTGCCCCGGCGCGATCGAGGAGTTCGTCGACCTGGTCGTGCCGGAACTGCAGCGCCGCGGCCGTTTCCGGCGGGAATATGCGGGCGCCACGCAACGGGACCATCTGAACCAGGACTTCTGACCGCGGGGATACATCGTCCGGCCCGGTCGTAAGCCCTGGAGAAGCTGGATTGGAGAGCGGATGCGCGGTCTCGGTTATCGATTGACGGATGTGCTGGTCGTCGCGGCCTGCACCCTGGCCTTCGTCGCCATCGCCAGCCCGAGCCGCCACGAGCCAAAGGGCCCACCCATCGCCTTGATCGCACAGGATCTCGGCACGACACCGGACGCGTTCCGCCATGCCGCCGATCGTGTCGGAGCGCATCGTCAGCCGGGACAGCCGCCCAGCGAGGCGCAGAAGCAGGCATTCGCGACGGCGCTCGACGTGTCGGTCGACCAGCTCGACGCAGTCATGGAGAAGTACCGGCCGGACCGGCTGCGGCAGCCGTAGGGAAGCAGCGAGTCGTCTCATCGGAGCGCGGACCTCCAGGTCCGCTGATGAATCTTCCGGACCGCGAGCCTCCGGCTCGCTCAAACGCGCATGTGAATGCGCTCCCGTGAGCGAGCCGGAGGCTCGCGGTCCGGAAGACCATGATCATGAGCGAACCTCCAGGTCCGCGCTCCGAAAGACCAGGAGCGCCACGCAGTGGCGCGCTCGCGGCAAAGAAGTATCCTCTCGCTCAACGAAGCGGAGGAAATGGATGATCGGTCGTCGTAAGGCGACAGCAGCGGCGCTCGCCGCCCTGCTGCCCGCGAGCAGTCGCGCCCAGGCGGCGTGGCCAACCAAGCCCATCAGGTTGATCGTGCCCTACGGACCCGGCGGCTCGGCCGACCAGGTGGCGCGCCTCTACGCCGAGCGTTTGAGCACGGCGCTCGGCCAGCAGGTGATCGTCGAGAACAAGCCCGGCGCTTCCGGCGGCGTCGGTGCGGCGATGGTCTCGACCAGCGCGCCCGACGGCTACACCTTCCTGCTGGCGCCAACCGCCATCCTGGCGATCACGCCCGGCCAACGACAGGTGCCCTACAAGCCCGACGACCTGGTCGCGGTGAGCCGACTGTCGACGACGCTCCTGCCCGTCACCATCACCAACGCCCTCGGCGCCAAGAGCTGGCAGGAATTCGTGACGATGGCCAAGGCCAACCCCGGCACGTACTGGTTCGGCTCGTCCGGCCTCGGAACCATCACCCATCTCACCGGCGAGGTTCTGACGCGCGCCGCCGGCATCAAGATGCAGCATTCGCCCTACAAGACCATCGTCGACGCCACCGGCGACATCTTCGATGGCCGCATCCAGATGGTGTTCGATCCGTCGTTCGTGCCCTACGCCAAGTCCGGCAAGGTGCGGCTGGTGCTGATCGATGCCGAGCAGCGGCTCGCCGAGTTCCCCGACGTGCCGACGGCGCAGCAGGTCGGCCTGGACCTCAAGGGCTTCCGCGACAGGGCGTGGTTCGGGCTGTTCGCCCCCAAGGGATTGCCGGACGCGATCGCCCGCCGCATCTCCGATGAGGTCGCGCTGAGCGCCGCCACGCCGGACATGAAGGAGAAGCTCCTGCTGGTGGCGCAATTCGCGCACCACCAGTCGCCGGCCGATTTCGCGCGGCAAGTCGCCGACGACAAGGTCTTCTTCGCGGCGCTGCTGAAGGAGCTGGACATCAAGCTCGAATAAGCAGCGTGCACGGCTGCCGTGCGATGAACGCATCGGCGCTCCGGTCACAGCGAGCGCCGCAGCAAGTAGCCTCTCTCCAGGCACGCCGATCATGAGCGTGCCTGGAGGAAGGAAACACGATGAAGAGACGGAGTCTGATGAAGGCCGCCGGCGTGGGCACGGCGGCGGTCGCAACGCAGGTTGTCGCGGCCCCGGCCATTGCGCAGGACTCGCCGGAGATACGCTGGCGGCTGACGTCGAGCTTTCCCAAGAATCTCGATATCGCCACGACGGTCAGCGACGACTTCTGCAAGCGCGTCGCCGAGCTCACCAACAACAAGTTCCAGATCAAGTGGTTCGCGCCCGGCGAGATCGTGCCGGCGCTGCAGGTGGTCGATGCGGTGCAGAACGGCACCGTCGAATCGGGGCTGAGCGCCGCCTACTACTATGTCGGCAAGGATCCGACCTTCGCGTTCGCCACGACGCTGCCGTTCGGCATGAACACGCGCCATCACAATGCATGGATGATCTGCGGCGGCGGGTTGGAGCTCATCAACGACTTCCTGCGCGACTACAACATCGTCTACGTGCCGGGCCTGCACACCGGCGCGCAGATGGGCGGCTGGTTCCGCAAGGAGATCAAGACGCTGGAGGACCTCAAGGGCCTCAAGTTCCGCATCGCCGGCTTTGCCGGCCAGGTCCTGACCAAGCTCGGCACCGTGCCGCAGCAGATCGCCGGCGGCGACATCTATCCGGCGCTGGAAAAGGGCACGATCGACGCCGCCGAATGGGTCGGCCCGTACGACGACGAGAAGCTCGGCTTCGTCAAGGTCGCGAAGTATTATTATTATCCGGGCTGGTGGGAGGGCTGCACGCAGAGCGGCTTCTTCATCAGCCTGAAGGAGTGGGAAAAGCTGCCGCCGGGCTACCGTGCCGCGATCAACGCCGTGGGCAGCGAAGTGATGAACTGGTCGCTCGCCAAGTACGATTCGGGCAACCCGGCGGCCCTGCGCCGGCTGGTCGCCGCCGGCGCCGAGCTGCGCGCCTTCCCGCGCGAGATGATGGCCGCGTGTTACGACATCGCCTTCGACCAGTACGAGGAGCTGGCCGCCAAGAATCCCAAATTCAAGAAGATCTACGATTCGTGGAAGCCGTTCCGCGACGAGCAGTACCTGTGGTCGCGGGTTGCCGAGAACACGTTCGACAATTTCGTCTACGCCCAGCAGGCAGCGAAGAAGCGCTGATCGGCGGAGCCCAACCTATTCGGACGGCGTCGCCGGCGGCGGCGCCGTCCGCTGTGCCTTCGTGTCGCCGTCGGCCGCGTCGCGTTGCTCGCGTGCCTTGGCATCGCGCTCCGCGGCCGCCTTGTCGGCAGCTTCCTTCTGCGCCCGCTGCCCTCCCGTCGTGGACACAACCGAACCGATTGCCGACGTAGTCCCGCGTGTCTCGTCGGCAGGAACAACGGTCTGCTCGGCCTGCCGGCCCGGATTGGCCGCCGGCAGCGTCCCGGTTGGTGCGATCTGACGATCGGCACCAGGTCGGGCCTTGCCGACAGGCGCACTGCCGCCGCCGAACCAGCCGCAGGCCGTCAAGAGCGTGAAAATCGATACGGCAAACAGGCCGCGCCAAGTGCGTTTACCCATCAAAGTTCGTTTGCATCGCATCGATACCTCTAGCAAGTCAGATGTTCAGCAGCTTCAGCCCCTTTTCCCGCGCGCACGCGATCGCATCCTCGTAGCCCGCATCGGCATGGCGCATGACGCCGCTCGCCGGGTCGTTCCACAGCACGCGCTCGATGCGGAGCGCCGCCTCGGGCGTGCCGTCGCACACGATCACCATGCCGGCATGCTGCGAGAAGCCCATGCCGACGCCGCCACCATGATGGAGTGACACCCAGGTGGCGCCCGAGGCGCAGTTGAGCAGGCCGTTCAGCAACGGCCAGTCGGACACGGCATCCGAGCCGTCGCGCATCGATTCGGTTTCGCGGTTGGGGCTGGCGACCGAGCCCGAATCGAGATGGTCGCGGCCGATGACGATCGGCGCCTTCAGCTCGCCCTTGGCCACCATCTCGTTGAAGGCGAGCCCCAGGCGATGGCGGTCGCCCAGGCCGACCCAGCAGATGCGCGCCGGCAGGCCCTGGAATTTGATGCGCTGCCGGGCCATGTCGAGCCAGTTGTGCAGATGCTCGTTGCCCGGCATCAGTTCCTTCACCTTTGCGTCGGTGCGGTAGATGTCCTCGGGATCGCCCGACAGTGCAGCCCAGCGGAACGGCCCGATGCCGCGGCAGAACAAGGGGCGGATATAAGCCGGCACGAAGCCCGGATAGCTGAAGGCGTCGGCGACACCCTCCTCCAGCGCCATCTGGCGGATGTTGTTGCCGTAGTCGACCGTCGGCACACCGAGCTTGTGGAACTCCAGCATGGCGCGCACGTGACCCGCCATCGATTGCTTGGCCGCTTTGGCGACGGCGTCGGGCGCGCTGGCGCGCCTGGCCTCCCACTCGGCCAAGGTCCAGCCCTTGGGCAGGTAGCCGTTGACCGGATCATGCGCCGACGTCTGGTCGGTCAGGCAGTCCGGCTTGACGCCGCGGCGCAAGAGCTCGGGCAGCACGTCGGCCGCGTTGCCCAAAAGGCCGACCGAGACTGCTTTCTTCTCCTTCGTCGCCTGCTGGATGATCGCCAGCGCCTCGTCGAGGTCCTTGGCCTGCTTGTCGAGGTAGCCGGTGCGCAGGCGGAATTCGATGCTGCTCGGTCGGCACTCGACGGCGAGGCACGATGCCCCGGCCATGGTCGCGGCCAGCGGCTGCGCACCGCCCATGCCGCCCAGTCCCGCGGTCAGGATCCAGCGGCCGGCCAGGCTGCCCTGATAGTGCTGGCGCGCCATCTCGACGAAGGTCTCGTAGGTGCCCTGCACGATGCCCTGGCTGCCGATGTAGATCCACGAGCCCGCGGTCATCTGGCCGAACATCATCAGGCCCTTGCGGTCGAGCTCGTTGAAATGCTCCCAGGTCGCCCAGTGCGGCACCAGGTTGGAGTTGGCGATGAGCACGCGCGGCGCGTCGGCGTGGGTGCGGAAGACGCCGACCGGCTTGCCCGACTGCACCAGCAGCGTCTCGTCGGCCTCGAGATCGCGCAGCGCGGCGACGATGCGGTCGAAGCTCTGCCAGTCGCGCGCCGCACGGCCGATGCCGCCATAGACCACGAGCTCGCCCGGCCGTTCGGCGACCTCGGGGTCGAGGTTGTTCATCAGCATGCGCAGCGGCGCCTCGGTCAGCCAGCTCTTGGCCGAGCGTTCGGTGCCGCGCGGCGCGCGGACGGTGCGGGTGTTGTCGAGACGCGTGGTCATGGCAGGCTCCGGTCGAGAGACGGAAGGACATCGCCGCCGATCGCATCGATCAGCGCGCCGCGGCCGACCAGGTCGGCCGCTCTCGCGAGGTCAGGCTGGAAGTGACGGTCGTCGTCGAGATGCGGCACGTGCCGGCGCACCAGCTCGCGCACCCGCTCGAGCATCGGGCTGGAGAGCAGCGGCTGATGGAAGTCGCAGCCCTGCGCCGCTGCTAAAAGTTCTATGCCGATGATGGACCGGCAATTGTCCGCCATGTCGAGCAGGCGGCGGGCGCCGTGCGCGGCCATGGAGACATGGTCCTCCTGGTTGGCCGAGGTCGGGATCGAATCGACACTGGCCGGATGGGCGCGCTGCTTGTTCTCGGCGACGAGCGCGGCTGCCGTGACCTGAGGAATCATGAATCCCGAGTTGAGGCCGGGTTTGGGCGTCAGGAAGGCCGGCAGGCCCGACAGGGCGGGGTCGACGAGCATGGCGATGCGCCGCTCGCTGAGCGAGCCGATCTCGCAGAGAGCCAGCGCCAGGATATCGGCGGCGAAGGCGACCGGCTCGGCGTGGAAGTTGCCGCCCGACAGGGCCTCGTCGGCGCCGGCGAAGATCAGCGGGTTGTCGGTGACGCCGTTGGCTTCGGTGCCGAGCGTCGTCGCGGCGTGACGCAGGATGTCGAGCACGGCGCCCATCACCTGCGGCTGACAGCGCAGGCAGTAGGGATCCTGCACGCGCTCGTCGCCGACCAGGTGCGAGACGCGGATGGCGGAGCCCTGCATCACACGGCGCAGCGCCGCCGCCGCCTCGATCTGGCCGCCATGGCGGCGCAGCGCATGGATGCGCGGGTCGAACGGCGCATCCGAGCCGCGCGCGGCATCGGTCGACAGCGCGCCGGTGACCAGCGCCGAGCCGAACAGGGTCTCCGCCTCGAACAATCCGGCCAGCGCATAGGCCGTCGAGAACTGCGTGCCGTTCAGCAGCGCAAGGCCTTCCTTGGCGCCGAGCACCAGCGGCGACAGGCCCGCTTCGGCCAAGGCCCGCTCGGCCGGAACCGCCGCACCGTCGACGAAAAAAGCACCGACGCCGATCATCGCCGCCGTCATGTGGGCAAGCGGCGCGAGATCGCCCGAAGCGCCGACCGAGCCCTGGGCCGGCACGATCGGCATCATGTCCTCGATCAGCAGGGCCTCGAGCAGGGCGACGGTCTCGCGCCGCACGCCCGACGCGCCCTGGGCGAGGCTTGCGAGCTTGAGCGCCATCATCAGACGCACCACAGGCAGGGGCATCGGCGGACCGACGCCCGCGGCATGCGACAGCACGATGTTGCGCTGCAGGCGCTCGAGGTCGGCTGGCTCGATACGCACGCTGGCGAGCTTTCCGAAGCCGGTGTTGATGCCGTAGACCGGCTCGCCCTTGGCGAGGATCGTCGTGATGGCGCGGGCCGATGCATCGACCGCAGCGTAGCAGCCCGGATCGAGCCTCACCGGCAGGCCGCGATAGACGTCGCGCCAAGTCGCCAGAGGCACGGCGCCCGGCGCAAGCTGGATGGTAGTCATGGGCCGATGGTAGCGGCCCGGCTTCGTCCATGCGCTAAGGAAAAACTAGTGAACACCCGGCCGTTTGTGTGAAAGTGCGCGGCGCCGAGGAATACGGGCAACGGGAAACGAGCATGGCCAAGGGCAAGTCGAAGACAGGGTCGGGCAAGGGAAAGAAGCCGACGCGCAAGGCGGCCAAGGCGAAAAAGCCGGCCGTACGCAAGCCAGCCGCCAAGAAGAAGGCGAGCCCTCCCAAGCCCGTGCCGCGCCCGGCATTGCGCCGCCCGGTGAAGAACCGTGCCTCCGTCACGCGCATGCCGTCGGCGCGGCCGGCTCCCCACAAGGCGCCGCAGCTCTCGTCCAACATCTACGAGCGTGACCTCGACAAGACGCCCGCCAATTACGCAGCCCTGACGCCGTTGCAGTTCATCGAGCGCAGCGCGGCCGTCTATCCCGACAACATCGCGCTGATCCACGGCGCGCGCCGGCAGAGCTGGGCCGAGACCTATGCTCGTTGCCGCCGGCTCGCCTCGGCATTGGAGAAGGTCGGCATCGGCGTCGGCGACACGGTGGCGATCATGGCGCCCAACATCCCCGAGATGTACGAGGCGCATTTCGCGGTGCCCATGACCGGCGGCGTGCTGAACTCGCTGAACACGCGTCTCGACGCGGCGATGATCGCCTTCATCCTCGACCACAGCGAGACCAAGGTGCTGCTGGTCGACCGCGAGTTCCACAAGGTCATGACCGAGGCGCTGGCCATCGCCAAGGCCCAGCCGCTGGTCGTCGATATCGACGACCCGCTGTGCGAGGACCGCGCCCAGATCGGCGACACGACCTACGAGGAGTTTCTGGCGACCGGCGATGACGACTACGCCTGGGAATACCCGGCCGACGAATGGAACGCGATCTCGCTCAACTACACGTCGGGCACGACGGGCAACCCGAAGGGCGTGGTCTACAGCCATCGCGGTGCGGCGCTGTCGGCCTACGGCAACGCCACGCAATGGGCCATGGGCGTCCATCCGGCCTATCTGTGGACGCTGCCGATGTTCCATTGCAACGGCTGGTGCTTCCCGTGGACCCTGGCGCTGGTCGCCGGCACCTCGGTCTGCCTGCGCCGCATCAGCGCCAAGGCGATCTACGATTCGCTGGCGGCGCACAACGTCACGCACATGTGCGGCGCGCCCATCATCATGCAGTTCATCATCGGCGCCGCGCCGGACGAGCGCCAGCCGCTGGCGCGCACGGTCGAGTTCATGACCGCGGCCGCGCCGCCGCCCGCCGCGGTGCTCGAGGCGCTGGAGAAGGAGAATTTTCGCGTCACTCACGTCTACGGACTGACCGAGGTCTATGGCCCGGCGACGATCTGCTCCTGGCACGAAGAGTGGGATTCGAAGCCCTCACACGTGCGCGCGCAGCTCAAGGCGCGCCAGGGCGTGCGTTATGCCGCCGAGGACGGCGTCACGGTGATGGATCCCGCGACCATGACGGAAGTGCCGCGCGACGGCACGACCATGGGCGAGGTGATGTTTCGCGGCAATCTCACCATGAAGGGCTATCTCAAGAACGCCAAGGCGACGCGCGAGGCGTTCGAGCACGGCTGGTTCCATTCCGGCGATCTCGGCGTGCTGCACGAGGACGGCTACATCGAGCTGCGCGACCGCTCCAAGGACATCATAATCTCGGGCGGTGAGAACATCTCGACCATCGAGGTCGAAGGCGTGATCATCGAGCATCCGGCGGTGGCCAATGTCGCCGTGGTGGCCAAGCCCGACGAGAAATGGGGCGAGACCCCCTGCGCCTTCGTCGTGCTGAAACCCGGCTCCGCCGCCACGGCCGACGACATCATCGCCCACTGCCGCGCCAACCTCGCCTCCTACAAGTGCCCGCGCTACGTCGTCTTCCGCGACCTGCCCATGACCTCGACCGGCAAGGTCCAGAAGTTCGTCCTGCGGGAATGGGCGAAGCAGGTATAGCTCATATCCGGACCGCGGGCGTCCCGCCCGCTCATGAGGCCGATGCAACCAAGAGGATGGCACTCGCGCGGTTACCTACCGCATTTCGATTCACCTGAAACGGTCCAGTTCGTCACGTTCAGGTTGGCCGACAGCCTGCCGGCCCACGTGACGGAAGCGCTTCGGCATCGCGACCATGCGTTGCCGCGCTTGGATCGAGAATTGGACGTTGGCCTGGGCGCTTGTTGGCTGAGGCGAGACGATATTGCCTCCCTTGTAGAAGGCGCCCTGCTCCATTTTGATGGCCAACGCTACCGATTGTTGGCCTGGTGCGTAATGCCCAATCATGTCCACGTAGTCGTCGAAATTGTCGATCGCTACTCTCTGACCGAGATCGTCGGGAGCTGGAAATCCTTTACCGCAAAACGCGCCAACGGCCTGATCGGACGATCTGGAACGTTCTGGCACGCCGACTATTTCGACCGGTTCATGCGCGACGAAGGCCATTTGGCCCGGACGATCAACTATGTCGAAAGCAACCCAATCAAAGCAGGTCTCGTCGCCGTAGCGCCTGAATGGCCGTGGGGCTCGGCTCGATTTCGCGACTCATGAGCGGGCCGGAGGCCCGCGGTCCGCGCCGGCCCACGGCCGGCTGAATGACCACAAGAGATCATCGCGTCGCCATAATCGGCCGGTTATTTTGACAGCGGAATGGCCGGCCAGACCACGCTGATCGTCACCACGCAGAGCGGCGTGCGCCCCCTGGGCGTGCGCGGCGAGCCGCTGCACAACGCTGCCCCGCAGCTGCGCCGCGTGGTGCGCCGCCGGCTGGGCGACGACGCGGCCGGCCTTCTGGCCGATCCGCAGGCGCACGAGAACGGCAAGTCGATCGACTGGTACGCCGACTGGCCGGGCCCGGTGCAGCCGCTGTCGGCGCTAGCGCCCGAACGGCGCGCCGACGTGCTGGCCGCGGTCGAGCGCATGCTGGCCGACATTCGACGCCTCGGCGACACGCTGGCCGGCGCCGGCCCGCGCGAGGACATGGGCGTCGTCGGACTGTCGCTGCAGCTCGCCGCCCGCGCGCCGGCGCAGTCCTTCATCTTCATGGTCGGCGAGCGGCCGGTGATCGTGTGCTGGGGCTACGAGAAGGAAGCCGCCGCCTCGCTGCTGCCGGCAGCGCTGCCGCGGCCGCCGGGGCCACCGGCGCGCCGCCCCGTGCTCGAAGCGCCCAAGATCGCCACCGCCATGCCTGTCGCACGGCCGGTGAGCACGACCATCCCCTGGCTGCGCACCCTGCTGCTCGCCCTGCCCTTGATGCTCCTGCTGCTGGGAGCCGCCTGGCTGCTGCGCGAGATGCTGCCGGCCGATCCGTCCCTGGCGCTGGCGACCCGCGAAGGCCCGCCGGCGCCGCCGCCCGGGGAACCGCCGCCCGATCCGACGCCTGCCCTGAAAGCCGCCTTCTCGACCGAACAGTCGCGCGAGCGCATCCTCAAGGTCGAGCTGTCGCTGGTCGAAGCCGAGCTCAAGAAGCGCATCGCCGACTGCAAGCCGCCGGAGCAGCCGAAGCCGCCGCCGCAGGTCGCCGTTGCTCCGCCGCCGCCACCTCAGGCGCAACCTAGGCCTGCCCCGGCGCCCGCTCCCGCACCGGCGCCGCGCCAGACACATCCCAACGACAACCGCCTGCGCCTGCCCGCGCCGACCAACGACTACTCCTTCATGTCGGGCTGCTGGCGCACCGATCCGTTCCGCCACGAGCCGATGCAGGGCCAGCCCGGCGTGTCGTCCTACTGCTTCGACGCCAACGGCAACGGCCAGCTCGAATGGCGGCGCGGCCGCACCGCCTGCCGCACCCGCGCGCAGGCGCGCTTCGAGGGATCGCTACTGCGCATCCGTGACGGCGATTCGTCGTGCAACGACGGCTCGCGCTGGTATGCCGACCAGCTCGTCTGCCAGCGCGGCGCCGACAACGTCGCGCAATGCAGCGGCCGCTCGCAGGGCATGTTCGGCCCGGCGACCTGGACGGTCAACCTGCACAAGCTGAACTGAGCGCAGGCGTCCGCCGCATCAGTCGACGACGTCGACCCCGATCGCAGAGATCGTCTCGCGCAGCCAGTCCGGCAGATCGCCCTGACCGATGGTCGCGACCATCGCCGCCTCGCGCGCCCTTACCGCGCGATGGCCCGCGACGGCGACGGCGATCTCGTCCTGGCGGACGACCACGATGCCGTCGCGGTCTCCGACGACGATATCGCCGCTTGCGACCACGACCGGTCCGATCGCGACAGGAAAGCCGATCAGACCGGGCCCCGTCTTGAACGGCCCGCCCGGCATGACGCCGCGCGAGAAGACCGGAAGGCCGAGCGAGTCGAGGTCATCGATATCGCGTGCCGGCCCGTCGCAGACGATCGCCGCGACACCGCGCGCACGAGCGAGGGCGACGAAGTTGGCGCCGATCAGTGCGGCGCCGTCGTGCCCGTCATTGCCCAGCACCATGACATCGCCCGCGCGCGCCCACTGGAGCGCCGCCAGCGCCGCCGCATTGTCGCGCGGGCGGCATTGCACCGTAAGCGCCGGCCCGGCGAACGCCGTCGCCGCGGTCACCGGGCGGATGGCTGCGGGCAACGCTCCACGCCGCCCCTGCCCGTCGCAGACAACGCTGCTGGACGCGCTCTTCAACTCGGCCCAGGCGGCCTCGGCGGGCCGTGGCCAGTCGCGGCGGGCGGTGATCCGCTTGTCGCTGAAAGCCATCTCAGACCACCGCCTTCTCGCGGCGGTCGGCCTCGGTCCGATCCAGCCCGTAATGGCGGACAGCGCTATCGATGGTGATGAAGCCGTTCTCGAGATCCTCCAGCACCTTGCGGCGGGGCCGCTTGCGCGGGTCACCGAAGCCGCCGCCTCCGGCATCGTCGATCGAAAGCATGTCGCCCTCGGCGAGCTCGTAGCGTCCCTTGGGGTGCACCGCCTTGCCGTTGATGCTGAAGATGCGCGCCCCGCCGGGCCCGCCGCGGTGCAGACCAAGCGCCGGGAAATGCGTGCGCGACCCGAGCAGCGCGACGCGCACCGGCCGACCGGTGTCGTTGCGCAGCTCGATGCGCTGGCCGAGCCCGCCGCGCGATTCGCCGACGCCGCCGGAATCGACCCGCAGCACGCGCCGCACCAAAGTCATGCTGGTCAACGTCTCCCAGGTCTCGGCCGGCATCGTCATCATGTTGGCCGGCGCCGGCGTCGCCGACAGCCCGTCAACGTCGCGCATCGCACCCAGCCCGCCGCTCGAGAAGAAGAGCGTCGAGAAGAAGCGTCCGTCGCGGTGATGGCCGACCATGTTGATGGCGTTGAGCATGCCGGGATCGGCCTGGACCGCATCCGGGAGCGCCTCCGCCATCGCCCCGAAGACCAGCGGCACGACGAAATGGCCGACCAGCAGCCGGGCGCCGGTCGCCGCCGGCAGGGCCGCGTTCAGGATGCAGCCCTCCGGCGCGCTGAGCTCGACCGGATTCACCGAGCCTTCATTGTTCGGCACGCTCGGCAGGATCAAACACTTCACCGCGTAGGCGCTCATGGCGCGCGTGTAGCAGAGCGGGACATTGATGCCGGCGCGGATCTGCTCGCTCGTTCCCTTGTAGTCGATGTGCAGGCGCTCGCCCGAGACCTCGACCTTGCAGGCGAGCGTCACCGGCGTGTCGAAGGCCTCGACCTGGATCCTGTTGGCGTAGCTGCCGTCGGGGATGGCCCGGATGCGCGCGCGCATCGCCTGCTCCGACTGACGCAGGATTGCCTGGGACAGCGGCCGCAGATCGTCCAGGCCGTATTCCTCCATGAGCTCGAGCATGAGCCGCGCGCCGACCTGGGTGCAGGTGACGTTGGCCATGATGTCGCCGATCACCTGCTCCTGAACGCGCACGTTGGTCCGGATCAGCTCGACCAGCTCCTCGTTGAGCTCGCCGGCCCGGAACAGCTTGCAGATCGGGATCTGCAGCCCCTCCTCGTAGATCTCGGCGTTCTCCGCCGAGATGCCGCGCCCGCCGATGTCCGGCAGGTGGCTGATGCTGAGCACGAAGCCCGCCAGCTTGCCGTTGCGGAACACCGGGCTCATGACGTTCACGTCCCAGAGGTGGCCGGTGCCCTTCCAGGCGTCGTTGGTGAAGACGACATCGCCCGGCCGCAGCGTCTCGGCCGGATAGCGGGCCAGCATGTGGCGCAGCGTCTGCGGTCCGGTACCGATGAAGACGGGCTGGCTGAACGCCCCCTGCGCCAGCGAGTTGCCGTCGGCGTCGAACAGCACGCAGGCGAGGTCGTAGTTCTCGCGCACGATCGACGAGAAAGAGGTGCGCACCAGCACCTCGACCGTCTCGTTGGCGATGGCGATGAGGCGATCCCAGAGGATGCCGAGGCTGACGGCGTCGAACTGTTGCATCTTCCCTTCTCCTGATCAGCCGTCGGTGCCCGTGCGCGCGGCCGCCGCGACGGGGATTTCAGCGACGAGATTGCCCTTGCCGTCGATGCGCGCGACGTCGCCCGGGCCGAGCACGCATGTCGATTCCTGCTCCTCGACGAAAGCAGGCCCCGTGACCTCCTCGCCTTCGCGCAGCGCATAGCGGTCGTAGACGGCCGCCTCGACGAAATCGCCAAGGTCGGGGAACCAGGCGCGGCGCCTGCCCTTCAACGCCTTTGCGCTGGGCGTCACGCCCACGAGGTGCGTGCCGGCCGCCTTGGCGGGCTGCGGCCCCGTCGCCTCGACCTTCCAGTTCATGATCTCGAGCGGCTCCTTGAGGTAGCTGATCGAGAAGATCTTGGCGTAAGCCTCGGCAAAACGACCCGGCAGCGCGCGATAGGCCTCGCCGGAGGGCATGCCGCGCGGCACCTCGACCTCGATCTCGTAGCCCTGGCCGACATAGCGCATGTCCAGCCGGTGCACGATCGAGATGTCGTCGGCCGCGACCCCGGCTGCCCGCAGGAATGCCGAGGCGCCACCCGACAGCTCGTCGAGCACGGCCGCGAAGCGTTCCTCGTTCAGGTCGTCGTAGGCGATGCGCTGGGTGCGCGCGGTCTCGAAGCTGAGCGGGCTCACCAGCATGCCGAAGGCCGACATGACGCCCGAGCCAAGCGGGAAGACGACGTGCGGGATGCGCAGCTTGCGAGCGATGCGCGTGGCATGGGCCGGTCCCGAGCCGCCGAAGGCCACCATGCTGGCGGACCGGTAGTCGAACCCGAGCTCGGAGGCGTGCACGCGGAAGGCGCGCGCCACGTCCTCGTTGATGATCTCGTGGATGCCCCAGGCGGCGCGCGTCAGGTCGATGCCGAGCTTGTCGGCGATCCCGGCCTGCACGACGCGCGCGGCGGCGGCGACGTCGAGCTTCATCTTGCCGCCCAGGAAGTAGGCCGGATCGTAGTAGCCCAGCAGCAGGTTGGCGTCGGTGAGCGTCGGCGCCGTGCCGCCGCGGCCGTAGCAAGCCGGTCCGGGGTCGGCGCCGGCGCTGCGCGGACCGACACGGATGACGCCACGCTCGTCGAGCTCGGCGATGCTGCCGCCGCCGGCACCGATCTCGATCATGTCGATGACCGGGATCTTGGCCGGCAGGCCGCTGCCGTGCTTGAACTCATGGATGCGGGCGACCTCGATCTCGTACTTCTTGACCGGCGCGCCGCCGCGCACGATGGCGCCCTTGGCCGTGGTACCGCCCATGTCGAACGACAGCAGCCGGTCGATGCCCATCGTGCGCCCGTGGAAGCTCGACATGAGCACGCCCGCTGCCGGCCCCGATTCCAGCATGCGCACCGGGTAGCGGCGTGCCGTGTCGGCCGTCACCGTGCCGCCGCTCGAGGTCATGATGTGGAACAGGCCGTTGAAGCCGCGACCGGCCAGCCCCTGCTCGATGCGCGACAGGTAGCGGTCGACGATCGGCTGCGTGTAGGCGTTCATCGCCGTCGTCGTCCACCGCTCGTACTCGCGCATGAACGGAAAGACGTCCGCCGAAGTCGAGACGTAGAGAGTGGGATGACGGCGGCGGACGATCCGGGCCACCTCGAGCTCGTGGCTCGGATTGGTGAAGGCATGCAGGAAGCAGATCGCGACCGACTGTGCGCCGCGCTCGACGAGATCGTCTATCGCGGCGGCGACCTCCGCCTCGTCGGGTGCGCGCTCGACATGGCCGTCATAGCGGATGCGCTCGGCGACCTCGGCCCGCAGGTGCCGCGGCACCACCGGCTCGGGCAGGCGGATGCGCAGATCGTAGAGGTCGTATCGCGTCTCCTGCGCGACATCGAGCACGTCACGAAATCCCGCGGTCACCAGCATTGCCGTCGGCACGCCCTTGCGCTCGATCAGCGCATTGGTCACCAGGGTCGAGCCGTGGATCACGGCCGTGAGCTGGCCGATGGCGACCTTGCGGCGCGCCAGCAGGGCGTCGATGCCCTCGAGGACCGCCTCTGACGGATCGCGCGGCGTGGTGAGCTGCTTGTGGATGGCGATGGCGCCGGTGCTGTCGTCGATGAGCGTGAAATCGGTGAAGGTGCCGCCGATGTCGACACCGATGCGATAGGACATCGTCTTCCCTTAGAGGTTGCGAATGAGCTGGGGCAGCCAGGTCGCGAGGTCCGGCCAGAAGATGATCGCCAACACGACGCCGAACTGGATGGCGATGAAGGGTATGAGCTCGCGCGACAGCGTGCCGAGCGAGATCTTGTTGACGCCGGTCATGACGAAGAGCAGGGCGCCAACCGGCGGCGTCAGCATCCCGATGATCAGGGTCAGGATGAAGACGGTGGCGAAATGGACCGAATCGATGCCGAACTTGGGCGCCATCGGCGCGAAGATCGGCACCAGCAGGATGTAGGCGGACGCCGGCTCGATGAAGATGCCGACGATCACCAGCATCACGAAGACGGCAAGCAGGAAGGCCGTCGGCCCGGCCGAGATGTCGCGGAAGAAGTCGCCGATCAGCTCCGGGATGCCGGAGATCGAGAAGAGGAAGGTCAGCGGCGAGGCGAAGGCGATCAGCGCTCCCACCACCGCCGAGGTCACGACGGCGCGCAGGAAGATCCCCGGCAACGCCTTGAAGCGCAGCGTCCGCGTGATGAAGAAGCCGGCCAGCAGCGCATAGGCGACGGCGATCGCCCCGCCCTCGGTGGCGGTGAAGGCGCCGAACACGATGCCGCCGATGACGACGACCGGCATCAGCAGGACGAGGAAGACCTGGCGCAGGCGCGTCAGGAACACGCCGAAGCTGAACGCGCTGCCGGTGCGCGGATAGCCGCGGCGGACGGCGATGACGTAGATCGCCACCATCATGCCGAAGCCGATCAGCAATCCCGGGATGAAGCCGGCGGCGAACAGGTCCGACACCGGCACGAGGCTGCCGGCGAGCGTGGCGTAGAGGATCATCGGCGTGCTGGGCGGGATGATCGGCCCGAGGTTGGCGGCCGCGGCGATCACGCCGCTGCTGAACGGCACGCCGTAGGCCTTGGCCATCGGCCGCCCCATCGCCGCGTTCAGCGCCACGGCGTCAGCCACCGCGGTGCCCGAGACCATCGACAGGCCGACGCCCGACAGCACGCAGGACTGGGCGAGCCCGCCCCGGATGTTGCCGACGACGGCGTTCGCCAGCGCCACGAGGCGCTGCATGATGCCGCCCTCGACCATCAGCTCGCCGGCGAGCATGAAGAACGGGATGGCCATCAAGGGGAACGAATCGACCGAGAACACCATCTTCTCGGCCAGGATGTTGAACGGCATGCCGGCCCACAGCAGGCCGGCCAGCGCCGACAGGCCGAAGGCGAAGGCGATCGGCACGCCGAGGATCGCGAAGATCGCAAAGGCGGCGACGAGAAGGCCGGTCAATCGACGCCTCCCGGCGGCTCATGATCCTCGACGAGCGTGCGGCTTCCGCGGAAGCAGATCGCCAGCAGGTAGACCACGCTCACCGCCATCGAGATGGTGACCGGCAGGTAGAAGAGCCCGGCGCTGAGCGGCAGGGTGTTGAGCTGCTGGTCCCAGTTGAACAGCATGATGTCGAGGCTCTTCCAGAAGATCACCGCGAGCAGGATGGCGCTGAACACCGCGCCGACGCGAATGATCGCCCGCACCCAGCGCCGCGCCAGAACGGCGTCGAGGAACTCGATGCCGACGTGCCGCCCGCGGCTGAGCGCGAGCGGGAAGCCGAGGAAGATCGCCCACACGAACATCAGCCGCGCCAGCTCGTTGGCGAAGACGATCGAATCGGCGAACACGTAGCGCGCCACCACATCGGCCGTGACCAGGATCACGACGAGTGCCGTCGCCACCGACGAGGCGACGATCAGCGCCGCCTCGACCGGCCGCAGAAAGCGCGGCAATCCCGGCAGGTTCACGACCACCTCAGTTGGCCGACCGCGCGGCGGCGATGAAGCGCTTCACGAAGTCGGCGCCGAGCTCGCGCTCGATCTTGGGATAGATCGGCGCGATCGCGTCCTCGAAGGCCTTGCGCTGCGCCGGCGTCAGCGCCGTGATCTCGACGCCGTTGCTGACGAGGTTCTGCTTGTACTTCTCCTCTTCCTCGGCCGCGTAGCGGCGCTGCAGCGCGGTCGTCTTCGCCGCCGCGGCCAGGATCGCCTCTCGATCGGCCGGGCTCATCTTGTCGAGCATCCGCTTGGAGCCGAGGAAGGTCAGGATGTCGTAGAAGTGCCCCGTCTCGGTGAGGTACTTCTGCTTGGCTTCATAGAGCTTGAACAAGCTGATGACCGAGAAGGGATTCTCCTGGCCGTCGGCCACGCCCTGGCTGAGGGCGGCGAAGAGCTCCTGGCCGTCGATCTGCACCGGGTTGGCCCCCAGCAGGCGGAAGGTCTCGATGTGGACGGGATTGGACTGCAGGCGGATCTTCAGGCCCTTGAGGTCGGCCGGCGTCGAGACCTTCTTGCGCGAGGTGGTGAGATGGCGGAAGCCAAGCTCCATGAAGCCCAGCGTGGCGAAGCCGGAATTCTCGAGCGCCTTCCTGATCTCCTCGCCGGCCGGGCCGTCGAAGGCGCGGAAGGCGTGCTCGCGGTCGGGGAACAGGAACGGCAGGCCGGCGACGCCGAGCTTGGGCACGTAGCTCGTCACCCACGCGGCCGAGACGAAGCAGCCGAAGATCGTGCCGTTGCGGGTCTGCTGAACGACCTCGGCGTTCCCGCCGAGCTGCGAATCCGAATAGATCTCGACCTTGTAGCGGCCCTGTGTGGCCTTCGCGACCTCGGGCACGAAGACCTCCTTGATCGCCCGCACCGAGGAGTGCTCGCCGAACACCACCGCGCCGACCCTCAGCACTTCCTGGGCCGACGCCCCGCCGCCGGCGATCGCGCCGACGGCGACAATTCCGATCATTCCCACAAGCCGATGTACGATGCTGCGCATCATGATCCCCCACCCCTCTTCTTTCGCTCCGGCCAATCGGCCTGTTGACCATCAGATTATGTCATCATAACAACTAGACGCAAGGCCGACGATGCAGCTTCGAACGCGACACCTGTCCCAGACCGCCGCGCCTCTCCATGACCAGGTGCGCGAGGACTTGTATGAGCGCGTGCGGTCGGGCGAATTCCGCGCCGGCGACGTGCTCCCCAACGAGGCCCGGCTCTGCGAGGAGTACGGCGTCAGCCGGATCACCATCCGGCGCGCGATCGGCGACTTGTGCGCGGAGAGCGTCCTGTTCCGTCGCCATGGCGTGGGCACCTTCGTCGCCGACCCGGTGGCGGCGATGCAGTCCGTACAACTGCGCGGCCAGCTCAACGACGTGCTGGCCTACGACAGGCGGGTGCGGTTCAAGTTCCTGGAGCGGACGGAAGGGTCGGCCGAAAAGCCGCCCGAGGTCGCGGCCGCCTTCGGCGCCGGGCGCGCGACGGTGGTGATCCAGTGCCTGGTCGAGGTCGAGGGCGAGATCTTCTCGGCGGGCCAGTTCCATCTTCCGGTGGAGGATGCCTTGCCGCTGAGGCCAGCTGATTTTTCCACGCGAACGCAGCCGATCCTGCGCATTTGCGAAAGGCTCGGCCGGACGCTGTCACGCGCTCACCAGATCACGGTCGCGGCGGCGGCCGACCCGGACGTCGCCGCGCTGCTGCGGGTTCCCGACGGCAGTCCGGTGATGGTGGTGCTCAGGACCTACTACGACGTCGACGACAAGCCGATCGCCGTCGTCATCGCGCACTGCCATCCGGCGCGGTACCGGGTCGAGATCGCCTTCCAGTCGATCGCGGCCGGGACGAGCCGCGGCCGCATCAAGATCGCGCGGCGCGCGCCGCCCCGGCGCCGGACCGGAGCGTGACGCGGCCTTGCGGCGCCTCTCGAGATCGGTGAGGCGGTGAGTAGGTCAGTGTCTGGTGCTGGAGGCGGTCAGACGAGCAATTTCGTCCTTTATTTGTAGCTTGCGCTTTTTGAGGCTGCAGATCGCATCGTCGTCGGGATGCGGGCGCATGTTCTCTTGATCGATCGCTTGCTCAAGGGAAGCATGCTTGGCCTTGAGCGCTTCGATGTGGTCCACTGTGCTCACGGGCGACCTCCGAGATTGTTGCGGACGGCAAACTGTGACTCCTTCGTTGCAGGGAGTCACGTCGAATCGAGTGCCTTTCCGCCCCGTGCATATCCCGCGACATAGTCAGCATGGTTGAACCATCGCGGCAGATCGTCGATGTTTCAGGGGCCCCAGGGCGAGCTACGAGTGCAACTGCTGGAGCCCCGAGAAAAATTCCGGTGGAAAGCCGGTCCGAAGAGCGTCAGCCGACCACCCTCGTTATCTCGTCCACCGTCAGCACCGGGAACGTTCCTTTCATCAAGGCCACGACGGCGGCGCGGTCCTTGGCATCGGGCACCACGCCCAGGCACACCGCATAGACGCCGAGATTGCCCACCGCCGCGCGCAGGCGCTTGTCGACCGGCCGGTCGCGGTCGGCCGGCGGCGAGTGCAGGCTTGCGAGCTTGATCTGCTCGGCGTGCTCGGCCGCGAGCTCGGCATCGGCGACGCGCCGGCGCACCGCATCGACGGTCTCGGGCATTGCCCCCAGTTCCGTTTCCGGCCAAGGCCGATCCTTCAACATCCGGCGCACCGCGCGCAAGGGCCGCACGATCTCGGCCTGCCATGCGTCGCTCGCCTTGAGGATGGCGCGCAGCCGGTCGGCCGTCAGCGTCGTCCGGCCCGAGGCGCCGAGCCAGCAACAGAACAGCAATATGTTCACGTCGCAGCCGCGCCGCTCCTGCAGGTCGAGGCAGGCCTCGGCCACGCCCTCGCCAGCGTACAGCTCGAGCGAGAAACTCCAGAACGGATGGGGCAGAAAATCCGACACCTTCGGTGCTTCCCTTTGACCGGGCGAAGGGGTACACGGCGGAGCGCAAGGTGGCTAGAGCATGAGCAACCCTCCTTCGGAGCCGCAGGATGCCGAGACCCTCAAGGCCAAGCTTGAGGCCTTGAAAAGCGAGCACCGCGACCTCGACGAGGTGATCGACCGCCTGGTCGAGAAGCCGCCGTTCGACCAGCTCCAGCTCCAACGGCTGAAGAAGCGCAAGCTCGGCCTGAAGGACCAGATCCTGAGACTGGAAAGCCAGTTGATTCCCGATATCATCGCCTGAGACGAGAATGGCTAAATCCACCGCCAAACGAACCGCCAGCAAACCGGCGGTCGGCCTGATCATGGGCAGCCAGTCCGACTGGACGACCATGCGCCACGCCGCCGAGACCCTCGAGGCGCTGGGTGTGCCGTTCGAGGCCCGCATCATTTCCGCCCATCGGACACCCAAGCGCATGATGAGTTATGCCGCCGCAGCCAAGGGCCGCGGCCTGAAGGTCATCATCGCCGGCGCCGGCGGTGCTGCCCACCTGCCGGGCATGACCGCCTCAATGACCCCCCTGCCGGTGCTGGGCGTGCCCGTCGAAAGCGCCGCGCTGAAGGGCCAGGACAGCCTTCTTTCCATTGTCCAGATGCCGGCCGGCATTGCTGTCGGCACGCTCGCCATCGGACGCGCCGGTGCGGTGAATGCGGGGCTTCTGGCGGCCAGCATCGTCGGTCTTGGCGATGTCAAGATAATGGCGGCAGTGGAAAGATGGCGGAGGCGCCAGACGGATGCCGTCGCCAAGGCGCCGTCGGACGAGCCTGCGACGCCGCATCGTTAGGAAATGAGTTCGACCAAGCCCCTCCCCCCGGGTTCGACCATCGGCATCCTGGGCGGCGGCCAGTTGGGCCGCATGACCGCGCTCGCCGCCGCGCGGCTGGGCCATCGCTGCGTGGTCTATGCACCGGAGGAGCATTCGATCGGCGGCGACGTCGCGGCGGGCCATGTCAGCGGCGCGTATGACGACGCGGCCGCCCTCGCGCGCTTCGCCGACCAGGTCGACGTCATCACCTACGAATTCGAGAACGTGCCGGAAGCGACGGTCGCCGAGTGCCAGCGCCACAAGCCGGTGCGGCCGGGCACGAAGCCGATCCATATCGCCCAGCACCGGCTGCGCGAGAAGGAGTTCTTCCGCACGCTCGGGATCGACACCGCTCCATACCAGGCGATCCGGAGCGAGGCCGACATCGCCGCCGCCACCGCCCTGCCCGGCATCCTGAAGACCTGCACCGAAGGCTATGACGGCAAGGGTCAGGTCAGGGTCGCCGACCGCGCCGGCCTCGCCGCCGCCTGGCAGAAGCTTGGGAAACGCGACTGCATCCTGGAAGCGCTGGTCGATTTCGCCTGCGAGATCTCGGCCATCGTCGCACGCGGGCTGGACGGCGAGGTGCGGTGTTTCCCGATCGGCATGAACGACCATCGCGACGGCATCCTGCGCACCACCACCGTGCCGTCGACCTTGCATGCCGGAACTCTGGCGACGGCGGAGCGCTACGGCGCCGAGCTGGCCCGTGGTCTCGACCTCGTGGGGCTCGTGGCGCTGGAGATGTTCGTCACCCGGGACGATCGCGTGCTGGCCAACGAGTTCGCGCCGCGGCCGCACAATTCAGGGCATTGGACGATCGACGCCTGCGCCACCAGCCAGTTCGAGCAGCTCGTGCGCGCGATCTGCGGTCTGCCGCTGGGGCCGGTCGACGTGCTGATGCCCTCGCGCATGGACAACCTCATCGGACACGAAGCCGATGACTGGCTGCGCTACCTCGCCGATCCGACGGCGCGGCTGCATCTCTACGGCAAGGCCACGGCGCGGCCAGGCCGTAAGATGGGTCACGTCACCTTCTTGAAGCGGTCCTGACCGAGCCGCCGGTCCAGGATTTCACCTGACTCTTGAGCTTCTCGAACTTCATGACGTCGTCGATACGCCGGTCAAGAAAGCCCCAGGTCGCCTCGCTGCCCGGCGAGCGGTCGTTCAGCCAGTAGAGCAAAGTCGAGGAGTAGACGCCGGCCAAAGTGGCCCGCTTGGTGTAAAAATTGAAGTCGGTGCTGTTGTCGCCGGCTGCGTACCACATGGCGTCGACCGTGCGGTACAGCAGCCGCATCCCCAGCGGCGCATTGAACGGCAACGACAGAAGCGCCAACGCCCGCCGCGCCGCCTCGCGGTTGCCGACGTGGCGTTCGAGGCGGATGCGGACGGCATTCTTGATGCGATCGCGGATTTTCAGGCTGGCGATGCCCTCCCGCTCCATATCCTCGACCGTGCGCTGGTCGGCGCGCTCGCTGACGAAAGTGAGCACCTGGGTGGGGCCGCCCGGGAACAACCGGTCGGCCTCGCCCGCCGGCAGCTCGAGCCGGCGGGACGCGGCCTGCAGGGCGGCCCGGCTCCAGCCCTCGAAAGCGGCCTCCGAGGCCATGGCGTCGGCCAGCCGGTCGCGCAATTCAGCGTCGGGATCGGCCGGATTAGGGTTATTTTCGGTGCTCATGGCGCAAATATAGGGGGTTCCCCGGGCTTCCCAAGGGTCTTTGCCTGTGATACCACCGCCGCCTCGAAATTGCCCCCGGAGCCGTTTCCGGGGCGCCCCACCATGCATGGAAGGAAGCGATCGAAGTGCAGGTTCTCGTTCGTGAAAACAACGTCGATCAGGCGCTGCGCGTCCTGAAGAAGAAGATGCAGCGCGAAGGGATCTTCCGCGAGATGAAGCTCCGCCGCAACTACGAGAAGCCCTCAGAGCGCCGCGCCCGCGAGCGCGCCGAGGCCATCCGCCGGACCCGCAAGCTGATGCGCAAGCGCATGGAGCGCGAAGGCTACTAGCCTTCACTCTCTTCGACCGAACACGACCCCCGGCCCGTCCGGGGGTTTTGTATTTTCAGCGCTGCGGCATGCGCTCGAACGCCGGCAGTCCCTCCGGGATCTGGTGAAACGCCTGCTTGTCGATGGTGAAGATCGCCATCTGCGGACCGCCATAGAGCTTGGGATCGGCGAGCGTGCCGACCTTCACGACGATCACCGGACGGCCCGGCGGCCGGGTCGCCAGATGCGTGCCGCAGTCGGGACAGAACTCGCGAGTGACCGGGTTCTCGAGATCGCTGCGCGTGAACTGCTTGGGCGCGCCCTTGGTGTAGGCGAAGCCCGCGCTCGGCATGACGACGAACATGTTGGGAGCGCCGCCGGTGATGAACTGGCATTCGCGGCAGTGGCACTGCCCCTTCCTCATCGGCTCGCCCTCGGCCACGTAGCGAACCTTGCCGCAATAGCATCCGCCTTCGAGCTTCATGGCGTTCTCCTCTGGCCCGTTGTCTGCAAGACTACCGCCCATGGCCAGCAAACCCAAGCACCCCTACACCATCGTCCGCGGCGGCAAGCTCTTGGACACTGCCAAGCGCAGCGCCTCCGCCGCCGACATCCTGATCAAGGGCGACACCATCGCCGAGATCGGCCGGCCCGGTCTCGCCGCCCCCGCCGGCGCGACGGTGATCGACGCCAAGCATCGGCTGATGCATCCCGGCCTGATCAACGCCCACACGCATAGCCCCGGCAATCTCGGCAAGGGCATGGGCGATCTGTGGTCGCTCGAACTGCTGCTGACGGCGAGCCAATGGATCGGCTCGGGCCGCACGCTCGAGGACAAGTACCTGTCGGCCATGATCGGCGCGGCCGAGATGGTGATGAAGGGCTGCACCGCGGCCTATGACCTCGCGGCCGAGTTCCCGCTGCCTTCGGTGGACGGGCTCTCCGCCATCGCCAAGGCCTACGAGGAAGTCGGCATGCGCGCCGTGCTGGCGCCCATGGTCGCCGACGTCACGTTCTTCGACGCCATTCCCGGCCTGATGGAGCGCCTGTCGCCGTCGCTGCAGAAGGAGGTCGAGAGCTTCCGTTACGCGCCGTGGAAGGCCACCACCAGGCAGATGAAGAAGGCGCTGCAGAAGTGGCCGTTCGAAAAGGTCACGTTGGCCCTGGGGCCGACCATCCCGCACCACTGCAGCGACGACTTCCTGATCGCCTGCCGCGACCTCGCGCGCGAGTACGATGTCGGCATCCACAGCCACGTCGCCGAATCGAAGGTCCAGGTCGTGGCCGGCTACAAGCGCTACGGCACGTCGCTTGCCGCGCACATGGACAAGCTCGGCCTGGTCAACGAGAAGTTCACCGTTGCCCACGGCGTGTGGCTCGACGGCGAGGACATGAAGCGCCTGGGCGACCGCGGCGCCTCGGTGGCGCACAATCCCGGCTCCAACATGCGGCTGGGCAACGGGCTCGCCGACATGCGCGCCATGCTGCGCGCCGACATCAATGTCGGCATCGGCACCGACGGCGCCAACTGCTCGGACAATCAGAACATGTACGAGGCGATGCGCCACGCCTCGTTCTCCTCCAAGGTCCAGGGACCGGACGTGGAGCGCTGGATCACCACCGCGGAGGTCTTGCGCGCCGCCACCGAAGGCAGCGCCCGCACGCTCGGCCTGCACAAGGAGATCGGCCGTATCGCGCCGGGCTACAAGGCCGACATCGTCTTCCTCGACCTGCATCACATCAACTGGATCCCGACCAACGATCCGGTGAACGCCTTGGTCCATACCGAGGACGGCACCGCCGTGCACTCGGTCATGATCGGCGGGCGCATGGTGGTCGAGGACCGCAAGCTGCTCACGGTCGATCTCGCCAAGCTCGCGGCCAAGGCCGAGGAGTCACGCGTGCGGCGCGAGAAGGTCAGCGCACCGGCAAAGAAGCTCTACGATCGGCTGGAGAAGGTCGTCGGCACCTTCTGCCCCGGCCTCGCCAAGGTGCAGGCCCTCCGCTGGACTGCACCCCTTATGGAAGATCATCGCCCCCGTCCGGCTGAACGCAGCCGGACGGGATGACCGGCTCCAGGGCTGGAACGGTCTGGCTCATAGTCGGATAAACGATGCATAGAGCGGGAACGCGGGTAAGCAACGCAACAGGACCCGATATTATAACTTAAGTTCCTCACAGTCAAGAACTATGGTCAATATAGCCGATTTCGTCTTTGCGAATTTTTGCGTACCGTAGAGGGCCACTTATGGTGGGTCGGACCGGCGGCCACGCCATTCGTTGTGTCGCTCGGCCCGAGTGCCAGCAGTGCCTTCACCGCGTCACCGGGACGACAGGAGTGCGTCGATCGCCGCTTCGAGCTCGAGCACGTCGCTGACCACCGCGTCCGGCTCCTCCGCCGGTGTTCGCGGCCGCTGCCGGCGATGGCGGCCGCCGCGGAACAGGATGGTGCTCATGCCCAGCGCCTTGGCCGGTGCTATGTCGTTGTCGATGCGATCGCCGACCATGATGCAATCGACCGGCGTCACGCCCAGCGCCTCGGCCGCCGCCTGGAAGGCGCGCGGATCGGGCTTGCCGACGCCGCTGAGGCCGCTCAGGCCCTGATAGTCGAAGAGATCGCCGATGCCGGCGCGCGCCAGCCGCTCGCGCGCGGCCTGCGGCTGGTTGGCGACGATGCCGAGCCGCAGCCCGCGCTCGCACAAGCGGCGCAGCAGGCCATCGATGTCGGGCCGGAGCTGGAAGACGTCGAGATTGCCGACCATTGCGCGTACCCGCTGACGCACGCGGTCGACGGTCCGCGGATCGCCGCCGCACAGCGTCTCGACCATGTGGGCGTAGGCATCGGGCGCAAAGGCCATGACCGCGGCTTCCGACGCCTCGTCGATCGTCGCCTGGTCGACGCGGATGCCCTCCAGCCCGCAGGCCGAGGCGATGGCACCGTCGACGGCGATCTCCCAGGCGAACTCCATGTCGATCGGGCCGCCGACGTCGAACAGGACCGCACGATACGCCATCGCTACAGATGCTTCAGGTAGTAGGCGAGCGGCTCGCGCGACAGGACCAACTCGAACCCAAGCCGCTCGTAGAAGCTCCGTGTGTGCCGGTATGGCTCGTAGGGGTCATCCGGATGGAGCGTCGTGACGAAGAGATACAGCGCCCGTCCAATGCCCTGACGATGATGAGCGGAATGGACCGCCAGCCAATAGATTTCCGCGCTGACGGCGCCATGCTTCTTGAGCAACAGCAAGCCGCGCGCGTCGCCGTCGACCCGGGCTGTCCAGGCCTCCAGGACCTCGGCCTGCTCCGCGTAGTGCCGATTGGAATCAGGCTGAGCGAACCATTGCGGCAGGCGCGCCGTCAGGGCCTCCAGCAACCGACGGCTGGCCGCCGGATCCTGTTCCCGAGCTACGGAGACGCCCATTCAGGCAAGGTAGCGGAGGCAGCCCGTCTGTTCGAGCACCGGATCGAGACGCCGCCGCACGTCGGCCGGCAGTGCGGCGAGCTTCTTGCGCAACGCGTCGTGGCACTTGCCCTGGTAACGGAACGGCGCCTGGGCATAGGGACGGTCCTTGATGTCGAGCCCAACCTCGTCCCTGCCCTCCTGCAGAGCCCGCGTGTTGGCGGCGAGGAACGGCAGGTAGGTCTCGCCGCAATGGTGCAGCAGCGCCGTCAGCGTGTCGGGCAGCGGCGCCTCGGGATCGAGCCACTCGCCCTCGACGCCCGAGGCATCGTCGAGCCGCAGCAGCCAGCAATAGACGTCGGCCGCGCGCTCGCGCATCTCGGCCATCGGCGTGGGATCGACCGACAGGATCTGCAGCTGGCCGAACAGGCCGAAATCGGCCAGCGACGGGCGTGAGCCGAACAGGAATGGGATTTTACGCACGTGACGGTCGAGCGTGTCGAGCACGAAGCGGTAGCTCTCCTCGATCACCGGCCGGTTCTGCTCGGTGCAGCCGACCAGGGCCATCCGCCCGACCTGGCGGTCGTTGAAGGCCTGCATGCCGGCGCGGCGCTCGGCCTCGGCCATCACCGGATTGCGCGAGGTGATGATCCAGGTCTGCGCGAAGGCGCGATCCGCCGCGTAGTACCAGCGGTAATGGAACATCATCTTGGTGACCCACTCGTCACCGAAATCCTCCAGCAGGTCGCTGAGGTAGGCGTGGACGGGGTCGTCGGGGATGATCGAGCGCTGGCCCGGATGCTCGCGCTCGAGCGCGTAGGCGAGCGGCGTCGAATCGTTCATCAGCCGCCCGTCGGGGAAACGCAGGATCGGGATCACCGGCGGCAGGTTGGCCGCGACCGCGACGTCTCGCGGATTGCCGATCGCGTCCCACACGAACGGGATGCGGCGATACCGCAGGATCGCCCGCATCTTCACGGAATACGGCGACGGGTTGAAGCCGTGGAGGATGTAGGGACTGCTCATTGTCTTCCGGACCGCGAGCCTCCGGCTCGCTCTTGAGCTTGAGCGAGCCGGAGGCTCGCGGTCCGGAAGAGCATGAGTCCCTCGCTAATGCGCCGATCCCTCCAGCGCCTTGACGATGTTCTCGCACATCGCCTTGGCGTCGGCGAACAGCATCATCGTGTTGTCGCGGAAGAACAGTTCGTTGTCGACGCCGGCATAGCCCGAGGCCATGCCGCGCTTCACGAACAGCACGGTCTGCGCCTTCTCGACGTCGAGGATCGGCATGCCGTAGATCGGGCTCTGCGGGTCGGTCTTGGCCGCGGGGTTGGTGACGTCGTTGGCGCCGATCACGAAGGCGACGTCGGTCGAGGCGAAGTCGCGGTTGATGTCGTCGAGCTCGAAGACCTCGTCGTACGGCACGTTGGCCTCGGCCAAAAGCACGTTCATGTGGCCCGGCATGCGGCCCGCCACCGGATGGATGGCGTAGCGCACCTGCACGCCCTCCTTCTTCAGGAGGTCGGCCATCTCGCGCAGCGCGTGCTGGGCCTGCGCCACCGCCATGCCGTAGCCCGGCACGATGATCACCGACTGGGCGTTCTTCATCAGGAAGGCCGCATCCTCGGCCGAGCCCGCCTTCACCGGCTTGTCGGTCTTAGCGTGCGCGGCGCCCGCCGCCGCCGAAGTGTCGGTGCCGAAGCCGCCCAGGATCACGTTGAAGATCGAGCGGTTCATGCCCTTGCACATGATGTAGCTCAGGATGGCGCCCGAGGAGCCGACCAGCGCGCCGGTGACGATCAGCGCGGTGTTGCCCAGGGTGAAGCCGATGCCGGCCGCCGCCCATCCCGAATAGGAGTTCAGCATCGACACCACGACCGGCATGTCGGCGCCGCCGATCGGCAGGATCAGCAGGAAGCCGATCAGCAGCGACAGCACGATCAGCAGGACGAAGGTGATGGGATGGCCGCGCATGGCGAACCACACCAGCAGCACCACCAGGACGATGCCGAGCAGCGCGTTGAGCGGATGCTGGCCGCGGAACACCAGCGGCGAGCCCGAGACCAGGCCCTGCAGCTTGGCGAAGGCCACCACGGAGCCCGTGAAGGTGATGGCGCCGATCACGGTGCCCAGCCCCATCTCGATCAGGCTGTGGACCTGGATCTTGCCCGGTGTGCCGATGCCGAAGGCGTCGGGCGAGATGAACGCCGCCGCCGCGACGAACACCGCGGCCAAGCCGACCAGCGAGTGGAAGGCGGCCACGAGCTGCGGCAGCGCCGTCATCTGGATGCGCATGGCGACGACGGCGCCGATCACGCCGCCGATGATCAGGCCGCCGACGATCAGCCAGGGCGACAGCACGCCCGGCGACGCGACGGTGACGCCGATCGCGACCACCATGCCGACGATGCCGTAGAGGTTGCCGCCGCGCGAGGTCTCGGGCGAGCTCAGGCCCCGGAGGGCCATGATGAAGCAGATGGCCGCGATCAAGTAGCCGTAGGCGGCGATTTCGTGAGTGATCACCTTGTACTCTCCCGCCCGCCTACTTCTTGACCGGCTTCTTCTTGAACATCGACAGCATGCGATGCGTGACGATGAAGCCGCCGAAGATATTGACCGCGGCGAGTATGACCGCGACGCCGCCGAACAGCTGCGCGGCGCCCAGGCCCTTCAGGCCCGCCGCCAGCAGCGCGCCGACGATGATCACCGACGAGACGGCGTTGGTGACGGCCATGAGCGGCGAATGCAGCGCCGGCGTCACCCGCCACACCACGTAGTAGCCGACGAAGCAGGCCAGGGCGAAGATGGTGAGCAGCGCCACGAACGGCATGTGGCCGTCGGGCAGCGCCGCCACCGGGCCCTGCGCCGCGGCATCGGTGATCTGCTGGGCCACGCCCTTGAGGCTGGTGGCGAGCTCCTGCGCCTGGGTCGCAAGCTTGGCGGCTTCGCCGGCGATTCTGTCGTCCATCGGGCGTTCCTAGTTCTGCGAGGTGAGCGACGGGTGCACGACCTGGCCGTTCTGGGTCACCAGCGTGCCCTTCACGACCTCGTCGTTGGTGTCGATCTTGAGCGCCTTGGTCTGCTTGTCGACCATGGGCGTGATGAAGTTGAGCAGGTTGCGCGAGAACAGCGAGGAAGCGTCGGTCGCGAGCTCGCCGGGCAGATTGGCCGGGCCGACGATCTTCACGCCGTGCTTCTCGACCACCTTGCCGAATTCCGACAGCGGGCAGTTGCCGCCCTGCTCGACCGCCATGTCGACGATCACCGAGCCGGGCTTCATGGTCTTCACCATGTCCTCGCTCACCAGCACCGGCGCCTTGCGACCCGGGATCAGCGCGGTGGTGATGACGATGTCCTGCGTCTTGATGTGGTCGGCGACCAGCGCGGCCTGCTTGGCCTGATATTCAGGGCTCATCTGCTTGGCATAGCCGCCGGCGGTCTCTGCCGCCTTGAACTCCTCGTCCTCGACGGCGACGAACTTGGCGCCGAGCGACTGCACCTGCTCCTTGGTCGCCGGCCGCACGTCGGTCGCCGTGACGATCGAGCCCAGGCGGCGCGCCGTGGCGATCGCCTGGAGGCCCGCCACGCCGACCCCCATGATGAAGGCGCGCGAGGGAGCAAGCGTGCCGCCCGGCGTCATCATCTGAGGGAAGATGCGGCCGAACTGGTTGGCCGCCGCCAGGACGGCCTTGTAGCCGGCGAGGTTGGCCTGCGAGCTCAGGATGTCCATCGACTGCGCGCGGGTGATGCGCGGGATCAGCTCCAGGGCGAACGCGGTCACGCCTTTCGACGCCAGCGCCGCCACCAGGTCGGCATTGGTGAGCGCGCCCAAAGGCGACATCAGCACCTGGCCCTGACGCAGCAGGGCGAGCTCGTCGATGCCGTCGGCGGCCGCCATGGGTCGCTGGATCTTGAAGATGACGTCGGCCGCCGCGGCCGCGGTCGCCGCATCCGGCACGATCGTTGCACCGGCCTCGACATAGGCCGCGTCGGTGTAGGCGGCGGCAACGCCCGCGCCGGCCTCGATCACGATTTCTTCCGCGCCCAACGCTTTCAGTTTCTTGACGGTCTCGGGAGTCGCGGCCACGCGGGTCTCATGTGGCCGGCGTTCTTTGAGAATGGCGATTTTCATGGAGCAACGGATCGGTTGGAGACGCAGAAAGCGGACTTCGCGGCGCACCTTGCACAGGGGCCGCACACTTGCCAAGGCGGATTTTCGCCGCGTGGCAGACGAACGTTTACTGGCCGCGCAGGGCACGGGATACTGAAAAACATGACTCAACGTCCCGTCATTCTCACCGGTTTCCATTTCACAAAAACCGCGCTCGCTGCCTTCTCCGAGGGTTACGAGATCGCGGGTCACATGGACAGACCCGATCCGGTGCTGATTCCGGCCGCCGCCCGACCGCATGTCCAGGCGCTGGTCACGACCGGAAGCGTCGGCGCCTCCGATGCGCTGATGGCGGCGATGCCGCGGCTGTCGTTGATCTGCTGCTACGGCACCGGCTATGAGCGCATGGATCTCGCCGCCGCGCGGAGGCGCAACATCATGGTAACGCACGGCGCGGACGGCAACGCGCCCGACGTCGCCGAGATGGCGGTCGGCATCCTGCTCGCCTCGACGCGGCGCATCGTGCGCGCCGACAAGATGATCCGCCGCGGCGACTGGACCAAGCGCATCCCCAACCGCTTCGGCCCGATCGCCGGCCTGACCGGCGGCAAAGTCGGCATCCTGGGTCTCGGCGCCATCGGCATGGAGTTCGTCAAGCGCATCAAGGGCTTCGACGTCGAGATCGGCTACTGCAATCGCAACAAGCGCAGCGACGTCGACTTCGCCTACTTCCCCAACGTCATGGCGCTCGCGACGTGGTGCGACTACCTGATCGTCTGCCTGCGCTCGGATGCTTCCAACCGCCACATCATCAATGCCGAGGTGCTGAAGGCGCTGGGGCCGCGCGGCCACGTCCTGAACGTCAGCCGCGGCTGGGCCGTCGACGAGGCGGCGCTCGCCGATGCGCTGCGCCGCAATGTCATCGAAGGCGCGGCACTCGACGTCTATGACGAGGAGCCGTACGAGGGCACCGAACTGCTGGGCCTCGACAACCTGGTGATGACGCCGCATTTCGGCGGCGGCACCGAACATGCGCACCGGCGCATGACCTCGCTGGTGCGCCGCAACCTCGATGCCCACTTCGCCGGCAAGCCCGTGGTCTCGCCGGTGCCGGAGCTGCGCGACATGGCCGCAATTCCGGAAGGTCGACTCCGATAGCCTGCTGGGGGCGCGCCACTAGCGGCGGAGTAAACTCCGCCGTAAGTGGCGCGTCATGAGACTACCGGTCCAATACCACCTCACCCTGAGGAGGTCTCGAAGGGTGGGCCGCAATCTTGGCGTTGCCCACCCTTCGAGACGCGCCCTTCGGGCGCTCCTCAGGGTGAGGTCGTCAGGTTGCTCAGCCTATAAGGGCGGATCGATCCCGATCTTCACCGGCAGGCTGCTGTCGCGAGCCGATGCGCCGGCCCAGACGTCGACGTAGGCGCGCAGGGCCGACGGGAAGCGGCGCAGCTCGGTGAAGATGCTGTACGGCGAATCGACGTCGCGCGCCTCGAAGCCCCAGGCCTCGATGCCGGCCTGGCGCGCGAGGAACAGCGCGCGGCTCAAGTGGAAACGCTGCGAGACGATGATGAGGCGCCTCTGGCCGAAGACGTCGCGCGCACGCAGCACCGAATCCCAGGTGCGGTAGCCCGCCGGATCGCCGTAGATCGCGGCGGCCGGCACGCCGCGCTCGACCAGGCCGGCGCGCATCGCCGCCGGCTCGTCGGTGCTGCCGGAGACGATGAAATATTTGACCTTGCCTGCCCTCCACAGAGCGGCCGCAGCGTCGAGGCGATGGACGAAGTAGACGTTGGGTCCGCCCTCCGGCCCGATCGGCGCGGTGCCCAGCACCAGCGCCACGTCCACGTCGGGCAGGCGCGCGATGTCGCCGAACGACCACGCTTCGGCCGTCCGATCGAGCCGCCGTTCGGCGAGCCAGGCCAGCAGCACGACGGCGAGCGCCAGCGCCCCCAGGCCGAACAGCGCGAACAAGATCAGGCGCATGCACCGCGCCTTGATCGCATCCGACTGCCTCTATAGACCGGCAGCATGCCCCGCCTCACTACTGCCGAAGCCACGGTCGAAACCCTCCTGCGCCATGGCATCGACACCGTCTATGCCCTGCCCGGCCTGCACAACGATCCTTTGTTCGATGCCTTCTATCATGCTGCCGGCCGTCTGCGCGTGATTCATCCGCGACACGAGCAGACCGCGGGCTACATGGCGCTGGGCGCGGCGCTCGCCACCGGCAAGCCGCAGGCCTTCGCCGTCGTGCCGGGCCCGGGCCTGCTGAACGCCGGCGCGGCGCTGCTCACCGCCTACGGCATGAACGCCCCGGTGATCGGCCTTCTGGGCCAGATCCCGCAGGCCGACATCGACAAGGGCCACGGCCACCTGCACGAGATCCATGACCAGCTCGGCCTGGTGCGCCACATCACCAAGTGGGCCGAGCGCATCAGGAGCCCGCAGGAGGCGCCGACGCTGGTCAGCCAGGCGGTATGGCACGCGACCACCGGCCGGCCGCGCCCGGTGGCGCTGGAATGCGCGCTCGACACCTGGGCGAAGCGCGCCGAGGTGGTGTTGCCCGACGCGCCGTTGCCGCGGCCTGCCGAAGCGATCGACGACGAGGCGATAGCCGCCGCCGCCAGGATCCTGGGCACGGCCGAGCGGCCGATCATCGTCATCGGCGGCGGCGCCATAGAGGCCGGCGCCGAGGTGATCAGGCTCGCCGAGATGCTGGAGGCGCCGGTCAGCTCCTACCGCCGCGGCCGCGGCGTCATCCCGAGTTCGCATCGGCTGGCCGTCGACATGCCGGTCGGCCATCGCCTGTGGAAGGATGCCGACGCGGTGCTCGCGATCGGTACGCGCTTCTTCATCCAGAACGGCAATTGGGGCATCGATCAGAACCTGAAGGTCGTGCGCCTCGACATCGATCCCGACGAGCCCGACCGCCTGCGCAAACCCGACGTGGCGCTGGTCGGCGACGCCGCGCCGCAACTGCGTGCGCTGATCGAGGCGTTGCCCAAGCACAACCGCCCGCGCCAGTCGCGCGCCGAGGAACTGAAAGGCCATCGCGCGTGGCTCGCCGAGCGGCTGTCGCGACTCGAGCCGCAGGCCTCGTTCCTGAAGGCGATCCGCGCCGCCCTGCCCGAGGACGGCATCTTCGTCGACGAGGTGTCGCAGATCGGCTTCGCCTCGCGCGTGGCGCTGCCGATCGAGAAGCCGCGCACCTTCCTGTCGCCCGGCTACCAGGACAATCTCGGCTGGGGCTTCGGCACGGCGCTGGGCGTCAAGGCGGCGATGCCCGACCGGAAGGTGCTGGCGATCGCGGGCGATGGCGGCTTCATGTACCAGGTGGGCGAGCTCGCCACCGCGGCGCGCCACAATCTCGCGGTCGTCGTCGTGGTGTTCGACAATGGCGGCTTCGGTAACGTCAAGCGCATCCAGCAGGAGCGCTACGGCAACCGCCTGATCGCCTCGGATCTGCAGAACCCCGACTTCGGCAAGCTGGCCGAAAGCTTCGGCATCGCCTCGTTCAAGGCGCTCGATGCGCGCCAGCTCGAGGACTGTTTGAAGAAGGCCTTCGCCCTCAACGCGCCGGCGCTGGTCTGGGTGCCGCACGGCGACGTACCGAGCCCGTGGGACCTGATCATGATGCCCAAGGTGCGAGGTTGATGTTCGAGCCCGCGAAGCCAAAGCCGATACCATCGCGATCGAGCTGCAACGGTAGGCGCATCCGCCCACGCTGATGTGTCAGTCGAGGCACGTGAGCGCGGACGAAGCCCGAGGCCCGAGGCCCGAGGCCACCCTCCTCCGGGGTAACACCGTGGGGCTTTCGTCCACGCACTTGCGGTCCTCTTCGTGGCCGTAAATCATCCTCTTCCCCGAACGGAGGGAGAGACCGCGATGGCAGCAATCCAGGATGTCGCCCGAGACTTCTTCGAGGCTTGCGAAGCCGGCAAAGGCTGGGCTGCCTGCAAAGCCTATTGCAAGCCCGACGCCAGCTTCTCGGCCCAGGCCGAACCCCTGGTCGACGTGAAGACGTTGGAGGGTTATGCCGACTGGATGCAGGGCCTGATGAAAATGATGCCCGACGGTCACTACGACCTCAAATGCTGGGCAACCGACGCCGAACGCAGCAACGTCATCGCCTACGCGACCTTCATCGCCACGCACACCGGCTCCGGCGGCCCGCCGCCCACCGGCAAGAGCACGCGCTCCGACTACGTCTATTGCATGAGCTTCGACGGCGACAAGATCCGCCATATGACCAAGATCTGGAATGCCGGCTGGGCGATGAAGGAACTCGGCTGGGCCTGATGCCTCACGGCGCTGGTGATCGAATTGCGTTGAGGCATCGGGTCGTATCGGCGGCTTGAGAATGACCGAGCGCTGCAGTTCGGTGTGAGTATCGACGCATGATCAGAGCTGACGAACTGCCGCTGACCGCATCGCCAGGGCCAGGACATTGTGGGTAGCTCTTTTGAGCCGACCGTCAATTGCCCCGCGCAGGGCTACGCTACGGCAGCCCTTGCTACTTTTCTCCCAACATCCGAGCAGCTGGTGGCTAGGCCCCGTATGGACGGACCCAACCCATACGGGTCGTCGATAACCCAAACAGGAGAACCGGCATGTATGTCTTAACATCACGCTGGATCGTGCCCGACCTCGAGGTGGCGAAGGTGACAACCAAAGTCGCCAAGCAGTGGTTCAAGGCAGCGGGCGTCGAGAACGTCAGCGCCCTCATCATCGCCACGGGCGAGCACGTGGGTCAGATGCAGTTCGTCGTGCGCTACGCCGACGAGGCGGCCTACGCCCAGATCGCGCCGCGGTGGCGTGCGTCCAGTGAGTACGCCGACATCATGGCGAAGGCCAAGGCGAGCGGCGCAAAGATGATGGACCAAGTCCACTATCGCGAGCTCTGAAAACCGCGCTGCCCGGGGCTCCCCCCAGGCTGACTTCCACTTACGCGCATTCACATGCGCGCTTGATCATGATGCGGACCGGAGGTCCGCGCTCCCATATGAGCGGGCCTGGAGGCCCTATCGCGCATGTGACTGCGCACAGATCCGGCAAGATCAGCGAAGGCTTTCCAGAATCTCCGCAAAGCCTGTCTTGCAGGTGAAGCCCAGCTTCTGCGCCGCCTTGCCGGCGTCGTAGACGCGGTCGATCGAGGCGAACATCGTCCAGCCGCGCCTATCGTAGAGCGCGCGATAGTCGGGGAAATAGCGTGCGACGACCGCCGGCGCATCGACGATCAACTGGCGGCAGTCGGCGCGCGAGAACGGCGTCATGGCCGAGACGATGAAGGTGTCGAAGCCGACGTCGCGCGCCTTGGCGAGGGCGGCGACATGGGCTTCGGCGGCATCCTCGACCGAGAGCCGCCGGAACAGGAACTCGTTGGCCTTGGTGTTGTCGCCCGACTGCTCGATGGCGTGCGCCATGTCGTCCTCCTCGGGGAAGAACCGCGAGGTGCGCAGGATCACGATCGGCAGCTTGTGCAGATGGTTGAACAGCCGGCACAGCTCCTCGGCGGCCCGCTTGGTGACGCCGTAGATGTTGCGCGGCTCGAGCGGCCCCAGCGTCTCGTCGATCCACATCGCTTCCGCAGCACCGCCGGCTTTGCCGTCGCGGATCTTCTGCGAGATCATCAGCGAGGTGGTCGAGGTGAAGACGAAGCGGTCGACCTTCGAGCCCGGCGCCACCGCCTCCTCCAGGAGGTTGAGCGTGCCCTGCACGTTGACCGCCACGAACTCCGAATTGTCGTGCGTCTCGATATGGGGCTTGTGGCGTGCCGCGGCATGCACGATCGCCTCGATGCCGTGATCGCGCACGAGATGGCGCACCAGCGCGCGGTGGACGACCGAGCCCACGACCTCGGTCGTCGGCCCGGGCTCGGGATCGAGGCCGACGACCCGGTGGCCGTCGCGCACGAGCCGCGGCACCAGGGTCTGGCCGAGCCAGCCCGACGAACCCGTCACCAGGATGTTCATCATCCGGTCGCTTCGCCGCCGATGCTCGCCAGCACGTCGACCATCACGTCGGCGCTACCGTCGTCGACGAGGCCGTGGCGGCGAAACAGCCAGGCCGGCTCGTTGTAGGCGAGCCATGTCGCATCCTTGTCGTCCTGCCAGATCAGCATGCGCATCGGCAGGTCGATGGCGACCGTGGGCGTCGCCTGCATGGCGGGCGTGCCGGCCCGCGGATTGCCGAAGAACACGACCACGGTCGGCCGCAGTTCCAGGCCGACCTTCTTGGCCGCCGCGCCGTGGTCGATGCGGGCGAATATCGTCATGCCGTGACGGGTCACGGCGGCTTCGAGCCTGTCCAGCGTCTCGGCCGGGCCGTGAAGGCTCGGCAGCACCCTCAATCCTTCAGCGCTCACAGCCCCGCCTCCGTCAATGCCGCCTGCTGGCGCCGCGTCAGCGCCTCGATGTCGAAGTCGCCGACCAGGCTCTCGAACAGGCGATGCCAGTTGAGCGAGGCGCGCAGATGGATGAACACGGCGCCGAGCCCGATGGCGGCGCGGTCCATGAACACGAATTCGCGTGGCGGGCGCACACCGCCCATGCGGCGCAGCTCGCCGAACACGTTCTGCGCCATCTCGCGACCGTGGCCGTCGGCCATGCCCTCGGTCAGCCGGCGCGGCCGGTCATCCATCAGCGGACCGTACAGGAAGGCGGCCCAGCGGTTCAGAACGGCGATCATCTCGCGGCTGAGGCCCGTGAACCCCCAATCCTCGTAGGCCGCGACGGCGCGATCCTGGTCGTCGGCCAGCAGCGCGCGATAGAGCTCGATCGACCCGCGCACGAAGCGCGGCGGGAAGATGCGCACGCAGCCGAAATCCATCAGGTTGACCGAGCCGTCGGGCCGCACCGTGTAGTTGCCGAGATGCGGATCGCCGTGGATCACGCCGTAGAAATAGAACGGCACGTACCAGGCGCGGAACATGTGGACGGCGAGCTGGTCCTTCTCCTCCTGCGAGCGGCTCTTCCAGTTGAGCAACGGCTCGCCCTGCAGCCAGGTCATGGTGAGCAGCCGGTCGGTCGAATGCGTGGCCACGACCTCGGGCACGTGCACGTTGGGCTCGTCGCGCAGCATGTGGCGGTAGAGCGCGACGTGCCTGGCCTCGCGGCGATAGTCGAGCTCCTCGCGCAGGCGCGTGGTGATCTCGGCGTGGATCTCGTCGGTGCGGATGGCGGGGTCGAAGCGCTGGCCGACGGCGAACACCAGCTTCAGCTGGTTGAGATCGGCTTCCAGCGCCGATGCCATGTCCGGGTACTGCAGCTTGCAGGCGACCTCGGTGCCGTCGAGCAGCGTCGCGCGATGGACCTGCCCCAGCGAGGCGGCGAACGACGCCTCCTTGTCGAACCTGGCGAACTTCGACTGCCAGTCCGGGCCGAGTTCCGTCGCCATGCGCCGGCGCACGAAGGCCCAGCCCATGGCCGGCGCATTGGCCTGCAGCTGAGCGAGCTCGCGCGCATATTCCGGCGGCAGCGCGTCGGGGATGGTGGCGATGAGCTGGGCCGCCTTCATCAGCGGCCCCTTCAGTCCCCCCAACGCCGCCTTCAGCTCCGTGGCGTGCTTGTCGCGATCGAGCGACCAGCCAAGGTAACGCTGGCCGGCGAGCTTGACGGCAAGCCCGCCGACCGAGCTGCCGACCCGCGCGTAGCGCCCGAGCCGGCCGCCGAGGGAATCGCCCTCGTCCTGGCTCATGGCCGGATCACAGATAGGTTGGCCCGCATCCCGACCGATATAGGGTCGAACGGGATGCGTTGCCACCTCGACATCATTGCTGGGAGCGCGCCACTCCAGTGGCGCTCATGGTTACCTCCCTGCGCTCCGCGCGGGGAGGTGCCCGCGAAGCGGGCGGAGGGGTCATAAGCAACCGTACTGAAGCTCATGACCCCTCCGACGCCGTATGACGGCGCCACCTCCCCAACTTCGTTGGGGAGGAAGAGCATGACGCCCAGGCCCTAGGCCGCCTGCCGGTCCGGCGCCATCAGCGCCAGGATCATCCGCATCCGCTGCACGACATCGGTCGCCTCCAGGACCTGTTGCCGCTGCTCGACGCTGAGCGACAGGTACTGGGCGATCATGTCGGCGATGCGGCCGGGATCGTTGAGATGCGGCAGTATCAGCAGCGCCTGCGGCGGCGACGCGAGGTCGATGTTGGCGTGGGCCGCGAAGCGCTGCAGCAATTCGCGCGACACGGTCGTGGCCTCTTCCCGCGCCGCGCCTTCGGACGACATCGCGGCGAGCTCGGCCACAAGGCAAGCGCCCTCCGCGTCGAAGCGGGTCACGCGGGCGCGCCGCAAGCCCTGCGCCACCATCTTGATGGAGCCGTCGGGCATCTTGAAGACGTCCAATGGCCTTGCGATCACGCCAATGGTGTAGAGATCGTCTGGGCCCGGATCGTCATCCGCGACCCGTCGCTGCGTCACGGAGAAGAACTCCTTGTCGGCAGCCATCGCCTGCTCGATCGCAGCCAGCGACTTCGGGCGCCCGGCGTAGATCGGCGTCGTCATGTCGGGAAACAGCACCAGGCCGCGCATGGCCACGACGGGCTTCCTGACAGCCGGCAATACTAGCGGCGCCGCCTTCGGCGATGCATCGATGCGTGCCGACAGCGTGTTCCAGTCGGCGAGGCCCAGAACTCTGGCGGTCAGTTCCAGGCTTTCGCTGTGGGTCAAGGAAACCGACTTCTCCTTGAACGCCTGGCGCAATGTCTGCGCCATGGCCTTTGCATCACGATAGTCTCGCATCGTCTTGTCCTCTGCATCGGCATAACGGAAATGTCAGTTGCTTGCGTTACTGATCCGTTTGCCGTGGCAAAGGGAATGCCTGAACGAGGCTCGATACGTTCACCATGCCCGGACGGGCGCAAGCGGCGGGTCGTATCCACCCGCGGCAGAGACTGCAGCCGGCCCGGTGGGCTGTCAACGATCTTGCCGGAGCGCGGACCTCCGGTCCGCTCATGATCTTCCGGACCGCGAGCCTCCGGCTCGCTCATGAATCATGAGCGCGCAGGATGCGCGCGGTCCGGAAGAGTATGAATATGAGCGGACCTGGTGGTCCGCGCTCCCGGAAGACTAGAGCTTCTCCAGTTCGTCGACGAAACCGGAGATCACGCCCAGGCCCTTATCCCAGAAGGCAGGATCGGAGGCGTCGAGGCCGAACGGCGCTAAAAGCTCCTTGTGGCGCTTCACACCGCCTGCCTTCAGCATCTCCAGGTACTTGGCCTGGAAGTCGGGCTGGCCCGACTGGTAGGCGGCGTAGAGCGAGTTCACCAGGCAGTCGCCGAAGGCATACGCGTAGACGTAGAACGGCGAATGGATGAAGTGGCCGATGTAGGACCAGTAATGCCGGTACTCCTCGTCGAAGGTGAAGGCCGGTCCCAGGCTCTCGCTCTGCACCGCCATCCAGACCTCGCCGATCGCCTCGGGAGTCAGCTCGCCCTGGCGGCGCGCCATGTGCAGGCGCGATTCGAAGTCGTAGAAGGCGATCTGGCGCACCACGGTGTTCAGCATGTCCTCGACCTTGCCGGCGAGCATGGCCTTGCGCGTCGACTTGTCGGGCGCCGACTTCAGGAGCGACTGGAAGGTCAGCATCTCGCCGAAAACCGAGGCGGTCTCAGCGAGGGTCAAGGGCGTATCGGCCATCAGTGCGCCCTGCCGCGCCGCCAGCACCTGGTGCACGCCGTGCCCCAGCTCGTGCGCCAGGGTCATCACGTCGCGCACCTTGCCCTGGTAGTTCAGCAGCAGATAGGGATGTGCCGACGGCACCGTCGGATGGGCGAAGGCGCCCGGTGACTTGCCCGGTCGCGCCGGCGCATCGATCCAGCCGGTACCGAAGAATTTCTGGCCGACGTCGGCCAGCTCCGGAGAAAAGGCGCGGTAGGCATCGAGCACGATCTTCTCGGCCTCGCCCCACGGGATCACCCGATCGTCGTGCTCGGGGAGCGGCGCATTGCGGTCCCAGTACGGCATCCTGTCGACGCCGAACCACTTGGCCTTGAGCTTGTAATAGCGGTGCGCGAGCCGCGGATAGGCCGCCTTCACCGACGACACCAGGGCATCGACGACTTCGTCCTCGACCACGTTGGCGAGGTTGCGGAAGGATTGCGGGCGCGGATATTTGCGCCAGCGGTCGTCGATCTCCTTGTCCTTGATCAGGGTGTTGGTGACCAGCGAGAAGACCGCGATGTTGTCGCCCTGCACCTTGCCGAACGACTTGGCCGCGTCGTGGCGCACCGAGGCGTCCTTGTTGGAGAGCTTGTCGAGGATCTGCGGCTCGGTCAGCACCTCGTCACGGAAGGGATAGCGCAGGCGCGCAATCGTCTCGTCGAACAGGCGCGACCAGGCCGAGCTTCCCACCACTGACTGATCGTGGATGTACTTCTCGAGTTCGTCCGACAGGTCGTGCGGACGGAACAGGCGGACATCGCGCAGCCACGGCGCGTACTTGGCGAGCGCCGGCTCCTTCATCCGGGCCGCGAGATCGCCGTCCTCGATCTTATTGATCTCGAGGCGGAAGAACACCAGCCTGGCCGTGGCCTCGTTCAATGCCTCCGAGACGTTCTGCGAGAAGCGGCCGCGTTCGGGATCAGCCATGTTTTGCGCATAGTAGAGCTGGGCATAGGAGCCGAGCCGCCCCATCAGGTCGGTCAGCGCTTCGAAACGGGCGATCGCCGTCCCCAGCGCCTTGCCATCGAGGCCGGCCACCTTGCCTTCATAGTCCTTGGCGAACGCCGTGGCGTCGGCAGCCGCCCGCTTCAGGTCGGACTCGACGTCGGTGCCCGTGGGGCTGGAATAAAGGTCTTCGAGTTTCCAGGTCGGCAGTTCGCCCAGCATCGCGGTCATCGACTTGCTCCTTACTTCTTCGCGATATCGGGATCGGCGGCGATGGCGTCAAGGAACGGGCCGATCATCAGGGCGGCGAACGGCTCGATCCTGGCCGGGTCGGTTTCCTTGTAGTGGCCCTTGGCGTCGAGCAGGTTCATGGTGCCGAGCACGCGGCCTGCATAAACCACCGGCTGGTTGATCGCCGATTCGCAGCCCAGCGAGCGGATCAGCTCGTGGTCGAAGAACGCCCACTTCACATCCTCGTAGTCGTAACCGACCCAGGCGCGGCGCTGGCCGATCACCAGCTTGTGCCAATCGCTCTCGGTCACGGGCTTGTAGCCGCCGACGGGATACTCCTTGGGCATGTTGGTGTAGAGGCGCTTCACCCTCTTGCCGTCGGGCGCGACGTAGAGGAGCGTGAACAGCTTGTGGCCGACCACCTCGGCCAGCGCCTTGTCGACCGCCTTGAACAAGGCCTCGGGCGGGCCCGGCTGCTTCAGCGCCGCCAGGCAGGATTCGAACGGTATCATCAACTGCTCCTATGAAGGTCGCGGCGCGGGCGGAACAGGCACCTTTGGAATACGCTCTGGCAGGACGCCCGACGGCTTCAGCCTCAGTACAACGATCAGCGTGGCAGCGATCAACAGCTCCTTGAGCGCGGCGCGTTGCACGGCCGTGACGCCCGGAATCCATTCGACGAAGAAGCGCGAGGATTCGAGCAGCGTCATGACCAGGTAGGCGCCGACCAGGGCTCCGGCCGGCCGCCCCGTGCCGCCGGAGGCGACCGCCAGGAAGATATAGATGGTGATCAGCGGCAAGAACATGTCCGGCGCGATGTACGAGGTGAAGTGGCCGTAGAGCGCGCCGGCGAGGCCGGCGATGGCGGCCGACAGCACGAAGGCCTCGGTCTTGAAGCGCAGCACCGGCTTGCCGGCGACCTGGGCCACCTGGGCATCCTCGCGGATGGCGCGCAGCGCGCGGCCGTAGGGCGAGCGGTCGATGCGGCGCATGACGAAGAACACGATCAGCAGCGCCAAAACTACGATCAGGAAGTAGACGGCGTTGAAGTCGGAGCCGAGCGTCCTCTTCCATGGGCCGGGAATGCCGGAGATGCCGTCGCTGCCGCGGGTCAGCCAGATTTCGTTGGCGGCGACCAGGCGCACGGCCTCGGCGAAGCCCAGAGTGACGATGGCGAGATAGTCCTCGCGCAGGCGCGTGGTCGACAGCGTGACGACCAGCCCGGCGACGCCGCCCGCCACCAGCGCGATCAGCCAGCCCGCGGCGATCGGACCATGGCCGACGGTCGTCAGCAGCGCCGAGGCATAGGCGCCGACCGCGAAGAAGCCGGCCAGGCCGAGATTGACCATGCCGACGCCGCCCCAGATCAGATTGAGGCTGAGCGCCAGCAGGCCGTAGATGCCGCCGATGGTGGCGATGAAGAGAAGGTAGCTCAGCATCTTCCGGACCGCCGGCTTCCAGCCGGCCTCATGGTCATGGTCTTCCGGACCGCGCGCGTTCCCGCGCGCTCATGAATTATGAGCGAGCCAGAGGCTCGCGGTCCGGAAGAGCATGAGCGCGGTGAGCGGAATCGACGTATGTCGATTCCACGTTGGAGGCCCGCGGTCCCGAAGAACATCAAAACGCCCTCTCCCCCAGCAGCCCGCGCGGCCGGAGCGTCAGCACGGCGAGGATAGCGACGAAGCCGACCGCGGCGCGGTACTGCGAGCCCACCACCAGCACCGACAGTTCCTCGGCGATGCCGATCAGGAAAGCGCCCAGCACGGCGCCGGGCACGCTGCCCAGCCCGCCGAGCACGGCGGCGGCGAACACCGACAGCAGGATGCGCGTGCCGGTCAGCGGATCGATCGAGCTGTCGAGTCCCAGCAGCATGCCGCCGACGCCGACCAGGCCCATGCCGACGAAGCTTGCCAGCATGGCGATGCGCTCGGGCCGGATGCCCTTCAGCGCCGCGAGTTCGGGATTGTCGGCCGAGGCCCGCATGGCCTTGCCGATCCGGGTGAAGGCGAGTGCGGCGAACACCAGCAGCATCAGCACCAGGGCCAGCCCCATGGTCTCGAGCTGCTGGGGGCTGACGCGGATCTCGCCCAGGAAGACATCGCGCGCGATCGGCCGGTCGTAGCCGCGCGGCTCGTTGCCGAAACCGAGCCGAACGACGTTCTCCAGGATCAGCCCGGTGGCGATCGAGGCGATGGCGGCGGGCAATGCGCCCTGCTTGATCAGCGGCAGGTGCGCCACCTTGTCGAAGACGAGACCGGCCATGCCGGCCACGGCGAAGGCGACCACCAGCGAGCCCGCCATCTGCAGGCCCGCGCCATAGGCGAGATAGCCCGCGAAGGCGCCGAGCGTCGCCATGCCCGACACCGAGAAGTTGGGGAAGCGCAGCACGGCGAACATCGCCGTGAAGCCGATGGCGGGCACGGCGAGAAGCGTGCCCGACACGATGCCGTTGACGAGGGCCTGCAGGATGATCATGGCTTGGAGCGCGGACCTCCAGGTCCGCTCATGGACTCATGATTCATGATGCGGACCTGGAGGTCCGCGCTCCGTTCAAGCAATCTTCACCAGCGTGAACTTGCCGGCCTTGATCTGCTCGTAGCGGAACTTGCAGTCGAGGATGTCGCCCATGTCGTCGAAGTCGCAGGGACCGGACGCCCCGTTGTAGTCGACCTTCTCGCCGGCCGCGATCGCCTTGATGCCGTCGACGGCATTGTCGACCGCCTTGCCGCCACCTTGCGCCTTGCGGATGTTCGCCTTGATCGCGTCGCCGGTCGACGCCTTGGCGTTGGCGATCGCCAGCAGGACCAGGTTGACATGGTCGTAGACCTGGCAGGTGTAAGGATCGGGATTGGCCGAGCCGGAAGCCGCCTTGGCCTTCTCGTAGGCCGTGCTGCCCTCGGCCGGCGATGGCGAATAGGTGTAGACGCCCTCGACCACCTCGGGCTGGCCGATCTGGTCCACGAGCTTCTGGTTGATGGAGTAGCCGAAGCCGATGACCTTGCCCTTGAAGCCGGCGCGGTAGATGTCCTTCAGCACGACGACGGTGTCGGGCGTGTAGCCGGCGGCGAAGATCATGTCGGGCTGCGTGCGCAGCGCCTGGTCGACCTCGGTGCGATAGGTCGTCTTCTTGTCGTCGTAGATCAGGCCCTGGTGCGTCGCCCCGCCCTTGGGCAGCACCTTGCCCATGAGGTCGAAGGTCGCCTGGGTGAACGGCGTCTGCGGGATCATGGTGAAGACCTTCTTGGCGCCCAGCGACAGCATGAACTCCCCCGAACGCGTCACCTGCAGCGTCGAGTTCGGCTGCGTGCGGATCAGGTAGCCCAGGTGCGGCAGCTGGGTGATCGAATCGGCGCCGGACACGGTGCAGAGGAAGGTCTTGCTCTCCCAGCAGAGCGGCGCCACGGCGGTGGTCACCGACGACGCCCAGGTGCCCATGATGCAGGAGACCTTGTCGACGTCGATCAGCTTGCGCGCGGCGCGCACGCCGGCCTCGGGGTTGGTCTGGTCGTCCTCGCTGACCAGCACGATCCGCCGGCCGAGCACGCCGCCGGCCTTGTTGACCTCCTCGACCACCGAGGCCGCCACCTTGGCCATCACCGGACCATAGGTGCCGCCGGCGCCCGTGAGCGGCGTCAGGGTCGCGAGCTTGATCGGATCGGACTGCGCGCGCACGACGGCGGGGCTCGCCAGCGCGGCGACGCCGGCGGCCAACGCGGCGCGGCGGCCGATGCGGATAGTGGTCATGTGAAGTCTCCCGTTCCCTTGTTCGAATTCTTCAGAAGCTCCTCTCCCCCGATAGGACCTATCGGGGGAGAGGAACATGAGCATCAACCATAGGCCCGGCCTTGCCGCCGAGAAAGAGATCGCGGACCGTCGGATCGTCGGCGAGATCGGCGGCCCTGCCCTCGTGTTCCGGCCGGCCCTGCACCAGCACGTAGGCGCGTGCCGACACCGACAGGGCTTCCAATGCGTTCTGCTCGACCATGAGAATGGCCACGCCCGACTTGTTCAGGGCAAGAATGGTGCCGAACAGCTCCTCCGCCGCGCGCGGACTCAACCCAGCGGTGGGTTCGTCGAGCAGCAGCAGGTCGGGCGCGTTCATCAGCGCGATCGCCATGGCCAGGATCTGGCGCTGGCCGCCGCTCAAGGTACGCGCGGCGGCGCGGCGCTTTTCACCCAGCATGGGAAAGCGCTCGTAGAGCTCGGCCATGCGCCTCCTGGCATGCGCGCCGTCGATGAAGCCGCCCATCTCGAGGTTCTCGGCCACGCTCATGGTGCCGAATACGTTGCGTTCCTGCGGCACGAAGGACAGGCCCTGCCGGCTGATTGCCGGAGCGCCCAGGCCCGCGATCTCATGCTCCTTGAAGCGCACGCTGCCGCTGCTCGGCCGCAGCAGGCCCGCTATCAGCTTGAGCAGCGTCGACTTGCCGGCGCCGTTGGGGCCGATCAGGGCGACGATCTCGCCGGCCCCGACCTCGAGGTCGGCCCCCTTCACGATTTCGTCCGCCGCCGCGTAGCCGCCGCGCAGCCCGGTGATCTGCAGCAGGCTCATGCCGCCACCCTCACGCTGCTCTCCGCCCCAGGTATGCCTCGCGCACGCGATGGTCGCTGCGCACTTCGTCGAAGGTGCCCTGGGTCAGCACCTGGCCCTCGGCCATGACGATCACCGGATCGCACAGCCGGGCGATGAAGCCCATGTCGTGCTCGATCAGCAGCACGGTGATGCCGCGCCTGGGCAGTTCCAGCAGCCGCTCGCCGATCTCGTTCTGCAGGGTCGGGTTGACGCCGGCCGTCGGCTCGTCGAGTAGCACCAGCCGAGGCTCGGCCATCAGCGCACGGCCGATCTCCAGAAGCTTCTTCTGGCCGCCCGACAAGGCGGTGGCGGGATTGTCGATCAGACGATCGAGCTTGAGGAACCGAGCGGTCTCCCACGCCCGCTCGGCCAGCGCCGCCTCGCGTTCGCGCGCCGCCCTGGTGCCGACCACCGCCTGCCACAGGCTTTCGCCCGGCTGGTCGCGGCCGTAGAGCATGAGATGCTGGAACACCGAGAGCCTGGGAAAGCCTCGCGCCACCTGGAAGGTGCGTACCAGGCCGCGCCGGCTGATCGCATCGGCCGACCAGCCGGCGACCTCCTCGCCGTCGAAACGGATCGAGCCGGCATCGGGTGGGACCAAGCCGGAGACGACGTTGAACAGCGTGGTCTTGCCGGCGCCGTTGGGGCCGATCAGTCCGGTGATGCCTCCCGCTGCAACAGCGAGATCGACGCCGCGCAAGACATCAAGACCATAGAAGGCGCGGCGCAGGTCCTTGAGTTCGAGAAGCGGCATCGCCTCTAGATACCTTATCCGGAGGCGGCACGCGAAGCCTCGTGTGGGCGGCCCTGCTATCCGCGAGCGTTCAGCAGCCAGTCGAGCAGCTGGACGCCGCCTGCGCCGCCGAGCGGGACCAGGATCGCCTGCACCAGCGGCTGCTCGAAGAACGGCGCGAAGGCGCCCTTCCGCAGGGCGTTCACTTCCGCAAGCAGGCCGGGAAAGGCTTCGGCGATCTTGTCGAAGTCCGAACCAGCCCCTTTCAGCCACAGCTCGTCGGCCGCCATCCCCTCCAAAGCCTTTTGGCGGGCACGCTCGGCGCTCAGGTTGAGCAGCGCCGCCATGGCGATCGACCACAGCATGTACACGACGAGCAGGATGAGGACGGCCCCGCCGATGTCCCAGTTGTCGAAGAGGCGGCTGCGGGCCACGACAAGCAAGGCGACAAGGATGAAGGGATATACGATCAGGCGATCAATCGCGGCGGTGTGCTCGGCGAGCAACCGCACATCGATCCAGTCGTCCAGCAAGGAGTTGCTGCAATCCGTGCCGGCTTTCTTCGTCGCCTCGCGCTGCCCCGGATCGGCGGCTATCGGCGTCCTGGCCTGGTCCTCGATATTCGGCCCCAGCTTTCTCGCGAAGTGAGCGATCGTGTCCTTTGGATAGATCGTCCGGCCGATCTTCAGCATTTCGACAAAGCGCCAGGTCAGGATGGTGACATCCCCGACAACGACGATGAGCACCAGCACTGCCACCCCGCTGATGGTCAGCGTCCAGTAGAAGAGTTGACGATCCGAGGCGCCTCGCGCCGGTATTTCAGGCCAGGCGTGATCCGACAAGGTGTTGACCACCAGGGGCAGGACAAAAATCAGGATTGCCGACAAGGCCAGCCAGAACAGCAGCCGCACGGATCGGGTCCGGCCGGTCAAAAGCCTCTCGTACTCGCACCACAGCGCGGCCCCGTCGACGCATGGTCCCGGTCGCGCAACTTCAGGCCGCCAGAACCACACGGTGAGCTCTCGCAGCACGTTCGGCGCTACGGTGGACGTCTGCGGCATCTCGAGGTGATAGGTCTGCCGAATCGTCTTGGCCGCATTCATGCTGCGGCACCACGCTTCGTCCAGAAACCACGCAAAGAGCACGATGGCCAGCACGCGCAGCAGCTCGGACGGCCACGCGCTGATGCCGCTGAGGGGCGCAAATGGCTCACGCGGGTCGCCGGTGCCGTTTGGAACGATCAGCCAGAACGCGTAAGCAACCAGCAGGGCGAGCAGCAGGAATTGAGGCGCCGCGGCGGCCCGCGCCGCGCGCCGGTCCTTCATGCCCAAGGCCGGACGGAATGCCTGAATGGCCGGCGATCCCGGGAACACGAACGCGGAAAAGCCCAAACCGGCGGCCACGGCGAACGTCGTCGCACCCCAGGCGCCGATCCTGCCCGGCCACGCGAGTTCGGCGACGACAGCGGCGGCATATCCCAACGCCGCCACCTGCAGGCTGGCGAGAACGAAATGGGTAGGTCCGGGCGGGTCGCGGCGTGCTGCAGCGCTGGCCGGCTGCCACCACAGGCAGGCTTCCCGCATGGCGGGGGCTCGATAGCCAAACAGGATCATCCCCGCGATACCCGCCAAAGCCGCGGACGCGATGAGGGCGACCATCCAGCGGTTTTCCCCTTCGCCGCTGGCCACCCCCTTCGGCGGCAGCTCAATCATGCTTTCGCGGCCGATCTCGAAGAGGGTCGGCCGCGACACGGCCCATTCGATGTTGCAGCTGAGCCCAACCGGCTCGTCTTTTTGCAGGCACTCCGGGGTGGCCTTGGCATCGGAACCGTCGACGGCCAACCAGGCGGCAAGGAACGTCGCCGTTTGATAGGCGTCGCGGAACTGGCCGATCACCGGCTTTGGGATGCCCGGTTGCGTGGTGCCTGGCTCGACCGTCAGCACGCTGAGCGGCAAGCTCGTCGCAACGACGACGTTGCGCGAGTAGCGGGTGACGCTGGGGTGCGTGAGGCGGGCGTCGACATCGGTCGTGAACAGCACGCGATCGGGAAAGGCATCACGCAGCGCCTGCAGCAGGATGAGCTTGTCGTGGACATCCCAACCGATGACGCCCACAGCCTGCACCGACTTCTTGCGGTTGTCCTTCAGGATCTCCTCGACCAGGCGGCGCACATAGTCGGCCTGACCGCGGCCTTCGGGCCACTCGACAGGAGAGCCCTTGGCATCGCCACGGCCGCCGTCGCCGCCGCGGCGCGCCTGCGGAGAAAGGCCTTCGAGCGTCGCGCCGTCGAGCCCGCGCAGGAACGAGAACGATTGAAGTTCTATCGGACAAAGCTTCTTCAGCTTCAGGGCAAGCGTCTCCGCAAAGGTGCGGGCGTAGATGGAATCCCATTCGCTCACCAGGACGATGCGCTTGCCGTCCATGTCCTTGCCGCAGTTCACGACGCCCCGTGCGCCCAGCTCCTCGATGAGTCGCTCGAGCAGCAGGTCGTCCGTGCCCAGGGTTCGGGCAAAGAACGGCCTCCGGGACAGCGGCTCGAGGCCGTACCGTTCGGCAAGCGCGTTCAGCCGCTCGGCAAAAGCCTCGTCGATGCAATCACGAACGCGCCGGCCCCCGTTCTCGCGCTCCTCGCATGCCGCGGCCCCATCGGTCGCCTTTCCTTGCTCCGCGCCAACCGGCGCTGTCTGTTCCTGTGGGCGCTCCGTGTCGACGGGGGTCACGATCTGTCCGGCCGGCGCCGTGGAGAGAGGGCTGACCACACGCAGATTGGTGAGCACCTCCCATGTCGCCGGGGGCGGCCCCAAGGGGTCCTGCTCGAGCTGAGCGAGATCGACGGCGAACGCCTTCGCCAGCAAGTCCGAGCTCGAAGGACCGACGATGCGCAGCTCTACCCGAGGTGCGCCTGGCCTGATCTCCTGGAACATGTTCGCGAGTGCGCTCAGCCATCGCTGCCCGAAGATGGTATCGTCAATCCAAAGAACTGCCGCGCGCCGCGATGGGTCGTCCTTCAGCTTCAATGTTTCGAAGACGATCTCCGTCGGCAAGGGCAACCTGAGCCCCGCCTCCTCCTCTTTCGAAAGCTTCTTCAGCTCTTCGCCTGCCTTTGGCGAAAGACAACCCGTGAGAAACTCGCAGCGATCGATCTGCAGCAGGCGCATGCGCTCGCTGAACTCGGGAACATATCCGGCGACATTGAGGCCTGCCAGCGTGGCATAGCGCAATCGCCGGCGCACTTCGTCGGCTCCGACCAAGGCTGCGCCGGGAAGCATCGCAGCGATGAGCGTCACCTCCTTGGTTCCGGCGCTTGCCTCGAACAACGCCTTGAAGCCGGCGGATTCTATCGGTTGTCCCATCTGGCAGATCGACTCGACGGTCTTGTCCGCCACGCTCAGCGTCCCGCTGGCGTCCTTGCGGCACGCCTCCTTCATCTTCTGCCGATGCCGGCTCAGCGCCTCCAGCGGGTCCTCCCACAGTCGCGCTTCGACTGGAGGCTCCGATAGACGAAGTTCCTTGCCGAGCGTGGCATCAGGTTGACGCCAGAGCTCGAAGGCATGCTGCCCCAGGTATGTCGTCGACAGGAACAACGCCACTACGGAAATTGCCGCGAACGGAAACGAGCTGCCGTTGTCGCCAGCCATTCGCACCCCCGATGCCAATGAGTCGCAACGCCAGTGTATGCTCAACGTTTGGTTGTGTCACGTCTCGTCGGCGACGGCCGCCGATGAAACCGGCGGCGCCCGTGACGGCCGGCGACGCTTACAACGTTTCACTGCGGCACGAAACCTTGAAATAGCGCCGGTGGCGAAGGCCGGTTCGCCAGCGCAAAGCATCCTTTTCGCAAGGACCGCTCGTTCCCGATTGCAAGCTGCAAGATTCTGTCGCTACGGTCTCCCCTGTCGCCCCGCTCTCGGGGATGACGGCGGGATCTGTATTGGGAGGCTGTCTTGCCCCACGCGGTAACCCTGGATGACAAGTACATCCTGGAAAGCGGAAGGGTCTACCTGACCGGCACGCAGGCGCTGGTGCGCCTGCCGATGATGCAGCGCCAGCGCGACCTGGCGGCCGGCCTGAACACGGCGGGCTACATCTCGGGCTATCGCGGCTCGCCGCTGGGCGGCTTCGACCAGGCGCTGTGGCAGGCCAAGCGCTTCATCAAGAACAGCCACATCGAGTTCCAGCCGGGCGTCAACGAGGACCTCGCCGCCACCGCGCTGTGGGGCACCCAGCAGATCCATCTCTACCCCGGCGCGCGCTACGACGGCGTGTTCGGCATGTGGTACGGCAAGGGCCCGGGCGTCGACAGGTCGGGCGACGTGCTGAAGCACGCCAACTTTGCCGGCACGGCGAAGAACGGCGGCATCGTCGCCCTCGCCGGCGACGACCACATGGCCAAGTCGTCGACCACGGCGCACCAGAGCGAGCCCGCCCTGATCGCGGCGGCCATCCCGATCCTCCATGCCGCCAGCGTCCAGGAATATCTCGACCTTGGACTGCATGCCTTCGCCCTGTCGCGCTATTCCGGCCTGTGGGTCGCCTTCAAGGTCCTGAGCGAGACGGTCGATTCCTCGGCCTCGGTCCATGTCGACCCGCATCGCATCGACATCCAGCTCCCGACCGACTTCGTCCTGCCGCCCGACGGCGTGCACATCCGCTGGCCCGACGATTGGCTCGGCCAGGAGCGGCGCACGCTCACGGTCAAGCATCCGGCGGCGCTGGCCTACTGGCGCGCCAACAAGCTCGATCGCCTGATGATGGGCCGGGCGGATGCGCGCTTCGGCATCGTCACCGTCGGCAAGTCCTACCTCGATGTGCGCCAGGCGCTGGACGAACTCGGCATCGACGATGCCGAGGCCGAACGGCTTGGCCTTGCCGTCTACAAGGTCGCCATGGTGTGGCCGCTCGAGACCGAGGGCGTGACGGCCTTCGCCCAGGGCAAGCGCGAGATCCTGGTGGTCGAGGAGAAGCGGCCGATCATCGAGCAGCAGCTCAAGGACGCGCTGTTCAACGCACCGGCCGACCGGCGACCCGTCGTCGTTGGCAAGACCGACGAGCGCGGCCAGAAGCTTCTGAAGATCGACGGCGAGCTCACGCCGTTCGAGATCGCGTCGGTGCTGGTCTCCCGCTTCGGCCTCGATGGCCTGAGTGCCCGCACAAAGCAGCGCCTGGAAAGCCTGCAGCGGCGCGCCGGCCGCCAGGTGCGCAACGAATCGGGCATGGCGCGCGTGCCCTATTTCTGCTCCGGCTGTCCGCACAACTCCTCGACCAAGGTGCCCGAAGGCTCGATGGCGATGGCCGGCATCGGCTGTCACACGCTCGCGATCAACATGGAGCGCAACACCAAGACGTTCACCCACATGGGCGCCGAGGGCGCGCCGTGGGTCGGCGCCAGCCATTTCAGCGACATGCCGCACGTCTTCCAGAACCTGGGCGACGGCACCTATTTCCACTCGGGCTACCTCGCGATCCGCCACGCCGTCGCGACCAACACCAGCATCACCTACAAGATCCTCTACAACGACGCCGTCGCCATGACCGGCGGCCAGCCGCACGACGGCAACGTGCGGCCGTGGACGATCAGCCAGCAGGTCCACGCCGAGGGCGTGCGCCGCATCGCCCTAGTGAGCGACGATCCGGACAAGTACCCCGTCGGCACCGAATGGGCGCCCGGCGTCACCTTTCATCACCGGAGCGCGCTCGACGACGTGCAGCGCGAATTGCGCGAGTGGAAGGGCGTGTCGGTGCTGATCTACGACCAGACCTGCGCCGCCGAGAAGCGCCGCCGGCGCAAGCGCGGCACCTTCCCCGATCCCGCGAGGCGCGTGTTCATCAATCAGGCCGTCTGCGAAGGCTGCGGCGACTGCTCGGTGCAGTCGAACTGCCTCAGCGTCACGCCGGTCGAGACCGACTTCGGCACCAAGCGCGCCATCGACCAGTCGTCCTGCAACAAGGACTTCTCCTGCTTGAACGGCTTCTGCCCGAGCTTCGTCACCGTCGAAGGCGGCGGCGTCCGGAAGGGCAAGGCCGACAGGAAGACGGACGTCGCCACGACCGAGCCGCCGCTGCCGGGTGCGCCCATCCTGCCGGCAGTAGCCGACAAGCCCTATGGCGTACTGATCACCGGCATCGGCGGCACGGGCGTCGTCACCATCGGCGCCATCATGGGCACGGCCGCGCACATCGAGGGCAAGGGCGTGACCGTGCTCGACCAGCTCGGCATGGCCCAGAAGGGCGGCGCGGTGATCAGCCATGTCCGCATCGGCGCCTCGCCCGAGGCCCTACATGCCGTGCGCCTGGGTGCGGGCGGCGCCGACCTGCTGCTGGGCTGCGACCTCGTGGTGTCGGCCAGCGCCGATGCGCTGGCTCGCCTCGAGCCCGGCGCCTCGCACGCCATCGTCAACACGCACCAGACCATCACCGGCGACTTCACCCGCCGGCCCGACCTCGCCTTCCCGGTCAACACGCTTCGGCTTTCGGTCGAGGCGGCGGCGGGCGCCGAGGCCTGCGACTTCGTCGAGGCGACCGAGATCGCCACGGCGCTTCTGGGCGATTCGATCGCCACCAACATGTTCATGCTGGGTTACGCCTATCAGAAGGGTCTCATCCCGATCGGCCATGAGGCGCTCGAGAAGGCGATCGAGCTGAACGGCGCCGCCGTGGCGATGAACACCGCGGCCTTCCGCTGGGGCCGCCGCGCCGCCCACGACCGCGCCGCCGTCCAGACGATCGTGGCGCCCGCCGAGAACGTCGTGCCCTTCCGCATCGCCCGGACGCTGGACGAGATCGTGGCGTCGCGCGCGAAACATCTCGCCGGCTACCAGAACGCGGCGCTGGCCGAGCGCTACAAGGCGCTGGTCGAGCAGGTGCGGTTGGCCGAGCAGAAGACCGGCAAGAGCGGGCTCGCCGAAGCCGTCGCCCGCAACTACGCCAAGCTGCTGGCCTACAAGGACGAGTACGAGGTCGCGCGGCTCTACGCCGATGCCGCCTTCCAGGTCGGGATCGAGCGACAGTTCGAGGGCGACTACAAGCTGAAGTTCCATCTCGCCCCGCCGCTGTTCGCCAGCCGCGATCCCAAGACGGGACATCTGCTGAAGCAGGAGTTCGGCTCGTGGATGATGCCGGCTTTCAGATTGCTGGCGAAATTCAAGTTCCTGCGCGGTACCGCCTTCGATCCGTTCGGACGCACCGCCGAGCGCAAGGCCGAGCGGGCGCTGATCGGTGAATACGAGGCGCTGATCGGCGAGCTGCTCGCCGGCCTTTCCGCCTCGAACCATGACCTGGCCGTGGGGCTGGCCTCCGTGCCGGACGACATCAAGGGCTATGGCCATGTGAAGGATGCCCACCTGCGTCATCCCGACCGGAGCCGAGCGCAGCGAGGCGTAGTGGAGGGACCTGTTTTTTGTTGATGCGTCGACATGAAAAGGTCCCTCGACTGCGCCGCCCTTCGGGCGGCTCCGCTCGGGATGACGGGAAATCGTTCAAATGCGGCCGTACGCTCGCACCGCGAGCGACCTCCATTGACAATCCGTCACTACGGCGCGCCCAATCGTCCGACATGAACGACGTCGGCCTCTCGATCCGTCAGCCCGACCCCGTCGCCCGGGCGCGCGCGCTCGGCCCGACGATCGCGGCCGTCGCTGACGAGATCGAGAAGCTGCAGGACTTTCCCGAGCCGCTGATCGGCGCGCTGCACGAATCGCGGCTGTTCCGCCTGCTGCTGCCGCGTTCGCTGGGCGGCGAGGAAGTCGAGCCATGGGTCTATGTCGCGGCGGTCGAGGAGATCGCGCGCCATGACGGGTCGCTCGGCTGGAACATGTTCGTGGCCAACAGCTCGGCCCTGATCGCACCGTTCATTCCGCTCGAGGCGGCGCGCACGATCTACGGCGATCCGCGCGGCCTGATCTCCTGGGGGCCGCCCAACCAGCACAAGCTCGTTGCCGTACCCGGCGGCTATCGCGTGACCGGCGAGTGGCATTTCTCCTCGGGCTATCGCCAGGCCAGCTGGATCGGCGCCCACGGCAACGTCGCGGAGGCCGACGGCTCGCTGCGCCGCAACCGCTTCGGCCGGCCGACCGTGCGCACGGTCCTTATGCCCAAGGCCGAGACGTCGCCGATCCACGACTGGCACACGCTCGGCATGCGCGGCACGGCGTCCGAAGGCTACTCCTGCACCGACGTCTTCGTTCCCGAGGCCTTCTCCGGCACGCGCGAGGACCCGACGCTGCGCCGCGACAAGGGCCCGCTCTACGCCTTCACCATGCAGGGCCTCTATGCCTGCGGCGTGGCCGCGGTGGCGCTCGGCATCGCGCGGGCCATGCTCGACGCCTTCATCGAGCTCGCCTCGACCAAGACGCCGCGCTATCTCGGCCGCCTCGCCGACAGCCCGACCGTGCAGTCCGACGTCGCCCGCCGCGAAGCCGACATCGGCTCGGCGCGCGCCTGGCTGGTCGAGATCCTGAAGGACGTGCATGCGCGCGCCGACGACGTCGAGCCGATCGGCACCAAGGACCGGGTGAAGGTTCGGCTCGCCTGCACACAGGCCATCCACCAGGCCGAGAAGACGGCGGACTGGGTCTACAAGGCCGCCGGCACCTCGGCGATCTTCCTCGGCACGCCGTTCGAGCGCCGCTTCCGCGACATCCACACGCTGTCGCAGCAGATCCAGTCGCGCGAGGCGCATTTCGAGACGGTCGGCCGCATCCTGTTCAACGGCGACCCCGACGGCACGTTCGTCGGTTAAAGGGGCTCGACGCGGCGAGAGGAGCGAACAGCGGCCTGCCCTTCGTTCGGCGCCACTTCTGTCACCTCGCAGCTCGGCGACCACAGCCCGGCCTTCATCGAAACCTCGACAAAGCGCGTCTGACCGTCCTGGATCTCGACCTGGCCGTTGGTGGTGTTGTCGCCGACCTTGCAGGCGATATCGATTTGGCCCGGCGGTCCTTCCAGTCGAATGAACGTATGGTAGCCGAGTTGAGCGGAGGCGCCGCCCGCCAAGCTGACATCGACCGGCCGCATGGCGCCCATCAATCCCGAACGATAGACGTAGAGCGCCCCCTTGGACGGCGCCGGCGGATCGAATCGCTTGGCCTCCTGGTCGGCCTGCGACGGCGCCGACGGGCTGCCGGCGCAGGCGCCGGCCACGATCATCAACGACAGGGGCAGTCCCAGGCGACGCAGCAAATCCTCCTCCTTGGCCGTGACAACGCTGGAGGGAACCGCGGGGCTGCGTCGCCCTTGGGGCGAATTATGGGCGAATCGGCGGCCGGGCTAGACGATGCTGCCCGCCGCCACCTTGATACGGCCGGCGCGGCGCGCCTTGTCGAGCGCATCGTGGTCCTGCTCGGTCTGCTTGGCGTAGGCCAGTGCGAACTTGGCGATCGCCTCGTCGAGCGTGGCCGAAGCGCCGCAGTAGCCCGCTATCATGGCCGGGTCGCCGGTCTTGGCGTGCGCCAGCGCCAGCGCCCAGCCGCACAGACCGCAATATTCGATGAACTTGGCGATGCCGTCCTGATCACCCTCGGCGAAGCTGGCGCTGCCCTTCATGTCGGCGAGCTGGCGGATATAGAAGTGCTTGCCGTCGGCCTCGCCCCAACCGAGGAAGATGTCGGGCGAGCCCTGCGTGGCGCGCTGGCCAACGACCACGCGCTGCCCTTCGTTGGCGACCGACAGGCGCAGGTCGACATAGGGCGTCAGGACCGACGCCTTGGCCTCCTTGACCTGCAGGAACAGGGGATCGTCGTCATCGACGCCCTGCAGCAGCAGCACCCAGCAGGCCGTGCCGACGCTGCCCACGCCCACCACCTTGCGCGCGGCGTCGACTAGGCGGTAGCGCGCCAGCAGACGCTGGCGATCGAGCGACAGGGAGCTGACATAGGCGGCGAGCATCTCGTTCAGGGCTTCGCGCACCGGCGTGCCCTTCTCCGTATGGGTCTCGCGCACGATCAGGGGCACATCCTCGACGATGCGCGGCTCGCCGTTGACCTGCTCGGTCAGCTTGTCGAGCGAGCGGATATGGCCCTTGGCCCGCGCCTTGGCGATGGTGCGCTCGGCGTTCTTGCGCACACGAGGCGACAGCGCCTCGAGCATCTCGCGTTCGTCTATGGTGTCGTACCAGATCTCGAGATAGCCCATCTCGGCGTAGTCGCCCATGCGCCGGCGATAGCTCGCCACGCAGGCGGCCGCCGCCTCGGCGGCAGCCGCCTTGTCGCCGCCCATGAAGCGCACGGCTACCGCGGCGCTGGCCGCGAGGCGCTTCAGGTCCCATTCCCAAGGCCCGGGATGGACCTCGTCGAAATCGTTGATGGCGAACACCAGATTGCGCTCCGCCGAGGCATAGACGCCGAAGTTGGAGACGTGCATGTCGCCGCACGCCCCGACTGCCATGCCGGTGAGCGGCGTGCGCGACAGGTCGTCGGTCATGACGGCCGCCGAACCGCGCAGGAAGGCGAAGGGCGAGACGAGCATGCGCGCATAGCGCACCGGCACCAGCTTCTGGACGCGGCCGGCGTTCTGCTTCTCGAGGATGTCGACGGGATCGGGCCGGTCGGCCGCCTTGTCGTAGGTGGCGTGAGCGGTGCGCGGCACCTTCTCGCGCAAGGCCTTGCCGGCCGCCAGACGCTCTTCCACGGAAGGGCGCCTGGCCTCGAACATGTCGGCCAGCCGGTTGCGCTCCTGGCCGGAGAGCAGCCGGTAATAGCTCGGATCGATGTTTCCCTTCAGTTCGACGACAGTCACGTTTCCCCCGCTCCTACAGTCTGTCGCCGCAGTCTAGCCCGGCGGCGGCGTGGAGTGGATGGTAACCGTGCCGCAGCCGCTGCCCTGCCAGCGATAGGACTGAGTCGAGCCCTTGGTCACCGTCCATTCGACGATGCAGCCCTGGCGCACCAGGGTCGGCGGAAAGCCGCCGACCGGCATCCACAACCCCCAACCGACACGCTGGTAGGTTGGCGCCCAGCCGCCCGAGATGTAGGACGTGTCCCAGCGCCACTGCAGGATCTTGGTGTCGTCGTCGAGCTGGTAGGTGTTGTCGGGAATGCGGCCCATGCCGCCCAGCAGGGCGCGCTCGTTGCTGCCGGCCATTTCGCGCAGCCTCATGTCGAATTCCTGGTTGGTCTGCCCGGCGCAGGCACCGACCAGCCAAAGCAGCAGAAAGGCGACGACGGCACGCATCCGATACTCCGATCGCAACCGCCGGCCGAGGGTGCGCTGCGTTGCGTGCACGGGTCAAGGCCGGGTAAATGACACCGCCGTGAGGCCGCAGGGGGAGCGTTGAGAGGACTGGTCTTTTTCCTGTTTGCAGCGTTGCTCGTCTGGGGCCAGTTCCAGCGCACCTACACCGACTCCGAACGCTACGGCCATTACGCCGACATCATGCCGTCGGATTGGAAGGCGACCAACGTGTGGCTGGCCGCAGCCGACTGCGCGCTCGAGCGCGGCGTCTGGCTCGCCGTCTGCGAGCAGGGGAAGCTGGTGCCGATCTCGGAGCGCGCCATCGCCGACGATCCGGGCCATGCGCTGCTGCTGGGCCTGTGGTCGATGGCGACGCGCCGGCACGCCGACCTGATCGACGTGGCGCGCCTCAATACCCTCGCCGACACGCTCGGGCTCCTGACGCTGGCCGGCCTGCTGTTTGCGTTGCGGGCCTACATCGCCTCGATCGTGCTGCTGTGGAAGGGGCCGATCGAGTACCTCGGCTGGATGGGCACCTCGCCGCACTGGGCCTATGTCGGCCTGGTGAGCCTGGCCGCCGTGCTGCCGATGGCGCTGGCGGCTCGCGAGATCGGCCTGCTGTCCCGGCGTGCCGGCAACCTGTGGATCGCCGCGGGCATCGTCTTCCTCGGCATGGCGACGCTGATGCGCGAATCGATCGGCATGATGGGGCTGATGGTCACCGCCGCGGTGATGATCGTCCTTCTGGCGCGGCGGATCCGCCCCGCCCCGGTGCTGCTGGTCGGCATTCTCGCCGTCCTCGCCTTCACCACGCCGCGCTGGGTGGTGATGGCGCGCGACGCCGCCTTCGAGATGCAGAAGGCCGAGCGGCTGGCCACGCACGGCCTGTCGCACACGCTCTATCTCGGCCTCGGCTTCGTCGAGAACAAGTGGGGCATCCGCTACGACGACGACCACGGCGAGGAGATCGCCGACAAGGCCGGCGTCGTCTGGTGCTCGCCCGAATATTTCCGCCTGATGTGGAAACTCTATCTGGCGCGCTGGGCGGAGGATCCGGCCGAGGTCGTCCGCATCTACCTCGAGAAGGCGTGGATACTGCTCGGCACGCCGACGCTCTATCCCGGGCCGCCGTTCGGCATCGTGCTGGCGATCGGGCTGGTCCATTTCCTGGCGGCGACGGCATTCGGCGCCTGGCGGCAGCTGAACTTCATGCAGGGGCTGGTGATCGAGGGCGTGGCGGTGGCCTTCGCCGGCCTGTTCCTCGCCCAGGCGATGGCCGCCCTCCCCAGCCACAGCTACGCCATGCCGGTGAACGCCTTCGTGCTGGTCCTGCTCGGCGTGATCGTCGAGTTCTTTGCCCGCGGCCTGCTGTGGGCGAGGCGGGCGTTTTGATCTTGCCGGACCGCGGGCCTCCAGGCCCGCTCATGGTCATGATCTTCCGGACCGCGAGCCTCCGGCTCGCTCATGAATCTTGAGCGAGCCGGAGGCTCGCGGTCCGGAAGACCATGAGCGGGCCTGGAGGCTCGCTGTCCGGCAAGAACTATTTGCCGGCGCCGACCGGCGTGTTGAAGGTCGACACCCGGTTCCACCAGGCGCTGACCGAGTTCTGGTTCTTGGGCGCCCAGCCGCGCGCTTCCATGCAGCGCGCCGTCATGCGGTCGACGTTGTTCTTGTAGCCCTGGTTGTCCATGGTCCGGTAGAGGTCCTGCTGGCCGAAACGCTCGCGCTCGCCGTCGAACGTCGCGCGCCGCTGGTCCTCGATGTTGCGCTCCTGCTGCGCCTGCTGACGGACCTGGGCGCGGCACTGCGCCTCGTCCTTGACCATCTGGTCGGCGTCCTTGCCTTCCATGGAGAAGTTTTTCGGCGCGCAGGCGCCGACGGCAAGTGCCCCGGCAGCGAGGAGGACGAGAACCCTCATTTGGCATCCGCCAGTGCCGCCTCGATCGCCTTCAGCGCCTCCGGCGCCTTGGTCGCATCGGGACCGCCGCCCTGCGCCATGTCGGGCCGGCCGCCGCCGCCCTTGCCGCCCAGCGCCGCAACGCCGGCCTTGACCAGCTGGACGGCGCTCAGGTTCTTCGACAGATCGTCGGTGACGCCGACCACGGCCGAAGCCTTGCCGTCCTCGACGCCGATCAGCGCGACCACGCCCGAGCCCAGCTTCTTCTTGTACTCGTCGGCCATGCCCTTGAGCTCCTTGCCGGGCACGCCGTTCAGCACGCGGCCGATCAGCTTGACGCCGCCGACATCGCGCACCTCGTCGGCCTGCTGGGACGAGCCGCCGCCGGCCAGCGCCAGCGCCTTGCGCGCATCCGAAAGCTCGCGCTCGATCCTGCGCTGGCCGTCGACCAGCGCCTGCAGGCGCGTCGGCAGATCCTCGGGCCGCACCTTCAGGATCGCCGCCGCATCGGCCAGCAGCTGGCCCTGGTGGCGCACATGCTCTTCGGCCGCCGCGCCGGCCACCGCCTCGATGCGGCGCACGCCGGCCGAGACCGCGCCCTCGCCGACGATGCGGAACAGACCGATGTCGCCGGTACGCAGCGCGTGGGTGCCGCCGCACAATTCGACCGAATACTTCTGGCCGTCCTCGCCGCCCATCGAGAGCACGCGCACTTCCTCGCCGTACTTCTCGCCGAACAGCGCCATGGCGCCGGCCGCGATCGCCTCCTCCGGCGTCATCAGGCGCGTGTCGACTGCCGAATTCTTGCGGATACGGTCATTGACCTCGTCCTCGATCTTGCGCAATTCCTCGAGCGAGATCGCCTTGGTGTGGCTGATGTCGAAGCGCAGCCGATCGGGCGCGACCAGCGAGCCCTTCTGGGTGACATGCTCGCCGAGATGGCGGCGCAGCGCCTCGTGCAGCAGATGGGTCGCCGAGTGATGGGCGCGCAGCTGCGCACGACGCACCGGGTCGATGGTCATGCCGACGTCGTCGCCGACCTTGAGCTCGCCCTTGGTGACCGTCGCATGATGGGCGTGCAGGTCGCCTGCCCGCTTCTGGACGTCGGCGATCGCCGCCTCGCCGCCTGCGCCGGCGAGCTTGCCGGTGTCGCCGAGCTGACCGCCCGATTCGGCGTAGAACGGCGTCTGGTTGACGATGATCCAGCCGGTCTGGCCGGCCTGCAGCGCCGGGACTTCCTTGCCGTCGACCACGATCGCCTTGATCTGGCCCTCGGCGCGTTCGGTGTCGTAGCCCAGGAACTCGGTGGCGCCCGCCTTCTGGCGCACGTCGAACCACACCGCCTGGTCGGCCAGCTCGCCGGAGCCGGCCCACGCCGCGCGCGCCTTGGCGCGCTGCTCGTCCATCGCCTTCTCGAAGCCCTCGACATCGACCTTGATGTCGCGCGCGCGCAGCACGTCCTGCGTGAGATCGAGGGGAAAGCCGTAAGTGTCGTAGAGCTTGAAGGCGACGTCGCCTTTCAGCACATGGCCGCTGCCGAGGTTGCGGGTCTCGTCGTCGAGCAGCTTCAGCCCCGTACCGAGCGTCTTCTTGAAGCGACCTTCCTCGAGCTTCAGCGTCTCGGTGATCAGGGGCTGCGCACGCACCAGCTCGGGATAGGCATCGCCCATCTCGTGCACCAGGGTCGGCACCAGCCGGTAGACCATCGGGTCCTGCGCGCCCAGCAGATGGGCATGGCGCATGGCGCGGCGCATGATACGGCGCAGGACATAGCCGCGGCCCTCGTTGGACGGCAGCACGCCGTCGGCGATCAGGAAGGCCGTGGTACGCAGATGGTCGGCGATCACCTTGTGCGAGGCCGCCTGCGGGCCCTTGGGGTCGACGCCGGTCTCGTGCGCCACCGCATCGATCAGGGTGCGGAAGAGATCGATGCCGTAATTGTCGTGCGTGCCCTGCAGGACGGCGGCCATGCGCTCGAGGCCCATGCCGGTGTCGATCGACGGCCGCGGCAGCGGAACGCGCGTGGTCGGCGTCTGCTGCTCGAACTGCATGAACACCAGGTTCCAGATCTCGATGAAGCGGTCGCCGTCCTGGTCGGGGCTGCCCGGCGGGCCGCCCGGGACGTGCTCGCCGTGGTCATAGAAGATCTCCGAGCACGGGCCGCAAGGACCGGTGTCGCCCATCGCCCAGAAATTGTCCGAGGTCGGGATGCGGATGATCTTGCCGTCGGGCAGGCCGGCGATCTTCTTCCAGAAGTTCGCCGCGTCGTCGTCCTCGCTGAACACCGTGACCAGGAGCTTCTCGGCCGGCAGGCCGAACTCCTTGGTGATCAGGTTCCAGGCGAGCTCGATCGCGCGCTCCTTGAAATAGTCGCCGAACGAAAAATTGCCCAGCATCTCGAAGAAGGTGTGATGGCGGGCGGTGTAGCCGACATTCTCGAGGTCGTTGTGCTTGCCGCCGGCGCGCACGCACTTCTGCGCCGTCGAGGCCCGCACGTAGGACCGCTTCTCCAGGCCGGTGAAGACGTTCTTGAACTGCACCATGCCCGAGTTGGCGAACATCAGAGTCGGATCGTTGCGCGGCACGAGCGGGCTCGACGGCACGATCTCGTGGCCGTTCTTGCGGAAGTACTCTAGGAAGGTGCGGCGAATCTCGCTGACGCTTTGCATGCGGTGCTTGTAGCGTGCGGGCCAAGCCTTCGTCCAGAACGGGGAACCTGCCGGAAAATGGCCGAATCGGTCCATTCCACCGCAACTTTACGCCTCACGATGGGCGATCTCAGGATCGTCCATCCGATCACCGTGCCCAACGCGGCGGTTCCCGCGGCCGAAGTCGTGCCCGCCCTGCAGGGGTTGGTGAACGCGGTCGTCGAGGCAGCAGAGATGGGCAAGGCGATCTCCTGCCGCAAGGGGTGCGGCGCGTGCTGCCGCCAGCTCGTACCGGTGTCGCGCACGGAGGGTGAGCGATTGCTGCAGGTCGTACAGGAGATGCCGGCCGAACGGCGTGAGGTGGTGAAGGCAAGATTCGCCGCGGCCGAAGCCGCGATCGAAGTCGGCGGTCTCAAGGACCGGCAGGGACGCAGCGATCGTGAGCTGTCGACAGCGTATTTCGCACTCGGGGTGCCCTGCCCGTTCCTCGAGGACGAGAGCTGCTCGATCCATCCCGAACGACCGCTGGTCTGCCGCGAGTATCTCGTGACGTCGCCGGCCGAGCTGTGTGCGGGGCCCCAGCAGGAAGGTGTGACGCCGGTCGCCGTGCCCAAGGTGTCGATGGCGGCTCGCGGGCTGCAGGACGAGAAGGACGACTGGTTTCCGCTGGCGCTGTTGATGGCGTGGGCCCGGACGCGGCCGCGCAAGGTCGAGCGGCGGACCGGGCCGGCATGGGTGCAGCGGTTCTTGAAGCGGATGTCGTCGGCGGGGAGCAGATAGCGAAGGCGGGATTCGTTCTGAGCTGTGCGGGCTACCGCGCATGTGAATGCGCTTACGCCCGCCCGGCCCATTCTTTTGCGCTGCGCGCAAAAGAATGGGCCGATGCTGTGCGTGGGGGTACAGCATCGGCCCGGCGACAGGAGACAGGGGGATCCTGGTCGCAAAAGTCTAAGAAGAAGTAGAAAGGTCCCTCGCTACGGTCCGCGCGGAGTAGCCTCCGCGCCGGATGACAGGGGTGAGGATGTCAGTCCTCCGCATTGCCGCCCGTCGTGGTCTCGGGGCTGCCGAACATGACGCCGATCTTCATGCGGATCTGGTTGATGAAGATCACCAGCGTGTTGGACTTGGAGATCGAGGCGGTGAGCTTGCGCAGCGCCTGGCTCATCAGGCGGGCCTGCAGGCCGGGCAGCGAATCGCCCATCTCGCCCTCGAGCTCGGCCTTCGGCACGAGAGCCGCCACCGAGTCGATCACCAGCACGTCGATGGCGCCCGAACGCACCAGCGTGTCGGCGATCTCCAGCGCCTGCTCGCCGGCGTCGGGCTGGGAGATCAGGAGATTGTCGATGTCGACGCCGAGCTTCTTGGCGTAGCTCGGATCGAGCGCATGCTCGGCATCGACGAAGGCGCAGGCGCCGCCCTTCTTCTGGGCCTCGGCCACGACGTGCAGCGCGAGCGTCGTCTTGCCCGAGCTCTCGGGCCCATAGATCTCGACGATGCGTCCCTTGGGCAGGCCGCCGATGCCGAGCGCGATGTCGAGCCCCAGCGAGCCGGTCGAGATCGCCTCGATCTCCAGCGCCTCGCGCTGGCCCAGCTTCATGATGGAACCCTTGCCGAAGGCCCGTTCGATCTGGGCCAGGGCGGCGTCCAGCGCCTTGTTCTTGTTTTCCATGCCGTCTTTCTCGACCACTTTCAGAACAGCGGACATTGGCTGTCTCCTCGTTCTCCCACGCCCCTGTCGGGAGCGGCAATGCGGATAAGTCCGCCGGGGGTCAGGCCAATGTACCCATTTTGTTCCGGTCGGCAAGGGGACAAATAACCCCCTGATGGAACTAATGTTCTTGACACAAGTTCTAGCTATGTTCGCCTGGATCGTTCGCCTCCATGGGGAAAGCGTGAGTCAGGTGAAGTACGGTCATATCCTCTCCCGGACCGGCGCGCTCATGATTCATGAGCGCGCAGGATGCGCGCGGTCCGGAAGAGGAAGACTCAATCCTTGGGCGGCACGAACATGTAGCCGACGCCGCGCACCGTGCGGATCGCCTCGGGGTGGGCGGGATCCTTCTCGACCTTGCGCCGGATGCGCGTGATGCGCAGGTCCATGGCGCGGTCGAACACCTCCATCTCGCGATGGCCGATGGTCTCGAGCAGCCAGTCGCGCGCCAGCGGCCGGTTGGGATTCTCGGCGAACACCTTCAGCAGATCGAATTCGCTGGCCGACAGCGTCTCCTCGCTGCCGTCGGCCTCGACCAGCACGCGCTTCTCGAGATCGAGCACGCGCCGGCCCATGCGCACGCGCGGACCGGCCGACGGCGCCGCCGACCCCTGGGCGCGGCGCAGCACGCTCTTGATGCGGGCGAGAAGCTCGCGTGGGTCGAACGGCTTGGGGATGTAGTCGTCGGCGCCCGTCTCCAGGCCGACCACGCGGTCGACCGTGTCGCCCGCCGCCGTCACCATGATGATGCAGATCCGGCCGCTCTTCTCGCGCAGCCAGCGGGCGACGGCGAAGCCGTCCTCGCCGGGCAGGCCGACGTCGAGCAGGACGAGGGCCGGCATCTCGCGCTCGATCATGCGGCGCAGGCCCGCGCCCGATTCGAAGCCGGTGACGCGGAAGCCCTGGCGGCTGAGATAGTCGAGCAGAAGCTGACGCTGTGCCGCCTCGTCCTCGACCACCACGATGTGCTGACGTTTGTCCAATCGTTCCCCCGCCCGGCAAACCTACCACAGACCGGCCGCCGCGGAGCCCCGCAAATGATCCTCAGAGCCGCGATCTGTTGAAGACGACGGCGCCGTGCGCCCGCGCGAATTCCTCGGTGCAGATCGCCCCGGTGCGGCCGCGCAGCGCCGGATAGGTCGCTTCCAGCTCGGCAAGCGACACGTTCTCCTCGACGCGCACGTGGTGCACGCAAACGGCGCCGCCAGGGCTCCAGCCCGCCTCGAAGGCATCGGCGGGGTCGTTGTCCGCCCGCTGCACGCCGCGATCGTCATAGACATCGATGCGCATGCCGTCCTTGGTCCACGGCCGGGCGCCGCCATAGTCGCCGCGCACCATGCGCACGCAGGCCGCATGCAGCGGCGCGAGCGCGCTGCCATCGGACGCCGCAGTCCAGCGCCGGTAGCCGAAGCGCACGCACTTGGCGATCGCACCCGACGTGCAGGTCAGCTCGACGCCGTGGGCCCCTCCCGCCAGCGGGAACGCCTGGCGTCGCCCGTCGGGACCGGCAATACAAAGATTGTGCCACTGGCCGTCCGCGTCGCGGCTCTCCAGCGTGTGCAACCAGACCGTGCCGCTCGAATCGCGCGGATCGGGCTCGACCGATGCGATGCGCAGATGCATCGGCTGGCCGCCCAGGCGCACATCGAGCACCGCGCCCACAAGCTCGCGGCTGCGCAGCACGCGGCCATCATCCAAGGTTACGACGAACTCGGTGCCTTCCACGGCGATGCGCGGAGCAGCCTGCCCCGTCGCCGGCGCCACGGCCCACAACAGCGCCAGGCAGGAAAGAAGGATGCGGCGCATGAGGAAGTCTCCTGGAACGATGGCCGGCCCACGCCAGGCGGGCCGGCCTGCCATGCCATTCAGCGGCTCTCGGGCGGCAGCTCGAACGCCTGGATCGACAGGGTCGAAGCGGTCTTGGGCTCGGAGACGCCATTCAGCTCCAGGCCGTTGGTACCGAGGCCGTTGAGGCTCATGCCGTTCGGATCGACGCCGTTGGTGCCGAGGCCGTTGAGGCTCATGCCGTTCTGCCAACCCGCATGAGCGACGTTGGAGGCGGCCAGCGAGGCCAGGATGCCGAAGATCGCGAAGGTTCTGAACATGACGTTTCTCCCGTCCAGGTTGAGTAGTCCGCAGCGACAGGCCGTCGGAACGGGCGGGAACATGCCGTGGTTCGAAGTCGTGGCGGTGTCGCACGCACCACTTTCCTTTGCCGTGTGTGTTGCAGCCGCGGCCGCTTTTGCATCGCTGCTTTGTATCGCCCCTGTATCGCCGCAAGGGCCCGCCGCGACATGGACGATACAAAGCGCGGGCAGCGTGACACACGGTTGATACGCAAACCTTTCAGCATCGCTGAATGGCCCAACTGGACATCGCCGGCATCGATCCCAGGCGGATCGAGCAGGTCGTCACCCACCGGCTGGTCGAGATCCCGACCCTGCCCAAGGTGCTGGCCCTGCCGATCTTCGGCGTCGTGGCGGCTGCCCTCTATGCCGGGCTGGCCCCGCTCTGGATGTTCCTGGTGCCGGCGGCCATCTACGTCATCTCCGTATGGGGCTCGTGGCGGGTCCAGGTCGTCTATCGTCGCAATCCGGCGGCGGTGAGTCTCGCCGGCTGGCGCTGGCTCTACACCGTCACCGCCGTGCCGACCTCGTTCGCCAACGGCCTGATGGGCGGCTTCTTCGCCACCCTGCCGTTCGAGCAGGAGCGCACGCTGTGGGCTCTCGCGATCTGCCTGATCATCGGCGGCACGCCTTCGCGCGGCCTCGACGGGCGCACCTACACCCTGTCGGCCGCCTCGCTGGTGCTGCCGATGGCGGGCGTCCTGGCGCTGGGCGACGGCGACCGGCATGCCATCGGGCTCGCCGCCATCATGCTGGGCTTCGTCGTCATCGTCAGCCTGTTCGCCCATATCGAGCGCAAGCGCACGCGCGCCGAGATCGCCCGCGACCTCGCCGCGCACGACCTCTCCAAGAGCCTCGACGACGCGCACCGCAACGTCGCCTTCGCCGAGGAGACCATGCGCACCATGCTCGACAACATGAGCGACGGCGCGCTGCTCTACGAAGGCGACGGCCGCTGGGTCTACCAGAACAGGGCGATGGCCCGTTTGCACGACATGCCGGACGAGGTGCTGAAGGGCCTGCCGACCTTCAGGGACATCATCCGCTATCGCGCGCTGCGCGGCGACTACGGTGCGCTCGAGGCGCTGCCGGGCGGCCTGGAGGGCTGGATCGCCAGCCGCGTCGCGCGCTTCAACCTGCCGGGCCAGCCGGCGGAGCGGCGGCGCACCGTCACCGGGCGCACCGTCGAGGTGACCTACCGGCCGCTGCCCGGCGGCCGCGTTCTCACGGTGCATCGCGACCTCACCGACATCGTCGAGCAGGAGAACCGGATCGTCCAGGCGCAGTCCGAACAGGAGCGCACGCGCGCCACCATGCGGTCGGTGCTCGCCAACATGGGCGACGGCGCCGCGCTCTACGCTCCGGACGGCGGGCTGCTGTTCCACAATGCCGCCTTCGGCCGCCTGCTCGACCTCGATGCCGCGACCATCGCCACCACCATCAACCTCGCCGACATCATCCGCTTCCAGCTCGCGCGCGGCGATTTCGGGCCGATCTCCGACATCGACGCCGAGCTGGCGCGCCGCCTGGCCGTCATCGAGAAGGGCGACGTCGAGCCCTTCGTGCGCACCGGCCGCAACGGGCTCACGCTCGAGATCACCTCGCACCGGCTGGGCGACGGCCGCCTGCTGGTGACCTATCGCGACATCACCGAGCTCAAGACGCGCGAACAGGAGCTCGAGCGCTCGCGCCGCACCTTGCAGACCGTGCTCGACGAGATGCCGGACGCGCTGCTGGTCTACGACGCCGACGGCAAGTGGCTGTTCTTCAACGAGCCGACGCTGCGCTTCCTCAACCTCGACCGCACGATCCTGGGCGGGCTGCGCGACGCCTGGTCGATCCTCGACTACCAGATCGATCGCGGCGATTTCGGCCCGCTGGACGCCGCTCAGCGCGCCGAGTTCGTCGCGACGCGCCGGCAGATCTTCGCCCAGGGCACCGATGGCTGGATGCTGCTCAAGCGCCGCGAGCGCATGCTGCATTTCCGCATGACCGTGCTCGACAACGGCTGGCGGCTCGGCATGTTCCGCGACGTCACCGACCTCGAGGGCGCGCGCCAGTCGGCGGTCGAGGCGCGCCAGACGCTGCTGCTCGCCATGGAGGCGATGGACGACGGCATCGCCTTCCTCGACCGCGACGAGCGGCTGGTCCAGTGCAACGAGGCGTATCGCCGGTTCATGCAGGGCTTTCCCGAGATCGTGACCCCGGGGGTGCTGCTGCGCGACGCCGTCCACTACGCCGGCACGGTCCTGAAGCCGCCGCGCGAGACGCCGGCGGCGTGGGCCGAGCGCCAGCTCGCCACGCTGCGCTCGGGCCGTCCCGCGCTGATCCCCTACGGGCTCAACAACTGGGCGCGCATATCGCTGGACTACGCTTCCGACGGCCGCGCCGTCGTGCTGGTGAGCGACGTCTCCGAGGAGCGCCGCCGCCAGCGCGACCTCGAGCAGGCCCTGGTCGCGGCCGAGAAGTCGCGCGAGGAGGCCGAGGTCGCCAACCAGGCCAAGTCGACCTTCCTCGCCACCATGAGCCACGAGATCAGGACGCCGATGAACGGCGTGCTGGGCATGATGGAGGTGCTGGAGGCCGAGGGCGTGCGCGAGGGCCAGACGCGCACCGTGGCGACCATGCGCGAATCGGCCCAGGCGCTGCTGCGCATCATCGACGACGTGCTCGACTTCTCCAAGATCGAGGCGGGCGGCCTCGAGCTCGAGGACACGCCGTTCTCGCTGACCGGGCTGGTCGACGGCGTGGTGGCGACGTTCCGCCCGCAGGCCGAGCGCAAGGGCCTGTCGCTGGTCGCCGCGGTGGCGCCGGGCTCGACCGACGTGCTGCTGGGCGATCCCACGCGGGTGCGCCAGATCCTGTTCAACCTTCTCGGCAACGCGCTGAAATTCACCGAGCGCGGCGGCGCCATGATCCGCGCCCGCACCGAGCCGATGGGCGACGGCCGCGTCCATGTCGTGCTCACCGTCAGCGACACCGGCATCGGCATGAGCGACGCCCAGCAGGCCCGCCTGTTCCAGCCCTTCTCCCAGGCCGACAGCTCGACGACGCGGCGCTACGGCGGCACCGGGCTCGGCCTGTCGATCGTGCGGCGGCTGGCGCAGCTCATGGGCGGCGACGTCACGGTCGAAAGCGCGCCCGGCGCCGGCTCGACCTTCCCCGTGATCCTCGAGCTGGTGGCCGCCCCCGCCGATTCGCCGCTGGTCGACCTGCCGGTCGTCGAGGCGCCGGCCGAGACGCTGCCCACCTCGCCCCGGGTCGCCGGCAACAGCGTGCTGGTGGTCGACGACCATCCGATCAACCGCGAGGTGCTGGTGCGCCAGCTCCAGGCGCTGGGCGTCGGCGCCGATTCGGCGGCCGACGGGCGCGAGGGGCTGAACGCCTGGCGCGTGGGCCGCTATGCCATCGTCTTCGCCGACGTGCACATGCCGCGGATGGACGGCTTCGAGATGACGGCCGAGATCCGCCGCCTCGAAACGGCCGACGGCCGGCCGCGCACGCCGATCGTGGCGGTGACGGCCAACGCCATGGCGGGCGAGGACGAACGCTGCCGCGCCGCCGGCATGGACGGCTATCTCTCCAAGCCGGTCGGCCTGCCGCGCCTGCGCGCCACCCTGCAGCGCTGGCTGCGCGGTGCGGGCGACGACGCCCCCGCGATCGACCGCGCCGTGCTCGACCCCTGGCTGCAGGGCGACGAGGCCGCGCGTCGCGACTTGCTGGCGAAGTTCAGCCGCTCGGCCACGGAATCGCGCCACGACATCGAGACGGCGATGGCGGCCGGCGATCTCGGCGCACTGGCGGCGGCGGCGCACCGCCTGAAGGGCAGCGCGCTCGCCGTCGGCGCGCGGGCGCTGGGCGATGCGGCCCAGGCGCTGGAGCGGGCGGCGAAGGCCGGCGACCGTGCGACGTGCCAGGATGGGCTGGGCCCGCTCGCCGTCGAAGTGCAGCGGGCGCAGGCGGAGATCGGCGCCTAGCCGGTTTGGCTGGCGACAGGCGCCTGGCGACTCGCCAAGCGCCGCACCTTGGCGCGACGTGCCTCTCCGCGCTCGGAGAACGAATAGCAATCGGACCACCTCTCGTACGAGAGGACACCGAGCTGCGCATGCACTGCCGTCAGCAGTGCGAGAGGTTTCCGGCGTTTCCGGCGTTTCCGACAAGGAGCCTAGTATCCCTTCGAGTTCGCACCCCCAACTGGTTGAGCCTCATTGCGAATTCGGACAGTTTCGCAAGTTTCGCAACCGGAATCGCTCGAGTCGGAGTGCCGGAGCCCGGCTCGTCCGAACGCAAGCGACCGGACGGGCCGCGTGCGGTGTCCACCGCAGCCCTCTTGGAAAGAGCGGGAACGCGGGGAAGCCGCGCAACGGATCGACTATATAACCACAGTGCAATAAGGTCAACAACTGTGGTAGGGATCGCCAATTTCGTTTTCGCGACTTTTTGCGTACCGTAGAGGGCCACTTCTGGCGGATCGAACCGGCGATCACGCCATTCGTAGTGTCGCTGGCCTCGAGTGCCAGCAATGCTTTCACTCCGACACTTTGTCGTGATCCTCATCCAGCTGCGGGATCTGAAGATCCTCGCGTCGCCCAAACGGGCGTAAGGTTGACGGCGCCGGTGTAGGCGATGCCTGGCAGCCGGTTGTCCTTGACGTAGCTGTAGGTCTTGACCTAGCTCAGCGCATCGGTGACGGATTTCAGGCGGCTGTAGGCATCACTTCTTGGAACGCCTCCTCGTTGTGCCTTTAGCCCTACGCGCCCCTGTAGTCTTGCGAGACGTCCCGCCAAAGATTTTTGCGTACCAGTATGCGCTCGGGTTTGTCAGCCAAGCCCTGTTCTTCGGTGTTACGAAATCCTTAAGTCCACGCATATCGACGCCATATCTCATTAGTAGCGCCATTAGATCGTACAAATCCTGCCGGTTGAGCCCATTTCGCTTGAGCTGAATCGACAATCCCTCTGGCCCACCGATGACTCGCTTAACACCGTCAATTGATTCCAACCATTCGAAAAAATGCTTCTCATCCTGGTAGCTATATGCGGATTCCGCTGAAGTCGGCCGGGCATTCCGATTGATGTCGGCCACCTGATTCCGATCGAAGCCGGCCATCGATTCCGATTGATGTCGGCCGGGGTGGCGGGCGCCTCTGGTCGTTTGTCGTTTGGCATCAGACAGG
>JACPOB010000189.1 GCA_016185145.1 Rhodospirillales bacterium | reverse complement strand
GTACATCTTCTTGGCCGTCGCCGTCACTTCGGCGCGACCCTTGGTCTTGTGCGTGCCCTGCTGGCGGCGCGACAGCTGCCACACCACGCAGCGCTGCAGGATGTCCTTGCGGACGGGGACGGCGAACACGCCGTCGGCGAGCTCGATCTCGCCGGCGCTGCCGCCCTCGATGGTCTTGACTGCGATCTTCATGGTTCCGTCCTCAAGCCGCAGGACCTTCAGCCGCCGGCGCTTCCGCCGCCGGAGCCGCCGCCTCGCCGGCAGCCTTGCGCAGGCCGGCCGGGTACGGAGCATCCTTGGGGCGGGCGCGCTTGGAGGCGTCCTTGACGATGATGTAGCCGCCGCGCGGACCCGGCACGGCGCCGGAGACCAGCAGCAGGCCCTTCTCGTCGTCGGCGGCGACGACCTTGAGGTTCTGCGTGGTCACGCGCTCATGGCCGTAGTGGCCGGCCATCTTCTTGCCCGGGAAGGTACGGCCGGGATCCTGGCGGTTACCGGTCGAGCCGTGGCTGCGGTGCGAGACCGATACGCCGTGGCTGGCCTCGAGGCCGTGGAAGTTCCAGCGCACCATCGAGCCGGTGAAGCCGCGTCCGATGGTGGTGCCGATGACGTCGACGAACTGGCCGGGGACGAAGTGACTCGGCACCAGCTCGGCGCCGACCTCGAGCACCGCGTCCTTGGCGACGCGGAACTCGACCAGCTTCTTCTTCGGCTCGACCTTGGCCTTGGCGAAGTGGCCGCGGTTGGGCTGGCTCACGTTCTTGACCTTGGCCCTGCCGTAGCCGAGCTGGACGGCGGTGTACTTGTCCTTCTCTTCCGAGCGGACGGCGACGACCTGGAGCTGGTCGACCTTCAGAACGGTCACGGGCACATGCTCCCCGGCGTCGTTGAAGACGCGGGTCATGCCGACCTTCTGGGTGACGAGACCGCAACGCATGGTCCTGTTCCTTCTCTTCCCTGTCCTTTAGGCGCCGAGCTTGATCTCGACGTCCACGCCCGAAGCGAGGTCGAGCTTCATCAGCGCGTCGACCGTCTGCGGGGTGGGATCGACGATATCGAGGACCCGCTTGTGGGTGCGGATCTCGAATTGCTCGCGCGACTTCTTGTCGATGTGCGGCGAGCGGTTGACCGTGAACTTCTCGATGCCGGTCGGCAGCGGAATCGGACCGCGCACCTGCGCGCCCGTCCGCTTGGCCGTGCTCACGATCTCGCTCGTCGACGTGTCGAGCACGCGATGATCGAAAGCCTTCAGCCGGATTCGGATATTGGTATTGTCCATGGTCTTTGCTCGCTCAGGCGCTGGCAGACGTTACTTGACGATCTTTGTGACGACGCCGGCGCCGACGGTTCGGCCGCCCTCGCGGATGGCGAAGCGCAGGCCCTCGTCCATGGCGATCGGCTGGATCAGCTCGACCGTCATGCGGGCGTTGTCCCCCGGCATCACCATCTCC
>JACPOB010000188.1 GCA_016185145.1 Rhodospirillales bacterium | reverse complement strand
TCCCGTGTTCAGTCTTCGGAGATCGGATCATGGCTTCTAAGGCAGACCGCTCCTGCTCCGTCAGGACGATCGGCGTCGCTTCCTGGATGTTCATCCCATCCTTGAATCACGACTCCACCTCCGGCGATAGTCGGTACTAGGCAGCCTCGGCGATATCGACGACCTCCATCGAGCGGATTTCGTCGGGCTCGCCGGCATAGATCACCAGCGCCGTTGTCTCCTCGGCGATCATGGCGCTGTGCGGCTGCCCCTTGGGATTGAGGCCATAGCCGCCCGATCCCTGCGCCCGCTCGCCGCTCTTGGTGCCGCGCCCACCCTGCAGGGAGAAGATGTGCTCGTCGGACAAGGCGACAGCCACGATTTTGATCAGCTTGCCGGGCGGCGGCGTCATCCTGACCAGCCAGGCGATGCCGCCGCCTTCCTGGCGCCGGTCGCTCAGCAGCTTGAGCTGCACGATGTCCTTGCCGTCGTGGACCGCGGCGGGTCCATAAAAGGGAACGCCCGAAGTCCAGTCCATGGTCGTGTAGTCGACACGCTTCGAAGCCATGATGTCCTCCTGAGGTGAGACATCGACGTTAACGCCCGACTACTGACACCGTTGTGTCAGCTAGTTCCCCTTCAGAATCTTCGCCGCCGCATCCGCAAACACCTGGCAACCCAGGACGATGTCGGCGTCCGCGGTGTTCTCGGTGAAATGATGCGAGATGCCGCCGATCGACGGCACGAACATCATGGCCGCAGGCAGACGCTGGGCCAGGATCTGTGCGTCGTGCCCCGCGCCCGACGGCATGCGCATATGCTGGCCGGCGGCATGTTTCTCCGCCGCGTCGTCGAGTGCTTCCTGCAGCCGCTCTTCCATGGGCGCCGGCATGGTGCGGCCGAGGTTGACACACTCGATGGCACAGGGGCCGCGCTTGATGTGCGCTTCGACGATCTCGCCGAGGCAGGCTTCCAGGCGTTGCAGCACCGCCGGGTCGGCGTCGCGGAACTGCAGGATCATCTCGGCCTTGCCGGGGATGATGGCGGGCGCGCCCGGCTCGACCGACATCCTGCCCACGGTCCAGACGCTGCGCGGGCCGGCGAGCGCGGGAAAGCGCTCCATCACCTCGTCGTAGAGCCGCATCATGGCCACACCTGCGTCCTTGCGGATCGGCATCGGCGTCGTGCCGGCGTGATTCTGGATGCCGCTGAAGGTCAGGCGATACTGGTAGATGCCGACGATCGCCGTCACCACGCCGATGCGCTTGCCGGTGTGCTCCAGCACACCGCCCTGCTCGATGTGCGCCTCGAGGTAGCAGCGGTAGCGTCCGTCCTCCAGCTCGATGCGCGGCGCCTTGTCGAGGCCCGCTGCCTTCAGCGCATCGCGCATCTTGCTGCCGTCGTCGCGATGGCGCGCATTGTCGATGTCGGCCTCGGTGATGCGGCCGATGAAGCTCTTGGAGCCGATCATGCCGCCCCAGTGGCCCTCCTCGTCGGCCCACGAGGCGACGTCGACGGCGAGATGGGCGGTGTCGGGATCCTCGGCGAGCGCGCGCGCCACCTCGAGGCCGTAGATCACGCCCATCACGCCATCGAGCCAGCCGCCGCGCGGCTGGGTATCGGTGTGAGAGCCCATCAGCAGGCGCGGCCCGGTCTTGGGGCTGCGGCCGATCACGTTGCCCACGCCGTCGATCACCGGCTCCAGTCCCGCCTCCTTCATGCGGTTGGCGAGCCAGTGGCGGCTTTCGACGTCCTGAGGCGACAGGTGTGGGCGATGCACGCCGGTCTGGTAACGGCCGAAGTCGGCGATGCGGCGCAGGTCGGCGAGAAGACGTTCACCATTGATCTTAGGCATGTCACTGACACCTCATGCTGAGGAGCATCGCGTGAGCGATGCGTCTCGAAGCATGGGCAGCATACACCATGCCTGAGGCCCACCTTTCGAGACGCGACAAGCGCGCATGTGATTGCGCGTAATCGGGTCGCTCCTCAAGGTGAGGCATTTCAATTCAAGTGCGCCGCCACCCAAGCGGCCGTGGACAGCAGCCGGTCGTCTTCATGACGCAGCCCGACGAGCTGGATGCCGAGCGGCAGGCCGTTGGTCCCGGTGCCGGCGGGCAAGGTAACACAGGGCGTGCCGGCAAGCGTCCAGATCGAGTTGAAGCGCGGGTCGCCAGTGAACTCGATGCCGGCCGGCGCCTCGCCCGGCGCGCTGGGACAGACGAGCACGTCGACCTTGTCGAACAGGGAATCGACGTGCGCCTTGAACGCGACCGACTTGCGTTGCGCGGCGACATAGCGCTCCAGCGTGACTTCCAGGCTGCGCCGCAGGCCGGCCATCAGCTCGCCGCTCACCTTGTCGGGATTGCGCAGCCGCTCGTCGGCGTAGTTGCGCGCGCTCTCCCAGCCCGAGATCGCGCCGTGATCGTCGAGGATGTCGTTGAAGGCGGGCGCGAAGGCGATGTTCACCACCGTGGCGCCCTTGTCGGCAAGCCTGGCAACCGTCGCTTCGAGCAGCTTCTTCGTGTCGGCGGAGGCCTCGTCCCAGATCGGCGTGCGGCAGAAGCCGATGCGCGGTCGCGGCACGCCACGATCTATCGCGACCGGCGGCAGCTTGAGCACGGCGCCGCGGAACAGGGCGATGTCGTCCAGCGTGCGCGCCATCAGTCCCAGCGTGTCGAGCGAATGGCATTGCATCTTGATGCCGACGCGGGAGAAGTCATTGAAGGTCGGCTTGTAGCCGATGACGCCGCAATAGGCCGCCGGACGGATCACCGAGCCGCCGGTCTGCGTGCCGAACGCGAGCGGCACGTGGCCGTCGGCGACGGCGGCCGCCGAGCCGGACGACGAACCGCCCGGCGTGTGCCCGGGATTGTGCGGGTTGGTGGTCGGCCCGGGATGACGGTTGGCGAACTCGGTCGTCACCGTCTTGCCCATGATGACGGCGTTGGCCGTCCGGCAGAGCGCCACGCAGGCGGCGTCGCCGAAGGGGATCTTGCCCTGGAAGATCGGCGAGTTGTGACCGGTCGGCATGTCGTGGGTATCGATGATGTCTTTTACGCCGGTCGGCACACCACGCAGGATGCCGCCGCGTATGACATCGGCAGCCCGCGCCTGGGCGATGGCGAGGTCGGGATTGAGGAAGGCCCACGCCTTCACTGCAGGCTCGCGCTCGGCAATGCGGTCGAGACAATCGCGCACCAGCTTTTCGGCAGTGAGCGTGCCGTCCTCGATGCGGGCGACGGCTTCGGTGGCGCTGAGCGGCTTCATAGCGCGCTCCTCACCCAACCGGCGATATCGAGCAGGGCCGTGTCCTCGTGGCAACGGCCGACGAGCTGGATGCCGACCGGCAAGCCCGTCGGTCCCTTGGTGAATGGCAGCGTGACGCAGGGCATCCAGAGATAGGTCCAGAGCAGGTTGAACGTCGCCTTGCCGGTGCTGTGCAGGCCGACCGGCGCCTCGCCAGGCGCCGGCGCGGTCAGGATGACGTCGAAGTCGCTGAACAGCGCATCGACGGCGGCGCGTCCCTTCTCGCCGAGCTTGCGGGCGGCGACCCAGGTCGCGTAGTCGATCGCAGCACCAGCGGCGAGCTTGTCCTTCTTCAGGCTCTCGCTCAGCAGCCCGGGGAAGCGCCGCGCCTCGTCGGCATGGGCGCGCGGGCCGTCGAAGGCGCTGAGCGTCTGCTGGCCGGCGGTCATGTCCCTCACCGGCGCGGGCAATTCGATCTCCGAGACCTTGGCCCCTGCCTTCGCAAGCTGCGCCGCCGCATCGTTCACCGCCTTGGTGCCTTCGGCCGACAGCTCCGCCTTGTGATGGGTGAAGCACACGGCGATGCGCGGCGGCGTGTCGAGCTTGGCGATCGGCCGGTAGGGCATCGCCATCAGCGCGGCGCGGAACAGGGCGATGTCCTCGATCGTGCGCGCATAGGCGCCGATCGTGTCCAACCACTCGGTGTTCGCCTTCATGCCGGCCGGAGCGAAGTGGCCGTAGCTCGGCTTGTAGGCGACGATGCCGCAGAACGCGCCCGGACGGATCACCGAGCCGCCGGTCTGCGTGCCGGTTGCCAGCACGACCTGGAAGTCGGCGACGGCCGCCGCCGAGCCCGACGAGGAGCCGCCGGGCGTATGCGCCGGATTGTACGGGTTCTTCGTCACGCCGGGGTGTCGATTGGCGAACTCGGTGGTGACCGTCTTGCCCAGCAAAATCGCTCCCTCGTTCTTGGCCAGCGCGATGGTGGCGGCGTCGGCCAGCGGCTGGTGCGTCTTGTAGATCGGAGAGCCGTAGGTCGTGGGCTGGTCGCCGGAATCGATGATGTCCTTCACGCCCATCGGGATGCCGTGCAGCAGGCCCTGGCGTGGCCCGCGATCGAGCACCTTGGCGCGTTCGAGTGCAGCGTCGCGGGCGAGATGCGACCAGGCGAGCACATCGGCGTCGCGCCGGTCGATGCGCTCGAGATGGGCGCGCACGATCGTCTCGGCGGTCACCGTCCCGCCATCGAGTCGTTGCGCGAGTTCGGTGGCGGACAGCGTGTTCGGTGCGGTCATGGTCGGCGATGGAACAGCAAGAAGCGTGCCTCGTCCACGCTGGCGCAGATCCTGCTTCGTGTGACGGAACTCTGGAGGTTCCGCATGCTCAAGCGTCGCGCCGCCCTGCTCGCCAGCGCCGCCCTGCCCTTCGTTCGCGCTGCCGAGGCGCAGCAGCCTTCCACCCTGCGCATCGCCATGACGCTGGCCGACATTCCCGTCACCGACGGCGCGCCCGACCAGGGTACCGAAGGCATCCGCTTCATGGGCTACACGCTCTACGATCCGCTGGTCGCCTGGGACCTGTCGTCGGCAACGGAGCCCGCCAAGCTGGTGCCGGGCCTTGCCACCAAGTGGTACCAGGCCCCCGCTGATCCGACGAAATGGATCTTCGAGCTGCGCCAGGGCGTGAGGTTCCATCACGGCGCGCCGTTCACCGCCGACGACGTCATCTTCAGCCTCGATCGCACCTTGAACGACAAATCGCCGGTCTTCGATCGCCTGGGCCGCAGCGTGCTGATCGCCGCGGTGTGGCCGCTCGTCGGCTATCGCAAGATCGACGACTTCAAGGTCGAGCTGCAGACCAACGGCGTCGACACCCTCATGCCGTCCCTGCTCAACCGCTTCATGATCGCCAGCGCCGACAATTTCGAGAAGGTCGGCCGCGACTGGCAGGCTTACCGGAAGCAACCATCGGGCACCGGCCCGTGGAAGATGAAGGCCTGGTCGCCGCGCGAGCGCGCCGAGCTCGAGCGCAACACCGACTACTGGAACAAGGATCGCATCCCCAGGAGCGAGCGCATAGTGCTGCTGCCGATCCCCGACGTCTCGACGCGCTCGGCCGCCCTGCTGTCAGGACGCGTCGACTGGATCGAGGCGCCAGCTCCCGATTCGCTCGACAAGCTCAAGTCCGCAGGCTGCAAGATCGAGACCAACGCCATTCCGCACATGTGGCCCTACACGCTCAGCATGCTGCCCGGCGCGCCGACGGCGGACATCCGCGTGCGCAAGGCGATGAACCTCGCGATCGACCGAGACGCCATCGTCAAGGTGCTGAACGGGCTCGCCGTCCCGGCCGTCGGCTGCGTGCCGCCCGATCATCCCTGGTTCGGCTCGCCTTCCTTCAAGATCAAGTACGATCCGGCCGAGGCCAGGAAGCTTTTAGCCGAAGCGGGCTACGGGCCGTCGAAGAAACTCAAGACGAAGATCGCCATATCGACCTCCGGCTCGGGGCAGATGTATCCCCTGATCATGAACGAGGCGATCCAGCAGCAATGGGCCGAGGTCGGCATCGACGTCGAGTTCCAGGTGATGGACTGGAATGCGCTCCTGAACACCATGCGCCAGGGCGCCAAGTCGCCGGAAGGCCAGCAGTTCGGCGCCATCAACGTGAGCTGGAACACGATGGACCCGCACAACGCCTTCATGCGTTTCGTCGACAGCCAGCAGGTGCCGCCCAAGGGCTCGAACTGGGGCTACATCAGCGATCCGGAGTTCGACAGGCTCGCCAAGGAAGCGCGCAGCACGTCAGACCCGAAGGAACTCGACAAGGTGCTGGCGAAGATCAACACCAAGATGGTTGACGACGCGGTGTTCGTCTGGGTGGTCCACGACGTGTGGCCCAACGCCATCTCCAGCAAGGTCAAGGGCTACGTCCATCCCAAGAGTTGGTATGTCGACTTCTCGCCGGTGACGGTGGGCTAGTACTCTGATTGCTGATACAGCCCAACCTCACCCTGAGGAGGCCCGCAGGGCCGTCTCGAAGGGTGGGATACACCGCGTTGTTGCCCATCCTTCGAGACGCCGCGCAACGCGCGGCTCCTCAGGATGAGGTCGTCTGTGGATCCGCCTTCGATGAAGGCGGTACTAGTCATTTCTGATACTGCTCGAACAGCTGCTTGATCCGCTTGGCTGCTTCGTCGGTCGCCTGTTCCGCGGTCATGTTGCGTTGGGTGATATTGGCTGCCGCCTGCGGCCAGATCTGCTCGGACAGCACGGCCGAATAAGCGGGATTGTAGGACATCCACCACGGCACCGTCGGCTTGATCAGCCCCATGTCCACCGCAACCGGGCGGTGCGGGTCCTTCGGGTCGGTCCAGTACGGATCGTTCTTCACGACGGAAGCCATCACCGGCAGATAGCGCGCGCGGGTTTCCTTCAGATAGGCGTTCAGGTTCGCCGGCTGGATGAAATCGCGCAGCAACGCCTTGGCGCCGTCGACGTTCTTCGAGCCTTTCGGGACGATGGTGGGGGCAATCGCGAGCACGCTCGCCACCGGCTTGCCGTCATTGCCCAGGGGAACGCCGCTGGTAATGATCTCCTTGTTGTAAAGATCGGGCTTGTCCATCTGCGCCGCGGCAATGGAGATGGTGGCGTTGGGCGTCATCACGATCTGCCTGGCGAAGAAGGCGTTGTTGTTGTCGACGTCGCCCCAGTTGATCGCACCCGGGGGCACAAAGCCTTTCTTGAACGGCGTCGTCAGCCGCTCGAGCGTCGTGATTGCTGCCTTGCGCACGGCGGGGTCGTCGATATTCAGCTTGCCGTCGGGCGTGACGATGCCGACGCCGCCATAGCTGACCAGGAACTGGTGGAACAGGTTGCCGGCATCGGCCTCCTTGGCCGCCATCGAATAGCCGAGGCCGAAAATTCGCTTGCCCTTGGAGCGCAGCTTCTCCTGCACGGTCTGGAAAAAGTCGTAGAACTTGTCCTGCGTGCCCGGCACATCGGTCGCGGCAAAGCCGGCCTCCTGCAGCAACGGGAGCCAGTGCGAATTCAGCAGCGAGGAGGCTTTCGTCGGTACGCCGTAATACGAAGACTTCTTCTGCTTGGCGTTGTAGAGGCGCGCACTGATCAGCGCGGTTTCCGTGAACTCCGCCTTCTGCGAGTCCACGACATCGGAAACATCCTCCAGCTGGTCGTTCCATGCCGCGCGCGGGACCAGGAAGCGGTCGCCGGTGACGGTGTGTACCACATCCGGCACATCGCCCACCTGCATGGCGGCGATCAGCTTGGTGATCACATCCGGCCCGTTCATGATGGTCAGATTGACCTTGGTGCTGTTGCGCTTCTCCCAGTCCGCCATCCAGGCGATCACGGCATCGTTCTCGGCCTTGTAGAAGCCCTGGGTCCACCAGACCGTGAGTTCGCCGGCGGCCGCGGCGCGGCGCGGCCTCAGGCCGGTTCCCGCCGCGACCGCGATACCCGCCGCACCAACCAATGTCTGCCGCCGTGTCATGCGCTTCATGTTGTTTTCCTCCCAAGACGCCGAATGGGCGCCGCGTTCAGCCTTTCACGCCTCCCATGGTCAGACCGCCGTGCATCTTGCGGCGGACACCGTAGTAGATGAGCAATGGCGGAATGGCGTAGATGATCGCCGCCGCCATCAGGTAGTTCCAGGGTGCCTCGTCCCCCACCAGGAACTTGCCGAGCGTCACCGGCACGGTGACGACCTTGCCGCCCGACAGCAGCAGGAACGCGTACAGATATTCGTTCCATGACAGCAGCAGCGCATAGGTGCCGATCGCCACCAGGGCAGGGGCCATCAGAGGCAGATAGATGCGGAAGAAGATTTGCGGCGGCGAGGCACCGTCGATCCGCGCCGCCTCGTCCAGTTCGAACGGGATCGAGGCGCTGTATTGCTGGAAAATGAAAATCGCATAGGGCGTGGCGAAGGTCACTTCGACCGCGATCACCGCGAGCGGATTGTTGGTCAGGCCATACTTGCCCATGATGCCGTAGAACGGGATGGCCAGGAACGACATCGGGATCACATAGGTCAGCAGCGCCGCGTTGGTCAGCATCCAGCCATTGCGGATGCGCATCCGGCTGATGGTGAAGCTGGCCAGGGTGCCGATCGCCAGGGTCAGGAACGCGACAGCGATACCGATGAAAAAACTGTTGCCCATCTGGTTCCAGAAAGTCTCCAGCAGCCAGAAGGTTTGGCGGAACACGACCTCGAACGCATGCGGGCTGGGCGCGACCGGGAAGACGGAGGTGCTGAGCACTTCTTCCTTTTCCTGCATCGACACGCGGATGATGTTGTAGATCGGCAGCAGCGTCCAGATCAGCAGCACTGCCGACAGCAGCCACACGCCGATGCTGCCGATCGCACGGGCCCGGCGGTGCGCGGTCATATCGTCACCTCGCTGCGCCGCAGCTGGCGCATCAGCAGGATCACCAGCGGGATCAGCAGGGGCAGCGCCGTCAGCACCGTCGCCATGCCCAGGCTGGGATCGCCCAGTTCGAAGGCGTTGCGGATGCCCAGCGTCGCGAGCACATGCGTCGACAGCGCCGGGCCGCCGCCGGAGATGAAGCGCACGGCGTTGAAATCGCCCAGCGCCCAGATGGTGGAGAGCATGGTGCAGACCAGGTACATCCCGGCCATCAGCGGCAGGGTCACGTGCGTGAACTTCTGGATCAGGCTCGCGCCATCGACATCCGCGGCCTCATACAGCTCGAGCGAGATGGCCATGCGCCCGGCGAGGAAGATCAGGGTCCAGAAGGGCAACCATTTCCAGATATGGCCATAGATGACCGAACCCAACGCGAGGTAGTGGCTGTCGAGCCAAGGCGGCCCATCGACCTGCGCCACGTGCCAGATGATATTGTTGATCAGCCCCCATTGCCCGTTCAGCATCCAGTTGATGGACAGGTAGCTCGGCAGCGCCGGCACCGCCCAGGGCAGCATGAAGATCAGCAGCAGGATCTTCGTCCACCAGCCCTTGCGCATGAAGAAGCCTGACAGCAGCAGCGCCAGCAGCAATTTCAGGTTCACGCCGAACAGCAGATAGAGCAGCGTGTTGACCACTGTGCGGGGATAGACCGGATCGTCGAACAGGGCTCGATAGCTGGCCGGATCGCTGCCCAGCCACAACCCATAGCCGATCGGGTAGATCACGAAGGCCACGAATACCGCGACGTAGGGGGTGACGAAGGCCAGCGCCCAGAGTTTGTCGGCGCCAAAGGTGCCTCGTCGCCGCGCCAGAGGCGTGGTGTTCGCGGCCGCGGCCGGGCTGTCGATCGGGGTCGTGACCGCCATCGCTCGACTCCTTCCCAGTGGCCCCACGTTCTGGCGCGCGGTGGCATTCCTGTCCGGTCGAAAGGCGGCCCTGTCCGTCGTGGCTTGCCTCGGCCGGCTCAGTCTGACTGCGAGTGTGGCAATTTGCCAAGTGCGACACAACCCGTCTTGTGCGCCGGACAGCCGAAGAACGCGAATAGCCTATCGTCTCTGAGACCAGCCGATATAGAGCCCGGCGCCGACGATGATGGCGGCACCCACCCAGCCCAGAACATCCGGGAAATTGCCGAAGAACAGGTAGCCCACGGCGACCGAGCCCAGGAGCTGCATGTACTGGAACGGCGTCACGATGTTGGCGGGCGCATAGTGCAAGGCGCGCGCAACGCAATAGTGGCCGAGCGCACCCAGGACGCCGAGGCTGCAGAAGTAGGCAATGTCCCGGAAAGATTCCGGCGTCTTCCAGACGAACGGCAGGACGAACATCAAGCCGAAGGCGCCGACGGTCGAGCTGTAGATCGCGGAGGTCTCGGGCGTATCGGTGTCGGCGATGCGCCGCGTCAGGATCTGGTAGAGGGCATAGCAGGTGGCGCTCAGCACAACGCCGAGCGAGGCCCACTGGAAGAGCTCGGTGCCGGGCCGGATCACGATCAGCACGCCGACGAAGCCCACGCCCAGCGCCGCCAGCCGGCCGACCGTCGTACGTTCGCCCAGCATCGGCCAGGCGAGCAGCGCCACGACCAGCGGCGCGGTGAGGCTGATCGAGGCGGCCTTGGCGATCGGGATGGTGACGATGGCGAAGAAGAACGACAGGTTCGACGTCATCAGCAGCGCCGAGCGCAGGATCTGCGTACCGGGCCGCTGCGTACGCAGCATGCCGAGCCCGAAACGAGGCACGAAGGCCGCCAGCATGAACAGGATGTGGCCGAAGGCCCGCGCCCACGACACCTGCAGGGAATCATAGCCGCTTTCGCCCAAGAACTTGGCGAAGCCATTCATCACCGGAAACAGGATGCCGGCGCCGCAGATGAACAGGATACCGGTCAGGACATGATGCTGCTGACCGCCGCTCGTCTTGTCGATCAACGACGCTCGGCCTCGCGCAGCGCACGCCAGACGCGTTCGGGTGTCGCCGGCATGTCGAGCGCCTCGACGCCGGCCGGCCGCAGGGCGTCGAGGATCGCGGCCATCACGGTCTGCGGGGCGGCGATGCACCCCGCCTGGCCCGAGCCCTTCACGCCCAGCGGATTGGCAGCGGTCGGCCGCTCGACCAGCTCGATGTCGAACAGTGGAAGATCGTCGGCGCGCGGCAGGGCGTAGTCCATCAGCGAGCCGCTTAGCAGCTGCCCCGACGAAGCATCGTAGACGGTGTGTTCGACCATCGCCTGGCCGATGCCCTGGGTGACGCCGCCCTGGACCTGACCCTCGGTCAGCAACGGATTGATCAGGCGGCCGTAATCGTCGACCGCGGTGTAGCGCACCAGCACCACCGCGCCGGTCTCTGGATCGATCTCCACCTCGGCGACATGACAGCCACTGGGGAAGGTGAAGACGTCGGTCATGTTCATCACGTGCGCGCCAAGGCCCCCAACCGGATCTGGCGTCATGCCATCCGGCAGGTTGGCCGGGTCCTCTGCGCTCCGGGCCAGCGCCTGCAGGGCGACAGAGCGATCACTGCCCTCCACCGCGAAACGTCCGTCGGCAAAGACCAGCTCATCTTCAGAGGCCTGCAAGAGATGGGCCGCGAGCGCGCGCGCCTTTGCAAGCGTGGCATCGATCGCCTTCACGACGGCGGCGCCGCCCATGTGCATGGAACGCGCGCCGCCATGGCCCGCGCCGCTCTTCACCTGCCCGGTGTCGGCCTGGACATAGCGGATGGCCTCGACCGGCACGCCGAGCCGATCGGCTGCGATCTGGGCGAAGGCAGTCTCATGGCCTTGGCCGTTGGACTCGGTACCGACTGCGACCATGACCCTGCCGTCGCCCTCGACGCGCACTTCCGCACCTTCGTTGGGCGCGCCGCGCGAGGTCTCGAGGAAGCAGGCGACGCCGATGCCGAGCAATCGTCCACGCGCCTTGGCCGCCGCGCGGCGCGCGGCAAAGCCTCTGGCGTCGGCGCGCGCCACGGCGGCATCGAGATTGGCGACGAAGCCGCCCGAATCGATCGCCATGCCGAGCGCCGTCCTATGCGGGAAGGACGCGATCAGGTTCTGCCGGCGCAGCTCGGCGGGATCGCGGCCGAGCTGGCGTGCCGCCGCCTCGACGGCGCGTTCGATGATGTAGTTGGCCTCCGGCTTGCCGGCACCGCGATAGGCATCGACCGGCACGGTGTTGGTGAGCGCGCCGCGGATGTCGACGGCGATCGCGGCGATGTCGTAGACGCCGCCCTGCGCCGTCGACGCGGCGACCACCGAGGCGCCCGGCCCGTTGCCCGAGAGATAGGCGCCGAGATTGGCGACCATCTTCACGTCGAGCGCCAGCAGGCGGCCGTCGGCGGCGAGCCCGAGCTTCGCGGTCGCGGCGATGTCGCGGCCCTGCGCGCCCATGACGAACTCCTCGGCGCGATCGGCCAGCCAGCGCACCGGCCGTCCGAGCCTGCGCGCCGCGAACAGCAGCAGGATCCATTCGGGATAGAGGAAGTTCTTCATGCCGAAGCCGCCGCCGACGTCGGGCGCATGGACGCGAATGCGATCGAGCGGCAGCTTGAAGATGAATTCGGCGAGCTGGCGGCGGATGCCGTGCACGCCCTGCCCGGTCAGTTCGAGATCCATCGTGTCACTGGCGGCGTCGTAGCGCGCGATGCCGGAACGCGGCTCGATCGGCGTGACGATGACGCGATTGTTCATCACCTCGACCTCGACGATGTGCGCCGCCTCGCCCATCGCCTTGGCCACGGCGTCGGCATCGCCACGCTGGACGTGGTAGGAGAGATTGCCGGGCGCCTCGGGCCAGATCGCGGGCGCATCGGGAGCGAGCGCCGCGATACCGTCGACGACGGCGTCGAGCGCCTCGTAGTCGACCTCGATCAGCTCGGCGGCCTCGCGGGCGATCTCGGCGCTGTCGGCGACGACGAAGGCCACGGGATCGCCGACGTGGCGCACGCGGCCGTCGGCCAGCGCCGGACGCGGCGGAACGATCATCGGCTTCACCGCCGCCAGGCAGGGCATGTGACCCAGCCCGTCGGCCGCGAGGTCGGCGTGGGTGTAGACCGCGTGCACACCGGCGAGCGCCGCGGCGGGCGACACGTCCATTCCCTTGATGACGGCATGGGCATGCGGCGAACGCAGGACGTGCCCGTATAGGCAATCCGCGACCACGATGTCGTCGACGTAACGTCCGCGACCCGTCAGGAACCGCGCATCCTCGAGTCGGCGCAGCGAGCGGCCGATCATCGGGCTAATCATCTTTTCTTGACTGCTATTGCCCATGTCGCCCCGCCCGATAAGCTCCCGCCCAACCTTAGGAGGGATCATCATGATCGACCTGCATTACTGGCCCACGCCCAACGGCAAGAAGGTCACCATCCTGCTCGAGGAATGCGGCCTGCCCTACAAGATCGTACCCGTCAACATCGGCCGCGGCGACCAGTTCAGCAAAGAGTTCCTGGAGATGAACCCCAACCATCGCATGCCGACGATGGTGGACCACGAACCCAAGGGCGGCGGCAAGCCGATCACGATTTTCGAGTCCGGCGCCATCATGATGTACATCGCCGAGAAGGCCGGGAAGTTCTATCCGCAGGACGTGCGCACGCGCTACGACGTGAACCAGTGGCTGATCTGGCAGATGGCCAACCAGGGACCCAAGAGCGGTGAGTGCGGTCATTTCCGCCGCGTCGACCAGACGAAGGAAGGCGACCAGAAATACGCCATCACGCGCTTCACCGACGAGGTCAACCGGCTGTACGGCGTGCTGAACAACCAGCTCTACAAGCACAAGTACCTGGCCGGCGACCAATACACGATCGCCGACATGATCTGCTATCCGTGGACCATCAACTGGAAGTTCCAGGGCCAGGACATCGAGGAGTTCAAGTACTTCAAGCGCTGGTTCGAGGAACTGGGCGCCCGCCCCGCGGTGCAGAAGGGCATGGCGGTCGGCGCCGACCTCTCGGTCGACAACACCAAGCTGCCGCCCGAGGAGCAGGCCCGCATCCGCAAGATGCTCTACAACCAGCGCGCCCGCCCGGTCCGGCAAGAAACCTTATTGGATGCTGATACAATCCCACCTCACCCTGAGGAGGCCCGCAGGGCCGTCTCGAAGGGTGGGCAACATCGCCTTTGTTGCCATCCTTCGAGACGCCTACGCGCATATGAATGCGCTCAGCTGCGCGCGGCTCCTCAGGATGAGGTCATCCGTGAATCACCATTCAATGAAAGCAGGTACTAGACCTGCGTGACCTTGCCCGTGGCAAGGTCGTACACGCCGCCGACGACGTTGAGCTTCTTGGCCGCCACCATGTCGGCCAGGATCGGCTTGGCTGCGAGCAGCTGCTGCACGTTGTAGCGGACGTTCGCCACCACGGCGCGCTGGTAGAGATCGTCGCCCGACTGCTTCAGGGCGGGCTCGACGCCGGGCTTCATGGACCGCACCAGGTCGGCGATGTGGCCCGGTAGATTGTTCCCCTTCTGCAGCGCATCGACCGTGGCGTTGACGGCGCCGCAGCTCGTATGGCCCAGCACCATGATCACCTTGGTGCCGAGCACGGCAGCACCGAACTCCAGGCTGGCCAGCCCCTCGGTCGTGACGAAGTTGCCGGCGACGCGCACAACGAACAGATCGCCCGGCGCCTGGTCGAAGGCCAGTTCCGGCGCAACGCGGGAATCGGCGCAGCCGAGGATCGCCGCGAACGGCGCCTGGCCGCGCGTACGGGCAGCCCGGGAGGCCGAGAAGTCGCGCTCGTTCATCTTGTTCGAGACATAGCGGGCATTGCCGTCAATCAGGAGTTTCAGCGCTGCATCAGGCGTTTCGGCGGCTCTCGCCGGCTGGGCCTGCGCAATACCGGCGAACGGTGCGGCAGCCGCTGCGGCCAGGCCGGCTCCCAACATGAGACGACGGGACAGTCCGGCGGGAAGACAGGCGTTACACATACACACTCCGTTGGCTGTACGGACACACCCTATTCCGGCGTTCATGGCCAATGCAATGACAGCAAATGCATAGCAACGGCCACGCGACATCTCACGTTCAAGACCAGTGCACTCTCCCGGTGCCTACATTCTTCTTTACACTGCCCTGTACGGCGCCTTCGGCGTGGCGTCGCCGTACTGGCCGAAACTGTTCGAAAGCAAAGGCCTGGCGCCGCAGCAGATCGGACTGATCCTCGCCGCCGGATTGGTGATGCGCCTGGCAGCCGGCCCGGCAATCGGACGGCTCGCCGACCTCGTGGCCTCTCTGCGCCTCGTTCTCGCAAGCTGTATCGTCGTGGCGGCGGCAGCGGCCGCGGGGTACTCATCAGCGAGCACCTTCTGGCTCATTCTTCCGATCGCCGTCGTTCAGGCCGGCGCGCTTGCGCCGACCACGTCGCTCGCCGATGCGCTGACGGTCAACACGGCGAGACCCGCGCGGGCGGGGAGGCCGTTTGAATACGGCTGGATACGCGGTGCGGCATCGGCCGCTTTCCTGGTGGGCACGCTCGTCATCGGACAACTGATAAGCTCCGCCGACCTCAGCCCGATCATCTGGACGAATGTGGCGCTCCTGGCCGTGGCCGCCGCCGCAGCCGCGTGGATTCCTGCCCCGCACCCTGATGCGCGGTCGGCCGACGACGACGCGCCCGGGGCGGCCAAAGTGCGCAGCCTTCTCAAGCTGCCGGCGTTTCGCGTCGTCATCGTTGTCTCGGCCCTGGTCTACGGCAGTCACGCGCTCTATGACGCATTCGCCGTGATTCGCTGGAGCGCCGCCGGACTTCCGGCCCCGGTCATCAGTGCGCTGTGGGCCGAGGCCGTGGCGGCCGAAGTCGTCGTGTTCCTCCTGATCGGGCCGTGGCTGCTCGATCGGCTCGATGCTCGCGGGGCTGCTCTGCTCGCAAGCGTCGCCGGCGTCATCCGCTGGTCTGCCATGGGTCTCACCACGTCGGTCGAGCTGCTGGCCGTCCTGCAACCGCTGCATGGCCTCACCTTCGCCCTGCTCCACCTCGTTTGCATGCGCGTCATCGGTAACGTCGTTCCATCACGGGTGGCCGCGACAGCCCAGACGCTCTATGCCTTCGGCGCCGGTCTCGTGACAGCCGGCCTGACGTGGTTGTCGGGAACGCTCTATGCCGACCATGGCGGGCTGGCGTTTCTCGCAATGGCGGTGCTTTGCGTCGTTGCCCTCCCGGTTGCCTGGTGGGGCTTTGCGCCCGGGCGTCAGCAACCCGGGGGCATGCGCGCGCCTTAAGACATCATGCAGACGATCTGGGAGATGCTGTTCACCAGCCTGGGCCTCGTCATGATCACGGTAACAGTCGCCGTGATCGTCGGAATCTGCGTTGTGATCTGGTGCACCCGCAGGATCGATTGATGCTCGCTCGAGGCTGGCGCCTCAGCCGCCCAGACTATCGGGCTCGGGCACTCTTCTGCCGGAGTCCTCGCCGTCGGTGGTGCGGGGATGCCGGCGGTGAAGGAACACGGCCAGCTCCTCGCGCGCCCCCTTGCCGGCCGATCGTACTGCCGCTTCGAACAGGTCGTGCTGTACATACGCCGGCAACTGGCCCCAAACCTTGGCGGCAGCCTGCCCAAGAGCGGTCGTGAGCTCGTCTGGAGTCATTCCATCACCTCGTCGGCGGGAGGATGGACGAAGGTCGATTATCACCGCTTTTCCGGCGGATCGGCAAGCTCGACGCGCATCGACAGGGGCGGCGCCACCTCCTCCAGCGGCCGGCATTCGGCCTTGACTCCCAGCCGCAGGGTCACCAGGGCGGCCACGATCATCAAGGCCGCCCCCAGCATGTAGCCCGTCACGATCTCGGTCGGGCTTTCGCTGGCGATCAGCACGCCGAACAGCCAGGGTCCGCCGACGCCGCCCAGCAGGGTGCCGAAGGCGTAGAACAGCGCGATGGTGAGCGCGCGGATTTCCAATGGGAAGCATTCGCCCACGGTCAGGTAGGCGGCGCTTGCCGCCGCCGAGGCGAAGAAGAACACCACGCTCCACATCGCCGTCTGCGTCGTGGCGTTCAGCAGGCCCTGGGCAAACAACCAGCCGGTGACGGCCAGCAGCACGCCCGACAGCCCATAGGTCGCAAAGATCATGATCTTGCGACCGACCGAATCGAACAACGGCCCGAGCAGCAGCGGGCCCAGGAAATTGCCGAGCGCGAACGGCAAAATGTAAAGCCCGACCTTGTCGGCCTCGATGCCATAGAAGCGGGTCAGCACCAGGGCGTAGGTGAAGAAGATCGCATTGTAGACGAACGCCTGCGCCGCCATCAGCACCAGGCCGAGCGTGGTGCGGCCTGGATAGTCGGAAAGCAGCGTACGCGCCACCGACACCATGGTCACCCGGTGCGTGTCGCCGAGCGCGAGCCGCGCCGTCACCGGCGCCAGGGTGACGCCTTCGCTGGCGATGACCCGCGCCTCGATGCCGTCGACGACGTGCGCCGCCTCGCCCGGCTGGCCGTGCAGCATGAGCCAGCGCGGACTTTCGGGCAGGAAGCGGCGCAGGTAGAGGATCGCCAGGCCGAGCACGGCGCCGCTGCCGAAGGCGAGCCGCCAGCCCAGGTCCGGACCGAGCACCGCAGGATCGAGCAGCCACACCGAGAGCAGCGCGCCACCCGCCGCGCCGATCCAGAAACTGCCATTGATGGCGAGATCGACGCGACCGCGCAGACGCGCCGGGATCAGCTCCTGGATCGCCGAATTGATGGCCGAATACTCACCGCCGATGCCCGCGCCGGTGAGGAAGCGGAACAGGAGGAAGCTCCAGAAGTCCCACGAGAAGGCGGTGAGCGCGGTGGCCACCAGATAGACACCGAGAGTCACGTTGAACAGCTTCTTGCGGCCCAGCCGATCGGTGAGATGGCCGAAGAACAACGAGCCCAGCACGGCGCCGGCGAGATAGGCGCTGCCGGTCAGTCCGACCTGTTCGGCGGTGAGCTGCAGGCGCGGGCTGGTCTGCAGCGCTGCTGCGACCGACCCGGCCAGGGTGACTTCGAGGCCGTCGAGAATCCAGGTGATGCCGAGCGCCACCACCACCAGCCGATGGAATCTGCTCCACGGCAGCCGGTCGAGCCGGGCCGGCACATCGGTATGCGTGCTGCGGAAGGGTTGGTCTGGCGCCATCGGAGAGGAGATAACACTGCGACTGCACCGAAGGTTCCCACGTCGTTCCGTCATCCCGAGCGGAGCCGCCTGAAAGGGCGGCATAGTCGAGGGACCTTTTCGTGTCGATGCGTCAACAAAAACAGGTCCCTCCACTACGCCTCGCGTAGCCTGTCCCGAGCGAAGTCGAGGGGCTCGGCTCCGGTCGGGATGACGGAACTTTGGTGCCTGCAACGCTGGCTTGCCGGTGCGGCGGTGGCGTCGCAAACCTCATCTGTTATTCTGTAAATATGAGCGATAGTACCTTGTCGGCGGGGACGGCTCCCGCCGCGGCGCCCGCGGTTTCCACAGCATCGACGGCCTCGGCCAACACCACGACCTTCGCGGTCATCCTCTCGCTGAGCTTCTGCCACCTGCTCAACGACATGATGCAGTCGCTGGTCCCGGCGCTCTATCCCATCCTCAAGGAGAACTACGCGCTGAGCTTCGGTCAGGTCGGACTGATCACGCTCGCCTTCCAATGCACTGCATCGATGCTGCAGCCGCTGGTCGGGCTCTACACCGACAGGAAGCCCCAGCCCTATTCCCTCATGGTCGGCATGGGCTTCACCCTGGTCGGCCTGCTGCTGATGTCGCGCGCCGACTCCTATCCCATGATCCTGTTCGCGGCGGCCCTGATCGGCATGGGCTCGTCGGTGTTCCATCCCGAGGCCTCGCGCGTGGCGCGCATGGCGTCCGGCGGCCGCTACGGCCTGGCGCAGTCGCTGTTCCAGGTCGGCGGCAACATGGGATCAGCGGCCGGGCCGTTGCTTGCAGCCTTCATCGTGGTGCCCCACGGCCAGCACAGCATCGTGTGGTTCTCGGCTGCGGCCCTGGTCGCGATGTTGGTGCTGTTCCAGGTCGGCGGCTGGTACGCGCGACGCCAGGCCGAGCGGAAGCCCGCGGCGCGCAAGGCCGCCTCGGCAGCGCCCGTCGCTCCCGCCCTGTCGCGCCGCCGCGTCGCCCTCGCCGTCGCCATCCTGGTGGCGCTGCTCTTCTCCAAGAACGTCTACAGCGCCAGCCTCGGATCCTACTTCACGCTCTATCTGATGGCCAGGTTCGGCATCGACGTGGCGACGGCGCAGCTCTACCTGTTCGCCTTCCTGGTCGGCATCGTCGCCGGCACCATTGCCGGCGGCGCGGTCGGCGACAGGGTCGGCCGCATCCCGGTGATGTGGTTCTCGATCCTGGGTGCTCTGCCCTTCGCGCTGATGCTGCCCTACGCCAATCTCTTCTGGACGGGCGTGCTCGCGGTCGTCGTGGCCATGATCATGGCCTCGGCCTTCTCGGCCATCCTGGTCTACGCCCAGGAGCTGATGCCGGGCCGCGTCGGCCTGGTCGCCGGCATGTTCTTCGGCTTCTCCTTCGGCCTGGGCGGCCTCGGCGCCGCCGCGCTGGGCAAGCTCGCCGACTGGACCAGCATCGAGACCGTCTACAAGGTCACGCCGTTCCTTCTGTTGCTGGGAATCTTGACGGCCTTCCTGCCGCGCCAGCCGGGCGAACCCAGGAACGCCCGTTGAAGGCGCACTGACGGTCTCAACGGATCGCAGCCAATGCGGTAGACTGGCGGCCACATGGCGCGCTCGCCTAAACCTGCGCTGCAGCCGGCTGCCACACCGGCCTCGACAGCCCCGTCGGACGCGGCAGCCCGTGACCGCAGAGAATCACGTCTGCGCGCCGCGCTACGCCACGGCCTGCCGCTGGTGGGCGTGGTGGTGGTTGTCGTGCTGGTCGCGGCGATCGCCTATTTCGTCTACAGCGCCAACCGCAAGGGCGCAGTCACCCTCAGCAACGATCTGATCACGGCGATCGACCGGCGGGTCGGCGCCCAGATGCGTTCGTACCTCACCCCGCCGCAACAGTTTTTGACACTGGCCGACGCGGCGGGAGCCGGACGCAACGCCATCGAGGCGGCGCCCGAAATGGAGCGGTTCGCCCGCTACGCCATCGCCAGCATCCCGTCCGTTTCGGCCTTCAGCTACGCCGACGCCCAGGGCAACTACGTCTTCGTCGTGCGCAACGAGAAGGGCGGGTTCGACACCAAGCTGATCGACCGTCGCGAGGGACGGCGAGTCACCTGGCAAAGGCGAGACGGCGCCAACAAGACGATCGCCATCGAGGAAGATCCGGGCGACACGTTCGATCCGCGCACGCGGCCCTGGTACCAGGGCGCCGAAAGCACGCGGAAGATGTTCTGGACCGACACTTACCTCTTCTACACCCTGCGCAAGCCCGGCCTCACGGTCGCCCTGCCGCGTTTCGACAGCGACGGCAAGCTGCAGACCGTCATCGCCGTCGATATCGAGCTCGCCACGCTCTGCGCCTATCTCGAACAGCTCCACATCGGCACCCGGGGCAGGGCGATGATCGTCGATCCCGCCGGCCGCATCGTCGCCTATCCCAGCGCCGACTGGGTGCCGGCCAGTGATCCGGAGGCGAAGTCGCCGCGGCTCGACGAGGTCGGCGATCCGGTGCTGACGCGCGCCTACGACCTGCTGCGGGTCGAAGGCTACGGCCGCAAGGTCCTCGACCTCGGCCATGAGCGCATCATCGTCTCGTCCGAACCGGTGCGGCGGCTGACCAGCCGCGACTGGATCGTGCTGATCGTCGTGCCCGAGACCGACTTCGTGGGCTTCGTCGCCGACAGCGGCGTCACCGCCCTCGTCATGTCGATCGCCGTCGTGCTGATCGTCGCCGGCCTGACCGGGCTTCTCGCCTGGCGCAACGTCCTCGCCGAACGACGCGCCGCCGCCGCGACGACGCGCCAGCACGCGTTGGAAACCCGTACCCAGACCTTCATCGACCTGGCGCACGACGCCGTAGCCGCCGACGCCGAGGAGGCCGGGCTCGCCCGGGCGACTGAGAGCGCCGCCACCGCCTGCGCCGCCAAGCGCGTCGCGATCTGGCGCCTGAGCCGCGACGGCCGCACGCTGACCTGCGAGGACTGCTTCGATACCGCCGTGAACGATCATACGACCGGCCTGGCGCTCCATCGCGACGAGATGCCCCATCTCTTCGAAGCGCTTGGCCAGGGTAAGGCGATCGATACCGAAGAGGCCGGCCAGGACAAGCGTACGTCGGAATTGTTCGCGAGCTACCTGCGGCCGCTCGAGATCAGCAACGTCTATGTCGCGCCCATCGTGATGGCCGGGCGATTGCTGGGCATGCTCTCGATCGAGGATCCGCAGCGCGGCGATCGCGCGACGGGCCTCGCGACGTTCTGCGACGCCCTTTCGATCCTGCTGGCGCTGCGTTTCACGTCTGCAGCGTCGCCCACGGCCGGCGCCGCGCAGGCGACGGTCGTGGCGGCGGCCGCCGCGGCGGTGGCGGCCCAGGACAAGGCGGAACCCGCCGAGGCGCAGAGCAGCTTCGCCCAACGCCAGACACGCCTCGAACGCACCCTGCTGGCTCACAACGCGCCGATGGAGAGCCTGATCGAGAGCGCGATCGACCGGGCGGCGGTCGGCGTCATCAAGCTGCCGAACTGGACGACGGTCGCCCAGCGTCCGTCCGATAGCGGCCAGCGCACGGCGATGGACGCCATCGTCCAGGAGCTGCGGCGCACCATCGAGACGAGCGGCGTGTGCTACGCAGCCCTGCTCGACGACGAGATCGTGCTGGCGGCCTTTCTGCGCGACCGAAGATCGGTGGAGGGCAATGCGATGTGCCTGGCGACGGCCATGCTCGAGCTGCGCGACCGCCTGATCGAGCTGGAAGATCGCTGGAGCACCAGCCTCGACTTCCGCCTCGCCATCGACATCGGCACGGTCATGGCCTCGACCGTCGGCACCGACCCGCCGAGCCGCAACCTTTGGGGCGGCTCGATCGGCATCGCCAAGGTGCTGGCCGGCACGACGGCGCGCCGCACCATCGCGGCTTCAGAAACGGCCTACGATCTTCTCTCGACGCAGTTCCTCTTCCGCCCGCGCGGCAGCTACTTCCTGCCCGAGACCGGCAACATGCGCACCTTCGTGATGGTCGGCCGCATATGATCGCCCGCGCCCGACATTACGACCCGCGGCCCTGGCCGCGACGCGTGCTGGCCGCGCTCGGCGCCACCACCATCTCCGGCGCCAGCCGGCTGCTGCTGTTCATGTCATTTGCCGCGACCGTCGCATTCGTGGCGTTTCGGCGCGAGGCGTGGCGCGGCCCGGTCTCGATCGAGTTCAACCGCATGCTTCGCGAGGTGGCGGTGCGGTCGCTGGTGACGACGATCGTGACCGGCATGCTGGTGGGCTTCGCCCTGGTGACGCAGGCGGTCTACTGGCTGGCGCAGACCGGCACGACCGGCCTAGTCGGTCCGGTGATCGTCATCCTGTTGATCCGCGAGCTGGTGCCCATCCTGGTCGGCCTGATCGTGTTCGGCAGGAGCGGTACGGCCACGCTGATCGAGCTTGGCGAGGCGCAGCCCAAGGGCTGGCTCAGGCTCTTGGAGATCCAGGGCCTCGATCCGCTGGCGCTGCTGGTGCTGCCGCGCGCCGTCGCCTTCGCCGTCGGGGCGTTCTGCCTGGCCACGGTCCTGCTCTGCTCGACCATGCTGACCAGCTATCTCCTCGCCTATGGGCTGGAGCTGATCGCCTACTCGATCTGGGATTTCTCCGACACCGTGCTGCGGGCAATGAAGATCCAGGACTTCATCGTGCCGCCGCTGAAATGCATCATCATCGGCTACATGGTGGCGCTGACCTGCTGCTCCACCGGCCTCGGCCGCCGCGATGAATCCGACGAACTGCAGCGGCTGGTGCCGCGCGGCTTCGTGCGCTCGGCGCTGGCCATCCTCCTGGTCAACACCCTGTTCGACCTGGTGGCCTGATGGCTCTGCGTCGCGGCCGATCGGTCTTGTCCCTGCAGGGCGTCACCCTGGCGGACCGGCAGTTCTCGGCCCATACGGCGCGCCTCGACCTCGAGCTGCCGCGCGGCGAGGTGGCGATCGTCCAGGTCGAGGACGAGCACGACGCCGCCATGCTGGTCGACCTGTGCCTGGGCCTCGCCGATCCCGGCGCCGGCCAGGTGCGCTTTCTCGGCGTCGACTGGACGACTCGCACGCCGCGCGAGCGCTTCCATCGCCGGCGCCGCATCGGCGCCGTGATACGGACCGATGTCTGGCCATCGCACATGACGGTGCTGGAATCGGTTCTGGTCGCGCGGGCCTATCATTTCAACGAGCCGCGGGCCGAGGCCGTCGCCGACGCCACCGAACTTGCCCGCCTGTTCGGCCTGCCCGGCCTGCCGGTCGGGCGGCGCGAGACCACGCCGATGCGTGCCCTGGTGCGGGCGGCCTGCGTGCGCGGATTTCTCGGCTCGCCCGACCTGATCGTGGTACAGGATCAGGTGCTCGACCAGTCCTCCGATCTCGCCGTGCCGATGGCCCAGGCGATCTCGGCGGCGTGCGACCGTGGCGCCACGGTGCTGTGGATCACCGCGAGCCTCGCGACGCAGGCCGCGCAGTTCGTCCAGCCTAACCAGGTGTTCCGGCTGGACGATCATGGACTGATGCGGGTGCGGAGGTCACGATGAAGCGCTCGATCTTCGGCGTCTACCAGTTCGATGAGGTCGTGGGCGCGGTGGTGCTGGCCTGCATCGGCGTGTTCGTCGCGGTCCTGATCAACGCCGGCCTGCTGAAGGACTGGTTCCAGCCCTCCTTCACCCTGCGCATCCTGCTGCCCGACGAAGGCGTCTCGGGCCTGGCGCCGGGAGCAGAAGTCCAGGTGCTGGGCACGCGCGCTGGCGAAGTGCGCCGCATCGTCATCGACCCCAACCAGCGCATGCATGCCGTCGCCCGTGTCGAGGACCAGATGCGGCCCTTCATCAAACGCGATTCGGTGGTCTCGATCCGCCGTCAGTTCGGCGTGGCGGGTGCGGCCTATATCGATATCCAGCGCGGCGTCGGGCCGGAGCTCGACTGGTCCTACGCCGTGATCGCGGCGACCACGGAACGCGGGGCGACCGATTCGCTGGGCGAGATGATCGAGGAAGTGCGCGCCAAGGTCGTGCCGGTGATCGACGAAATTCACAAGGCCGTGCAGGCTTTCAATGCCGTGGCCCAGCGCATCACCGATCCGTCAGGGCCGCTCGAGCAGACGCTGGCCTCGGCTGCCGGCATCGCGCGCAAGGTCGAGAGCGGCCAGGGCCTGGCGGGGCGGCTGATCAGCGACGAAAAGCTGTCGGCCGACCTCGAGGCGTCGCTGGTCAGCGTGCGCGAGCTTGCCGCCCAGCTCGAGCGCACCTCCAAGGATCCGCGCATCACCCAGATCCTAGTGAAGACCGATTCGATCCTGACCTCGCTGCAGACCACCACCCGCAATCTCGCGGCGACGACGCCGCAGATCACGCGCAACGTCCAGGATACGACCGACGCCATGCCGGCCACGCTGCTGCAAGCCCAGATCGCCGCGCGCGAGCTCGAGCTGCTGCTGGGGCAGTTGCGCCATCATTGGCTGTTCGGCGGCAGCAGCGCGCCGGCCGCTCAACCCACCCGTCGCGCACCGGCAGTCGAGGTGCGGCCGTGATCCGCCAGCCGCTGGCTTTGCTGTCGATGCTGGCTCTCACCGCGTGTGGCGGTGGCGCGCCGGTCGATCCCGGGCCGCCCCCCGATATCAAGCTCGACCAGGCCAACAAGGCCGGCACGCAGGCCTTGTCGATGGACCTGCCGAGCGTGGCCGTGCGCCAGTACAAGGTCGCGCTGTCCCGAGCCTACGAACGCGACGATGCCGGCGCCATCGGCGACGTCGCCTACAACCTGGCGCTGGCACAGATGAAGGCAGGCGATTCGAAGGCCGCTGTCGCCACGGCGCGCGAGGCGCGGGCCGAGCTCACCCGCCGTCGCGCCGCGGTGCCACCGGAGCTGATCCTGGTCCAGTCCGCCGCCGCCTATCGCAGCGGCGATCTCGGCATGGCCGGCAGCGCCGCCCAGGAAGTGCTCGACAGCGGCGCCAAGGACCCCGACGCCGTGCGGCGCGCCTGGTTCATCCGCGGCCTGGTCGCGGCCGACCGCAGCGACACCGCGGGCCTCACCCAGGCGATCGCGGCCCTTGCGCCACCGACCAAACAAGCGGACCTCGAGGGCGACCGCCAGGAGCTGCAGGGCCGCGCCGCCCTGCTGGCCGGCGACTCCGGAGGCGCGCTCAGCCTGTTCGAGCAATCGGCCACCAATCGCCAGCAGGCCCTCGACTACCGCGGCATGGCCCGCACCCTGTCATTGGCGGGCGATGCGGCCTTGCGGTCCGGCCGCACCGCCGACGCCGCGGATTACTTCCTGCGCGCCGGCCGAAGCGCCCTGCTGCAAGGCGACACCGCAACAGCAACGCCGCTGCTGAAGCGCGCCGAGGACCTCGGCAAGCAAACCGGCCAGACCGGCATCGTCGAGGAGGTGGCGAGGTTGCGCAAAGCGGCAGCCGCGCAGCCGGCCAGGACGTGAGTCGCCTGCCTCCGTCCTCCCGGCGACGCTGCTAGAGAGTGGACATATCTGCCAATCAGGCTCCTCTCCCCCTTGCGGGGCCCTTGCGGGGGAGAGGAACATGAGTTGCAGCGAATCTGGGAGGAAGAGATTTAGCCTAGTCCCGCGACCACCAGACGTCCTGCCTCGGCGATGACCGTGTTGCGGGCATCGTCCGAGATCGTCGACCCCGTGTAGTAGGCCGTGATCAGGATCGGCGCGCGACCGGGTGGAAAGGCGATGGCGACGTCGTTGGCGGTGCCGTTGTCGCCGGTGCCGGTCTTGTCGCCGAGCTTCCAGTCGGCCGGCAGGCCGGCGCGCAGGCGGCGGGCGCCCGTCTTGCTGGCCATCAGCCAGCCGATCAGGCGATCGCGCGATGACGACGACAATGCATCCTCGATCAAGAGCCGCTGCATGGTCCCCAGCATGGCGACCGGAGTCGTGGTGTCGCGCGGATCGCCGGGCTTTGCCTCGTTGAGTTCAGTCTCGATGCGATCGAGCCGCGTCGCCCTGTCGCCCAGCGAGCGTGCATAGGCGGTGAGCCCGGCGGGTCCGCCGAAGCTCGCGAACATCAGGTTGCCCGCGGTGTTGTCGCTGAGCGTCACGGCCGCCTCGCAGATCTCCGCCATCGTCATGCCGCGTGCACCGACATGCCCCTTGGTCACCGGCGAATAGGTGACGAGGTCCTTCTCGGCGAAGACGACACGGCGGTCCAGCTTCTCCTCGCCGCGATCGACCCGGGCCAGCACGAAGGCCGCGGCCAGGAACTTGAAGGTGCTGCAAAGCGGGAACAGCTCCTCGGCGCGATGGCCGACGCGACGGCCGCTCGCCGTATCGAGCGCCGCCACGCCCAGTCGGCCACCATTGCGGCGCTCGAGCTCGGCAAGCCGGGATGTTGCATCGTCTGCGAAGGCTGGAAGGGCCAGCAACGGCGCCGCGAGGAAGCTGCGGCGCGCGATCGAGGCAGGCATGTTCTCTCCATTATTTGAAGGGGGATGACTGCGTGGCCGACCAATGTGGCGTGGGAAAGGCTTATCCGCCTCAGCGTCCATGCGCTAAGCTCAGCGTCGATAAAAGGGGGAGTACGTGATGGTTCTGGGTATGTCGATCGAGACGTTCACTTTCGTGCACGTCGTCATCAGCCTGGTCGGCATCATGACCGGCTTCATCGTCGTCGCGTTGATGCTTCAGAGCGCGCCGATCGCCGGCTGGAACGCCTTCTTCCTGATCTCGACGATCCTGACCAGCGTCACCGGCTACTTCTTTCCCATCAAGGGACTGACGCCGGCGCACGTCGTCGGCGCGATCTCGCTCGTGATCCTGGCCGTGGCGCTGTACGCGATCTACGGCAAGAAGCTCTTAGGTCCGTGGCGCAAGATCTATGTCGCGACCGCGATCGCCGCGCTCTACCTCAACTTCTTCGTGGCGATCGTCCAGTCGTTCAACAAGTTCGCCTACCTGAACAAGTTCGCGCCGACCGGCTCCGAACCGCCCTTCGCTGTTGTGCAGGGCATCGTGCTGATCCTGTTCATCATCCTGGGTATCGCAGCGGTGCGACGTTACCGTCCGGTCGACTGAGGAGGCAGCCATGTTGAAGAAGGGAGTTGTCGGTCTGATTCTTGCTGCATCGTTGGGGTTGGCGAACGCCCAAGCCCAGACGGGCACGGCCGATCGGCTCTACGTCATGGATTGCGGCCACAATGCCGCGACCGACCAGTCGCGCTGGTCGCCCGGCGTCAATGTCGGCAAGCCGTTCGAGCTTTCCGACAACTGCTACCTGATCCGCCACGGTTCGGACTGGCTCCTGTGGGACACGGGTTACCCCGATGCGATCGCCGAGAAGCCGGTGACCGGCCCGATCGGCACGGCGACGCGGGCCAAGACGCTGGCGGCGCAGCTGGCCGAAGTCGGCGTCAGGCCGGCAGACATCAAGTACGTCGCGGTCTCGCACCATCATGGCGACCATATCGGCAATGTCGACATGTTCCCCGCCTCGACGCTCCTGATCCAGAAGGCCGAGTTCGACTTCGCGTTCGCCCCCGACAAGAAGCCGCCGTTCAAGGCCGAGCGGCCGATCCGCAAGCTCGAGGGCGATCTCGACGTGTTCGGCGACGGCAGCGCCACCATCATCTCGACGCCGGGCCACACGCCCGGCCACCAGTCATTGCTGGTGCACCTGCCCAAAACCGGCTGGCTGGTCCTTTCGGGGGATGCCGTCCACTTCAAGGACAACTGGGACAACAAACGCGTGGCCTCGATGAACACCAGCGCCGACCAGACGCAGGCCTCGTTCAAGAGGATCGAGCAGCTGATGGCCGACAAGAAGGCTGAGCTGTGGATCAACCACGACAAGCCGCAGAGCCAGGCGCAGAAGCACTCGCCGCAGTTCTACGATTAGCTGGGGCGGCTCATGTTCTTCCGGACCGCGAGCCTCCGGCTCGCGGTCCGGAAGACTATGACAGGCGCGCGCCCAGCCTGGCCTGCGCGGCCAGCCGGATGGGCGCATTGACCGCGCCGTAGCCGCGGTAGCCGCGGCGTTCGACGATCTCGAAGAAGAAGCGATCCTCGATGGTGGTCGTATAGACCTGGAAGTATTCGGCGTCGCCTTCGCGGTCATAGAAGATGTTGTGCGCCTTGAGCGTGTCGATCAGCTCCATCGTGAGCTCGCTCTTGGCTTCCAGGTCGTCATAGTAGTTCTCGGGCACCGGCAGCAGCTTCACGCCGTTGGCTTCGAGCTGGCGCACCGTCGCCAACAGGTCGTCGGTCGCCAGCGCGATGTGCTGCACGCCCGAGCCGAAGGCTTCCGACAAGAAACGCGAGGTCTGGGTGCGGCCGGACTGCGAGCCGTTCAGCACCAGGCGCAATCGGCCGTCATCGGACTGCACCACCTGGCTCTTCACCAGCCCGCCGGGATCGAGCACGTCCTGCGCCGGCGTCTTATCGACCTCGAGCAGCGAGGTGTAGAACAGGAGCCAGCTCAGCATCTCGTCGTAAAGCATCACCTGTTGGAGGTGATCGACCCGCTGCAAACCGGCGTCTCCCTTGCCCGAGCTGTCTGCAACAGCGCGGAACTCGATGTCCCACACACGGCCCAGGTCGGTCTTGGGATCGATGAAATAGACCAGGCTGCCGCCCAGGCCGCGCACCGCGGGAATCTCCAGCTCGCCCGGCCCGACGGCCTGGCGGAACGGCATGTCGAGCAGGAGCTGGGCGCGGTCGAGCGTGGCGGCGGCATCGTCGACGCGTAGGCCGAGCGCACAGACCGACGTGCCGTGGGTGATGTTGTAGGAGTGGGCGAAACCCTCCTTCTCGGTGTTGACCACGATGTTGACGTCGCCCTGGCGCCACCGCGTGACCTGCTTGGAGATGTGCTGGCCGGCGCGGCGGAAGCCCAGCCCCTGCAGCATGCTCTCGAAGGGGACGGCGGCCTGGTCGTCCAGGGCGAACTCGATGAACTCGACGCCGAGACACTTCGCCCGCGGCGGCATCGGCGTCAGCCCGGCGACGGTGTGCCCTGAGCGCGCGTGCAGGCGGTCCAGAAGATAGATCAGCGAGCGATGACCATCGACCGCCACCTGGCGCGTCGAGCCGCTGCGGAACTGGTCGTTGAAGATTTCCAGCGAGAACAGGCCGTCGAAACCGGTGGCGGCCAGCGCGTCCATGAAGTCGTCGAGCGGGAAGTCGCCCTGCCCCGGGAAATTGCGGAAGTGCCGACTCCATGACAGATAGTCCATGTCGAGCCGCGGCGCGTCGGCCGCCTGAACGAGGAAGATGCGGTCGCGCGGGATGGCGCGGATGGCGGAAAGATCCGTGCCGCGCGCCAGGATGTGGAAGGTATCGAGCACCAGGCCGACCGCGGGATGATCGGCGCGCCGCACCGCCTCCCAGGCGTCGCGATAGTCGTTGATGTGCCGGCCCCAGGCCAGCGCCTCGAAGGCGACCCGCATGCCGCGGCGGGCGGCGCGATCGCCGAGCTCGCGCAGATCGGCGGCGGCGCGGTCGATGCCGCCCAGGCTGTCGGGCGAGACGTTGGAACACACCATCAGCAGGTCGCAGCCCAGCGCCTCCATGACGTCGAACTTGCGTTCGGCGCGGGTCAGCGCGCGCTCGCGCAAGGCCGGCGGCATGCCCTCGAAGTCGCGGAACGGCTGGAAGGTGATGGTCCGCAGCCGGTAGTCTTCGATCATGCGCCGGACATCGGTGGGCGAGCCGTTGAACGACAGAAGGTCGTTCTCGAACAGCTCGACGCGCTCGAAGCCCGCATTGGCGATGGCCTCCAGCTTGTCGTCGAGTGCGCCGCTCAGGCAGACCGTGGCGATGGCTGTCTTCATTTCGGCCCTCCCGTCGCAGAAGCCGCGTCGCGGGCAGCGCAGGCCGTCTCGAAGGTCTGCTTCATGCGCGCGACGTCGGGCACGAGACCGGTGAAATGGCGGAAGGCATCGACGGCCTGGTGCACGCACATGCCGCCGCCATTCATGGTGCGGCAGCCCTTCTTCTGGGCGGCCAGCACGAACTTGGTGTCGATCGGCGTGTAGATCACGTCGGCGACGAAATGATGCTTCTGCACCAGGCGAACCGGCAAGGGCAGGCCGGGATAGCCGGTCATGCCGACCGGCGTCGCATTGACGATGCCGGCGACCTGCTCGGCCGCGATTTCCGGATCGGTCAGCAGCTCGCAGCGATCGGCGCCGAAACGCATGATGAGATCGGCGCAAAGGCCGGTGGCACGGACCTGGTCCTGGTCGTAGATCCGCACCGTCGAGGCACCCAATGCCATCAGCGCCACGGCGACCGCCCGCCCTGCCCCGCCGGCGCCCAAGAGCAGCACCGGCTTGCCGCGTACAGCGTCGTTGCCGAAAGTCTCGATGAAGGCTTGGCGGAAGCCCGAGCAGTCGGTGTTGTGGCCGGTGGTGCGGCCGCTCTTGTCGAATACCACCGTGTTCACCGCGCCGATCTCGGTCGCCTCGGTCGAGACGGCGTCGAGCAGCGGGATCACCGCTTCCTTGAACGGATGAGTGATGTTGACGCCGGCGAAGCCAGCGGTCCGGGCAGCCGTCAGCAGGTCCTCGAGACGGCGGCCCTGCAGGGTCGCGACGTCCATCAGATGGTAGTGGCCGGAGACACCGGCGGCCGCGAAGGCATCCTCGTGCAGCGCCGGCGCCAGCGACTTTTGGATATTGGTGCCGATCAGGCCGACGAGCATGCGTGACGTCATCACAATGTCTCCTGCGCTTAAGTCGCTGGGGCCAGTCCGCCGCCCAGGAAGAGCTGGGCGATGCGCGGGTCGGCCAGGATGTTCTGGGCGGTGTCCTCGATGCGGGTCTGGCCCTGCTCCAGCACCAGGCCATAGTCGGAGATGGCGAGCGCCTGGCGGGCATTCTGCTCGATCATCAGGATCGACACGCCGGCACTGCGCAGGTCCTTCAGGATGGCGAAGACCTCCTGGACCATCAGGGGCGACAGGCCGATCGAGGGCTCGTCGATCAACATCAGCTTGGGCTCGAGCAGGAGACCACGCGCCACTTCGAGAAGCTTCTGCTGGCCGCCCGACAGGGTCGAGGCCTGGGCGTCGGCCTTCTCGCGCAGCATGGGGAAGCGCGCCATCATCTCGTCCATGCGGCCGGCGAGCCGCGACGTGTCAGAAAGCGCAACGCCGCCCAGCTCGAGATTGTGCCGTACCGAAAGCTCGGGGAAGAGATTACGACCCTGCGGCACGTAGCACATGCCGGCATCGAGCATGCGGCGCGGCGCGAACGATGTCGTGTCCGCGCCGTCGAAGGTTACGCGGCCGGTGCGTACGCCTAGAAGCCCGAACACCGTCTTGAACAGGGTCGACTTGCCCGCACCGTTGGGGCCGATCACGGTGGTGATGGCGCCTCGCCGGATGGCAGCCGTGACGCCGTTCAGAATCGTCATCTTGCCGTAGCCGGCGACGACAGTGTCGAGGGTGAGAATGACATCGTGGGCCATGTCAGTGCCCCAGATAGGCTTCGATCACCAACGGGTCGCGCCGCACGTCGGCGGGCGCACCCTCGGCGATGATACGTCCCTCGGCCAGCACGATCAGCCGCGAGCACAACGCCATGACGAATTCCATGTTGTGCTCGATCACGACGAAGGTGACGCCCGTCTCGCGGTTGATCGCCTCCAGCCGCTCGCGCAGGTCGGCCAGCATGGTGAGGTTGACGCCGCCGGCCGGCTCGTCGAGCAGCACCAGGCGCGAGCCCGACATGAAGGCCATGGCGGCGTCCAGAAGCTTCTGCTGGCCGTAGGACAGGCTGCCGGCCTTCTCGTGCTCGAGCCGTCGCAGGCGGAAGAAATCGAGCATGCGGTCGGCGTCGGCGCCGAGACCGGCATCGCGCGGTCCGAACAGGCGCGACAGGCGCGAGCCGCGATGCTCCTGGCCGGCCAGGACCAGGTTCTCGCGCACCGTCAGCTCGGGAAAGACCTGCAGGAGCTGGAAGGTGCGGCTGACGCCGAGGCGATTGAGCCGCGACGGCCTGAGACCCGTCACGTCGCGGCCGTTGACCCGCACGCTGCCACGGTCGGGCACGAGCTGGCCCAGGATGCAGTTGAACAGCGTCGACTTGCCTGAGCCGTTGGGGCCGATCACGCCCAGGATCTCGCCGTCGCGGACGTCGAAGGAGACGCCGCGCACGGCCTGCACGCCGCCGAACGACTTCTCGATATCGCGGACTTCGAGCAGAGCCGTCATGGCCGCGCTTTCCTGGTCAGCAGGCGCGTCGCCAGGCCGACGATGCCGCCGGGGAAGAAGGCCATCATGACCATCACCAGTACGGCGTAGATCAGCAGGTACCAGGTCTCCCAGGCCCGCAGCCACTCGGGCAGCAGCACGGCGATACCGGCGCCGACGAAGGGCCCGAGGAAGGTGCCGCTGCCGCCGATCACCACCATCAGCATGAAGAGCAGCGAAGGGCCCAGCGCGAACGGGCTGGGATCGATGAACTCGACCAGCGGCGCATAGAGGCTGCCGGCCATGCCGCCGTAGGCGCAGCCCAGCGCAAAGGCGAGCAAGGTGTAGAGGCGGACATCGATGCCGAGGCTCTCGGCGCGCAGCGGGTTCTCGCGCAGCGCGTTGAAGGCGCGGCCCCACGGCGAGCGCACGATCCACCACAGCACGAAGGTCATGATCGAGGCGACACCGAGCACGAACCAGTAGAAGCGGACGTGGTTGCGCAGCGGCCAGCCGAGGAACGATGGCCGCTCGATATCGCGGATGCCCATGACGCCGCCGGTGATCCACTCCTCGTTGCGGAACACCAGCCAGCACAGGACGGTGAAGGCAAGCGTGACGAAGGCGAGGTAGTGCTTCTGCACACGCAGCGCCGGAAAGCCGAGCGCGATGCCGATGACGAAGGTGAGCAGCCCGGACGCGGCGAACGCCACCCCGAACGGAATGCCCGCCTTGGTGACGATGGCCGTCACGTAGGCGCCGATGCCGACGAAGGCGGCCTGGGCCAGCGTCTCCTGGCCGGCATAGCCCACGATCAGGTTGACGCCCATGGCGGCGATCGCCGTCACCAGCCACAGGGTGAGGATGTAGGTGCCGTAGCGGCGCAGGCCGGGATACGGCACGCCGATGTCGCTGAGATCGACCGGCACCAGCGCCAGGATCACCAGCAGGGCCAGGCCGATCAGAAGCGAGGTGCGCGTGCTCATACGGCGCGCTCTTCTTTGCGACCGAGCAGGCCTTGCGGGCGGAACAGGATGACCAGCACCAGCAGGATCAGGGGAATCGCCTGGCGGTAGGCCGTCGAGACATAGGCGGCGGCGAGGTTGTCCAGGACGCCGATCAGCAGGCCGCCGGCGATGGCGCCGCGCACCTGGTTGAAGCCGCCGACGATCGCCGCCGCGAAGGCGATCAGGCCGAGCGTCTCGCCGTTTGAGAACTTGGCGAGGTAGATCGGCGAGACCAGCAGCGAGGCCATGGCGGCGAGCGCCGCATTGATCAGGAAGGTGTAGAGGATCATGCGCTCGACCGGCACGCCCAGGATGCGGGCCACGGTCGGGTTCTGCGCCGTCGCCTGCATCTGGCGGCCGGTCCGCGTGCCGGCCAGGAACCATTGCAGCAGGACGATGGCGACCAGCGCCACCGCCAGCACGCCGAGCTGGGCCAGCGACACCGAGACGCCGGCCACGGTGATCAGCGTGTCGGGCAGCAAGGTCGGGAAGGTCTGGGCCTCGGCGCTATAGAAATCCTTCACCGATTCCTTCAGCAGGATCGACAGCGCGATGGTCGAGATCACGAGCGGCAGCACGCCGCGGCGGATCAGCGGCCCCACGATGACGTAGCGGAAGGCCACGCCCAGCAGCAGCATCGAACCCAGGATGGCGAGCAGCAGCGAGGGCAGGAACGGCACGCCGAACCAGCGCATGGCAATCAGCGCCAGGAAGGCCGGCACCATGACGAACTCGCCCTGCGCGAAGTTGATGGTCTGCGAGGTCTGCCACAGCAGCGTGAAGCCGATCGCCGCCAGGGCGTAGATCGCGCCGGTCGCCAGGCCCGAGATCAGGAGTTGGAGGAAGTCGGTCATGTCCGCGGCGATGGTACGCTAAGCGATCGCCTCATGCTGAGGAGCGAGCGAAGCGAGCGTCTCGAAGCATGGCAACACCAAGACTGGGGCCATCCTTCGAGACGCCGCGCTTCGCGCGGCTCCTCAGGATGAGGACATACATGCACCTACTACTTGTTCAGCTTCGGCAACGTCTCGGTGATGACCTGCTTGCCGTCCTTGACCTCGCCGAGGAAGGAGATGCGGTCGATCTCGCCTTTGTCGTCCCAGGTCGCCTCGATCAGGATGCCGGGCACCTTGTCGGGGGTGATGGTCATGCCGTGCAGGGCCGCGGCGATCGCCTTGGCGTCGAGCTTGCCCGCCTTCTCGGCCGCCGCCTTGATCATGTAGGGCGCGATATAGCCCTTCACGCCGTTATGGTCGGGCTTGGACTTGTACTTGGCCTCGTACTTCTTGCCGAACTCCTGGATGGCCGGCACCGGCGCATCGACGGTGAGACCGACATGGCCCTTCACGCCGTTGGCGGCATCGCCCGCCAGCTCGATCACCTTCTGGCCGAGCAGTGTGGTCTCGCCGATCAGGGGCTTGTTCAGGCCCTGCTTCTTTGCCTCGCGCAGGAAGCGCGCACTCTCCTCCTCGTTGAGATAGACGAAGATCGCGTCGGCATTGGCGCCCTTGAGCTTGATGACGTCGGCCGCGAAGTCGGCCTGGCCGGCCTCGGTCGAGATGTCGGCCACGACCTTGATGTCGCGCGCCGCCAGTTCCTTGGTGATGGCGTCGCGGCCGCCCTTGCCGAAGTCGTTGTTCACATAGACGACGGCGACCGTCTTGGCCTTCACCCCGTCGCGCAGATAGTTGGCGATCTTGGGCATCGACACGTTCTGGCCGAACGACGTGCGGAAGATGTACTTGGAGCCCTGGGCCGTCAGCGGACCGGCCTCGCCGCCCATCACCTGCGGCACCTCGGCGTCGGCCGTGAGCTTCAGCGTGGCGCTGACCGAGCCGGAGTAAATCGGCCCGAAGATGGCGATCGGCTTGTCGTCCAGGGCGCGCTGCACGGCGGCGCGCGCCTTGCCGGGGTCGCTCGCAGTATCGATGAACTCGAGCTTGATCTTCTTGCCCAAGATGCCGCCCGAGTTGTTGATCTCTTCGACGGCCATGCTCGAGCCGTTCTTCCACATCGCGCCCACGGTGGCGCCGCCGCCCGAGAGCTCGATGATGTTGGGAATGACGATGTCCTGGGCGAAGACGGTCGGCGCCCATAGCCCGCCGATGGCAAGACCTGCCACGGCCAGAGTCTTACGCAACATGATCTACTCCTCGTTCTTGGTTTCGCGTTTCCCCGAACCGTCATTGATGCCGGAGATGAAAAGTAACGTCCATTATCAAGATTTACGATTCTGCAAACTTGGCGTTACTTTTCGACGAGATGCAGCTTTTCCGGCATGCAGCATTTCCATTTCCCGCCGCAGTAGCATGATGAAGTGCTCGCAATAGCTCGACAGGACAGCATCGCGCCGGAACGCGATGTAGGTCTGGAACTCCGTCGATTCGATGATCGGCAGGGCGGCGACGCCTTTCCAGTTGTCGGCCGCCAACGTGAACTCGTCGATCACGGCGATGCCCAGCCCGCGGCCGACCAGGGCACAGACCATGGTGCCGAAGCGCGCCTTGATCGTGACGTCGTAAGTGAGGCCGAGCCGCGCGAAGATGCCGGCCATGATGCGTCCGTAGGGGTCATTGGGGTCGATGCCGATCAGCGGGTGGCGAACGATGTCGACGGCCGAGAGGCGGTTGCGCCGCGCCAGCGCATGGCCCTCGGGAACGATGCAGAACAACCGGCCCTTGGCCAGCGGCTCGAAGGTCAACATGGGATGGTCGAAGCGCGAGCTCATGGCGACGGCCTCGCCCTTGCCCAGCAGGATGTAGTCGAGCGCCTCCTCGAACTTCAGCACGTCCATGTCGATCAGGAGGTTGGGGAAGCGCCTGCGCACGCCCTCGATGGCGCGCGGCACCATGACGTTGGAGATGCTGGGCACCGAGCCGACCCGGAGCTCGGAGTCCGCTCCTTGCGACAGGCGGCGGATGACGTATTGCAGGTCGCCGACCTTGTCGTAGACGGCGTTCAGCTGGTTGAAGATATCGCGCGCCTCGGGACTCGGCGTGTAGCGGCCGTGGCGCCGGCTGAACAGTTTCAGGCCAAGGATGGTCTCGGCATGTTTCATCACCCGGCTGACGCCCGGCGACGAGACGTTGAGCAGACGTGCAGCACCACCCACGGTTCCGGTCACCATGATGGCCCTGATGACCTCGATCTGGCGCAGCGTCAGCATGCCGGCCGAGCATAGGGCAGGCGAGGCCCGCTATCGACGGGCAGCATCCGGGGATAGACTGCGGGGATGAGGTTTCGCTTGGACTGGCTGCGGGCCGTGCACAGCGCCGTTTTCGGGCCGGCCCGTCAGCAGGCACGGCAGCGGCCGCTCTATATCGGCATTGGCTACTGCCCGGCCTGCGACGGCCTGCGCGCCTCGAACAGCCTGAGCTGCAACCACTGCGGCAGCGCCGCCCCGGTCACCGCCGACGCCTGACTGCGCTGGCGCTCCGCCGCGTTGCGGCGGTTATCGGAATAGCCCTCCCCAGCGAAGCTGGGGAGGTGTCGGCGTCTTCGCCGACGGAGGGGTCATGAGCATCAGTGTTGCGGCCCATGACCCCTCCGTCGCCGTATGACGGCGACACCTCCCCTTCGCGGAAGCCGCTAAGGGGAGGAACTGAGGAATTAAAGCAGGCCGCCGGCGAGGTTATCGAACCGCGACCTGATCTCGTCGACCGTCGGCACCTTGTCGGCCTCGAGTTCGGGATACTCCTTGGCAAGGTCGTGGCGGTCGAACTCGTCGAGATGCAGGTCGGCCGTGTCGTGGTCGTGCGGCAGGGCGTTCAGCGCGTTGTGCAGGTGGAAGATCTGCCAGCGCGCCGGCATCTCGTGGCGCAGCGCCTCGAGCCGCGCCAGACGATCCTCGAAACGCTGCATGACCTTCTTGCGCTCTTCCGACATGGCGGCCTCCCGGTGTTGTTATGCAGGTAGCAGGTTCAGACGACGCAGCAACTCCTTCTCCTCGTCGTAGATCTTGGCCATCGCCGCCTTGTAGGCGGCACTGTCGAGGAGGATCAGCGGCTGGTCCATGTTCTCGAGGAATTTCAGGTGCTCGGGTTCCTGGGCGGCGGCGCGAAAGGCGGCGACCAGCACAGCCACCACGGCGGGGTCCATGCCCTTGGGACCGATCACGCCGCCGGGGCTCTCGACGATCACGTCGATACCCAGCTCCTTGACGGTCGGCGCGTCGGGAAAGCGCTTGGCGCGCTCGCTGGTGAAGACAGCCAGCAGGCGCAACTGCCCCGCCTGGACCATCGGCGCCCAGCCCGACGCCTCCGAGGCGAAGTCGATCTCGCCGCCCAGCAGGGCGCGCAGCGTGTCGGCCGTGCCGCGATAGGGCGCATGCGTCCAGCTGAGGCCGCCCTGAGCGATGCCGACCCGCTCCATGGCGAGATGCTGGGTCGAGCCGATGCCGAGCGTGCCCCAGTTCAGCTTGCCGGGGTTGGCCTTGGCGTAGGCCAGCAGTTCGGGCAGCGTCTTCCACGGCGCATCGGCACGGACCACCACGCCCATGACGTAGCCGGTGATCTGCAGGATGTAGGTGAGGTCGGTGACCGGATTGTAGGTCAGCTGCTTGTTCAGCAGCGGCTGACGCAGCACGCTCATGTGCATCTGCGAGATCGTGTAGCCGTCGGGCCTGGCCTCCTGGAGCGCCATCGCGCCCAGAATGCCCGAGGCGCCACCCTTGTTGTCGACCACCACCTGCTGGCCGAATTTCTTCGACACCGACTGCGCCATGATGCGGAACCCCGCATCGGCCGGCCCGCCAGCCGCCCATGGGATGATCAGCCGGATCGGCCGATCCGGAAACTTCGCCTGCGCCCGTGCCGCGCCAGACGCTGCGAATGCTAACGCAGACGCGCCGACGAGCGCGCCCCGTCGCGTCAACTTATCCATGCTTCCCCACTCCCTGTCTGCCGGACTCTGACCACGGGCGCGCGCAAGGGGCAAGCCGTCGTCTGCGAGAGATCGGTCTTGGTCAGCGGAATTCCGTTGCCCGATCCCGGCCTTGCCCTTAACGTCGCCGGCAAGAGCACGATGGAGGCAGCACGGCGTTCCTCGCCCGTCGCGAGGCTTAGAACCTGAAAGTCAGTCGCGTCCTTTCGATTCCGACATTGCAAAAGCAAGGCCCCACCAAAAGGGGTCGGCTGGGAGGCAACAATGGACGGGAAGGCAAGACCAGACGCATATGGCCGAGCAGGCGGCATAGATTCGCTCGGCCGATCGACATCCGACTTCAGCCGCAGGAGCTTGCTTGCGCTTTCGGCGCTCGGGCTCATCGCCACGGGACAACGCGCGGCAAACGCCAACAACGCGCAGGGACAGCTCACCTGGGCGGTGCATATCTCGCTGGCGCCCACGTGGTTCGACCCGGCCGAGACGCCGGGCATGATCACTCCCTTCCTGCTGCTGTATGCGCTGCACGACGCCATGGTGAAGCCGATGCCTGGCAACGCGGCCGAGCCGTGCCTGGCCGAAGGCTGGAAGATGGCGCCGGACGGCCTCGCCTACGAGTTCACCCTGCGCGCCGGGGCCAAGTTCCACAACGGCGAGCCGGTGACGGCGGAGGACGTGAAGTTCTCCTTCGAGCGCTATCGCGGCACCTCGGCGGCGCTGATGAAGGAGCGCATCAAGGTCGTCGAGACGCCGGACGATCGCCGCGTGCGCTTCGTGCTGAAGGAGCCCTGGCCGGACTTCCTGACCTTCTACAGCTCGGCCACCGGCGCGGGCTGGATTGTGCCGAAGAAGTACGTCCAGCAGGTCGGCGAGGACGGATACAAGAAGGCGCCGGTCGGCGCCGGCCCTTACAAGTTCGTCTCCTTCACGCCCGGCGTGGAGCTGGTGGTCGAGGCCTTCGACGGCTACTGGCGCAAGGCGCCGGCCGTGAAGCGCCTGGTCTTCAAGGTCGTGCCCGAGGAGGCGACGCGGCTTGCGGCACTCAAGCGCGGCGAGGTCGATCTCGCCTACTCGATCCGCGGCGAGCTCGCCGAGGAGCTGAAGAAGATACCTGGCCTGGCGCTCAAGCCGGTGGTCATCCAGGGCACCTTCTGGGTCTACTTCCCCGACCAGTGGGATCCCAGGTCGCCATGGCACGACCAGCGGGTGCGTGAGGCGGCCCGGCTGGCCATCGACTACAAGTCGATTTCCGAGGCGCTGACGCTCGGCTACTCGCCGATCACCAACAGCATCATCCCCGACAGCTTCGATTTCTACTGGAAGGCGCCGGCCGCAACCTACGACCTCGCCAAGGCCAAGAAGCTCCTGGCGGACGCGGGCCTCCGCAACGGCTTCGATGCCGGCGACTACTATTGCGATTCCACCTACGCCAACCTCGCCGAGGCGGTGATGAACAACTTCCAGGAGGCCGGCATCCGCGTGAAGCTCCGACCGCTGGAGCGCGCTGCCTTCTTCGCTGCCTATTCCGAAAAGAAGCTCAAGAACATCATCCAGGGCTCGTCTGGCGCCTTCGGCAACGCCGCGACGCGGCTGGACGCCTTCGCAGCCAGAGGCGGCGCCTACGCCTATGGCAGCTATCCGGAGATCGACGAGCTGTTCGCGGGCCAGGCGACCGAGCTCGACGTCGCCAAGCGCACCGCCATGCTGCATCGCATCCAGCAGATCCTGCATGAAAAGTCGGTCTATGCGCCGATCTGGCAGCTCGCCTTCATCAACGGCACGGGCAAGCGCGTGGGCGAGTCCGCCCTCGGCCTGATCCGCGGCCATGCCTATTCCGCACCCTACGAGGACGTGACCATCAAGCAGAGCTGACAACAGGGAGTGACCACATGCGTTCGTCCCTACGTCACCCACGCGTTCGCGTCTCGAGCACAACCCATATGCGCGCCACGCGGCGCGAGTTGCTAGGCCTGACCGCGCTCGGCGTCCTGGCGGCCGGCGCGGCGCCGGCCAGGGCGACGCGCGGCCCACTGGTCTATGCTGCGCATATCTCGCTGGCGCCGACCTGGTTCGATCCGGCAGAGACGCCGGGTATCGTCACGCCCTTCATGCTGCTCTATGCATTGCATGACGGGCTGGTGAAGCCGATGCCGGACAATCCGGCCGAGCCGTGCCTGGCGGAATCCTACAGCGCCTCCGCCGACGGGTTGAGCCACAGCTTCACGCTGCGAGCCGGCGTAAAATTCCACAACGGCGAGCCGGTGACGGCGGAGGACGTTAAATTCTCCTTCGAACGCTATCGCGGTAACGCCGCGGGCTTCATCAAGGACAAGGTGGCGCGCGTGGAGACGCCCGATCCACAGCGCATCGTCTTCCATCTGCACCGGCCCTGGCCCGATTTCCTCCTGTACTACTCCAGCGTCACCGGCGCAGGCTGGATCGTGCCGAAGAAGTACGTCGAGCGCGTGGGCGAGGAAGGATTCAAGAAGGAGCCGATCGGCGCGGGGCCGTACAAGTTCGTCTCCTTCACGCCCGGCGTCGAGCTGGTGATGGAGGCGTTCGACGGCTACTGGCGCAAGGTGCCCACGGTGAAGAGGCTGGTCTGGAAGGTGATCCCGGACGAGGCCACGCGGCTCGCGGCGCTGAAGCGGGGCGAGGTCGATATCGCCTACTCGATCCGCGGCGAACTGGCCGAGGAACTGCAGCGCACGCGGGGGCTGACGCTGAAGCCGGTGCTGATCAACTCGCCGTTCTGGATCTATTTCGCCGACCAGTGGGATCCGAAATCGCCGTGGTCCGACGAGCGGGTGCGCAAGGCCGTGACCCTGGCGCTGGATCGCGAGGGCATCAACCAGGCGCTCACGCTCGGCCACTCGCTGCTCACCGGCAGCATCGTGCCGAAGGATTATGAATTCTACTGGCAGCCGCCGAAGATCCCGTACGATCCTGCGGGCGCACGTCGACTGCTGGCGGAAGCCGGCTTCCGCGGCGGCTTCGACGGCGGGGAATATTTCTGCGACGCCTCCTACGCAAACCTCGGCGAGGCGGCGGTGAACAGCCTGACGGAGGCGGGCATCCGCCTGAAGCTGCGCCCGATGGAGCGCGCCGCGTTCACCAAGGAATATGGCGAGAAGAAATACCGCAACCTCATCCAGGGCGGCAGCGGCGCGTTCGGCAACGCCGCCACACGCATGGAGACCTTCGTCGTCAAGGGCGGCGCCTATGTCTACGGCAGCTACCCCGACATCGACGAATTGTTCGTCCAGCAGGCGGCGGAGACGGACCGGGCCAAACGCGAGGCGATCCTGCACCGCATGCAGCAGCTGGTGCATGAGCGCACGGTGTACGCGCCGCTGTGGCAGCTCGCTTTCCTCAACGGCCAGGGCTCGCGCGTCGAAGAATCGGCGTTCGGCCTCATTCCCGGCCATCCGTATTCCGCACCCTACGAAGACGTCCGCCTGAAAGGCGACGCCTAGCAGGGAGGCCGTCATGGTTTCGCCATCTCTCCGCACCACCCGCCGCGGCGTTCTCGGCCTTTCCACGGCCGCCATGATCGGCGCGACGTTGCGCTCGGCCGGCGCTGCACCGGACGGCGAACTGCGCGTCGCCGCGCATGTCTCGCTGGCGCCGACCTGGTTCGATCCGGCGGAGACCCCCGGCATCATCACGCCCTTCATGCTGCTCTACGCCATGCATGACGCCGTCCTGAAGGCGATGCCCGGCGATCCGATGGCGCCGAGCCTGGCGGAATCCTGCACCATGTCGGCCGACGGGCTGAGCTACGCGCTGTCGCTGCGCAAAGGCGTGAAATTCCATGACGGCGAGCCGCTGACGGCCGAGGACGTCAGGTTCTCGCTCGAGCGCTATCGCGGCGCCGCAGCCAAGTCCCTGAAGGAGCGTGTCGCGGGCGTCGACATCCACGATCCGCACCGACTGACCATCCGCCTGAAGGATGCCTGGCCCGACTTCCTCACCTTCTATGCCGGCGCCAGCGGGGCCGGCTGGATCGTTCCCAAGAAGTATGTCGAGAAGGTCGGCGACGAGGGATTCAAGAAGGCGCCGGTCGGCGCCGGGCCGTACAAGTTCGTGTCCTTCACGCCCGGCGTCGAGTTGGTGTGCGAGGCCTTCGAGGGCTACTGGCGCAAGAAGCCGGCGATCAAGCGGCTGGTCTTCAAGGTGATCCCGGACGAATCGACCCGGCTTGCCGCCCTGCAGCGAGGCGAGGTCGATATCGCCTATTCGATCCGCGGCGAGCTGGCCGACGAGCTGCTGCGCACGCCCGGCCTCGCCATCAAGCCAGCGCTGGGCTCGGCGCCGTTCTGGCTCTACTTCCCGGAGCAATGGGATCCCCAGTCGCCATGGCACGACCGCCGCGTGCGGCAGGCGGCAGGTCTGGCTCTGGACCTGAAGACCATGAACGAGGCGCTGACGCTTGGCCATTCGCGACTGACCGGCAGCATCTTCCCGGAGAACTTCGAATTCTACTGGCAGCCGCCCGCGCCGCTGTACGACCCGGCAGGTGCCCGCACGCTCCTGGCCGAAGCCGGCCACGGGCGCGGCTTCGATGCCGGCGACTACTACTGCGACGTGGCCTACGCCAATATCGGCGAGGTCGCGCTGAACAACCTGCGCGAGGTCGGCATCCGCGTGAAGCTCCGCCCCCTGGAGCGCGCCGCCTTCTTCAAGGCCTACTCGGAGAAGAAGCTCAAGAACATCGTGCAGGGCGCGTCCGGCGCGTTCGGCAACTGTGCCACGCGCGCCGAGGCCTTCGTGGCCAAGGGCGGCACCTATGTCTACGGCAGCTACCCCGACATCGACGCGTTGTTCGCCGAACAGGCCGTGCAGATGGACCGCACCAAGCGTGAGGCGGTTCTGAAGCGCCTGCAGCAGCTCGTGCATGAGAAGGCGATCTACGCACCGATCTGGCAGCTCGCCTTCATCTCCGGCGTCGGCCCGCGCGTCGACCAGTCGGGCTTCGGCCTGATCAAGGGCTTCGTCTACACGGCGCCGTATGAGGACCTGACATTGAAGGGGAAGGCGTGAACATGGCTTGCTTCATGATCTTCCGGACCGCGAGCCTCCGGCTCGCTCAAGCTCATGAGCGAGCCGGAGGCTCGCGGTCCGGGAGAGGAAGACACCCATGAAGCAGTACATCGCCCGCCGCATCGGCTACTCCCTGCTGTCGCTGTTCCTGCTGTCGGTCACGATCTTCCTGTTCGTGCGCGTCACCGGCGATCCGGTGAGCCTTCTGGTCGAGCCGGGCGCCAGTCCCGAGGATATCGAGAACATCCGCCGCCAGCTCGGCCTCGATCAGCCGCTGTGGGTGCAGTACGGGCACTTCATGGCGAGCCTGTTCGCCGGCGACCTCGGCCAATCCTTCTACTACCGCGTGCCGGTGCTCGATCTCTATTTCGAGCGCCTGCCGCACTCGCTGCTGCTGGCCGCCGTCGCCATGGCGCTGTCGCTGCTGATCGGCATTCCCAGCGGCATCCTGGCCGCGGTTCGCGTCGACGGCTTCTGGGACTCGGCCGGCAAGATCTTCGCGCTGCTCGGCCTGTCGCTGCCCCAGTTCTGGGTCGGCCTGGTGCTGATCCTGTTCTTCTCGGTCTATCTCGGCTGGCTGCCCTCTTCCGGCTCGGGCAGCTTCCTGCATCTGCTGATGCCGGCCTTCACGCTCGGCTGGTACTTCGCCGCCGCGCACATGCGGCTCACCCGCTCCTCCATGCTGGAGGTGCTGGGCTCGGAATACATCAAGCTGGCGCGGCTGAAGGGCCTCCCCGAGGCCCTGGTGATCGGCAAGCATGCGCTCAAGAACGCCCTGATCCCGGTGATCACGCTGGCCGGCATCAACCTCGTTGTCATGATCAATGTCGCGGTGGTGGTCGAGACCGTGTTCGCCTGGCCGGGCATCGGCCGGCTCCTCTACGAGGGCATCACCTTCCGCGACTTCCCCGTCGTCCAGGGCGTCGTGATCATCGGCGGCGCCATGATCGTGCTGGTCAATCTGCTGGTCGACGTCCTGTACGCCGTCATCGATCCCCGTATTCGCCTGGAAAGCTGACGACCATGGCTGTCATCACCCCTCCCGTCACCACGACCACCGTCACCTCGGGCTACGCGTTCTGGCGCCTGAAAGGCTTCCCGGTGATCCCGGTGATGATCCTGCTGTTCATCGCCTTCGTGGCGGTCTTCGCCGACGTGCTGGCGCCGCACGACCCGCAGATCGGCAGCCTGGCCCGCCGCTTCAAGCCGCCCTTCTGGCAGGAAGGCGGCAGTCTGGTCTATCCGCTGGGAACCGACCATGTCGGCCGCGACGTGCTCTCGCGCCTGATCTTCGGCGCCCGCGTCTCCATGGTGGTGGGCATCACGGCCGTGCTGGTGGCGGGCGGCATCGGCACGCTGCTCGGCATCCTGTCGGGCTATCTCGGCGGCTGGGCCGACCAGGTGGTGATGCGCGTCACCGACACCTGGCTGGCGCTGCCGGCGCTCACCTTCGCCATCTTCCTCGCCGCCATCGTCGGCCCCAGCGAGCTCAACATCATCCTGATCCTGGGCCTGGTCTACTGGACGCGCTACGCCCGCGTCATCCGCGGCGAGGTGCTATCGCTGAAACAGCGCGAGTTCGTCCGGCTCGCCGTCGTCGCCGGCTGCTCCAAGACGCTGATCATGCGGCGCCACATCCTGCCCAACGTCATCAACTCCGCCGTCGTGCTCGCCACGTTGATGCTGGGCGTGGTGATCGTCACCGAGGCGTCACTGTCCTTCCTCGGCGTCGGCGTGCCGCCGCCCAAGCCGGCCTGGGGCCTGATGATGGCAGACGGCAAGAAGGGCCTGATGGTGGGCTACTGGTGGCTCACCGTGTTCCCCGGCGTCTGCATCATGCTGATGGTCCTGTCGGCCAACCTTCTGGGCGACTGGCTGCGCGTGAAGCTCGATCCGCAACTGCGTCAGCTCTAGCCATGCCCTCCCCCCTCCTGTCGCTTGAAAATCTCTCCACGCACTACGTCTCCCAGCAGGGGACACGCGTGGTCCGCGCCGTCGACGAAGTGACGCTCCGTCTCAACGCCGGCGAGACCTTGGGCATCGTGGGCGAATCGGGCTCGGGCAAGAGCACGCTCGCGCTCAGCATCCTGCGGCTGCTGCCGGCCGCGGCGCGCATCACCAGCGGCCGCATGATGTTCGAGGGCGAGAACCTTCTGGACAAATCCGACGCCGAGATGCGCGAGGTGCGCGGCAAGCGCATCGCCATGATCCTGCAGGATCCGATGGCTTCGCTGAACCCGCTGTTCACCATCGGCGACCAGGTCGGCGAGCCGATCCGCGTGCACGAGGGCGCCTCGCGCGCCAGCGCCTGGAAGCGCGCGATCGAGCTGCTCCGCTCCGTGCGCATCGCCTCGCCCGAGACCCGCGTCACCCAGTTTCCGCACGAGATGTCGGGTGGCATGCGCCAGCGCATCGTCGGCGCCGTCGGCATCTCCTGTGGGCCGAAGCTCCTGATCGCCGACGAGCCGACCACCAGCCTCGACCTCACCATCCAGGCGCAGTACCTGAAGCTGCTGCGCGACCTGCAGCGCGAGCACGGGCTCGCGCTGATCTTCATCACCCATAATCTCGGCATCGTCGCCAAGATGTGCGACCAGCTCGCCGTCATGTACGCCGGCCGGGTCGTCGAGCACGGGCCGGTCTCGCGCATCTTCAACCAGCCGGCGCATCCCTACACCAAGGCGCTGCTCGGCTCGATCCCGCGCATGACCGACAATCGCGATCACCTGACGGCGATCGAGGGCCAGCCACCCGATCTCGCCTCCCTGCCGGCCGGCTGCGCTTTCGCGCCGCGCTGTCCCGAGGCTTTCGCCCGCTGCCGGAGCGAGGCGCCGCCGGAATTCGCCCTCGACGGCGAGACACGGGCACGCTGTTGGCTCGTGCCGATCGATGCCAGCGCCAAGGCCGCGTCATGACCGCCGTCGTCCAAGCCGCCGAGCTGATCAAGCACTTCCCCGCTCGCCGCGGGCTCTTCGGTGGCAGCCGCGGCACGGTGCGTGCGGTCGACGGCGTCTCCTTCGCGATCGAAACCGGCAAGACCCTGGGCGTGGTGGGCGAATCGGGCTGCGGCAAGACCACGACTGCCAAGCTGGTGTTGGGGCTGGAGCAGCCCACCGGCGGCAGCATGCTGTTCGAAGGCCGCGACCTTGGGGGCCTGGACGCCGCCGGACGTCGCCATTACCGCAAGTCGGTACAGGCGGTGTTCCAGGATCCCTATGCCTCGCTCAATCCGCGCATGCGCATCAGCGCCATCATCGCCGAGCCGCTGATCACCAACGAAAAGGTCGAACCGGCTGCCGTGCACCAACGCGTCCTCGAACTGCTCGACCTGGTCGGCCTACCCGAACGCTCGGCCGATCTCTTCCCGCACGAATTCTCCGGCGGCCAGCGCCAGCGCATCGCCATCGCCCGGGCGCTGGTGCTGTCGCCCAAGCTGGTCGTGCTCGATGAGCCGGTGTCGGCGCTCGACGTCTCGATCCGCGCCCAGATCCTGAACCTGTTGCGCGACCTGCAGGCCCGGCTCGGCCTCTCCTACCTCTTCATCGCCCACGACCTCGCCGCCGTCGCCCACATGAGCCACCAGATCGTGGTGATGTATCTCGGCAAGATCGTCGAAAGCGGCGAGGCGCGCGCCATCGCCGCCAACCCGCAGCATCCCTACACCAAGGCGCTGTTCGCCGCCGCCCTGCCCAGCCACCCGGACGAACGCCGCGAAGACGAGCCTCTGGCCGGCGAGGTGCCGAGCCCGCTCAATCCGCCGTCGGGCTGCCACTTCCATCCGCGCTGCCCGCACGCCATGCCGCGCTGCGCCCAACAGGCGCCGCCGTTGGCGAAGGTGGGCAACCGTATGATCGCCTGCCATCTCTTCGAAACGGCATAACCTCACCCTGAGGAGCGCACGAAGTGCGCGTCTCGAAGGGTCGGCAACAGTCTCGTTGTTGCCCACCCTTCGAGACGCGGCCCTGCGGACCGCTCCTCAGGGTGAGGCGGTGCGCGTGGTGGCGCCGTTGCGCAACGCCAGCGCAACATCGGGCCGGTCGGTCGTGATCTGCCGGATCGGCTGGGCGAGCCAGTGCGCGATGTCGTCGGCGTCATTGGGGACCCAGGCTCCGAGACGGTCGCCACCGACCGCCCGCAGGCAGAGTTCCAGGCTGTCGGCGAGCAGCCCCTTCTCGACCGCGACCATGCAGTTGCCGATGGCGGCGAACCGGTCCAGCGCCGCCGGCAATCCGCCGAAGATCTCGGCCGAGCGTCGATCGACCGAGGCGAGCACGCGCTGGTCCGGCGACAGCCACCGCACAGTCTCCAGGATTTCGGGCACGAAGCTGGTGACGATGGCCTGTTGCTGAAGCTTGCGCCTGGCGATCACATCGAGAAGCCGCTTCTCCAGGCCGTGGTATGGCCGGCCGAGAGCGTCGGTCTTGATCTCTACATGCAGCTCGATCGACGTCCCGGCATAGATGTCGAGGACCGTCTCGAGGCTGGGAACGCCCATGGCGGCAAGTTCCATTGCCGTCCGATCGACGACCGGCCCGGTACCTTCAGTGGTCCGATCGAGGGACGGGTCATGGATGATCATCAGCTCGCCGTCCTTCGCCGGATGGACGTCGAACTCGACGGCATCGACGCCGAGGTCGCGCGTGCGCCGAAACCCTTCCAGGCTGTTCTCCGGCCACAGGTTGCGCGCGCCGCGATGGCCGATGATCAGGACCATGAACTTCTCTGCTTACCGCTACTTGCCGCTGTCGACCAGGCCCTTCACCAGCCATCGCTGCAGCGCCACGACGACCAGGGCGGGCGGCAGCATGACCAGCAGCGCCGCGTTCATGGCGACGTTCCAGGCCGGCTCGGAGTCGGACTGCGGGATCAGGTGCTTCAGTCCGATCACCGCCGTCGCCATGTCCTTCTCCGTGGTGAACAGCAGCGGCCACAGATACTGGTTCCAGCCATAGAGGAACAGGATGATCGAGAGCGCCACCATGTTCGACATCGAGAGCGGCAGCAGGACGTGGCGGAAGAAATGCAAAGGCGAGGCGCCGTCGATGCGCGCCGCCTCGCACAGCTCCTCGGGCACGGTGAGGAAGAACTGACGGAACAGAAAAGTTGCCGTCGCCGAGGCGATCAGCGGCAGGATCAGCCCGCCGTAGCTGTTCATCATGTTCCATTCGAGGGTGATCTCGAACCCCAGCCAGTCGAACAGCCACTGCAGCGGCAGCGCCACGTTGGTCACCGCCTCGTAGGTCGGCAGGATGCGCACTTCCACCGGCAGCATCAGCGACGCGAAGATCAGCCAGAACGCCGTCATGCGCCAGCGGAAGCGGAAATAGGCGATGGCGAAGGCCGAGAGCAGCGACACGGCGATCTTGCCGACCGTGATGCCGACGGCCACGACCAGGGAGTTGAACAACAGGCGGCCGAGATTGCCCTTCTGCCAGGCCGTCGCCGCGTTCTCGAAGAACCGATCGCCGGGTAGCCAGGGCGGCGGCACGGCGAGCACGTCGCCCACCGTGTGCGAGCCGACGACGAAGGCAAAATAGATCGGCAGGCAGACCAGGAGTCCGCCCAGGATCAGGAGCCCGTGGCAGGCGATGTCGAGGGTGCGGGTGCGCTCGACCATGTCAGACGTCGTAGTTCACGTTCCGCTCGACATAGCGGAACTGCAGCATGGTGAGGATGACGGCAAAGATCATCAGCAGCACCGACTGCGCCGCCGAGGAGCCGAGGTCGATGTGCACGAAGCCGTCCTGGTAGACCTTGTAGACCAGGATCATGGTGGCGCCGCCCGGGCCGCCCTTGGTCACCGCGTCGACGATGGCGAAGGTCTCGAAGAAGCCGTAGACGAAGTTCATCACCAGCAGGAAGAACACCGTCGGCCCGATCATCGGCAGCGCGATCTTGAAGAAGCGCAGGCCGGGACCGGCGCCGTCGACGGCGGCCGCCTCGAGGAGCGAGGCCGGCACGGCGAGCAGCGCCGCCACCAAGAAGATGTAGTCGTAGCAGATGTGCTTCCAGGCGGCGGCGAAGGTCACCAGCAGGAAGGCGTCGAAGCCGTTGCGCGTCGGATCCCAGGCGACGCCCATGGCTTTCAGCACGTAGGTCATCGGCCCGACATGAGCGTTGAACATGAACGCCCACAGGATGCCCGCGATCACCGGCGCGATGGCGTAGGGCAAGAGCACGACGCTGCGATAAAACCCGCGGCCGCGGATCACGCGGTCGGTGGCGAAGGCCAGCACGGCGGCCACGCTGAGCGTCAGCACGTTCTGCGCCAGGGTGAACCACACGGTGACCCAGACCGACGAACGGTACTCGGGGCTCGCGAACAGGGCGCGGAAATTGTCGAACCAAACGAAGTGGACGGTGGTGCCGAACGGGTCGGTGAGGACGAACGCCTGGACCAGCGCGCGCACGGCCGGGATGAAGAAGAACAGCAGCAGCACCAGGAGCTGCGGCAGAAGCAGGAAGAACGGCAGGCGCGAATTGCGGTAGTGCGCGCGCTTCAGGCCCGCCGTACCGCCGGCAACGGCCGCGCGCCGCTTGCCGGCGACCCGAGCGGTCGCCGGCAACTCGGCCGCAACGCTAGTACTTGCCTGCATGCAGCTTCTCGAACTGCCGCAGGATCTCGTTGCCGCGGCGCACCGCGTCGTCGAGGCCCTCCTGCGGCGTCTTCTTGTTGGCCCACACGGCCTCGAGCTCCTGGCGCAGCGCGAAGGTCGACTGCGTGTAGTTGCCGAAATGGAAGCCCTGCGAGTTGGCCGTCGGCGTGCCGCGGTTGAGCTGGAGGATGGCGATCTCGCGCGTCGGATTGGCCGTGTAGTAGCCCTCCTTCTTGGCGGCCTCATAGGCCTTGTTGGTGATCGGCACGTAGCCCGTCACCTTGCTCCACCAGAGCTGCAGGTCGGGACTGGCGACGAAGGCCAGGAAGTCGGCGACGCCGTCATATTCCTCGGCCTTCTGGCCCTTCATCACCCAGAGGGTGGCGCCGCCGATGCTGCTGTTGCGCGGCGTCGTGCCCTCCTCCCACGGCAGGTAGGTGGCGCTCCACTTGATGGTGGCGTTGCGCTCGACGCTGCTGTGCGCCGCCGTCGAGGCGAAGAAGGTCGAGCATTTGCCGGAAGTAAAGAGCTGCTCGGGCGACAGGCCTTGGCCGGCGATCTGCATGATGCCGTCGTCGATCCACTTCTTCAGGCGCTTGGTCTGCTCGACCACCTTGGTCTTGTTGTAGACGAACACCGTGTCGAGGCCGTCATAGCCGTTGGCCTTGGTGCCGAACGGCTGGTCGTTCACCGTG
>JACPOB010000066.1 GCA_016185145.1 Rhodospirillales bacterium | reverse complement strand
CGCCTCGATCATGGTGGTCGGCGGCCAGGAGAGCATGAGCCAGGCGCCGCACGCCGGCTACATGCGCGACGGCACCAAGATGGGCGAGTTCAAGATGATCGACACCATGCTGAAGGACGGCCTGTGGGACGCCTTCCATGGTTATCACATGGGCAACACCGCCGAGAACGTGGCCCAGAAGTTCCAGATCACCCGCGCCGAGCAGGACGCCTTCGCGGCCTCGTCGCAGAACAAGGCCGAGGCGGCGCAGAAGTCCGGCCGCTTCAAGGACGAGATCGTCCCGGTCACGGTGAAGACCCGCAAGGGCGAGGTCGTGGTCGACACCGACGAGTTCCCGCGCCACGGCACCACCGTCGAGACGCTGGCCAAGTTGCGCCCGGCCTTCACCAAGGAAGGCGGCTCGGTCACCGCCGGCAACGCCTCGGGCATCAATGACGGCGCGGCCGCGCTGGTGCTGATGACCGCGGACGAGGCCAAGAAGCGCGGCATCGCGCCTCTCGCCAAGATCGTGTCGTGGGCGACCACGGGCGTCGACCCCTCGATCATGGGCATTGGCCCGGTGACGGCCTCGCAGGCGGCGCTGAAGAAGGCCGGCTGGACGGTGAAGGATCTCGACCTGGTCGAGGCCAACGAAGCCTTCGCCGCGCAGGCCGTCGCGGTCGGCAAGCAGCTCGGCCTCGACCCCGAGAAGCTCAACGTCAATGGCGGCGCGATCGCGCTCGGCCATCCGATCGGCGCCTCGGGCGCGCGCGTGCTGACGACCCTGCTCTACGAGATGCAGAAGCGCGACGCCAAGAAGGGCCTCGCCACGCTCTGCATCGGCGGCGGCATGGGCATCGCCATGTGCGTCCAGCGCGACTGACTCATTTCTGGAAGCGCGCCACTCCAGTGGCGCGTCTTCTCATGCTTCGGACCGCGTGCGTCTCGCCCGCTCATGAGCGGGCGAGACGCCCGCGGTCCGAACATGAAGATCAGAAATCGCCGTTGATCTCGGGCGTGTACAGGCGCTCGCCCTTGCGCGCGAGCTTGCGGCCCTGCTCCTGCGAGAGCTCCAAGAGTTCGGCGCCGCCATTGGGCGTGAGCTGGGCCAGGAAGAAGCGCGTCTGGCCGGGCGCCACGGTGATGATCAGCTCGCTGTTGGACTGCGGTCCGTAGGCGCGCAGGTCGTAGAGCTTGGGCGCCAGGTCGAAGCGCATGTAGTTCGGCGGCGCGATGCTGCCGACCGGCTGCCGGCCCATGGTGATGTTGATCGGCGGCGCATCGGGCTGCGCGGGCTCGCGCACGATATAGAGGGCCGCCTGGCCGGGGTTGGCGACGGGGAAGGTCCCGGTGCCCCAGGCGTTGTTGGCTTTCCACCAGACCGAATTCTCGCTGCAGCCGGCCAGCATCAACAAGCCAACGGCGACCAGTAACTTCCTCATACAACGACCTCCGCCGCTAAAGTCGACTGGCGGAGGGCAAGGGTCAAGCGGACTATGCGGCCACCGGTTGCGGTAGTGCCCTGAGCCGCGCCAGGGGCGACAGCACGATCACCAGCGTCGACAGCACGAACGAGGCCGCGATCACCAGCAGCGCCGCTTGCAGCCCGGCATGAGCGGCGACGATGCCGCCGGCCAGAGCGCCCAGCGGCCGCACGCCGTAGATCGCCGTCTGTACCGTGGCGTTGACCCGGCCCAGCATCGGCGCCGGCGTCACCAGCTGGCGGACCGTGGTCTGGCAGATCAGCCACAGCATCGGGCCGAAGCCCACCAGGAAGTGGCCCGCCGCGGCGAAGGCGAAGCCATTGCCTGATGGCGCCATCAAGAACAGGGTGGCGGCGATCACCGATACGGCCGGGCCGAAGATCAGGGTGGCGAGAGGCGGCAGGCGCTTGGAGGAGACCGGTGCGATCAGCGCGCCCAGGATCAGGCCCGCGCCATAGGCCGACTGCGCCAGGCCCATGCTCGCGGGATCGAGCTTGAGCAGGTTGAGCGCCAATGGCGCCCAGACCGCGAGCAGGGCGAAGAAGGCGAAGTTCCAGAAGATCGCGCAGAGGCTGATGCCGCGCAGCAGCTCGTGGCGGACGACGAAGCGCGCGCCGGCCTGGATGGCGGCGGCCATCGACGGCCGCTGGTCGCCCGATGTCGGCGCGGCCGCCTTGGGCAGCGCGATGATGCAGGCGAGCGCCACGGCGGCGCCCAGGGCTGCGAGCGCATAGCCCCAGGTCGGCGACAGGTGCTGGGCCAGCAGGCCGGCCACGAACGGTGCGGCCAGGCTGACGATGGCGCGGGCGAGTTCGAGGCGCGCATTGGAGCGCGGCAGGTCGCCCGCCGGTACCAGGCTCGGCAGCAGCGACATCGAGGTCAGCATGTAGACGACGGTGCCCGAGGCGCCGACGAAGGCGGCGATGCCCAGCAGACCGGTGATGCCGGCGGCCGCCGCGAGCACGGCGACGACCGAGGCCGCGAGCCCCAGCGCCAATCCGATGATCAGCAGCGTGCGCCGCGGCATGCGGTCGGCCCAGGCGCCGGCCGGCAAGGTGACCAGCAGCCAGGCTGCACTTTGGGCGGCGACCAGCAGGCCCAGGATATCGGGACCGGCGCCCAGCACGAGCGTGGCCGTGAGCGGCAGGGTGGCGAGCGCCAGTTGGTCGGCGGCGTGGGTCCCGGCGGCGGCGCCGAGCAGGGCAGTGAAGGGCTTCATGATTGCCATTCTATGACCGGCTGGTCGTGCGTCGTTATCCGGCAACGCCCGGCAATTCCCTCTGTCGCAGAACGCGCTAGAGTGGGCCTGCGGTAACGTTAGGGAGGACTCCATGGCCGAACGTGTAGCGATCGTGACAGGCGGAACCCGCGGCATCGGCGCCGCCGTTTCGCGCATGCTGAAGGACAAGGGCTACAAGGTGGCCGCCACCTACGCCGGCAACGATGCTGCCGCGCAGAAGTTCAAGGCCGAGACCGGCATCCACGTCTACAAGTTCGACGTCGGCGACTTCGCGGCCTGCCAGTCGGTGATCGCCCAGATCGAGAAGGATCTCGGGCCGGTCGACGTGCTGGTCAACAACGCCGGCATCACCCGCGATTCGACCATGCGCAAGCTCACGCGCGACATGTGGGACCAGGTGATCGACACCAACCTCGGCTCCTGCTTCAACATGTCGAAGGCGGTGTGGGAAGGCATGAACACCCGCGGCTTCGGCCGCATCGTCAATATCGGCTCGATCAACGGCCAGGGCGG
>JACPOB010000190.1 GCA_016185145.1 Rhodospirillales bacterium | reverse complement strand
TCGACGCACACAATGCCCAACCCAAACCCTTTCGCTGGACCAAGTCCGCCGATGATATTCTCGCCGCTATCAATCGATTCTGCCGGCGGACTCTCGACACACAGGCCGCTTTGCGGCGAACTTAGGAATCAGGACACTAGCTTACGTCGTGCACGAGGACGGGCAAGCTCATGCTAGCGTTTTCGCATGAAGCTCTATTCCGGACCGCTCAGCATGTTCGGCGCCAAGGCCGAGATTGCAGCCCTCGAGAAGGGGCTCGACGTCGAGCTCATCATGGTGCCCTTCGAAATGAAGACGCTGTATCAGCCCAAGCATCCCGAGGTGCTGCGCATCAATCCCAAGCGCCAGGTGCCGGTGCTGATCGACGATGGCCCTGGGGGCGATCTGGAGATCTTCGATTCGACGCAGATCTTCGAGTACTTCGAATCGATCAGGCCCGAGCCTGCGCTGTGGCCGGCCGAACCCAAGGCGCGCGCCCGCGCACGCCTGCTGGAGCACAAGTCCGACGAGGTCTACTTCCCGCCGATCGTCCGCCTGATGGGCCTGCAGGCCACGCCCGACGATCCCGCCGCCGTCGAAGCGCGCGCCGCCTCGCTCGTCTTCTATGACGGAATGGAGAAGGAGATTGCCGACAAGGAGTGGCTGGCCGGCAGCTACTCCTACGCCGACATCGCCTTCTACATGGCGCAGATCTTCGGCGATCGCATGGGCGCGCCCATGACCGACGCCCATCCCGGGCTGCAGGCCTGGCGCGACCGCATGAGCGCACGACCTGCGGTGCGCAAGGTTGCCGGCGCCATGGGGCGGTATTTGCTCAGCCAGGGCCGCAAGCTGCCGGCCTTCCTTGCTGAGCTCACCACGACCGCCTCACCCTGAGGAGCGCCGCGCAGCGGCGCGTCTCGAAGGGTGGGCAACCTGCCTTGGTGTTGCCCACCCTTCGAGACGCGCACTTCGTGCGCTCCTCAGGGTGAGGTAAAGGGTAGCCATGGCCAAGATCCTCTTCCTGCCCGGCGCCGGCGCGTCACCGGACTTCTGGAAGCCGGTCGGCGCGCTGCTGCCGGCCGACTGGCCGAAGGAGTATTTCGGCTGGCCCGGTCTCGGCGATCAGCCGCACGATCCGGCGATCAACGGCATCGACGATCTGGTGCGCATGGTCGCCGCGAAGATGGACGGTCCGGTCGACCTGGTGGCGCAGTCCATGGGCGGCGGCATCGCCGCACGTCTGGCGATCGAGCAGCCGCAGAACGTGCGCCGGTTGGTGCTGGCCGTGACGTCCGCCGGCATCGACATGGCGGGACTGGGCGCATCGGACTGGCGCGAGAGCTATCGCAAGTCGTTTCCGTGCGCCATGTCCTGGATCACCGAGCAGCGGGCGGCGGCCCTGTTGCCGGTCGAGAAGATCGCCGCGCCGACGCTGCTGTTGTGGGGCGACAGGGATCCGATCAGCCCGACGACCGTCGGCCGTCACCTCCAGTCGCGCCTGCCGAATTCCCGCCTGCACATCGTCGCGGGCGGCGATCACGACCTTGCGCGCACGCATGCGGCGGAAGTGGCGCCGCTGGTCGCCCGGCACCTCGCCGAGTAGTCCGTCACAAAGATTTCCAGGTTGAGCCGGGCGATGCGAGGATTTGCAGATCCGGCAGCTCGATGAGTGACAGCATTGCTGGCACTCGAGGTCGGGGACACAACGAATGGCGTGCTCGCCGGTTCGACCCGCCAGAAGTGGCCCTCTACGGTACGCAAAAATTCGCAAAAACGAAATTGGCCGATATGAACCAAAGTTATTGACTGTCTGGTACTTTGGTTATATAGTCGCTGTGTTGCCCGGGCTCGGCGCTCCAGCTCTCCGACTCTTGCGATTCCGGTTGCGTAATTTGCGTAACTGTCCGAATTCCAACCGATAGCGGTGCACTCCAGTGCGGTCTACTACGCAGGCACTACCGGAAAGGGCGGAAAGGGCGCTAAGGGCCTGTGGCGAAATAAGTGCTTCGTTTGTGACGACACTACTGTCATCCCGAGCGCAGCGAGGGACCTTTGAGGCGGCAATAATAAAGGTCCCTCGCTGCGCTCGGGATGACAGCGATTTTGAATCGATTATTTCACCACAGGCCCTAACCTCTCGCACCGTTGACGGCAGCGCATGCACCGGCCGGCTGTTTCTCACCGGCCCAATCCGTCGAAAGCGCTGTGTCGCGCACCGGCACCCCGAGCAGCGCGGCGCGAGATCGGGGTGCCCATTGTCATGACCTGGCGGTCACCGCTTGACCGTGCGGCCGAGCGCCGTCTCGTAGACGCGCAGGATCGACGAGCTGTCGCTCGAGCCGAGCTTCATGCCGCGCGCCAGGCGCTGCAGGTTGTGCGTCGAGGAACCCTGCGGCAGCGGCACGCCGAGCTCGTCGCCGAGCTCCAGGGCGAGATGCAGATCCTTGTAGGCGAGGTCGAGGGCGAAGCTCGCCTTGAAGTCGCCGCTCAGCGACCGTTCGGACAGGCTCTTGAAGGCGTTGGAGTTGCCGCTGGAGTTGGATACGACCTGGATCAGCTTCTTCGGGTCGAGGCCGGCCGTGACGCCCAGCATCAGCCCTTCGGCAGCCGCCGCGGCGTTGCAGAAGGCCAGCATGTTGTTGACCAGCTTGGCCACCGTTCCGGTGCCGAGCTCGCCCATGTGGATCACGTTGGCGCTGAACGACTGCAGCACCGGCAGGGCGTCGTCGAACACCTTCTTGTCGCCGCCAACCATGATGGCGATGGTCGCGGCCTCGGCGCCGACCGTGCCGCCGCTCACCGGCGCATCGAGCATGGCGATGCCCTTGGCCGCCATCGCGGCGCCGATCTTCTTCACCATCGACGGCGCGTTGGTGCTGAGGTCGATGTAGGTCTGGCTCTTGGCGATGTTGGCTAGAATGCCGCCGTCGCCCAGGGTCACGGCCTCGACGTCCTTGGGCATGGGCAGCGAGGTCATGACCACGTCGGCGCCCTTGGTGACGTCGGCGATCGACTTGGCGGCGGTGGCGCCGAGATCGGTGCAGGTCTTCACGGCGGCGGCGTTCAGGTCGAACACCGTCACCTGGTGGTTACTGCGCTTGACGATGTTGCGGCACATGGGGCCGCCCATGTTGCCGACGCCGATGAATCCGACCTTCACTGTTTCCTCCTCCGGAGATGCGACGGCGGACTATACGCCAGAATGCAAACGGGAGTGTTTCGCCCCGCAACGCGGCGGGGCAATATGGCCGGCAAGACTGGGAGGACCGACCGGCCAATGGCGCGTAACAAGCTGCATCCGATTCCCCATCCGCCGCGCACGCCGGTGCTGGGCAACATGCTCACCGTCGATGGCGACGCGCCGATCCAGGACCTGATGCGGATCTCGCGCGAGCAGGGGCCGATCTTCTGGCTCGACATGATGGGCACGCCGCTGGTCGTGGTGTCGGGCGCCGACCTCGTCGCCGAGCTGTGCGACGAGAAGCGCTTCGACAAGGCGGTGCGCGGCTCGCTGCGCCGCGTGCGCATGCTGGGCGGCGACGCGCTGTTCACGGCCGAGACCCAGGAGCCCAACTGGCAGAAGGCGCACAACATCCTGCTGCCGACCTTCGCGCATCGCATGATGCAGACCTA
>JACPOB010000065.1 GCA_016185145.1 Rhodospirillales bacterium | reverse complement strand
CGATCGTCTCCACTACCAACATCCCCCACCACCCGCTCTTACGCAAAGCGGGCAGCCTGCTACGCCAACTCCTCAAGGGGGGGTCAATTTTGGACGCCGATCCCCCACCTCAGGGGGTCAATTTTCCACGCTGAATCACATTCATGTCGTCTTCGTGAATCGATCGCATTGGTATCACCTCGTGAGCAAACAGGATGAAATGCCGTCTGTCGGCCGATGTTCAGGACATTGTTTGACGTCGCGGCCTGGCCGGCGTGCCCGTCCGGACAACCGTTGGTCTGTTCAGGGTCGTCAGGTCTGCCGACGCGTCCTTGTTCAGTGAAAGCGGAACGTCTGGCGCCACACTGGGAGCACCCGTCTTGCTGTTCGGCTTTCTGGTGCGGAACTGAGCCACGCGAGGCTCGACACGATCCAGAAACAGGTCGGACAATCGTCGTTCCCAGGCGCACGCCTCGAGGATCCTGAGTCGGCTCCTGTAATCTTCTTCGGTGATCGCCATCATGGACTCGAAGCCAAGCCCCTGACTCCGAGCATCGACATCGCCGGACACGACGCCGGGACGCAACACTTCGTATTCCACGTCGATCTGGCAGTATCCGTCGACGCTGTTCCCCACGGGTGCCGGGAACCTGAGCAGGAACTCTTCCTTCTCCAGTACATACCAGTAGTCATGCTGGCCATTCACGCGCACCCTGAGAACGCTGCCAACGAGCGCCTCGCCGACTCTCATCTTCTCGTAGCAGGCGACTTCGGTCGGGCACACACGCGTCTTGACGTAGAACATTTTCGCAGCGCGTGGAGCAGCAGACCATGTGCCCCACTTGTCCGGCACGTGCCAGCTATTTCCGAACCGTGTGGCCTGCGCAGTCAGAACGTCACCATCGCTATTGATCTGCCCGGTGATGAAGCCCCTGCGGGCGGCCACGACTTTGGCAACCATCTCCTCGCCGAGGCTGTTCAGATCTCGAGGCGGAAGCTGGACCAGCTTGTACTCCTTGCCGGACTCGACGACGGGAAAGGGCTCTCTTCTGGTGGGCAGTAGCATCGATACCTTGGCCAGAAGATTGGATGCCACCTGTTGCCACGTTCTCGGGCGGAATTCCTCCTGAAGCTGTCGTTCCTTGTCCCGACGATAGCTACCATCTTCAAGCAGCTTCTGAATCTTGTCGGCTCCGTCGTTTACAGACTCGATATCGACGTAGATTCCGAATTCTCCGGCAACTTCCGGCAGGGAAGAGCGATCGCTCAGGACGCACAGCTTTCCCTTGGCCAGCGATTCTCCGACCGGGAGACCCCACCCCTCGTAGAGGCTCGGATACACGGTAAAGAGGCAGCCCCGGTACAACCCATCCAGGCGCGAATCAGGCACGTCGGTCAGCAGCTTGATCTTTCCGTTGAGGTTCTTGGAAGCGAGCATCTTCTCGAGAAACACTTCCGCCTTCCATCCCATACGGCCTATGCAGATCAGATCGGGCACATTGCTCATTCGCTTGGTGAGCTCGGCCCATATGTCGAATACGTAGCCGTGATTCTTCCTGCCTTCGACGGTCGAGACGAACAGTACGTATGGCTCCCTTCGATTCGCGGCTTTTGACGGACTATGAAGGAATTCGTCGAACGTGTGGGCATTCTCGACGACGGATACCGGAACGTCTGTGTATCCATTCATTCGCGCGAACCGGTGGAAATCGAAGGCAGTGTGCTCGGACACCGCGAAATAGTGATCGGTGTGTTGAACCGACTTTCGCAGGAAGTGGTCGAAGACCGCAGCCGTGTCCGGATCGCACGTGTCCTTTGCGAACACGGGAATAAGGTCGTGGATTGTCATGGCAAACAAGGCACCATACCGACGCTTGAAGTCAGATATGCGATGGAAGTAGTCCGTGTTGACCCAGGCGGCACCGAGCAGGTAGACGACGAGCCTTTCGTCGTCTTTCAGCTTCAGGCTTTCCGGGCTGATCGGGCGGGCCGAGGGCAACACCCCAAACTGTGCATCCCGCTTGTCGAACACGACCGTCCGCTTTGATTGCGGCAGAGACAGATCGGCAAGCAACCGCTCGAAATACTGCGGCTCGAGGGCTTCAAAATCGCCAACTCTGGTATTGAAGGTTATGTATCCGCGCTTCTGGCTCGGGCAGACTTGGCTTAGACCCAGCAGGATGGATGCCTGAACCCTTTGAATGCCGGTCAAGTGGTCGTGATGGCCGATGTAATAGATCAGATCCGAGACGTCGAACAAGATGACGGGCGTACAGGCAGGGGCGATCGCCTTCGCCGGTACCAGCTCGCGGTCTACTTCCAGGGTGAAGCTGTGCTGCTCATCCGCAGGAAAGATGAATGAGACGTTTACTGCATCGGCTGGCACCACGATCGAGAACCGAGTGCATGGAATAACCTGCTGAAGCGCGTCGACTGCAGGCCAGGCATCATCGACGTACTCGCCAAGCATGGATTGCCATGTCTGCGTGCCGTCGGTGTGCTCGATGAGCAGCTCGAAGCGATTGTATCGCCCCTTCTTGTCCGCATACCAACCGCCTGCCCGTTCGTCGGAGAGTTCGGCAAGCCCAAAGGTGAACGACGCGCAGTCGATCACGTGCGGCAGGTCAACAAATGTATCGGGCATGGTAAGGCTCTCGTTTCCTTCGCAGGCTGCCTAGGTGTGCTCACCAACGCGCTGTTCTCGCCGCAACTTGGGCCAGCTGTGTCGAACCAGCCGCATCTCAGCTCTCTCAAGGAACATTTCGTACAGGAACATCCCGAGTGTCCGATCGTCGGCTTCTCCGTACTCGGACGGCTTGGCGGCTGCATCCAGGCTCAACCGCAGCGCCACGACTTCATCGTCCGACGTAGCTTCCAGCGGAATACGAATCAGGGCGCGCCCATCGTCGCGGAACGTGTAAGTTCCCATATCTCGCTTCGACATCTTGAAACTGCACGTGCGCGGTCCGGTGTGCTTGGTGCACGTCACCCGGGCCGCAAGAACGACGGAGTCGCCGCGCGCGACCTCAAACGGCAGTCGAAACACCAGGCCGGCCTCGCATCCACGGGACCAAACGCCATCGCCCTCGGACGGATGCCATGCTCCGTTGAGGTACTGACGCGCGCCGTGTGTGTCGGCGCCGAAGCTTATGCGATGCGCCAGCACTGGCGCACTCACTCTCTGCGTGAGCAGGAACTCCCCAGCTGGCGCGAGGACTTCTGTAAGAAGCTCGGCGAACTCGAAACGCAGCCTGCGCCGCTTGAACTCCACGCTGTTCATGATCTCCGTGACAACGTCGCGAGCGTGCTTGTAGTCGGCAAGGCGAGAAGCGTACGCAGACGCCTCTTCATCGGAGGCCGTCCGACCGAGGATCGCTGCAAAGAGCAGGCGGGCGAAATCGGAGCGGTCAACGGCGAGCAGCAGGCCGGCGACGACGGTATCCAGCGTGCTGTCGAAGTCGGTCGGGTAGAACACAGCCTGCTCGTGCACCATGCGCCGGATCGACAGGTACCGCAGGATCGCCCTCGCACGGTCCGGCTGCTCGATCTTCTGAAGCAAGTTCGTCACGGCATCGCGTAACGGTTCGCCCGGCGAATCGCCGCGCAGCGTCAGGAAGAGCAATCGCGCGCATTGCACCGGTTCAAGGCGGCTCCAGACCTCCGATGTCGCCGCCGCATCCGGCTTTGCCAGGAGCCAGTGACCGTCCGGCCAACCGGCCACGACGACCGAGCTTGCTCGTTCCTGGCCGTCCGGACGATGCCCCGTTGCGGCCGGCAGATTTGCAAGCCCCGCGATCAACTTTTCGCCGTAGGCCTTTGCGGATCTCTCCTTGACGTATCGCTCTGCCGCCTTGCCGAGCGACCGGCGGTGCTTCTCGTCCCGTACAAGCCTCTCCATCGCGGCGCCGAGTCCGGATACGTCATCGGTCGATCTGATCTTCACCACGCAGTTGTCGGGCGCCTCCGCGTAACAGCCGGTGTCCAGCACGATCACCGGCTTTGCGCACGCCAGCTGTTCGGTGAAAGAACCGGATGCACTTTCCGTGTTGGGGAAGCGCAAATTGACGAATACGTCGGCGTCGGCCTTGATCTCGACCAGGCGGCTTTCGGAGACTCCGTATTCGAAGATCACTGACTTGCCGAGCCCGAGAGCTCTCGCCTGCTGCTCCAATTCCGCCGCATACTGCGCGTCATTCGGCATGCCGACGATCCAGAATCGAGCGGATGCCCGCAGCAGATCAGACGTCCTGATCGCCGCGATCCCCAAGTGGAGGAACTTGGCCCGGTTGATATGTCCGATGGCGACAAAGTCGACATGTCGCTTGCCGTCTGCTGTCCGCGGCGCCGGTATGGGCTTCTTGTCGTATGGCAGGAACAGACGGATGACCGGCGCCTTTGTCATTCGCTCGACGACGCGTTCGGCAAACTCGGAATGGACAACGACTGCCTTTGCCCGTTCGACAAACGGCTCGAGGAGCGGAAAGCTGTTTGCATGCACCGAATCCCAGGGAGCGTACCTGGGCAATCGACCGCTGTGTAGAAGCCGCGAGCTCTCGAGAATGCTGAGAGCGCGATCGCCGTAGTGGTGGACCATCAACTCGGCATATCGCTCTGGAATCCTTCGCTCCTCGAACAGCATCCACGCGAGATAGTGCTGCATGATGATGTCATGAACGGCCACGATTGACGGATGTCGCAGGCACAGCCGGTTTATGTAGTGGTGATTCTCCTGGCCATTGCCGATGTTCATGACCGCGTGATCGAACGCATTCAGAATACCCGGATCAAACGTGTCCGATAGTTTGACGGTGGGCAGGGAGCTTCTGTACGTAACTCCCTTCCTGTTTTCATTTACGAACAGGCATGACGACCTGCGAACCTCGGCAGGAAGCGCCTCCACGATGCATCGAGAGTGGGCTCCGACGTCGGACCTCTCAGAGAAGGGGGTGAACCAGGCGACCCTCATTGCGGATTCTCCGTGAATTCGCCGAGCATGAACGACAGGGCCCGCGAGACTACCTGGGCGTTGTAGTCGCGGCACAGAACTGCGGCGTTGGCGACCAGCTGCGCCCGCAATGCCGCATCGTGCATCAGCTCCGCAAGACTCGCGCCAAACTGCGCGCCACTTGTAACCTTCATGAAGTGGATCTCGTTGAGCAAACAGGGTGGCGCCGGTATGTCCGGCGACGGGTCGCCGGCGATCGAGTCGTCATCGAGCAGGATGACGGGCAGGAGACAGGCCACACTATCGATCAGGCGGCCGCAGGCACGCCCGGCAGACGGCATACCAAGATGAACATGGCAAATTGCGTCTCGGATCTCGGGCCCCAGCCATTCGTTTCCGATGAGGCGGCCATGCCGGCGATTGTCCTTCACAATGACATTGGCCTCTTCGACGAGGCTTTCGATCTGTGCCGTGACGTCTCCGAAAGGCGGGATGTCCGGCGTCTGGTCATTGAGAAAGACAACGACATTCCGGGTCTTGGCGGGGCGCGGCTCGCTCTGCAGCGCCGGCGCGACCAGCAACTCCGGGGTCACGCCGATCTCTATGCGCAGTTTGCCCCAGACGCTCTGATCGAAGGTGGCGAGGCGGCTGCGTGTCGCAAGAGCCCGCAGCGTCCGCTCCTGGCGAATAGCGTCCATCTCCCGCACCGCGGCATGCTCCGGGAGAAGGCAGCAGGCGCTGCTCGCGTCGATCGCACACAGCGAGGGGACATCGAGCGCCACCTCCACCACGTGATCGAGAGGTGGGTATCGCTGACCGTCGTCGGCTGAGTTGCCGGGCACGTTGATTGTCAGACTGATAAGCCGCGGGTCGCGATCGATTGCGGCCGCCAATGCCTGCGTTGAGTACGTTTGGTTCTGCACCGCCTCCGAGAACAGTCGGAGATGAAATCCCCCAGGCATAGTCCTACCTCACACTCGAGCATGCGGCGCCGCACAGACGCGTGTCCTTCCCAAGGGCCTAGGCCCTTTAAGGTCCAACCTCTCGCAGGACGGTCTCGACCTGCCGGGCGAAGAGGGAGCCCTCGGATTTCGCACTGGCGCGCAGGCGCGCCGAAGCATCGGTAACGGCAGCCAGGGCGTCCGGCGCTTCCGCATCTTTGAGGCAGCGCAGGACGCGATCGTAGCTGAATGAATGTCGAGGGACGCAGAGATGCTGCAGATCGTTGTCCTCGCACAGAAGCTGCGTCTTGCGCGTCAGTCCGATATTGACGAACGGCCGGGCGGCCAGCAGCGCAAAGATCAACCCATGAAACTTCATCGACATCACCATGTTCGCCTTGCTCGTCAGGGCAGCCACTTCTATGGGCGTAAGGCGGCGGTCCATGATGGTTACATTGTTCTTGTTCTTCATGAGAGAGGAGGTACGCAAGGCCCAGACGATGTCGTTGTCGTTCTCGTTGCTGGACAGCGGGACGAACATGATGTCGTAATATTTGCCGATGTAGTCCAAGGTCTTGGCCATCTCGGCAATCATGAATTCGTAGTAGTGATAGGCGCCCAGGTCGCGTTGCCGCGCGGCAGCCTCGGGGCCGTTGTTCGAAGGAAACACCAGGAGCATCTTGCGGTCGCCGGAACGCGGCAATCTGCTTGTGTCGCAAGTCCCGACGGCTTCGCCGAGCTGGAACACGATATCAGGCGTGAATCTGGCGGGAACTCCAGCGGCGGCGAGCGCCGTGGCGTCCTCGCTATTGCGCACCCAAACGCCGAGCAGGCGATCCCGCATCGAGGCAACATAGTCCCGCTGCTCACGGCTCGCGAGACCAACACCATACATGAAGAACTTCTGGTCCGGCGGTATCTTGTGAATGTAGAAGTCCGACACCACATCGCCGCCGCCCAGCACATAGATGGCGGACTTGGGAACGGAAGACATGTCCGCTCGATCGTCAACCCATACCTTCTCTTGGGTTGGAAAGAGCATTTCATGGACGTCCTTGAAGGCCTCGTCGCCGCAGTTTCCGCGGCCGTACCAACCGACAAACACCAACATGGTTCTCTCCCTTTCCTATATCAGGCACGTGTCCGAACAGGCGCGCTGAAAGTCCCTCCTCGGCAGTCGCTAAGGAGGAGGCGGGGATGACTGGGGCGACAGTATCTCGCGCCAGAAGCGGAACGTTCGGGGCCGCCCATCCTCCTCGAACAGGCCGTATCCCGCATCGCGCGAGGCACGCGCCTCGAACGCGTTCCACACGATGATGGCGAACGGTGCCTTGACCGAGGCGCGGCGAACCTGGTCTATGACTGCCTTCGCACGCTTGTCAGCTTCGGCGGATGACACGTCGGGAGCGCGAACTCCGACCTCACCGAGAATGATCGTTGGACAAACAGCCGACAGTCGAGCCAGAGCGGTTGCGAGCAGATTCTCGCGCATGCTGTCGTAGGCGGAGTACGAGCACAGACGCGGTCCCGGCAGCTGGCCCAATCGACCGAGCACGGTCGCAGATGGATCACACTGATGACGGCACCTGTGCTCGAACAAGACAACGTTGTTTACCTCGGGTGCATGAAGAAGCTGCAGGGCAGGGCTGTTCCGCCGCGTTTCATCGACGAGTTCAGAGCGCAGCTTGAGCCAGGCAACGAAGCCCTGCATTCGACGCTCGACGTTGCCGGTCGCCTGTCCCTGGCAGTCGACGGCGAATTGCACAACGGTGGCGAAGCGATAGACGCTCCCGCAGTAGACGATGTTGTCGCCTTCCCAGTTGGAGATAACGACCGTCGTTTCCCGGCTCGCGAAGCGCTCGGCGATCACGGCAAGACCTGCGCGGTACTCTCGGATGAGCGCCTCGCGATGCTGCTCGAGAAAATCCGCATCGACCATTGGCCTCTGGCCGAGGGAGAAGTCGTGCAACGTGATGACGACCAGCTTCAGGCGGGCATCGTCGAAGACGGGCGCGTCCAGCAGCGACTTCAAGGCGCAGCGCATCTGGTCGGTCGCGGCACAGGATGGAACGCCGTAGCTCGCCAGGCTTCCCGGGGTGACGGTGAACCGAACCGCCTCGAATCCGTGGTCGAGCACGAATTTCACGGAGGCATGGAAATTCTCGATCGTCGGCCTGCCGTTCAGGAGGCCGCCCCAGACGTAGGCACCGACCAGCGGGCGCCCTGTCCGAGGTTGCGCCGAGCCTGGTGCCGGAAGCACAGGGATGAGCACCAGGAGAAGAAGCGCCAGCCGCGCTCCCGCCCAGCCGTGAGCCAATCCATCCCCGTCACGAGAGATGGGCTGCTGACCGGCGGAACGGATGCGCGCACTTGGTTGCCGTCTCATCTCTCTCGCATGCTCTTGTTGAAGCGTTCGAGAATCGGTTTGAGCAGGTACTCCAGGACGGAGCGCGGCTCCGTCGGCACGATCACATCGGCTGGAATGCCTGCCATGAGCCGGTCGGCGAACACGCGGGGAATCGAAGCCCGATCGACGGTGACCTCCGCGGCGAAGTAGGGCTCGCGGCTGTCGGTTTCGAGGAGCCTGTCCCGTGACACGCTGCGCAGCGACCCCGTGATGACGTCGGCGCCGAAATAGCGGAATGACGGGAAGCGGATCTCCGCACGCATTCCCGGGGTCACGCGATCGACGTCGAGCGGCGAGATCTTTGCCTGGATGACGAGCACGTCGGTGGCCGGCACCAGGTCGAGGACAGGATCGCCAGGCCTTATGACGCCGCCGACGGTAAAGATGCGCATCTGCTGTACGGTGCCGGCGATCGGCGCTTTGAGTTCGAAGCGCCGCTGGGCGTCCTCGGCTACGATAAGCTGTTGGCGGACGTCGCTGAGCTGGCGTCGCACGTCCAGCAACTGCGTGGAAGCGTCCTGCCGGTAATCGGAGAGAACCTGGTTGCGCCGCAATTCCGCCTCGACCAGCCGTTCCTGCAGCTTCTTTGCCTGCAGCTCGGAACTGGCAATGACTCCCTCGAGCCGCAGTTTCTCACGCTCCAGCGGCATTACTCGCGACACCGAGACGAGTCGTTGTTGCTGCAATTCTCGTAACGGCATGAGTTCGCCGACGACGTTTTGGTAAGTTGCCCGGGCCGTGATCAGATCGCTGGCGTTCTGCTCCGACTCCTTTCGGATCTGCTCGATTTGGGCATCGGCGACGTCCAGATTGCGTTGCAGCGCGGCGCGACGCACTTCGAACACGCGCTTCTGATCGGCGATGACGGCCGCGACGGTGGCATCTGCCGAACGCTGAAGGACCTCCGGCGGGAACGAGAGCAGCGAGCCGACATCGCGCTCGACAAGGAGCCTGGTTTCCTGCGCCACGAGGGCCGCCAGCTGGTTTCGAAAAGTCTCGCTCTGGGCATCTACTCGTGTCGGGTCGAGCCGGAGCAGAACCTGTCCCTCGGCGACGACGTCACCATCGCGGACAAGAATTTCCCGTACGATGCCGCCTTCCAGATGCTGCACCGTCTTTCGGTTGGATTCGACAGCGACCACGCCCTGGGCAACGGCGGCGCCGTCAAGCTGGGCCAGGCTTGCCCAGCCGACAAGCACGCCGAACCCGAGAATGACGATTGCCCGGCCAACCCGGGTCACGCTGCGCCAATCCGCCGGCGGCATCGGGGCAAGCCCGATTGGGGCCATGTCAGTCCGTTGAGTCAACGTCATCGAGTGATCCGCATGATGAGGATCGCCCCTCTATGTTCCAGTGCCCGAGCGGACGACGGCGAGTCTTTGCGACGGGCGATTGTTGACCAGGCGTGCCACGATCTGGTCGCGGCTGCCGAAGGCATGCACGGTACCGGAATGCATGACCAGCACGTCGTCACAGTGATCGATCATGGTCATGCGGTGCGTGACGATGACGACGATGGCGCCACGCTCCCGCAATCGCGCCATCGTCCTTGCCAAGCTCTCCTCGCCGATGGCGTCGAGGTTGGAGTTCGGTTCGTCGAGAACGAGCAGGCAGGGACTGCCGTAGACGGCGCGCGCCAGGGCGATACGCTGGCGCTGGCCCCCGGAGAGGACATGACCGTCGGGGCCAAGCTTCGTGTTCAGCCCGTCGGGCAGGCCACGAATGATATCCTGAATGCCCGACAGTTCGACCGCGTCGAGAACGGCATCGTCGTCGCCATCCTGGAAGCGACCGATGTTTTCCGCCACGGTTCCAGCCAGCAGCTCGACGTCCTGGGGAACGTAACCGATCCAACGGCCAAGATCGTCCTGGTCCCAGTGGGCCATGTCGTGGCCATCCAACGTCACGGCGCCGCGCTGTGGCCGCCAGATGCCGACCAGGAGCCTGGCCAGTGACGACTTGCCAGCACCGCTTGCGCCGACAACGCCGAGAATCCTGCCGCGGTCGGCTGTAAAGGAGATGTCATTCAAAATCGTCAAGGCGCGACCCGGAGCCACGACGGTGGCCCGCGACACCACGAGTGGGCCGGCAGGCTGCGGCAGGGCGAAACGCTCTTTGTCGTGCGTGCCGTCTTCCTGCAACAACGTCTCCAGCCGGCCGGCCGAGTTGCGAACGGCCCAGAAGGTCCTCCAGCCCGAAACGACCGCGTCGATCGGCTGGATAGCGCGCGACGAGAGGATTGATGCCGCGAAGATGATGCCGCCACCCGTCTGTTGCTCGAGAAAGAGCAGGACGCCGACAGTCATCATGATGACTGTCTGGGCGTGGCGGACAAAGCGCAGGACTTCCCCGACCAGCCACGCTCGCGACCACGCCGATGATTGCCAGCCGAGCATTTCGGTCTGCCGGTCGTGCCAGCGGGACGCGAGCGACGGCAGCATGCCCATGACGCGAATGGGTTCTGCATTGGCGATGATGGAACGCCCGAGATCCGTTGCACGGGCGGCGCTCGCTTGGGCGCGCCGCACCGGGTCGCGGACCAGCCGTTGGTTGATCAGTGTCAGGCCAACGACGATCATGACCAGGACAAGGAGGGTCACCCCGAGAAGCGGGTGAAAGAGAAAGGCCACGCACACGAACAAGGGGGCGAAGCAGAGGTCCATCAGCTGCACGAGCAGATTGCCGCCGACGAACTCCCTGACGATGTTTATATCCTGCAGCATCGCGTTGCGTGTCACAGAGCTGAATTTGTCACGCTGCCGGTTTATCGCCTCGAACAGCCTCCTGCCGAGGGCGTTGTGCAGTGAGACGCCCATCCGTTGCAGCACGCGCAATCTGACTGATTCAAGCGCCGTCCAAACCGCCAGGAAGACGACGACGATTACGACGAGGAACAGCAATGTCATTTCATTGCGGCTCTGCATGACCCGCTCGTAGAGCTGGAGCATGAAAATCGTCGGCGCGAGACTCGCAATGCTGATCACGAAGCTGAACAGCAGGAGAGAAGCCAACGCCGAGCGATAAGGCCGCAATTCGAGCCACAGCAAGTTGTCCGTTTGACTCGCCATTCAGGCTTCTCCGCCCGACACTATGGCGAAGTCTTGTGCATTCTGCTGTGGACCGGCCCAAACGCTACTCACGGTGGCCACCATTCCATACAAACGATGTTTGTATCCAACTCGATGTAAGTTGGTTCTCCGATCAACGATCCTCGTCACGTCTTTGCAACGAGTGGAGAGACACGAGTCACCTTGAATGAGGCGCCGCATGGCCGCAACAAAGCGTTTTGCATATCTAGCGATGCATGGCGTATTCAGCGCGGTCTGACGTACAGTTCCATTCGGTGGCCGGAGGGACAGGCGTCATGCGGCAAGCATTCTCGACGGATGATGACGTTCGGTCGTCGTTTCCGCCGTCCAGGCAAACGGTGGAGTTCGGAATGACGCCGTCAAGGTCGATGCCCCAGCGTAACCTCCAGACGCGAAATGTCCTGCATACCGGCTGTGGCACCTATTCGCCGAGAAAGCTTCAAGCGATGTTTCGCGGCAAAGACTGGCGCGAGACGAGGCTCGACATCGATAGCAGTGTCCGGCCCGACATCGTCTGCTCAGTCCACGACATGACGTCGTTTGTACCGTCCGGAGCGTACGATGCGGTCTGGTCGTCGCATCACATCGAACATCTTCACGCCCACGAGGTGCCGCGTGCGTTCAAAGAGTTCTTTCGGGTGCTGAAGGTCGACGGCTTCGCTCTGATCCGCTGCCCTGATCTCGAGTCTGTCGCCGAGGCGCTGGTACGCGATGGGCCCGACCACACGGCGTACGTTTCCCCGGCTGGTCCTATTTCCGTGCTCGATATGCTCTATGGTCACGGCGCCTCGATTGCGCGAGGCAATACGACGATGCGGCATCACACGGGATTCACAGCCGATCGACTGGGGCGGCTGCTGATCGATGCCGGGTTTGCCGAAGTCCATACAAAGCGGGCGGCGGATTTCGATTTGTGGGCCGTGGCGTTCATGGAGCAAGCGGCGCCTTCAGCGATTCTGGCGAAATTGGTCCTGTGCGGGGTGACCTTTGATCAGGAGATCTGACTTCGATCGCAGCGCGCTCGGCGCGCGGTCACGAGAGGTCGCACGAAATTCGTGAGACATGACCCGTCTCCAGCGATATCGGCGGTTCAGCGGGCCCTGGCGGGCCTGCCGCTTGCCCCGGTCGGTCACGCGACAAATCTCGCGGCGCAGGCAAAGCGCCTTCTCGAAGTTCGCGATGGCCCCGCGAGCTGGCTGCTCGCCGAGCGCTTGGCGAGGCTGCGCTCCGGGCTGATCGCGGATGATCTTGTTCTGCGTGCGATAGCACTGGCCGCCATGAACGACGCGGAGCGGGCGCGTGATGACGTGCGCAAAGCGCTGGCCATCAACCCGTGGCATCCGATGGCGAATCGCCTGATGCTGGCCAGCGCAGATCCGGTGGAGCGTGAGTTGGCAGCGCGCCGACTCCTGCGCAGCGACGGCACAACTGCCCAGGTTCAGGATGCGCTTCGGTTCCTGCAAAGGCAGGGCATTGAGGTCGCAGGCAACCTGGAGAGTGCGCCCGGGCACATTCGGGGTTGGCTCGCCTGGCAGGGCGGCTCGACGCTCAGGTGTCATCTGGTCGCCAACGAGGGCAGCGCGGAACACCGCGTTGAAGCCGAGCGCGGACATCGAATGGCGCACGCCTTCGTGCATGCAGCCGACATCGTCTGGCCGTGGCCGGGAGACGCCGAGTGGGTTGACGTGACATGTGACGCGGCGCGCAGCGTGCTGTTGCCGGAGCGATTGTGGCGCCACGCCCTGCAGCCTGTGCCGCGGGACCCACGGTCGCCGGCCACGACCGCGACCGCTGGAACACGCCGGGTCGCGGTGATTGTGCCAGTCTATGGCGACTTTGCCGCAACGAAACGATGCCTCGACGCCGTGCTGGCGCATCCTGAAAGGCGGCTCGCGAGGCGGATCATTGCAGTCGACGACGCAACGCCCGACCGGCGCATTGCGGCGCTGCTCGATGAGCTCCGGCATGACGGCAAGATCGAGCTCCTGCGCAACGGTGTGAATCGTGGGTTTGCGGCGAGCGTTAACCGCGCTCTGGGTGTGCTGGCTGCGGATGAGGATGCCGTGCTCCTCAACGCCGACACGATGCCGCCATCGGACCTGTGCTCCCGCCTGGCACAGGTCGCCTATCTGCACGACGATATCGGTACCGTAACGCCGCTGTCGAACAACGGCGAATATACGAGCATGCCGATTCGCTTCCGGGAGAATCCGATCCCGCAGGGAGAGGCCCTCGCGGCGCTGGATCGGTTGGCGGCAGAGAATAGGGACGGCATCGACTTCGTGGAGTTGCCGAACGGTATCGGGTTCTGCCTCTATGTGAAGCATGCCGTGCTTGATGCGGTCGGCTTGTTGTCGCTGCAGTTCGGGCGGGGCTATTGTGAGGACATCGATTTCTGCCTGCGCGCCCAGAAGGCGGGATTTCGTAATGTGTGCGCAACCACGGTGTTTGTGGGACACGCCGGGTCACGGTCCTTCAAGAGCGAGAAGCGGGCGCTGGTTCTGACCAATTTATCGCTGATCGATGATCTCTATCCATTCTATCGCCGGCTGTCGGCGGATTTCGTCCGTCGGGATCCGCTGCGTGTGGCGGCCGGCCGGCTGGAATGGAAGTGGCTGCTCGCCAGGGAAAAGCCCTTTGCGCTGGTGGTCAGTGCGAGCGGGCTCGACGCGAGCCTGATCAGCCGCCATGCCAGTGCACAGCGGGCATCGAGCCTCGACACCATTGTTGCGACGCTGGACGCCACGCCGGACGGCGTGGCGATCCGCCTGCGGGATCAGGCCGGGGACTATCCGCAGAACGTCATCCTCACCTATGGCCGGGATCGCTTTCCGGAGGATCTGACTCGCGATCTTGCGCGCCTGCAGATCGCCGAACTCGCCATCGCTGATCCCGGAAATTTGCCAAGGGACGTTGTCCGGGCCCTGACGGAATTCGGATTGGCGTATGACGTCCTGTTGGCGGATGCCGGGATTTTCGACATAGCCCGAGAAGTGGCGGCGGATAGTACTCCGACCGCGGCGGTTCTTTCCAAGGCGCGCAGGATCTTGACCCCCACCATGCGTTTCAGTCGCACCCTGGCCAACCGCATGCCGTACCTTGTTCCAAAGATCGATTTGCTTGCCGATGAGTCGCTGGGAGATGCCACCGTGCAGCAGGTGCCGAAAGGTCGGGACGGCCTGCTGATCATGTGCGCAGCCCCCGCGACCGAGGATTCAGAGCTGATTCACGCCTTGGGTGCCCAACTGCGGCAGGCTGATCCCGGTGCCGGTGTGGTTGTCGACGGTGCGATGGCCGACGACCTCAAGACCATGGAACTCGGCAACGTCTTTGTTCTCGGGCGTTCGCCCGAGGAGGACCGACTCATGACCACGACCTGCCGCGCGCCGGCAAGCGCCGTTGTCTTTCCGTCGCGTCGATGGGGCATGAGCGATACCCGAGTCGACGCGGCCATGACGCTCGGCCTGCCGGTAGCGTATTTCGATCATGCAGTGGAACGGAGCAAGGCGGTCGGCAATAATCTCCTTCTCTCGGTCAGGGAGCCGCTTCCGACGATCATCGCCAAACTGCTCCAGTGGTGGCCAGGTCTCGCCGCCAACGCTACGCAGACGCGTCCGCAGCCTGGATGATCTGCAGGTACTTCGGCAGCGTCTGCGTGTCGAAATCGTAGTTTTCAACGACGTGGGCACGCGCCGCGCGACCTAAGCTCGCGTGCCCCTGGGGATTTGCCAGGACGCGGATGATCTGTTTGGCGAGCCGAGCCGTGTCGAAGAACGGGGTCAGGAGGCCATTGACTCCATCCTCGATCACCTCTTTCACGGGCGCCGTGTCCGAGGCAACGACGATGCAGCCCAATGACATCGCCTCGAGGATCGACCACGACAACACGAAGGGATATGTCAGGTAGACATGAACGCGTGAAATCCGCAGCAGGGCAACGTAGTCGTCGTAGCCGAGGTGGCCCAGCATGTGCACTCGTGAGAGGTCAAGCTGCCCGTCGAGCTCCTTGAGCAGCTTATCCTTCCAGCTGCCGAAGCCATCCGGCAGCGTGCCGTAGGAAACGCCGTCGCCGCCGGCGATCAGAACCCGTGCTTTGGGGCGGGTCCTCAGCACCTCCGGCAAGGCCCGCATGAAGATGTGGAAGCCGCGATAGGGCTCGAGGTTGCGTGCGACGTAGGTGACGACTTCGTCGCCCGTTCGAAAGACGCGACCCGTTCGAGGATCGACGAATTGCGCTTCGGCTGGAACCAGCCGCGGGGTGTCGATTCCGTCGTGGATGACGCGGATCTTGGAATGATACTCCGGCGGGAAGAGGCTCTTTTGCCACTGCGTCGGTGCAATCGCCACCTCGGCGTCGGCAAGCGCAAGCAGCGTCGAGGCATTGCGGAGGGATACCCGGACTGCACCGTCGACGCCGAGTTGGCTGGCTTCCGGATCAAATCCGACGTCGGTTCCGCGCGTCCTGTAGAAATATTCCGGATAGACGACGATGCGTGCGTGCGGGAACAGTTCTCGCAGCGGAATGGATTCGCCCCATCCCGAGTGGACGAAAATCAGCTTCGGATCGACGTGATTGAGTCTCAGCAGATTGGCTGTGTAGATGACCTGCTCGGCCCGCCGGCACTCGACCTCGAAGCGGCGTGCCAGTGAATGGCTCGCTGCTATGTCGGCGGCCGATACGGAATAGCGGATCAGCTTGACTCCAGGCATTGCCGTCGCGGTATGCGAGCCGATCGCATGGACCCGCATGTCTCGACCTTTTGCGAGATGCTGGGCGATTCCCCTGAACTGACCCGGGAAGTTGGTGTGGACGAACAGCGCATCAACAGCCGGGATTGACGAAAGGCGTGCCGCTTTGGGCGAACGTGTCGAAAGAGAAGAGAGAGCTGTCATCTATCCTCAACTCGATTGCAAAGGTCCCCTGTGCGTGCTGGCCGAACGAGGGCGGATCGACGATCGCAATCTGTGCGGCATCATCCGTCGATGGAGCCGGTGCCAGATGCGACGCCCACAGGCGGCTCGACAAGACAAATGCCGTGGCGAGATCCAGGGGAAGAAAGCCGTCGGCCGCGAGAGCCACTGTTCGCGCAGATGTCAGCCTCCGCAGTCGTCGCGGATCAATCACCAACAACTTCACATCGCCGGCCAACGCGTTCGCCGCATTGGTGGAGATCAGGGGCACCAGCAGGTCGGCTGCCACCAGGGACGCGGCAGCGCTGGCAAGTCTTGCCTTTCCTGTCTCGAGCCGATCGAGCAAGGAGACCACACTTGCCAGGTCCTGGTGCGGGCGCCCATTTTCGCCAAAGAGCGGCAGGAGCACCGCATCGTCATCGGCGTCCAGCTCGGTGGCTATCTCGAGTTTCGAATTGCCGCCACCCGTAGCCTGGCCGGCGCGTCTGAACGGCAGACATCGGAGTGCGATGGGCATGTAGAAATGCCCCCAACGGCCGTCGGCGCGGATCGGCGACCGGGCCAGGAAATCTGGATGGACAACGCCGACAACCTCGTGCGTGCCGGCGCTTTCCTGCACTGCCAGCGGCAGATACAGGGATGTCTGCAGGAGTTCACTATCGGAAAGTGGGACGGTGCCGACACGATCGAGAAACCTGAATTGGCGCGGCGGCCGCCAAGCGCCATCCGGCCCGGCACCCAGCGCTTCGAAGTGAAGGGGGCGGTCGACGAGCGACAGAGTCACATCGCCTCCTTCATCTCGGGCGACAACGTTTGCTTCGTCATCGCGGCGGCGCGGGCGGCCCGCAGCAGGATGGAAATTCGGAACAGCGAGATACGGTGCGCCGCAATAAATGTCGCGGCCTCGATGCCGAATTCCCGAAGGTGCTCGATCAGGTCGGGATCCGGCGAGGTCGGCGGCCTGACCACCATGAGGTCGTCGAAACGGATCCTCTGGCCTCCCGAGGCCAGCTCGAAGTCCAGCTGCCATGACTCCAGAAGGCGACGGCTTGCCAGCGCCTTGGTGAGGCGATGCGTCATATCGATTGCCTGACGTAGTTTGACGACGGCCTGGATCCGCTGAGCCGCGCCGCGACTGAGACGTCCATCCTCCATCAGGATCGGCGCCCCGATATCAGTGGGCTGGTCGGCCACGACGTCGTCAATCCAGACCTCGTCGCCGCCGGTTGTCGGTGCCGTCGCGATCACCGGAAATCCGCGCAGCGCAAGCGGCAGCCCGTCGCCTGCATGCGTGGGCTTGACGGGATGCCCAAGACCGCCGGCAAGTAGCGATCGCAGGACACAGAGAACGGTCTCGCCATTCCGGACACGCCACACGATCGGGAAGTATGCCGCCAGGCTCAATGCCTCGGCGTGAACGATTGGAACGAGCTGTAGGGTGCGGACCAGCTCGTATGCTTCGGGCGCGAAGATCCGGCAATGGCCCCAATTGGAGGTCAGGCGCCTGGGACTCTCGTAAAGCTCTTTCCAATATATCATTGCATCGGATTGCGGCTATCCGGCCGCGGCAAAAAGGAGGGGCCCGTTGGCCCCTCCCGAAACAGTCGATCCGGAGGAGCCGGGATCATGCCTTCTCTTGGTCGTGGAAGATGATCTTCTCGACGTCGGAGAACGTGATCGTGCTGCCGTCATCGAACGTCCAGATCGTAGAATCTCCGTCAGTCGTGACAGTCTTGTGATCCGTGCTGTCGAAGTTCGTGACATGGAGCGTGTCGAGGCCCGATCCGCCGACGACCGTGTCGTTGCTGACATCGACGAAGAACTCATCCGCGCCGGAGCCGCCAACGATGCTGTCTTCGCCTGCGTTGACGCCATCGGCCATGATCACGTCGTTTCCGGAGCCGCCTTCCAGGGTGTCGTCGCCAATGCCGCCGACGAGCGTATCGGCACCGGCACCGCCGATGAGATGGTCGTCGCCCGCACCGCCGACGAGGCTGTCATTGCCCGCGCCGCCGCTGATCGTATCGTCGCCGGCATCGCCGAACAGCTGATCGCTGCCGGAGCCACCGTCGATGGAATCACTGCCCGAGCCACCGAGGATAGTGTCGTCGCCGGCGCCGCCTGAGAGCCAGTCGTCGCCGTCGCCGCCCGATATCACGTCGTCACCGGCGTCGCCGGAAATCGAATCGTCGCCGGCTTCTCCCGACAGATGGTCGCTGCCGGCACCGCCTTCCAGCGTGTCGTTGCCAGCGCCGCCGAAGACGATGTCGTCACCGGCGCCCGTCGACACCGTATCGGTGCCTGCACCTGAAAATACGGTGTCGTCACTGTTTCCTGTGATCGTGATGTGATCATCACCGCCTGCGGAAGCGACAACGCCGCCATCATGGAGCGTCGCCGTCACGTCCTCGTTGGTCGCAAAAATGATCGCGTCGGCGCCGCCGGTGTCCTTCACCGGATCGGTCGGCGTGCCGTGGTAGAACAAGATCTCGCTGTTCGGGCCAGGTGACTCGCCGAAGTCCAGCGATTCCAGGTGTGCCTTGTCACCTGACGTAGATCCTGGCGCGAAGACGCCGGTCTCCTCGATGCTATCGAGGATGCGATTCCATTCAGGGTCCGAGAAAAGCCCGGTGCCCTGAACCAGCTCGCTTACCTCGCTGTGATTTAGATCGTATGTCGCCATGACAAACCCTCATCGGCTTGGTGGGATCAACTTGGATCAGGAAGCTCGTCTTGTTCGCGTTTCCTTATGGGATTTGGGGATGTGATCCTCCTTTCTTCAGCCCCCGAAAGACCCTTATGCGTCCCCCGGAGCCCCAGTTTGCCCCGGACTTTGGCCGTTCTTGAATGGGTGGAGTGGAGACAGCCCGAGCGGCACCGTTGGTCGACACGCTTTCGATCGAGAGGCGCAAGCCGACCAGCGGTTCTCGTCCAGTGGGGCCGATTAGTGAAATGGACCGGCCACGTTTCGATTGGACAGCTGACCCAAGAAACACGGCATCCACGCGCAAGGCGAAGTCGCGGGCGCGTTCTCCGGTAAGCGATAGCTCGATGCCCGTTATTGGCGCTGCCCGGCCACGCGTGCCGGCGAACTTGCCGGTCAGGATTGTTGGGAGATTGCGCACCCCGTTCTTGCTGACCGAGACGGTTGTCATGACGTCCAATCCGGGTGGGCGGTGTGGCCAACGGATCTCGATGCCCTCGATGGCCATCGGATAGTCGGGGCCGCAAATCCATTCGCCGGCAGGGATCACCACGTCACCGCGGCGGGAGACGTGTGCGAGGACTTCGATCCCGTCGGTCCGACCAAATCCGCCATGGGCCAGGCGCGACACCGGTTCCAGGTGAAGTTCCGCGTCGACGCTTCCGCCAGCGCGAGACGGCATGACTTCAAGCGTAATGGTCGTGTCGCGGAATGCCCGAAGGACAAGTCCGTCGTTCGGGCCCGCCAACTCGTTTGGAAGGGCGCCTGGCCACGCGATCAGCTCGACATCCGCGGCGTTCTGCGGTCTGACCCGGATCGTAGGAGCCGCTGCATGCGTCGCTCCGTTGCCTGCATTCGAGGCAACGTACCGCAAGATGAACAGGCCTCGCGTCACCCTGTGAGTGCGCAGACGTCCGTCTCCGTCTCGGGGATATTGAACCACGTACGCTCCCCCTTCGCGGTGTACGCCGCGATACTTGGTTGTCGCGTGCGTTGGGTCAACAAAGTTGGTGGTTCAAAAACGCATATGTGCGCGCGTGATTCGATTCGCGTAACTCGAACACAACACTCGTGGAGTGCGCTCGATAGATATGCGCCGTTGAGCAGCACATTCGGTTGACCTCGCTCACGCTACGACAGACTATCGCCGCGAAGAGAGAGAACGTACGGGCCTGAGCATCCATGCCGGCACCGAGCGACGTTTTTCTTGAACTGCCAAATGAGATAACCGCGACGCGCGGTGCAACGGAGCAATACAGCAACGACGGGTGCTGGATGTTCGCAGCCTTTCGATGGGTCAAACACTCAAGGATGCGCCATGAATTTTGCCATCGAGCGACTGAAGATCGAGGGACTCTTGCTCGTCCGCTCGAAGCGGTTCGACGACCTGCGTGGCCACTTTCTGGAGACATGGTCACGCGACGCTTTCCGCCGCGTCGGCATCGATGTCAATTTTGTGCAGGACAACCAGTCCCTGTCGGCACGAGAGGGAACAGTGCGTGGCTTGCACTTTCAGCTCCCACCTTTTGCGCAAGCCAAGCTGGTTAGAGTGCTTCAGGGCTCTGTGTTCGACGTCGCCGTGGACCTGAGATGCGGCTCGCCGCATTATGGAAGGTGGTGCGGGACCATGCTGACAGGGACCGAGCCGGAGCAACTCTATGTGCCCAAGGGCTTCGCGCATGGCTTTGTGACGCTCGAACCGGATACGGTTGTTGCGTACAAGGTCGATGCGTCCTATGCGCCGCATTGCGATGCGGGCATACACTGGCAGGACTCCGACATCGGTATCGAGTGGCCGTTCGACACGACGGGCGCTGTCCTGTCGGCCAAGGACTCGTCGCTGCCGCCCTTCTCCGCGTTCTCCAGCCCGTTTCGATGGGAGGAGGACGACATCGTGGAACCGTCGCCTCGTGCCGCTGTTCCGGCCTGAGGCAATGAACGGCCAAGGAATGAGCGGCCAAGAGGCGCGCCTGCTGGTGTTTGGGGCCGGCGGCCAGCTCGGCCAGGAACTCGATGTCGTAGCATCGGGCCGTGGGGTGGCCGCGACATTGCTGCTCCGCAAGCAGGCGGATATCTGCGACCGCGATGCCGTGGTATCGGCCGTCCAGCACGTCAATCCAACAGTGATCGTCAACGCGGCTGCCTATACCAAGGTCGACCAGGCCGAGGTCGAGTCTGAGCGCGCCTTCAGCAGCAATTGCGAGGGACCGACGCTCCTCGCTGACGTCTGCGCCGAGCGCGGGCTGCCGCTGGTCCACGTGTCCACGGACTATGTGTTCGACGGCGCCAAACCGAGTGCGTACGTGGAAACCGATCCCGTCGGCCCTATGGGCGTTTACGGGAGATCGAAGGAGGCCGGTGAACAAGCTATTCGGGCGCGCCTGGACCGTCACATCATCTTGCGCACCGCGTGGGTTTACGGCGTACACGGCAGCAATTTCCTCAAGACCATGCTCCGGTTCGCGCGCCAGAAGCAGAGCTGGAGCGTAGTTGCTGATCAGTGCGGCAACCCGACAGCAACTGTTGATCTCGCCGAGGCGCTTCTTGCCGTAGCGACGCGTGTCGCGGAAGGACGTGCGCCTTGGGGGACGTATCATTTTGCCGGTTCTGGCGATGCGACGTGGCACGACTTCGCATGCGAGATCATTGCGGCACAGGCGATGTTCACAAACCGGCGGCCGACGGTGTCAGCGATCAGCACGGCCGACTATCCGACCCGAGCGCGCCGGCCGGCGAATTCGCGCCTGGACAGTGCCCGATTTGCGGCGGCATTCGGTGTCAGGTCGCGCCCATGGCAGCAGCGAACCCGTGAAGTGGTGACATCGCTGATGTCGACATCGACACGAGGAAGGTGAAGAGCGGCATCATACTTGCGTGCGAACAACGTTTCACACCAGCCCATGGCTCTCCGTGCCGAGCCGGTATCGGAAGCTGTTGCCGGCTGCGCGCCCGCAGCTGAGCGGGAAACACTCGAACTTGTTTTTCTCGGAATGCACTTCGTTGACTTTTTGCCGGAGGCGGAGATGACCACCGACATGCAGCTTAGCCCGACCCAGGCCGACCGTCCGCAAGGTCGGATTCAGCCGATCATTCTTTCGGGAGGCGCGGGTACGCGGCTATGGCCGCTCTCGCGCGAGGCCTATCCCAAGCAGTTTCTGCCGCTGGCCGGTGATCGATCGTTACTGCAGCACACGGCAGCGCGCGTTGCTGACCGCGATCGGTTTCTGCCGCCTATCGTCGTGTGCAACGCCGAGCACCGTTTCATCGTTGCCGAGCAACTACGCCAGATCGGCGTAGAACCGATGGCCAGCGTCCTGGAGCCTGCCGCCCGCAATACGGCACCGGCGGTTGCAGTGGGCGCCATGATGGCCGTCACAGGCAATCGGCAACAACCGATATTGGTGCTGCCCTCCGACCACGCCATCCGCCGACCCGATGCGTTCCATACGGCCATCGAGACCGGCTTGCTCGCGGCGATGCGCGGCAAGCTGGTCACCTTTGGCGTCAAGCCGAGCGGGCCGGAAACCGGCTATGGCTATATTCAGACCGGACCCGCGCAAGATGAAGCGCCGGGCGCGCATTCCGTCGCGCGCTTCGTGGAGAAGCCGGATGCCGCCCGTGCGCGACAATTCCTCGACCAGGGCGACCATTATTGGAACGGCGGGATTTTCCTGATGCGCGCCGACGTCTATCTCGACGAGCTGAAACGATACGAGCCGGCGATCCTCGACGCCTGCACGGTGGCCTTCCAGGCGGCGACGCAGGACCGTGATTTTATTCGCCTTGACGCGGCCGCCTTCGAGCGTTCGCCGGGAAAATCCGTCGACTATGCCGTCATGGAGCGTACCCAACATGCAGCGGTCGTGCCTGTCGACATGGGGTGGAGCGATGTCGGCTCCTGGGAAGCCCTGCTGACGGAGGCGGACCCAGACGTCGATGGCAACGTCGCCATTGGTGACGTCGTGGCCGAAGACACACGTGGCTGCTACGTGCGTGCCGACAGTGGCCTGATGGTGGCGACGCTTGGCGTCGAGGATCTGGTGATCGTGGCGACCGGCGATGCCGCGCTGGTAGCCCGCCGCGACCGCAGTCAGGACGTCAAGCGCATCGTCGAACGGCTGAAGGCGGCCGGCCGAAGCGAGTCCACAACGCATCTCAAGGTGTTCCGGCCGTGGGGCTACTACGAGACGATCGACGCCGGAGACCGCCATCAGGTGAAGCACATCTCGGTGCTGCCGGGCCGGGCGCTGAGTCTGCAGATGCATCATAAGCGCGCCGAGCATTGGGTGGTGGTGCGTGGTGTGGCGCGCGTGACGCGCGGCAACGACATGTTCGAACTCTACGAAAACCAGTCGACCTACATCCCGCTTGGCATGCGTCACCGCTTGGAGAATCCTGGCGAAAACCCATTGCACCTGATCGAGGTGCAGTCCGGCAGCTACCTCGGCGAGGATGACATCGTCCGCTTCGACGACAACTACGGACGGGCGTGATGAGGAGTGACTTCGCGTTTTGGCGACGGGTGATTCGTCTGGCTTACTCGAGACTTTGACGCCAGTTGGCGACGCTGGGCGCCCAAGAAGTCCAAAAGATCAAGGACTTCGCTCTTTTCGGCTTTCTGGCTACGGATCAGAAGGTTAGGAGGAGTTATCGGACACTGCGGTCGGCGGTACGAGCCGCCAGGCGGTCATACATCTCGGCGAGCTCCTGCATTGTTCGCCTGGCCTCCAGGTCGCGCATGTCGTTCGCCTTCTTGCGAGCCTCTTCTGCGCGCTCCCGCAGGTATTCCACCCTCCGTCGCACATCTGCGGTCATACGGTTCACGGGAAGCCGGGTGAGGTACCGCGAGGAACCGACATCACGCCTCCGCAAAAAAAGACGCCGAGACCTCATGCGGTGGCGGTGTGCGCGGGGGTGCTACACACGCCTGGACTCGGCGCCCGGTCCTTAGACTATGGCCGCCGTCGCGCCGCGAAAATAGAGATGAATGCCTAGGACCTCATAGGCATTTTCCGCATCTCCAGGCTCATGCTCATGCGAGCGAGATGCGAGACGGTCCGCGCCGCCATCTTCTTGAGCACGGCCGCGCGATGATGCTCCGCCGTCCGCGTGCTGATCCCGAGCCTCGTGGCAAGGAGCTTCGTGGGCATCCCTTCGGCCAGGAGCGACATGACCTCCTGTTCACGAGGCGTCAGCGAACGGTAGTTCGCCTCGATCGTGGCCGAGGCGGCTTCCTCGACGGCCATCCGGCTGACGCGTTCCAGCGCTTCCTCCAGCGTTTCGAGAAGCTCCGCGGGTTCAAAGGGCTTCTCCATGAAGTGCAGCGCCCCGGCGCGCATGGCCTTGACGGCGAGCGGCACATCGCCGTGGCCGGTGATCATGACCACGACCGGCCTGACCGGTCCCCGTTGCAGGTGGCGCACCAGATCAAGTCCGCTCATTCCCGGCAGCCGCACATCGACCAGCAGGCACAACGGCCTGCTTACCTTGACGTCCGAGAGGAACTCCTCGGCCGAGGCATAGGTGCGTGCTTCGAGCCCGGCCGTATCGAGCAGGGCCTTGAGCGCCTCGCAAACATCGGCCTCGTCGTCGATCACGTAAACGATGCGCCTATGCGCCATGTGCGTTCTCCGGGGTCACAGGAAGCTCGATCCTGAACCGTGTGCCCTCGCCTGGTCCCAGGCTCTGCCAATCGATCGCCCCGCCATGGGCTGTGACGAGCTCGCGCGACAGCGCCAGCCCAAGGCCCATGCCGTCCTGCTTGGTCGTCATGAAAGGCTCGAACAGATGCTTTGCGACCGTGTCCGAAACGCCGGGCCCGTTGTCGTCGATCTCGATCCGGACGCCGTTTTCGGTCGATGCGACGCGGACCGCTACCCGGCCCGGTCCGCGGTGCGCTTCGGCAGCGGCGTCGATCGCGTTGTCGATCACGTTGATGAGGGCCTGCTCGAGCTGCAGGGCGTCCACGGTGACCTGCGGCACGGGATCGGCGTCGAGACGCACCGAGACTCCATGTGCGCGCGCATCATCCTCGGCGAGCGCCACGACTCTGCGGGTCAACGCCCCGAGATCGGTGGGCGTCGTCCGGAGCGTGCCGCGAGATACGAAGTCCCGCAGGCGCTCGAGGATGTCCTTCGCTCGCCGCAACTGCCCGGTGGCCTTCTCGAGCGAGTCCGCGATCCGCGACGGTTCCATGGGCCTGGCGGCAAGCATCTGCTGGCCGACGTGGAGGTACATGGCGACGTTCGACAGCGGCTGGCTGATTTGATGCGCCAGCGAGACGCCCATGGCTCCGGCAGTAGCATGCCTCGTCATGCGCGCTACCTCGGCATGGTGTTCGCGCAGGAGCTCGTCCGATCGGACTGCGCTCGTCGACGACGGCGCCGAGCAGCAGTCCGTTGGAGGCGAGCGCCAGGACGAGGAGCTGGTAGCCCATGAAGGTGCTCGCGGGATAATCGGCGGAGCTGATGAACGCCAGCAACAACAGATGAACAAGGCAGACGCCGGCCGAGGCGCCCGCAAATCCGGCGCGCATCGCGATCCAGCTCACGGGCAGGAACAGGAGATAGAAGAATTGGTAGTCACTGGCTCCCTCGACCGAGAAGATCAGCCACAGGGAGATCAGGGTCCCGGCGAGAAAGACTCCCGAATCGATCAGCAACACCCTGGGCCTCGAACCAAGGAGACGCTGCATCGATCCGCAGGCCGCCATGCCAACGGGGAGAAGAATGATGATGCCGACGGTGTCGCCGACCCAAAGATGCCGCACCGCTGCCCAGTATTGTCTCAGCGCAAGGTCGCCGAACAGGACGAGAAAGCCGCAATAGAACGAGGCGATGACAACGGTTCCAGCCGGCACCACGACAAGCAATCCGATGACGTTGCGCAGGTCCGTGCGTTTCATCGCGAAGCCCAGGCCGCGCACGAGCGTCAGCGCCAGTGTCGCGTAACCGATTGCGACAACTGCGCTCGTGACAACGGACGAGGCGACGCTCTTGCCCGCGGCGTAGATGAAAAGATCCGCCAGCAACGCGGCAAGGAAGAGCACCGGCGCATAGGCGACGCCCTTGATCAATAACAGGCCCACGCTCAGTGCCTTCACGGGGTTCCATAGCGTGATCCCGAGGGCCTCGAGCTCGTGCACGCGCGTGAGCCATTCGAGCCCGAGATAGGCAGCCGTGAACGCGCAACTGAGCAGGGCATACTGGACCGTCGCCGGTCCGTGCAGCCGACCCGTGGCCGCTCGCAGCCTTGCCATTCCGACACTCGATCCGCGGATCATTTCATCCAATGTCGTTTTCCCGTCCTTACGGGGTGCTCCAAGCATGTGACTTCAATCGTTCCGCCGACAAGTCCATAGGTAGTTAGGCCAATATCACCCTGGGTAGTATTGCCCATGTCGTGCGCATCGGTTTGCCGTGGCATCGAGGTGCGACTCGAATCGACTGGTGCGATATTGACGGTATGGGAAAAACTTATCGTCCAGAGTTTCGCGAGAGGCAAGGCCAATGGGAGTGGGCCGTCTTCCGTGAAGGGGAGGGCAGACCAGCCATGCCGTGGTCGAGGCCCTATTCGGCCAAGGCGTCGGCGAAAGCCGATGCCGAGAAGGCGATACGAAGGCTGCAGGCACGCGATGCAGCCCGGCCCGAGACGCTGACCAATCAGCACTGCGGCCTTAAAGGCCCCTCGCTGCGCTCGGGGTGACAGACTCACTTTTCAGCAATAGTCGGCACTAGGCGCGGCGGCTTTCGGCCGCCTCCGGATTCGTGTTGCTCGATGCCTTCGCGCGCCTTCATCCGCATTAGCCGCCATCGGCTGATAGGGATGAATACCTACTACGCCCTCTCTCAATTGTGTTCCCGTCGAGGTTGCGGCAATGACGACGCTCGGCGTCCGTTGGCGAGGAGGAACGATGTTGGCTTGTGTCGGACGGCTGTGGATGTCGGCTGCTCCGGCCTTTGCTTTGTTTCTTGTGGCGCCCGCGCCGCTCCATGCCGAAGAAGCGGCGGCGCGCATCGATCTGACGCAGCATCCGGTCGGCTATTTGGCGCTGCTGATCTTCTTCGTCGCGTACGGGTTCGTGGCGGTCGAGGAAGTCATCCAACTGCGCAAGTCGAAGCCGGTCATGCTGGCGGCAGGTCTCATCTGGGCGCTGCTCGGCGTCGTCTATGCCGCAAATGGCCAGAGTGCGGCGCTCGAGGCCGCTGCCAAGCATGTGATCCTCGACTACGGGGAGCTGATGCTGTTCCTCGTGGTGGCGATAACGTACGTGAACACGATGCAGGAGCGGCGGGTTTTCGCCGCGTTGCGGGCCAGGCTCATCAGCATGCGGCTTTCCTATCGGCAGCTGTTCTGGCTGGTCGGCGGGCTTGCGTTCGTCTTCGGCCCGATCATCGACAATTTGACCACGGCGCTCGTCATGGGTGCCGTCGTGGTGGCCATCGGGGTCGCCAACTACCAGTTCATCGTCATGGGCTGCATCATCATCGTGGTGGCTGCCAATGCCGGCGGCGTCATCTCGCCGTTCGGCGACATCACCTCGCTGATGGTCTGGCAGAAGGGCAAGCTGGAATTCCTCGAGTTCTTCCACCTCTTCCTTCCGGCGCTGGTGAACTTCCTGGTGCCGGCGGCGCTCATGCATTTCGGCGTGCCTCGGGGAATGCCGGAGCCGTCGACCGAGATCAGGAGACTGAAGCCCGGCGCATCCGTCGTGATCGGGCTGTTCGCCGCCACCATCGCGACAGCCGTTTCGTTCAAGACGTTCTTCAGCCTGCCGCCCGCGCTCGGAATGATGCTGGGACTCGGATATCTGCAAATGTACAGCTACATCCTTCAGCGGATCGGTCGTCGACGCGACGATCAGGACATGGCGTTCGATTCCTTCCGCGAGATCAGACGTCTCGAGTGGGATACGCTGCTGTTCTTCTTCGGCGTCATCTTCGCCGTCGCGGGCCTCGGTGTCGTCGGCTATCTAGCGCAGTTGTCGGACTTTCTTTACGGCAGCCTGGGACCCACGGCGGCCAACATCGCGATCGGTGTGCTGGGCGCGGCGTTCGACAATATCCCGCTGATGTTCGCGGTCCTGACCATGGATCCCGATATGTCGAGCGGCCAGTGGATGCTCATCACACTGAGCACAGGCGTGGGAGGAAGCCTGGTCTCGATCGGCACGGCAGCGGGCGTGGCGCTCATGGGATTGCTGCGCAACCACTACACGTTTCTCAATCATCTTCGATGGGCCTGGGCCATCGGGCTGGGCTACGTGGCGAGCGTCGTCGCCCATCTGTGGATCAACGCCGAGCTCATGTAGCGCGTGAGGTTGTCGAGCTTGGACAGGTCGGCTAGGGAGAAACCCCATGGAGATCAGTGCATCCGATACCGAGGTGACCATCCTGGTCGCAGCGCTGTTGGCGATCCCGGCCATCGAGCCCGGGGCTTCGCCTCGGGAGCGGCTTGAAGTCCTCAAAGCCACGCTCGCCGAGTTGCGCAGACAAGGTGGGCTTTCCGCCCTGTCGACCGGTGGGGAAGAAGTGAACCATCGCCGATGAGGTCTTTGGCAGCCAGATTCCTGCCTGCGGCATGCGAAGCTCGGCTGCGCGCCGCGTTCGTGACGTGCCTGACGTCGCTGCTGCTGGTGGCGGGTGCGCTGGTGCCGGGGTCGCAGGCCGCGGTGGGGCAGAGGGCGCATTCGGAAGCCTTGGATGGCCTCTCACGACTTCATGACGCCCTCCTGCCTGCAAAGCTGTTGTCCCGGGTCGCCTGCGACGTGCGGCGCGGCCTCCCGGCTATCGGTGGCGACACGGGCGGTCCCATCGATCTGCCCGACCTTCTCTTTCATACATGGCCAATCGCGCGTGGAGCGGTCCAGGAATGCGGCGCCGTGCCGGCGTCGGGCCCCGGCTTGCTGCCCGGTGCGCATCGTCCGCGAGGGCCGCCGCAGGAAGAGCTCGAGGTGCGCTATGCGCCATCGCCGCTTGTTCTGTGGACCGTGCCGATGCCGTTAGGGAGGCTGCCCGCGCTTCCGGGGTGACCTGCCGAGGGCGGTGCGTTTCACGCCGCTTTCTCAGGAATCCCCCATGCGCCAATCTCCCTGGAAGATGGCGGCCTATGCCGCCATCGTGGTGTTCGGCATCCTTGCCGCCATCCCGAACCTGTTGTCCCGCGATCAACTGGAACGGCTGCCCAGTTGGCTTCCCCACAAACAGGTAACGCTCGGCCTCGACCTTCGCGGTGGGTCGCAACTGCTCCTCGAGATCGACAGCGAAACCGTTCTCCGCGACCGCCTCGCCGGACTTGCAAGCGACGTCGACGGTGCTCTGCGTAGTGCGCGCGTAGCTGCGCGGTCCGCGAAGGTCGAAGGCAACGCGGTGGTCGTCGAACTCTCCGGCGATGCTTCCGCGCGCGAGGCGTTGCGCGCCGTCTCCGAGCTGTCCGGCTCCGTTGCGACACGTTTCGGCGGCGCGGGCCGGCCGAGCTTGACCATCGACATGCAGGGAGACCATCGTCTCGTCGTCAGTCCAACGGCCGAGGACATCGCGAGCCGCAACGACCGTGCGGCCGACCAGAGTCTCGAAATCGTACGCCGACGGATCGACGAGGCAGGCATTGCCGAGCCGACCGTCATGCGCCAAGGCGCCAACCGCATCCTCGTCCAGCTGCCAGGCGTGCAGGACCCGGCCCGCATCAAGGCTCTGCTCGGCAGCACTGCGCGTCTTACCTTCCATTTGGTGGTGCCCCAACAGGCGACCGGCCACGTGCCCGGAACCATGCTTCTGCCCCACCAGGGAAGCGACGAGCGCCTGCGGGTCAGGCAGGCTGTCCTGCTCCAAGGCGAGCGCTTGGTGGATGCGAATTCGAGCTTCGACCAGCGCACCGGCGAGCCCATCGTCCAGTTCCGGTTCGATGGTCCCGGCGGGCGGCGGTTTGCCGAGATCACCAAGAGGAATGTCGGCAATCCCTTCGCTATCGTGCTCGACGGCAAGGTGTTGAGCGCACCGGTCATTCGCGAACCCATCCTCGGCGGATCGGGGCAGATCAGCGGGTCCTTCACAGCCGAGAGCGCCCGAGATCTGGCGGTCCTGCTGCGCGCTGGAGCCTTGCCGGTGCCGCTGAAAATCATCGAGGAGAGAACTGTTGGAGCGGATCTCGGCAGTGATGCCATTGAGCAGGGAATAACCACCGGCCTGATTGGCTTCGGCCTGGTCTTTTGCTTCATGGTGCTCCTGTACGGGCCGTGGGGGCTGATCGCCAATCTGGCACTCGCCACCAACGTGACGTTGACGTTCGCGGCACTCAGCCTCCTCGAGGCGACCCTTACCCTTCCCGGCATCGCCGGCATCGTACTCGGCATCGGCCTCGCCGTTGATGCGAACATCCTCATCAACGAACGCATTCGTGAAGAGCTGGCACGCGGCCAGGGCACCCGTGCGGCGCTCGAGGCCGGGTTCAAACGAGCCTACAGCACTATCGTCGACTCGAACGTGACGACGCTGATTGCGACGACCATGCTGTTCGTGCTGGGCGCCGGACCCGTTCGAGGCTTCGCCGTGACCATGGGGCTCGGCATCGTCATTTCGATGTTCACTGCCGTCTCGATCGTCCGGGTGATCATGAACCTCTGGATCGGGAGCGGACCGGTCGCCCGTCCGCTGCGCATCGGCCCGATCTTCGGCTTGAGGCTCATTCCCGACAATACGCGGTTCCGCTTCATGCGCGCCCGCTTCCTCGGCATCGCCGTGTCGGCCGTCCTGTCGGTCGCATCGCTCGGATTGATGATCGCGCCGGGGCTGAACTACGGCATCGACTTCGTCGGTGGGACCTTGATCGACGTTCGGACCGAACAGCCGGCGCAGCTGGACGAGTTGCGGTCCGGGCTTTCGGCATTGCACATCGGCGAGGTCGCGCTTCAGGAGGCGGGCTCAGCGCATCAGGTGCTGCTGAGAATCGAGCGCCAGCCCGGCGACGACCAGGCGCAGGTCGCCGCCACGGAACGTGTCAGGAGCGCGCTTTCGACGATAGCGCCTGGTTCCTCGATCGAGCGGGTCGAGATCGTCGGCCCGAAAGTCAGCGGTGAGCTCATGGAGGCGGGCATCCTTGCGGTGGTGCTCTCCGCCGTCGCGATGCTGATCTACATCTGGATACGCTTCGAATGGCAGTTCGCCATCGGCGCGATCGTGACGCTGGTTCTCGATGTCACGAAGACCGTCGGCTTGTTCGCCGTCACGGGCATGGACTTCAATCTGACCGCCATCGCAGCCCTGCTAACGCTGATCGGGTACTCGGTGAACGACAAGGTGGTGGTCTATGACCGCATGCGCGAGAACCTGCGGCTGTTCAAGACGATGCCGCTGCGCACACTCATCGATCTCAGCATCAACGCGACGCTCGCCCGAAGCATCTACACATCGGCAACCGCCTTGCTCTCGATGCTGCCGATGGCGGTTGCCGGTGGCAGTGCGGTCGACAATTTTGCCGTCGCGATGGTGTTCGGGATCGTCGTGGGTGCGAGCTCGTCGGTATTCATCGCCGCGCCGATCCTGCTGTTCCTGGGCGAGGGGCGGCTACGCCCCGCTCGCCCAAAGGAGCCGATCACGGCGTGATACGGCCATCGTGTACGAGCCGCACAGGTTGGTCAGCCGGACGTAAGAGAATGGCGGGAGGATCCCGATAGAACATCCTCGAATCACGCGCCTCATTGGCGCAACTGGCATGGTGAAGGAAGGTGGGACAGTGAGGTGTGATGGGGGCTCGTCAGCTCGTTGCCGCGGCATGCCGGCGAACCGCGACGGCACCTGGCATCGAAGCAGAGAAGCCGGCGCGCCTCGACTGCCAATCGTTCGATGAAACTGTTGATTGTCGAGGACTCGAACAGCTTGGCGGGATTGCTTGTCGCGCATCTCGGGCAGCGCGGCTATGCCCTCGATAGGGCGGCGGACGCAGCCGGCGCCACCAGGGCCATGGCGGCGGCGACGTACGCGGCAGTGTTGCTCGACCTCGGATTGCCCGACGAAGATGGCGTGTCCTGGTTGCGCCGCCTGCGCGCGCAGGGCGACGCAACGCCGGTCATCGTCGTTACGGCGCGAGCAGGTGTCGCGGACCGTGTCACGGGCCTGGCCGCCGGGGCGGACGACTACGTGGCCAAGCCGTTCGAGATCGACGAACTCGTCGCCCGCGTCGAGGCGGTGCTACGCAGATCCGGCAAGCTGCTCGGTGACGCGCTCGCCTTGGGCAATGTCGTCTTCGATGCTCGAGCGAGGCAGGTCTTCGTAGACGGTGCTGCGATGGCCTGTCCGGCGCGAGAGATGGCGACGCTCGAGCTCCTGCTCAGGCAAAGCGGCAATGTGGTGCCCAAGCGCTTCATTGAAGATCACCTTTATGGTCTCTCCAACGACGCGAACCCGAACACGACAGAAGTCTATGTGTATCGCTTGCGCAGATTGCTCGCCGTCGCCGGCGCGACGGTCGCCATCCATACGATCAGGGGCGTCGGTTACCTGCTCGCTGAAGCGACCGGACCGTCGGCAGTGAACTAGTGCCTCATACAGCCCGACCTCACCCTGAGGAGGCCCGCTTACGCGCATTCACATGCGCGCTTGCCATCTCGAAGGGTGGGCTACATCGCCTTTGTTGCCATCCTTCGAGACGCCCACGCGCATCTGAATGCGCTCAGCTGCGCGCGGCTCCTCAGGATGAGGTCTTCTGTGAATCACTATTCAATGAAAGCAGGTACTAGCCTCCAAACGGCCGGGCGTCGCCCTCTGTGCTGCACCTGTACATCGAGGCGTCGGAAGGCACGGTCAGCACTACGCCAGTCGAGTTTCGACTTCCGTCCCGGCAGGCGATGCGCACACGCTCCGCCAAGACGTCACCGGCAAGCCGTGACCGTCGCCGGCCGGACCGCGAGCTGCGAGCGGCGCGCAACATGCCCCAGCTCGGCACGACGCCGAAGTCGCCGAAGGAATTCGGTAGCGCGGAAGCCAACACGCCCAACAGCGCGCTGGCGATGGTCTTCCGTGCCTGAACGAATCTCAGCGCCGACTTGGGCTCTGCCTGCGCGCGCCTCAGCAATGCCGTTGGCGACAGTCTCTTCATCGAATTGTCGAGCGAGACGAAGATCGAGACCGAAGACATGCCACCCCGCATCAACTGCCTGTAGCGTCTGCTGGCGGTGCGGGCGCTCCCATGTTCCTCGATTGTCGGAAGGATATCAGCGGAGGGCCAATGTGCGACGAGCCTGAACTTCATGCCATTACTTAGGCCTCAACAAGTGCAACGACGCAACAGAGTTGAGTCTACCAAGGATAGCACCTCGGCGAGGTACCACAAGACATCCAGAATCGTCAGCTACCCGTAAGGCGCGATCTCCAGCACCTTACAGGTCGGGAAGACGCCTTCGTCCGACGGTTTGAAACCGTCGGACGAGGTTGCTCATCTCGTGGTCGCTTATGACTGGCCCGGGCCGTTCTGAATCACGGTGGCTCCGGGAAGTGTATGTGGCGGGGCCATCACATGGCCTGCGCCGTTGAGCCTGTTGCCCCATGCGTCGTAGCGGAAACCGTACTCGTCGGTGATCGCTACTTTGCGGGGACCATGGGCAGGCGGCGAAGCGCTGTCGACGACGGGCGGCTCCTGTACCGGGCGCTCCCAGATCGTTCGGGCGTTGGCCATGCCGGCAACGCTGATCATGGCGAGCGTCAAGAGAGACAGTCGTGTAAGCATCATATCCTCCATGGGGACGCTGCCCCACGAGTCAGGAGGGGCCCGATCGTGACCGTCGCGCGGCAGCGATCTCAAAAATTTGTATAGGTCCGCGGCCCGGCCTATGCGATGGCGCGGCCGCCATCGACGTAAAGATCGATCCCGTTGATATACGCGCCAGCATCCGAACAGAGCAGCAAGGCTGCTCCGACGAGATCGTCCGGCTTGCCGAGCCGGCCAGTTGGAATGCGCTGAACCAACGCTTCACCTTCCGTCGCCATCTGGGCGCGGTTGCGCGCTGTCAGGATGGCGCCGGGAGCCAGATTGTTGACCGTGACGCCCTGACCGCCGAACTGGCGGGCCAGGTTCCATGACCAGTTGAGCTGTGCCGCCTTGGTCCCGGCGTAGACCATCATCTGCGGATGCGGCCGGACCTGCTGCACGCTGCCAATCGTCACGACGCGACCCCAGCCGCGGGCGCCCATGGGCGGGACCAGGGCCTGCAACAGTTCCAGCGGGCTGCGCAGGTTGACCGAGATCTGCCGGTCGAACCGTGCACGCGTGATTGCCTGATACGGCTCCGGCAGCTCGATGGAAGCGTTCAGCACCAGGATATCGACAGGCGACCAGGCGGTGACTGCGGCAGCCAGGCGATGCCCCGCGTCATCCAGGGCAAAATCCTGGTCGAACGCGCGCGCCGTGCCGCCGTCCCGCTCGATCTCCCGTACCACGGCGTCGGCATCGGCCGCTTCCTCGGCGGTGCCGGCATGGTGGATGGCCAGTCGCGCTCCGGCGCCGGCCAAGGCGAGGGCGATGGCCCGGCCGATTTCCCGGCGAGCGCCTGTCACGAGAGCAGTCCGGTTGGTGAGACGGAATCGGTCGAGCGTATTCGACGGCATGAACTCTCCAGTTGGACCGGCAGGGCTTAAGCCAACAGGACCGACCGTGCCTCGTTGCAGAGCTCGGTGCCGAACGGTCGCGAGAGCTCGGCGAAGCGCTCGATGATGGCGGTTCCTTCCTCGATGCCTGCGAGGCGCGGACGCCCGCGACGATGGCGGGCATCTTTCCAGCCCAGCGAGATCGGTGTCAGCTCGATCGAGCGCAATGTCGGCCGTCCGTTCGAGCCGTGCTCGTAGCGTAGCGTGGGCACCACCGACTCCCAGTAGCGGCGGTCGGCCGGAAAGCCCGCCTGGTCGCCCTGCGTGCGCTTCTGATAGACCTGCCCCGGCGTCAGATGAGGCTCGGCGCGGAAGCGCTCGTAGCCGTCGGCCGGGATCTTGGGCACCAGCTCGTTCTGGCCGATGAAGTTGCCGAGGCTGTAGAAGATCGGCTTTCCCTTGTAGAGCTCCAGCCCGCGCAGCAGGTGCGGGCCATGGCCGACCACGAGATCGGCACCCGCGTCGATCATCTCGCGCGCGAAGGTTCCGATGAATTCGGCCGGCACCTCCTTGGAGCCGAGCTGCTCGTGGGCATGCAGACTCACCAGCACGAGGTCGGCGAGCCCGCGCGCCTCCTCGATCCAGCGCACCATGGCGGCGATGTCCGCGGGCCTGGGCGTCGTGCGCACTTGCGCCCGATTGGCCGACTTGAACTTGAGGTCGCCCAGCGGGAAGACCGCCGGGTCGGCGAGCGGGAAGGCGAAGCCGGATTTGATCTTCTGCTGACGATCGGCCTCGAGGCCGAGTTGGTCGGCGACCTCGCGCAGCACCGCGAGCTGCGGCTCGGTGACCTCGTGCAGTGTGTCGACATGCAGCGGGTTGAGCCCCGGGCGTCCCGGAAGGTCGGGCCGCTGTGCGCCCGCCTCGTTGCCTTTGGCGAAGGTCGAGCAGCAGGAGATCATCGCCACGGTGCCGACGGGCGAGGTGTGATAGCAGGGCCGGCGCGCATCCTCGAGATTGCGGCCGACGCCTGCGAAGGACAGGCCGCGTGCCTCCAGCGCCTCGATCGTGTGCACAAGGCCTGAGATCGAATAATCGAGGGCGTGATTCGTGGCCGTGGCGAACAGGTCGAAACCCGCCGCGGCCAGCTCGTCCAGCACCCAGGCGGGGGCGCCGAAATGCGAGCCTCCGCTCTCCAGGGCGGGATCGCCGCGATAATCGTTGGCCAGCACCTCGAGATTGGTGAAGGCGACGTCGGCTGCGCGAACCTTGTCGAATAATGGCCGGAGCTCGGAATCGTCGAGACTGTTCAACCGGCGCTGCAGGATCGAATCGCCGGCAAGGAGGAGCGAAAGGGACATGCGGCGGAGTGTGCCGCCGTAATCGCTGAAGTCAAACGGCTCTACGACCGTCGGCTAAGCCACGGTGGGCGGGGGTACCCAGTCGTTGTCCCAGTCCGTAAGCAACTGCGGAGCGACCACGCGTGCGGTGAAGCGCACAGGTGCTTCGGCGCGGGCCGGCGACCTCGCCCTCGACTGGAACACGCGATGGACGATCGCAGAAATGCGTGGCTGTTCAAGGGCAACCAAGGTCTCCCTGGGTGACAAATCCCACAGATTCCCATCGTCGCCGTGGCTAGGAGAGTAGGACCGGTTTCGAGTTGGGGCCAATTGTGATGTACGATCACGCGGAGCACATCGTCATCGGTCGAATCGGATCCGCCAAGATCGCGGGCCGGCGCCGATCGTGGAACAGGTCTCGTGAAACGCATTCTCCTTGTACTTGCCGCTGTGTCGGTGGCGCCGCTCGCGCAGGCGCAAAACGATGATAAGGCCTATTGCGCCCAGCTCAGCGACCTCTATCGGCGCTATGTCCAGAATGCGACGGGCAGGCGGGTGGACGTCGAGGCCCTGGTTGCGCTCGACGATTGCTCGAGGGGAAAGGCCGCGTCCGCAATTCCGGTGCTGGAGAAGCGGCTGCGCGACGCCAAGATCACGCCGCCCGGCGGCGGCGAATTCAAACCGTAGATCAGTCGTATTGCTTCAGGCGATAGTTATCCATCACCCACTTCAGCGTCGTGCCGTATTGCGGATCGGTGGCGTAGACGCCGGTCAGCGCGTCGGCGAAGCGGTCGGGGTCCTTGACGACTTCCATCGCGGCCCGATAGGGCGAGCCGGTCGACAGCAGCTTGCCGTGCAGCTCGAACGCCTCGGACATGCTGGCGAAACGCCGGAAGCGCGCCGTTATCGTCACCACCTTGCCGTCGATGACTTCGCGGGTCTCGCTTTCGACCGCCGGCTGGCCCTCCAGCGCCTTGATGCCGAACGGGTTGTTGCTGTCGGGCGGCATTGCTGCGCCCCAGGCGCTCTCGACGATCCACTGAGCCAGCGTGATCGACGGCGGGATGCCCCAACGCTGACGCGAGCTCTTGGCCGCGTCGATCACGTCCGGCGGAAGGATCCCGACGTGACCGAAGCGCGGCGGCGGCGCCTGCTCCTTGGCGACCAGCGGTCGCGCGGCCAAGGCGTAGTAGGTCGGGCTGCCGGGCACCACGTGTCCGGTCGGCGGATTCATGTTCATCACGACTGCCTGGAACGCCTTGATGGCAAGGATCGTCCCAGGGTCCATCATGCCGGTCACGGGAACGTCCGTGTGAGGCTTGGGCAGTCGCCTGTTCAGCAGCGATTGGATGACGAACACGTCGCCCGGCCCGTTCACCGCGTCCAGCCCGACCGACGTGAAGATCGGCGGGGCGACCGCGCCGGCTTCGTCGGTACTCAGGATCACTTGCGATGGGGCAAGGCACATGGCGACAGGGTCTGTGTCGAATGGCTCGGGTACAGGATGGCTGCCAACGCCCCGGGCCGTCAACCACATCCCTTGATACGCAAATTAATGGTAGTTTTATGGCGTCCCACAACTTTCAATATGATTGAGCCGAGCTTGTCCGGCGTCTGCAGCAGGACGTTCGAGCCGCAGCGAAGTCCAAATACGATTGCCCAATCGTGGGTTCCGCTACTAGAATTTTAGGCGATCGGACCTGCCGTTCGCCTCCCGTACAGGAGTGCGTCCTCACGTGACTCTGAAGCTTGTCATGATCCGTTGCCCCGACAACGTGGCGCCCGAGCGGCGCGAGGTTCGCGGCGGCGAGTTCTCCATTGGTCGGGGAAAAGAAAATCAATGGGTCGTCGCGGATCCTGACCGTCATCTGTCGAAGAAGCACTGCCAGTTCGTCTACGGTGTCGGCGAATGGGAGCTGCACGATTTCAGCACCAACGGCACGTTCCTCAACCAGGCCAACGATCCGATAGGGAAGGGCGCCAGCCAGAAGCTGCGCAATGGCGACAGGGTCAAGTTCGGCCTCTACGAGATCGAAGTGATCATCGACGAGGAAGAGGCGGCGCGCGAGCAGGACAGCTTCGTTGCCGCCCACGATCCCTTGCCGTCGCGATCCGACGTCCGTCCCTATCAGGATGCGAGGCTGGCCAGCTCCTCCTCGATGCTCGATGCGCCGAATTCGCCGATACTGCCGGCAGACTTCGATCCGCTCGCGCCCGCCCCGGAGCCGTTCACGGGATCGACCGATTCGGATCACGCGCCCGCTCTTCAAAGCGCTTTCCGGCCGCCGGGACCGGTCGCGATCATCCCCGACGATTGGGATGTCGACCTGCCTGCCGCCAACCCGCGGCCTCCGGAGCGGCCGCCGCAGCCCGAGCGCTCGCCGCAAGGCGCTCAGCCTGCCCCGGCGAAAAGCGAGCATCGGCAGCCGGCGCCGCCGGCCGCGCCACCGGCGGAAAGCCCGGGCGATGCCGCGGTGGTCGAGGCCTTCCTGCGTGGCGTCGCGCTCAGCGACACGAAGCTGCCGGATCCCGAGAAGACGCTTGAGCGGATCGGCGCCGCGCTGCGGCAAAGCGTCAACGGTCTTCGTCAGACCTTGATGGCGCGCTCCAGCATCAAGGACGAGTTCCGCATCGAGCAGACGATGATTCGGCCGACCGGCAACAACCCCTTGAAGTTCTCGCTCGATGACGATGACGCCCTGGCGACCCTGCTCGGCACCGGCCGGCGCGGCAGCATGCCGGTCGACGAGGCCATAGCCGAAGCCTTCGACGATCTCAGGATGCACGAACTCGCGACCATCTCGGCGATGCAGGCCGCCGTTCGCGTCCTTCTCGCCCAGTTCGATCCCGAGATCATCGAGCAGAAGGCGGGCGGCGGCGGGCTGCAGATCCATCCGGCTCAGAAGAAAGCAAAGGCCTGGGAAGCTTTCGGGCAGCTGCACAAGAGCGTGACCCAGGCGCTTTCGGACGATTTCGACAGCGTGTTCGGCAAGGCTTTCGCGCGTGCCTACGAACAGGCAATTGAAAAGCTGAGCGCGGATCGGGCCTCGTCATGATCATTCGCCGTTTGCTGTTGGGGGCGGTGCCGGCCGCCCTTCTGGTCGAAGGGTGCGGGGGGCCGCCTCCCCCCCCCGGTGGTCGACGTGACCATCAAGGCGAACTCCGACATCAATCCCAATCCGACGGGCACGCCGGTGTCCGTTGCGGTTCGCCTCTATTCGCTCAATGCCAGGGGCAAGTTCGAGGCGGCTGACGTCTACTCCCTGATGCAACGAGAAGCCCAGACGCTCGGAGCGGAAAGCGCCGGCTTCGAGGAAGTGGTCGTCCGTCCAGGCGAGACGCGGAAGGTCACGCTGAATCCGAAGCCCGGCGTGCGCTTCATCGGCGTTGCCGTGCTGTTCCGCGACATCGATCGCTCGCAATGGCGCATGGTCGCTCCGATCGCCGAGAGCGGGCTCTCGAAGTTCGCCGTCTCCCTCAGCGGCAACAAGGCCGCACTGGTGTCGGCATGACCTGGTCGAACCGTGTTGTCTGGCTCGAGGGGATGTTCCTGCGCGCGCAGCACTTCCAGCAGCAGGATCGCTGGCTCGAGGCGTTGGTGCGCGATCGCACGGCCTCCCTGCGCTCCCATGCCTGGGGACTGACGGAAGGCGTGATCAACCGCAACCTGCTCGCCACCGGCCAGTTCGCCTTGGCGAGCGGCAGCGGCGTCTTCGAGGACGGCACGCCGTTCGCCCTGCCCGGCGAGACCGACCAGCCGGTGCCGCTCGACCTGCCCGAAACGACGCGTAACGCCGTCGTCTATCTCGTGCTGCCGATGCGGCAGGCGGGGGCGGTGGAAGTGACCGCGAACGGCTCCGCCGAAGGCCGCTATGAGCAGCGGCCCTTCGAGGCCTACGACACGCATTCCGGCTCGCCGCAGCCGGCCGAGGTACAGGTCGGAAGGCTGCGGCTGCGCTACATGCTCGAGACCGAGAATCGCGCGGGCTACCATGGCATCGGTCTGGCCCGCGTGGTCGAGGTCGGCGCCGACCGCAAGGTCGTGCTCGACGATCAGTGGATCGCGCCGTGCCTGGCCTGCTCCGCCGCTCCGCCGCTCAGCGGCCTGCTTGCCGAGCTCACCGGCCTGCTCAACCAGCGCGGCGAGGCGCTGGCGGCGCGGCTGACCGCGCCGGGTTCGCGCGGCGTGGCGGACGTCTCCGACTTCCTGCTGCTGCAGTCGGTCAACCGCTCGCAGAAGCTCCTGGCGCACTGGGCGAGCGACGGCAACATCCATCCGGCCGATCTCTACGCCGCCCTGGTGCAGATTGCGGGCGACTTCGCGACGTTCACCGAGGCGAGTCGCCGTCCCTCGGACTATCCGCCTTATCGGCATGCCGACCTGCAGCGCAGCTTCGCGCCGGTGGTCGCCGATCTGCGCCGCTCGCTTTCGACGGTCATCGAGCAGACGGCCATCCAGATCCCGCTGCAGCAGCGCGCCTACGGCGTGCGGGTCGGCCCCATCGTCGATCGCGGCATCCTGCGTTCGTCGAGCTTCGTGCTGGCCGTGCAGGCCGATGTGCCGACCGAGACGCTGCGGCGGCTCTTTCCTTCACAAGTCAAGATCGGCGCGGTCGAGCATATCCGCGAGCTGGTGAACGTCGCCCTGCCGGGTATCGCGGTGCGGCCGTTGCCGGTCGCGCCACGGCAGTTGCCGTTCTATGCCGGCGCGACCTACTTCGAGCTGGATCGCAATTCAGCGCACTGGAAGGAACTGCAGTCCTCCGGTGGGTTCGCCATCCATCTCTCCGGCGAGTTCCCAAACCTCAATATCGAGCTCTGGGCGATCCGCGGCTGACGCCGCCGATGTGAGGCGACATGAGCGACAATCCCTTCGCCGAGCCTGAAGACGACAACAGGACGGTCATCCGGCCGACTCCCGGTCGGCGCCGGGCGCCTGCGCCCGAACAGCCTCCCGCGGCGCGAAGCGAACCGCCGTCGTCGCAAACGGTGGCCTCACGCCCTGCTCCTGCCGCTGCGCCCATGGCGGCGGCCGAGGGAACGGAGGACATTTCGGTCGGTGCCGATGTCCTCGCTGCCGCCGCGGCGCCGCTGCTCCAGCTCATGGCGCGGCTGCGCAATACGGCCAACGCGCCGGATTCCGGAGATCTCTATGAGCGGACGGTGCGCCAGATCCGGGTCTTCGAGCAGGAGGCGCGCGACAAGGGCGTGCCGCTCGAACAACTGCGCCCGGCTCATTACGCCCTGTGCGCCAGCCTCGACGACATCGTCCTGAGCACACCCTGGGGCAGCAGCGGAGCCTGGGGCCAGCGTTCGCTGGTCTCGACCTTCCATCAGGAAGTGCGCAGCGGCGAGCGCTTCTTCGATGTGCTGAAGCAGATGTGCGACAACCCGGGCCGGTTCCTGCCGGTCATCGAGCTGATGTACATCTGCATGTCGCTCGGCTTCATGGGCCGGTATCGCCTGTCGCGTCGCGGCGTCGGCGACATCAGCCGGATCCGCGAAGAGACCTACGCCGTCATCGTCCGCCAGAAGAAGGCGGCGGAACCGGCGCTGGCCCCGCATACCAAGGGCGTGAACGCGCCCTACCGGCCGGCGCGTTTCGTCGTGCCGCTCTGGGTCGCCGCGGCGGCGGGGTTGGGCGTCATCGGCGCGCTCTTCCTCTGGTTCTCGATCAGCCTCAATTCGGAATCCGACACCGTCTATGCCCGCCTGCAGGGGGCGCCGCCGGATCGCATGCCGACGATCACCCGCACGCCGGTCGTCGAGCCCGCGCCGGTGATCGCCGTACCGCCGCCGCCGCCGGAGCCGTCGACGCTCGACAAGCTGCGCCAGTTCCTGAAACCCGAGATCGATCAGAAGCTCGTGGAGGTGCTCGGCACGCCGGCGCAGCCGCTGGTGCGCATCACCGGCCGCGGCATGTTCGCCTCGGGCAGCGCCTCGCTGGTGCCGAGCTTCAAGCCGTTGCTCGAGCGCATCGGGCTCGCCTTGAAGGAGGAGAACGGCCCGGTGAAGGTCATCGGCTATACCGACTCCGAGCCGATCCGCACCATTGCCTTCCCGTCGAATTTCCAGCTGTCGACGGCGCGAGCGCAGGCGGCCAGCACGGTGATCTCCGCCGCGCTGGGCGAGCCTTCGCGGATAACCGTCGAGGGCCGGGCGGATGCCGATCCGATCGCGCCCAACACCACGGCCGAGGGCCGCGAACGCAACCGGCGCATCGAAGTCGTCCTCAACCGGCAGGGTGGCTAGTCATGAAAGCTCTCCGGCTCCTCGCGTCCCGTTGGGTGCTGAGTTTCGTCGGCGTCGCCATTCTGGCGCTGCTGGTCTGGTTCTTCGGTCCGCTTCTGCCGCTGCTCGAAGGATGGGTGGCGCGACTGGTCGTCATCCTCTGCCTGCTGGCGATCTGGGCCGCGGCGAACGTGGCGCTCGATTTCAATCGCCGCCGCCGCGAGCGGAAGCTCGAGAGCGGCGTCACCGAGAAGGCAGCCGAAGAGCAGGGCGATCAAACCGGCGAGGAAGCAGCAGCCTTGCGCGAGCGGATGTCGACTGCGCTGTCGCTGCTGAAAAAGGCGCGGGGCACGCGCGGTTACCTCTATGAGCAGCCGTGGTACGTCATCATCGGTCCGCCCGGCGCGGGCAAGACCACGGCGCTCCTGAACAGCGGCCTGAAGTTCCCGTTGGCCGCCGAGATGGGGCAGGGGGCGGTCGCCGGCGTCGGCGGCACCCGGCTCTGCGACTGGTGGTTCACCGAGGACGCCGTGCTGATCGACACGGCCGGCCGCTACACCACGCAGGATTCGAACGCGGCCGTCGATCGCGCCGGATGGGATGCCTTCCTCGATCTATTGCGCCGCACCCGGCCGCGCCAGCCGCTCAACGGCGTCATCGTGGCGATCGCCTTGAGCGACATCGCGAGCGCGCCGAACGACGAGCGGGTGGCCCATGCGCGGGCGGTCCGGCGGCGCATCAAGGAGCTCGAGGAGCGCCTCAGCATCCGTCTGCCGGTCTATCTGTTGTTCACCAAGTCCGACCTGATCGCGGGCTTCGCCGAATTCTTCGACGATCTCGACCGTGACCGGCGCGAGCAGGTCTGGGGCGTGACCTTTCCGTTCGGCAAGGCCGCAACGACCCCGGTGGCACAGTTCCCGGACGAGCTGCAGCTTCTTGTCGACAGCCTGAACGATCGCCTGTTCGACCGTCTGCAGGCCGAGCAGAGTCCGGAACGCCGCGCCCTGATTGCAGGCTTCCCGACGCAGATCGCCTCGCTTGCGCAGCCCCTGCAGGCCTTCCTCACCGAGGCATTCGGCGGCTCGCGGCTCGATCCGGCGCCGCTGTTGCGCGGCGTCTACTTCGCTTCCGGCACCCAGGAGGGCTCGCCGATCGATCGCCTGACCGGCGTGATGATGCGCGCCTTCGGCGTCGACCAGCGCCGCGCCGCCGCCCTGCGCCCGGTGCAGGGGCGCAGCTATTTCCTCGGACGCCTCGTATCGCAGGTGATCTTCGGCGAGGCCATGCTGGTGAGCGAGCCGCCGACGGCGCGCATGCGGCGGCTCGTCATGCGATCCGCCGCCTATGCCGTGGTGGCCTTGCTGACCCTGGGCGTCGCCGGATGGCTTATGGTCAACCGCTCGTCCAGCGAGCGCGAGATCGGCGAAATGGCGTCGGCCCTGGATATCTACGAGAAGATCGCCAAGGAGACGACGTTCGATCCGGTCAACGATGCCGACCTGCCGCGCCTGCTGCCGTTGCTCGACGCCGCCCGCGAGCTGTCGACCACGGCCAAGACCGGCATCCCCCTGCTCGCCGGCTTCGACCTGTCGCAGACGGCCAAGCTGCGCGGCGGCGCCGAGGGCGTCTATCGGCACGCGTTGGGTTACGCGCTGCTGCCGCGCCTGATCTGGCGGTTGGAGGCCCAGATGCGGGGCTACTTCACGCAGCCGGAATTCCTCTACGAGGCGACGCGCGTTTACCTGATGCTCGGTGGCCAGGGCCCGCTCGACAAGTCCCTGGTGAAGGAATGGATGACCTACGACTGGCAGGCCCAGTATTCCGGCCCCGGCAACCTGGCGGTGGTCGCGAGCCTCCAGCAGCATCTGGATGCGCTCCTGGCGCAGCCGCTGCCCGCGGTGTCCCTCGACGACGCGCTGGTGGAGAAGGCGCGCACGACCTTCAGCCGCGTCTCGCTGGCGTCACGTGCCTACTCCCGCATCAAGCCTTCGGCGGCGGCTCAGAAGCTGCCGCCGTGGCGGCCGAGTGATGCGCTCGGAGCCGCAGCCGAAGGCGTCGTCACCCGGGCCTCGGGCAGGAAGCTGAGCGACGGCATACCGGGCTTCTTGACCGTGGAAGGGTTCCACAAGGTTCTGCTGCCCGCCCTGGCGACGGCAACGCGCGAGGTCGCGGCGGAAAGCTGGGTGCTCGGGCAGAAGGTGCCCGTCACCTTCGACCTCACGAGGCAAAGCGAAGTCGCGAATGAGGTCGTCAAACTGTACATGGAGGACTACGCCAAGGCGTGGGACGCCCTGCTGCAGGACCTCGAGGTCTCGCCGCTGCGCAGCTTGAACCAGGCATCCCAGGGCCTCTATATCCTGGCCTCCAGGCAGTCGCCGTTGAAGGAGCTGCTGGTGGCCATCGCCCGGCAGCTCACGCTGTCGGAGCCGCCCAAGCCTTCGGCTGCCGAAGCGGCCGCCGCGGAGGCAGAGAAGGCCGCGAAGGAGAAGGCGGCGGCAGCGGCGCCCACGGTGGCGAAGTCGGCAGCACTTGCTGCACTGCTTGCCGGCCAGGCCGGCGCAGCGCCTGCTCTTCCGCCCGGCCATCAGATCGACGAACGCTACAAGCCGCTCCGCGATCTGGTCACGCCGCCCGGGTCGGCGCCGATCGACCAGGTGCTGAAGCTTCTCGACGACCTGCGCCAGCAGCTCGCCAAGATGAACGCTGCCGGCGCCGGTGCCCCGACCGTGGCGGCCGGCGACGATCCCTCGCTGGCGCTCCGGGCGGAGTCCCAGCGCCAGCCGCAGCCGCTGGGTCGCTGGCTGGCCGGCATGGCCGAGCAAAGCACCGCGCTGCGCGCCGGCGGTGCGCGCCAGCAGGTCGCCGCCGCCTACAATGGCGTGAACGGACCGGCCAGGCTCTGTGCCCCTGCGGTCAACGGGCGCTTCCCGTTCGTGCCCGGCAGCTCGAACGAGACGCCCTTGGACGACTTCTCCAAGCTGTTCTCGCCGGGCGGGCTCATAGACGGCTTCTTCAACACGCAGCTCAAGCCTTATGTGAACACCACCGGCAAGACTTGGACCCCCCAGGCAGTCGATGGTGTATCGGCGCCGGTCTCTCCCGCCGACATCATTCAGTTCCAGCGGGCTGCTGTCATCCGCGACCTGTTCTTCGCTTCCGGTTCGACGATCGCCGTCCGCTTCGACATCACGCCCGTCGAGCTCGACTCCGGTGCATCCCAGGTCAACCTCGAGTTCGACGGTACGTCGGTCACCTACGCGCACGGGCCGGCGCGCTCGACCCAGATCACCTGGCCGGGGCCGAACGGCATGACGAATGTCCGGCTGGTCTTCAATCCGCCGCCGCGCGACGGCACCGGCGTCATTTCGGAAACCGGCCCGTGGGCGATGTTCCGCCTGTTCAGTCGCGGCACGCTGCAGCAAGCCGGCTCGCCGGAGCGCTATCTGCTGACCTTCCAGCTAGGCGAGCGCAGGGCCGCGTTCGAGATCCGAGCCGGCTCGGTCCTGAATCCGTTTGCGCCGGGCGTCCTGCAGGACTTCCGCTGTCCCTCGGTCAGCGGCTAGCCGTCAATGCCCGCGCTTCCTCCCGATGCGATTGCCGGCCTGTTCGGCAAGCTGCCGGCGCGGGGAGATTTCGTGCGCGAGAAGCTGCCGCGCGACTTCACCGACGGATGGGATGGCTGGTGGCAGCGTGGTCTTGCCGAGACGCAGGCGCGATGGCGCGACGGGTGGCAAGAGGCCTGGCTGGAGGCGCCGGTCTGGCGCTTCATGCTGCCGCCGGGGCTTTGCGGCAAGAACGGCATGCTCGGTCTCTGGTTGCCGAGCGTCGACAAGGTCGGGCGCTATTCGCCGTTGACGATCGCCGCCGCGGCGCCGTGTGATTGGCTGCCGCATGTCGGGGAGATGACGTCCTTCCTGGCGGCGGCCGAGGAGGCCGGGCGTGACGCGCTGGAGTATGATCTCACTCCAGCCGACCTGCTCGAGCGTATCCAGGCGGCCTTCGCCGTGGGCGAGGGGCCGGCCTCCGAGCTGGGGTTCGTGCCCGGCTGCGCTGCGTGGTGGACCGAAGGCGGTCCGAGAGTTGTCGCGCGTTTCGAGGTTGGAACAGCCTTGCCGGAGGGAAACGCCTTTGCGGCCCTCATAGATGATGACTGGGGGACGAGCGCCGCTGCACCTGAGGCGCTTGCCCCCCGAGCTTCGGATGCTTCGTGATGTCTGAGAACGGAATCGCTCAGAACGCCGCTCGCCACGGCAGCTTCCGCTCCTGCGCGGCGACGCATGCCGGCACGGCGAACCGGCTGAACGAGGACGCCTTCGTCAATCGGCCCGACCTCGGCCTCTGGGCGGTCGCCGACGGCGCGGGTGGCCACGCATCGGGCGAGATTGCGTCGGCCGAGGTCGCTACCATCCTGCAGTCCATCGATCCCGGCCTCTCCGCCAGCGAGATGCTCGTCGAGGTGCGATCGCGCTTGGAGGCGGCGCATGCGCGCCTGCACAGCGAAGCCTCGCGGCATGGCGCCGGCGCCATGGTGGCGACGACGGTGGTCGTGCTGATGGCGCGCGACGACCATTTCGCCTGCCTGTGGGCGGGGGATTCGCGTGCCTACCTGTTGCGCGGCCAGGCCCTCACCCGGATCACCCGCGACCACAGCCTGGTGCAGGCGCTGGTCGAGAACGGCAGCATCAGCGAGGCGGAGGCGGCCCGCCATCCGCAGGCCAACGTCATCACGCGCGCCGTCGGCGCCGATATCGACCTGCTCGAGCTGGACAAGCGGACCGGCCAGCTCCAGGCCGGCGACCGGCTGCTGCTGTGCAGCGACGGCTTGAGCAAGACCCTGCCCGAGGACCTGTTGGCGGAGCTGCTGTCGGGCGACGACGAGACCGCGGCCGAGCGGCTGGTCACGGCGGCGCTGATGGCCAAGGTGACCGACAACGTCACTGTCGTGACGATCGACTTCGACGCAGGCAGCTGATCGAGGCGCGGATCGTCAGACGAGGACGGTCGGACAGCCGACGACGACGGTGCCGCCATGGGCGGTGAGCGAGCCCAGCCGCGCAGCCGGCATGCCGCCGATCAGCACGTTGAAGGAGCCAAGGGCGATGACATCGGGCGGCCCGACGCAGACGCACATGTCGCCGACGCGGGCGGCCGGCATGCCGCCGATCAGGACTGTCAGGCCGCCGGGAGGAAGGATCGGACCGCCGACATGCGGCACCAGGACGGTGACCATGGGGCAGACATGCATGTCGCCGACGCGGGCTGCTGGCATTCCCATCAATCCGGCTCCGCTTCGAGGCGTCCGGCGCCGCCGGTCGCGATGTCCTTGGCCGAGGCGAGGAAGCGCATGAGCCGGTCGTCGCGCCGCACCGCCGGTCCGCGGGCCGCGGCCAGGGCGACCGAGCCGGCCACGGCGAGTCCGGTGAAATGCGGCTGCGGCGGCACCTTAGGCGCCTCCGGCGGGGCCATGGAATCGCCGCTCCAGAAGGCGCCGACGGCGGCCCACGCCTCGGGGCTGCCGAAGCCCGACGTCTCCGCTTCCTTCATGGCCGCGCGGCGATGCTCGTCGGTCTGCCTGCGGACCCACTCTTCGGCCGCCTCGCGCGCCTTCGCCTCCATCGACGGGGCGGCGCCGCTGGCGGCGGTATGGCGCGAGCACGCGCACGCCCACCAGACCGCTTCACGGGCGGGCAAGGCGTGGGCGACGAGCCGCGTGGCCTCGACGAGAAGCCCGGCCTGCTCGAGCCGCTGCAGCGCCTCGGCGGCATTCCTGCAGCCGGCAAGGGCGGACCGGCCTTGCTCATCGAGCTGCAGGTGCGGCAGCACGCGGGCGAGGTCGTCGCCGAGCTTGCTTGCGGTCTTGGTCGTTGGGGAAGCCATGGCGGAGTCCTCATCCGATCATGATGATGCCGCCGCCGAGCTGCAACATCGCCGTGCCTTTTACCGTCGTCATCAGGCCCTTGATGTCGGTCATGACCGTTCCGTCGACCTTGATCATCATGCCGCTGACCGTGACGCCCATCTGGTCGATCTTCACCGAGCTCTGTCCGACCTTCAGCGTGATCGACTGCATGGCCTCCATGGTGATGGAGCCGAGGTCGCACTTCACCGAGATGTTGCCGAGCTTCAGCTCCGTCGTCTGATCGCCCTGCTTCAGGGTGACCGTCTCGTTGCCCTTGTTGATGGTGACGGTGCGGTCGTTCTCGACGGTCAGCGTCTGGTCGTTCTCGACCTCGGTCTTCATGTCCTTCTGGGCATGCAGGAAGAGCTGCTCGCTGCCCTTCTTGTCGTCGAGGCTGATCTCGTTGAAGTCGGCGGTGCCGCCCTTGGTCACCGAGCGCGAGCGGAAGCCGAGCTTCGTCCTCTCGGCGACCGGGAAGATCGGCTTGTCGTTGCCGTTGTACAGCCCGCCGATGACGACCGGGCGGTCGGGATCGGCATCCATGAAGGCGACGGCGACCTCGGTGTCGACGCGCGGGATGAACTGGCCGCCCCACTGGTCGCCGGCCCACGGCTGCACCACGCGCACCCATTCGCTGTTGTCGGCCGTAGCGTCCTCGCGCCAGTCCCAGAAGAAGCGGATCTTTATGCGTCCCTGGTCGTCGGTATGGATCTCCTCTCCCGACGGCGCCAGGACCTTGGCGGTGTGCAGCCCTTCCATGCGCGGCCGCGCGGTCTTCATGGGCTGGCGCCAGGGCACCGAATTGGGGAAGCAGAGGAAGCTGTTGCTGTAGTCCGTCCCCGACGCGACGCCGGCTCGCTCCGACATGTCCTGGGCGTGATGCGTGATCTTCTGGACGACGTGGACCAGCTCGCCGGCATCGGTGTGCAGCTTGAACTTGCCGCCGGCGATCAGGCTGGCGTTGTCGCCGCCGGCGCCGATCAGGCAGACCTCGGCCTCGGCCGCTTCCATGCGCCAGCGCGCCCGGTTCTTCGCCATGCCGGTGTCGCGCGTCAGCGCCGGCCAATGGAACACCGGCCGGTTCGCGGTGCCGCCATGCTTGAGGATGGTGTTCTGCTCCATCTTCAGGTTCTTGTCCGGCGAATCGTGGTCGTAGTCCTTCACCGTCACCTTGCCCGGCGCGAACATCTCGGGCTTGTTGTACTCGACCAGCATGTCGGCCGTCGTACCGACGCCGAGGCGCAGCGTGGCGCCAGGAATGGTGTGGAAGCCGTTGTTGTCGTTGGTGACGACCAGCGTATGGCTGTCTTCCGCATGTTCGAAGTAGTAGTACCAGCCCTCTTCTTCCATGAGGCGGGTGGCGAAGTGCAGGGACGTCTCGTTGTACTGCGCCGTCGCCTTGCGCTGAGCCGGCGCTGAATAGAGCCGGAACGCGGTCTTGGTCACCCCGGCGTCGTCGAAGATGATCTTGAGGATGTCCTCGGCGGTCTTGTTGAAGAACATCCGGCAGTCGCTGCGAATGGCGGCATGCGCCAGCTGCGGCACCAGGACCATGCGATAGAGCTTGTCGACCACGCCGCTCTGCTCGAGCACGCCGAACTGCTGGACGATACCGTGGAAATACCGCGTCGTCCTGCCGCCATGGTTGACCGCGACGCAGGCAGGCTTGTTGAGCATGTTCGTGGTGTTGATCTTGCCCGCCGCCACCACGTCGACCTCGAAGCGGAACAGCTCGCTGATCGTCTCGGTCGCGACCAGGCGGATCGCCGTCAGGGGCGATTCGGCAGAGCTCGTGATCGACAGCAACGACTTCTTGTCATCTTCGGCCATGTGCAGCGCAACTTTCGGTGTGGTGTCCCAGCAGCCAAGTCACGATCGGTGCTTTCAGGCACTAAACGCTAGCCGACCCAAGCCCGCAAGGAAACACGACCTTGGCGGCGAGAATTTGGCGGAAGGGTGTAGGCGGTTGGAATAATTCCATTTCAGGTGGAAGGGGCTAATCGGGAACGATTCGCAGTTGCCGCAGGATCGGCAGGCGCTGCTCGATGGCGGTATGGACGACGTTGCGCACGGTATCGTGCTTCTCCGGTATGACATCCGCGCTCAGGGCCTTGATCCAGGCGTCGGCGTTGTCTTCGCGCTCGCCGCTGAGCAGGCGGGCGGCCATGAACTGCAGGAGCGGCGGCGCGGTAAGGCCGGTGCCGAGCCGCCAGGAGGCGAGGCCGCCGGATGTCTTGGCGTCGACGATCGAGTTCACGCGCGAGCCGAACACCCGATTGAGCCGGTTGGCGGAGTCGGGCTGCTCGCCGTTCGAGCGGGTCGCGACCTGGCACTGATGGGAGCCGATCAGGATGCTCAGCAGCTCCGCGGGGTTGCTTCGCTCGCCGCCCAGCGCCATCAGCTCGCCGATCGTCGCGGCTCCGCGCATCGCCGCGACCATCATGTCCTTCAGCTTGTCGCTGACCTCGGCCATGCCGGCCGGCACGCGGATCTTGGTCTGCAGCTCGCCCGGGCTGACGATCGGCACCACCGTCAGGCCGGAGAGGGCCGCGTCGCGCGCCTCGTTGTGGATGCGCCTCGCGCCGCGCACGAAGACGTCGTGACGGAGCTGCCGCGGCAGGCACATGTCCTTGATCAGCTCGCGCAGCAGCGGGTCCTTGTAGCGGTTCATCACCTCGCGCTGCTCGGCCGTCAGCATGAGTTCCGGGAAGTTCTCCATCGGATTGACCGACGACACCCAGTCGAGCTTCGCCTCGGCCAGCGCCGCGACGACGTCGGCGTGGAAAGCCGGCGCCCAATGCGCGCTCATGTACTCGTGTGACAGGTACTCCGTCGACATGCCGGCGGTGGTGTCGAGAATATCGCGCGTGAGGCTGCTCTCGGTGAGATACTTGCTCTCGACCGCCTTGAGGTCGCGCGCCAGCGCAAGGCCCGCCTGGGCCTGCGTGTCGCTGCGCCCGCCGGTCCGGATGCCGGTCTCGTAGATCAGTCGCTGCATGCCGAGCGCGCCCTGCCAGGCGGGCAGGGCGTTGTAGCTCAGATGGACCATGCCGCCCGGACGCGTCTTGGCGGCCAGGAGTCGGACGATGCCGGCGCGAACCTCGTTGCTGACCCACGACCACAGGCCATGCATGGTGACGAAGTCGGCCTGGGGAATGGCGCCGGCCTCGGCGCTCGTCGCCAGCCCGGCAAGGTCGCCTTCTATGAAGCGGATATTGTCGAGCCGCGCGGCGCGGGCGAGGCCGGCGCCGATGGCGATGTGGGCGGGATTGTAGTCGATCGCCGTGACCTGCCATCCCGGGTTGGACGCCGCCGTGACCAGCGCGCCGATGCCGCAACCGCAGCCCAGCTCCAGGTAGGTGGCGGGATCGTCGGGTTCCGGCAGGTCGGCCGCGACGTTGCCGAACAGGCAGGCGAGTGCCATGCGCGCCGGCGACTGCTGGACATAGAAGCCCTCGATGTAGGCGATGTCGGCGACGTAGCCGCTGTTCCACGGTCGGTTCATGCGCGTCCCTCAACAATCTCACTTTCGAACAAGGCATCGCCGGCATCGGTTCGCCGCGGCAGGGCGCGGGACGCCGGCAGCCAGGTATTCCAGCCGAGCAGGGGCCTCGCGCCTCCCTCACCCGGCGGCGCCAGGGCCAGCGGCGGAACAGCATCGCGAGCGAGCACGGGATTCACGGCAAAGCCGACCTCGAACCCGACATAGGCCCGCACCAGGGAGATCAGTTCGCGCAGCAACGGCTGGTCGGGCAGCAGGCTCTCGAAATAGGCGAGATCGAGCGGCCCGATGCGCAGGATGATTCGCGCCTGCTGGTCCCAGGCGCGCACGCCGGCCGCCGCATCGACGCTCAACTGGCAGAAGCCGCCGGGCGACAGGCCGACGCCGAGGCGCGTGCGCTGATCGACCGGCAGGGCGAGCCACGCCCCGGCAAACTGCTCGACCTTGACCGGGCGGCCGAGCCAATCGGAGGCCAATGCCTCGAGTCGATCCGCGGAGCGCGGATGGGCCGAAAAGAAACCGGCGTAGTGACGCAAGGCCGCGGGACCTGCGAGCAGGCGGTCGGCAAGGTGAGGGGTGGCGTAGCCTGTCAGGGACAGCAGGACCTCGGCGACCGGGTCGCTGCGGTCGGTGTTGGCCGACAGGGCGCCGACGTCGGCGGCGCGATGGGGACGATACTTCGCGCCGGCGGCAGCAAAGGCCGCGACCATGCGATGCGAGATCAGATCGAGGAACCGCGTGAGCGAGAAGGCGCGCGATCGCTGATCGGCAACGACGGCGTCCGAGTAGTATCTCGGCAGGACGCCGCCCGGCCCCGTCAGTCCGATCAATCCCACCGTCACGAGCGGTTCGGACATCCCGGCTTCGACCTGAACCTGGGTGACCTCCGCGGGCAGATAGGACGACCCGACGGTGCTGGTGAAGCGGGCGGCGCCCGCAGGATCGGACCGACGCCGGAGAAAGGTCAGGACCCGCACCGCCGCATCGAAGCTGAAGCGCTGCGGCTGGCCCTCGAGGCGGGCCATTGGCGCTTCGCCGCGCCGCGAGGAGCGGGGCCTCGTCACAGCAGGACCTGGCTGCCCGCTCGCGCTGGCCAGCTGGCGGCGACGCCGGGTCGGCCGCGCAGGACCGCTTCCGTACGCACGAACGAGTTCACGGTCGCGTGCAACGCCAGGAAGCGATCGAGCACCGACGCCAGCACGTACAATCCGCCCGTCGTCCATGCCTGGTCGTCGAACGTCAGGGTGACGTCGAGCCCTCGGCAGAATCCGCCGCTGCGGGCGCCGGGGCCGCGCAATCCCGGAATGCGGGCGGTGCCGGCCTTCGACGTCACGTTGAGCAGGGCTCGGATCGCCGTGCGCGATTCGGTCGATTCGCGGCAATCGTAGAGACGCAGCACCTCGCGCAGGGCGTCGGCAGCGGTCTCGCCGCCGACGACGCTGAGATGACCGAGGGACAGGTGCGAGATCAGCCGCCAGAAGCCGCGCTCGCGCACCGGCATGCGCAGCGTCGGCGTCGGTGCGGTCAGGCAGCTGAGACCGGTGACGGCGGCGGCGCCCTCGGCCAGCCTGAGGGTCGGGCGTCCGCCGCCGAACGGCAAGGCGGCCGGCAGGTCGCGGTTGCAACACAGCGCATCGATCGACAGGACGCCGCTGCCCTCGCGCTCCGGATCGAAGCCGGCATCGTGCGGCAGCAGATAGACCTCGGTGCCGCGAAAATCGCCGGTCGTGTCGCGTCGGGCGGTGCCGTAGAAGCCGCCGACCGATGCATCGGCCTTGTCTTCGGCATGCCGTCGCGTCAGCCGATGGAACGGCTGCCATGTCCTGAATTCGCCGTTCGGCAGGCTTTCGCGCACGCGCTCGACCGACCACACTTCCACGCTGGCGGGGCGGCGCACGTCCGGCTCGATGCGATACTCGATGCTCGTATGATCCATCTGGATCGGCTCGCAGCGCTGCGAGAACAGGTTGACGATGGGCGTGCAGCCGAGGGCCAGGTTGTTGGCCTGGACCGCGCGTTCGAGATCGGGAATCGCGCGATCGAGATAGACGAAGATGTCCATCCGGTTGCCCGCCGAGACGAGCGTCTTGGCGTCGAGCCGGCAAATATCGATGAACTGGAACTTCTCGCGAGCCGCGAAGTACTCGCTGAGCAGCCGGAAGCCGGAGAACGACCGCGCTGGCCAGGGGAACAGCGCCTCCTCCGGCGCGAAGCCGACTGCCTGCAGGGTATCCGGCGGCAGGATCACCGGATGGGGATCCGAAAGCTCGTCGGCGAGCGCGACCGAGACGGTGTGCGCCATCAGCAGTTCCAGCAGCCGCGACCCGTGTTCGCCCGTGAGGAAGACGCGCAGCCGGTCGAAGCCGAGCTGGGTGAAAGTCATGGTGGGGTTGCTGCACCGCAGGCTGATGCGCAGACAGGCGACCGCCTCGGCGGCGGTCGGATTGGCCGGCGCCGCCAAGGGCATGCCCGACAGCCGGACGGCATCGATCTCGACCGGCCACAGCGTCAGGGGATAGGCGGTGCGGAACTGACAGGTCTCGCCGCCGACCGGCTCGGCTTCGACCGCGAGCCCGGACGGCAGGTGGGCGGGGCCCGGCAGGTCCGGGTTGGCGGCGAACCGCGCGATCGCCACCGATGGCATGGGGGCGAGATAGTGCGGATAGAGCACGGAGAGCAGGCCGTCGGTCAGCTCCGGAAACTCGTCATCGAGCCGGTGCTGGACGCGGGCCCCCAGGAAGGCCACGCCCTCGAGCAGGCGGCTGACGTGGGGATCGTCGACGGTGTCCTTCGTCAGGCGCAGGCGCCCGGCGATCTTGGGATGGCGCTCGGCGAATTCGCCGGCCAGCACGCGCAGTGCCTCGAGTTCCCGGTTGAAGAAGGCAAGCAGGGAGTCCGAAGCCAACTACGCCTCCTGCTCGTGAACGGCCACGTTCTTGGTGAGAAGATCGACGACGGTATCGAAAGCGATCGGCTCGGGCGCCGGCTCGGCATGCAACAGCGCGTCGATGCGCAGCCTGAGCGTGCCGCTCACCTTGTCGGTCGCCTCGAGGAGGGTGACCCTGAGGCTGACGATGCGCGGTTCGAAGCGGCGGATGCAGGACTCGACGAGCACGCGCAGCTCCTCGCGGCGGCGCGGATCGTGGAAGGCGCCGGAGGCGAAGTCGGGCAATCCGAACCCGACCAGCGAGCGGTCGAGCTCGGCCAGATGCGGGTCCCAGGAGCGCCATCTGCGGCGCGTATTGAGCAGTTCCTCGAGGTCGTTGCAGATGCTGACGCGTATCGCATCCATCGCCGCGGACGCAGAAAGCGGCGTGTCCACCTGCTGCGAAGGGTCGGCATCGACGAGCCGGTCGAGAAGCGGCAGCTGGGCCCGCCTGGCCCGCGCCCCGCCGAGGTTGTCGGGCCCGGAGCGGCTTCGGCTGTCGCTCACGACGCCACCTGGAAGCTGACCTTGTCCACTTCGAGCCAGGTCAGCGCTTCCTCGCCGACCAGGATGGTCACGGCGCCGAGGCCGAGCGTCGGCCCGCCATCGCCGGCCTGATGCCAATCGGTGGCGCGCCCGAGCCGCAGCGCATCGGTCATCGCAGTGGCGGCCGCCGTCGCCGTCGGCGGCGGATAGATCGTCGGCAGGTACACATCGCCGTCGGGACCGTCGGCAACCTGCATGGTCGCGCGACGCCAGAGGAGGTCGCGCGGCCGCTTGGGGGGATGAAACTCCATGAGCAGCACCCGCTCCGGCGGAATCCAGAAATACTTGCCGGTCGTGGTGATGACCTCGAAGCACGACGCCAGCAGGTCGTCGGCGTCGCGCATGTCGTCGAAAGCCGCGCCGCGTGCGGTGCCGGATGGGTGCGGGCGCGCTGCCTCGGCCTCGGCGGCAAGCCTGGCGGCTTCGGACGGATCGCCGTTGCGCAGGGCGACGATGGCTGCCAACGACGAACGCTGGGCAGCGGTGGGCTCGCCGAGGAATTCCGGGACCCGACCGTCGCTGAACAGCTGCCGCCTGGCCGTCTCGCCGCGCAGCAGCTGGCGGAACTCGGCGACGACGATGGCCGCCGTCGGGTCGAGGTCGGCACAGGCGTCGAGCACGACGTCGGCGCGCTCGATGTTGCCGGTGAAGGCCAGCAGTTCGGCCAGCAGGACCCTGGCGCCGATATCGGTCGGCGCCCGGCGCACCGCGGCATTGGCTGCCGTCACGGCGGCGGGGAGATTGCCTTCGTGGAACAGACGGCCGGCTTCGCCCGGATCGGCAGTTCCTGTGGGAGAGAGCGACATCGATCCTCCTGACCTGCCGCGTCGTCAGACGCTGGGCGCTGCGAGTTCGGTGACGAGATGAAAGGCGGTGGCGATATCGTCGAGCTGGTAGTGCGGGCGCAGATGGATGGTGCAGCCGAACACTCCCGGCTTGTCGAGGCGCTCGCGTACCTGCACGTTGCCCTCGAGCAGGGGAAAGCGCGCGCGCGAATCGGTGGTGCTGTTGATGTTGGTGTTGACGTAGCCCTGGAGCCAGGTGTTGAGCTGCCGCTCGATCTCGTCGGCGGTGCGGAAGGCGCCCACCATGTCCCGCCCCATCACCTTGAGGAGATGGGCGAAGCGCGCGGCGCACAGCATCGAGTTGATCTGCGCGGAAAGGCGGGCGTTTGCCTCCGCCACGGCGGCGGTGGCCCCGGAATAGTTCGCCGGCGCCTGCATGCTGCGCGAGGCGCCGAACACCAGCTCGGGCCCGAACGGCAGGACGCCGACCGGCAGCAGCCCGACCTCCACCAGGGCCTGTTCCTGCCGGAAGCTGAACTGGTACTCGACGGACTTGCGCGGCCAGGCATAGGGCGGACCGCTGACGAACGGTTCGGCGGCGAGATTGTCGACGAGCCCGCCGCCGACCCGGTCGATCTCCACGCCGCGCACGTCGGCCGGCCAGCTGTTGTCCAGGAAGGCGCGCACCGCGCAGGCCGCGAAGGCGTATCCGGCGCTCATCCAGACCCGCGTGTCGGCCGTCGGCGCGTGCTCGCTGTAGCGGAAACCGTCGAGGCGGCCGGGCTCGTCCGCCCACGGACGGCGCGCCAGCAGCCGCGGCAGCGTGACCGCCAGGAAGCGCATGTCGGCGCGTCCGGCAAGGCTTCGCCAGCGCAGGTGATTGGGACCGCGCATCGGCGCGGTGATGTCGCGCACGCCTTCGAGGTCGGAGAAGGTGTCGACTTCCAGCACTGTCGGATCGAGCGAGAGCACGGTCGGCATGAAGGCGGCCGCGGCGACGGCGGAAAACTGTGCCAGGCCGCCCACGTCGTCGCTCGTGGCACCGGCGGCGACGCGATGCCGGACAGCGTGATCGATCACCATCAGGCCGTACGGCTCGCCGCCGGGCATGCCGAATTCTTCCTCGTAGATCCGGCGAAAGGTGATGCTCTGGTCGAATTCCAGTGCCCGCTCGAGGTCTCGGCAGAGCTCGCCCCATCGGACGGGCAGCAGCCGCACCTTGACCCGCCGGCCCGGTTCTATGCCGGAGATCAACCAGGCGATGCCGCGCCAGCGTCCTTCCAACGCCCGGAAGCGCGAGTGGTGGAGCACGGCGTCGAGCTGATCGCCGAGCGCGGCGTCGATGTCGGCGATGTCGCGGTCGAGCGCCGCGCGCAGCCGATCGCCGCCCGCGGCCAGCAAGCCTGTCAGGGCCTCGCCGAACCACATCTCGAGCGCCTCGCTGCAGCTCAGCTTGCCGTGGAGGAAAGCCGCAAGCTCGCCGGCCGCCTCGCGATGCAGCTCGCCGAAGAAGCGACCCGCCAGCACCGACTCGCGCAGGGGCGACCGCTGTCGAGACGCCTCCTCCGTGGAGGCTGCAATTGTTGCTTCCTCGCCCATGGTGTGCCGGTCCCGCCCATCATGGCGGCGGGTGCCAGGTCAAAAAGGGGTTCGGGCGGTCAGGCCTTCTGGGGAATGCTCGCGACCATGCGCAAGCTCGTAGTCAGTTCCTCCATCTGCAGCCAGGGCCGCAGATAGGCGATGGCGTTGTACGAGCCCGGCTTGCCCGGAATCTCCTTGACCTCGACCCGCGCCTCGCGCAACGGGAAGCGCGCTTTCATGTCCTGGCCCGCATCGACGTTGGGATTGACGTAGTTCTGGATCCAGCGGTTGAGCCAGGTCTCGACGTTGCTCGCTTCCATGAAGCTGCCGATCTTGTCGCGTCCCATGACCTTGAGGTAATGGGCGAACCGGCTGGTCGCCATGATGTAGGGCAGCCGCGCCGAAATGGCGGCATTGGCGGTCGCCTCGGGGCGATCGTACTTCTTCGGCCGCTGCGTCGTCTGGCCGCCGAAGAAAACCGCGTAGTCGGTGTTCTTGTAATGGCAGAGCGGCAGGAAGCCCTGGTTGGAGAGCTCGAACTCGCGCCGGTCGGTGATGCCGATCTCGGTCGGGCACTTGGCGTCGAGGTCGCCGTCGTCCGAGGTGAACACATGGGTCGGCAGGTTCTCCACCTTGCCGCCGCCCTCGGCGCCGCGGATGGCCGTGCAGAAGCCGGTCTTGGCGAAGGCGTCAGTCAGGCGCGCGCCCATGATGTAGGCCGCGTTGGACCAGCAATAGGACTCGTGATCCATCGCCTGGGCCTTGCCGCGGGCATCCACCGGCGCCTCCTCATAGTCGAACTCGTCGAGCGGCTTGGTGTTCTTGCCGTAGGGCAGGCGAGCGATCACGCGGGGCATGACGAGATTCACGAAACGGGAATCCTCGCTGTCGCGGAACGCCCGCCATTTCGCGAACTCGACCGTGTCGAAGATCTTGGCGATGTCGCGCGGCCTCGAGAGTTCAGTCCACGAGTCGAAGCCGAACATGCCGGCCCCTGCCGCGGAGATGAACGGCGCGAACGCGCCGGCGGCGATGTTGGATACCAGCCGCAACGTCTCGATGTCGTCCGGATGGTTCGTCCATTCGTAGTCGCCGATCAGGGCGCCATAGGGCTCGCCGCCCGGCGTGCCGAACTCGTTCTCATAGATCTTCTTGAAGAGCTGGCTCTGGTCGAACTCGATCGCCCGGCTGAGGTCGCGGTTGAGCTCGCGCTTGGGCAGGTTGAGCACGCGCAGCTTCAGCGAGGTGCTGGTCTCGGAATTCTGCACCAGGTAGTGCAATCCCCGCCAGCTGCCTTCCAGCTTGAGGAACTTCGGATCGTGTATGATCGCATTGAGCTGCGCCGACATCTTGGCGTCGATCGCCTTGACCGCCTTGTCGAATGTCCGCGTCAGGTTGCGATCGAAGGTGACGGTGCCCGCGAGCGCCTGCTCGACGAGCGTCTTGACGAGATCCTGGGCGCGATCGGGTTCGGTCTGCTTGGTGTTGGTGATGATCTGGTCGAGCAGACCGGGCGCTGCCTCTGTCGTCGTGGCGGCGGCGGACTCGGGCGCACTCTTTGTGTCGGCCATTTCCTACTCCTCCGACTTCTTGATGCCGAGTTCGCCGGACAGCGACTTGAGATCCTGCTCCGAGCGCAGGACCTGCTCGAGCAGGTTCTCGAGTTCCTGGGACCGGTCGGCCTTGCTCATGAGATCGCGCAGCTTCTCGCGGGTCTCCAGCAGCGCCGCGAGGGCGGGCACCTGCTTGGCGACCTGCACCGGGTCGAAGTCGTCCATCGAATTGAACTTGAGATCGACGCTCATCTGCGTGCCGTCGTCGGCCAGCTTGTTGTCGACCTTGAGCTTGAGGCCAGGCGCCATGCTGGCCATCACGTCGTTGAAGTTGTCGCGGTCGATTTGCGTGAACTTGCGGTCCGCCAAAGGCTTCAGCGGCGTCGTCGGATCACCCGAGAAATCGCCCATGATGCCGACGACGAACGGCAGCTCGCGTAGGATCTGCGCGCCTTCGGTCTCGACTTCGTAGGTGATGTGCACTCGGGGTTTACGGACACGATTCAGCTTGTCGTGTATACTTGCGCTCATCGCAGAAACCCTCCTGCTCGACGACTAGACTAGTTTCTGTCTCGAAAGGCAAGAAAGCCGGAGATTATCGGGGTTTTATGAGGCCTTGTGGCGTGTTGTCTGTTGATCTGTATGTGCGTTTTGTGGCATACATACATCGTGAGCAAGAACGAGACCCCCTCCGAT
>JACPOB010000064.1 GCA_016185145.1 Rhodospirillales bacterium | reverse complement strand
GAGCCGGTGAAGGCCAGCACGTCGACGTCCATGTGGCGGCCGAGCGCCTGGCCCGCGGTCTCGCCGAAGCCCGGCAGCACGTTGAACACGCCCTCGGGGATGCCGGCCTCGGCCGCGAGCTCGGCGAGGCGAATGGCGGTGAGGGGCGACTGCTCGGCGGGCTTCAGGATCACCGAGTTGCCGGCGGAGAGCGCCGGCGAGATCTTCCAGCAGGCCATCAGCAGCGGGAAGTTCCACGGCACGACGGCCGCCACGACGCCCGCGGCCTCGCGCGTGATCATGGCGACGACGTTGCCCGGAGTCGGAGCGACCTCGTCGTAGATCTTGTCGATCGCCTCGCCGAACCACTGCACGGTGTTGGCCGAGCCCGGAATGTCGACGCGGCTCGAGTAGGCGATGGGCTTGCCCATGTCGAGCGTCTCGAGCAGCGCCAGCTCATCGCGGTTCTTCATCATGAGCTCGGCGAGCTTCAGCATGATGCGCTTGCGGTTGGCCGGCGGCATGTTGGCCCAGGTGCCCTTGTCGAAGGCGGCACGCGCGGCTTTCACCGCGGCGTCGACGTCGGCCTGCTCGCAGGCGGCCACCTTGGTCAGCACCTGGCCGGTGGCCGGGTTCACGCAGTCGAAGGTCTTGCCGGTGAGGGAAGGGGTGAACTTGCCGCCGATGAAGGCCTGGTTGCGGTAGCTCAAGCCGCCGACGCGGCCTTTCCAGTCGTCGCGCGAAAGCTGGGCGCTCATGGTTCGTTCCCCTCCGTCTTTGGAGGGCGGAGCCTAAAGCATGATGCGTTCAGGTGGAAACCCGAACGCATCATGCCCGTTGAGGCCTCCCTAGGTGCCGGCGATCGCCTTCACCTCGAGGAAGTCCTCCATCCCGTACTTGCCCCACTCGCGACCGTTGCCCGACTGCTTGTAGCCGCCGAACGGAGCGGTGCGCTCGTTCGGAACGCCGTTCAGGTTGACGTTGCCGGCACGGATCTGCTTGCCGACGCGCTTGGCGCTTTCGACCGAGCCGGCGGAGACGTAGCCGGCGAGGCCGTAAGGCGTGTCGTTGGCGATCTTGACCGCTTCGGCCTCGTTCTTGGCGCCGAGGATGGTGATCACCGGTCCGAAGATCTCCTCGCGGGCGATCGTCATGTCGTTGGTCACGTCGGCGAACACGGTCGGGCGAACATAGAAGCCCTTGTTGACCCCCTCGGGCAGGCCCGGACCGCCGGCGACGAGCGTCGCGCCCTCGTCGACGCCCTTCTTGATCAGCGCCTGGATCTTGTCCCACTGGGTGCGATTGACCACGGGACCGATCGTGGTGCCCTCGGCCTTCGGGTCGCCCGCCTTGGTCTTGTCGGCGACGGCTTTCGCGATCGCCTTCACTTCGGTCATCTTGCTCGACGGCACGATCATGCGTGTCGGCGCGTTGCAGGACTGGCCCGAGTTGTTGAACACGTGCGCCACGCCGCCGGAGACCGCCTTGGTGAAGTCGGCGTCTTCCAGGATGACGTTCGGCGACTTGCCGCCGAGCTCCTGGCTGACGCGCTTGACGGTATCGGCGGCGCGCTTGGCGACGTCGATGCCGGCGCGGGTCGAGCCGGTGAACGAGATCATGTCGATGCCGTGGTGCTCGCTCATGGCGACGCCGACTTCGGGGCCGAGGCCGTTGACGAGGTTGAACACGCCCTTCGGGACGCCGGCCGCGTGCATGACTTCGTCGAAGATCAGGGCCGAGGTCGGCGTGAATTCCGACGGCTTCAGGATCATGGTGCACCCCGCGGCGATCGCCGGCGCGACCTTGCAGGCGATCTGGTTGAGCGGCCAGTTCCACGGGGTGATCATGCCGACCACGCCGATCGGTTCGCGCACGACGGTGGCCGTGCCGACCTTCTCCTCGAAGTGATAGTCCTTCAGCACCTGCAAGGTCGACATCAGGTGACCGAGGCCGGCGCCGGCTTGCGCACGCTCGGCCATCGGGATGGGCGCTCCCATTTCGTCGGAGATGGCGGCGGCGATATCCTTGGAGCGCGCCTTGTAGGCGTCGATGATCTTCTCGAGCAGCGCGATGCGCTCCTCGCGCGTCGTGACGGAGAAGGTCTCGAACGCCTTGCGGGCGGCGGCAACGGCCTTGTCGACGTCCGCCTTCGAGCCGACGGCGACGTCGTACATGCGCTCTTCGGTGGCCGGATTGACCACGGGGACCGTCTTCATGACGGCCGGGTCGACCCAGGCGCCGTCGATGTAGAATTTCGTGCGATTGACCATTTGGCTGTTCCTTCTTGATTTCGAGGCCCTATCGGGCGGCAGCGACGCGAGGTCGGGCGGCGGGAATGTTAGCGACTGAATGGCGGTCTGCCTACCGAGGAGGGCCCAGGTGGCAGCATTGCAGCCAGCCACGAAAAAGCCGCCCGGAAGGGCGGCCAGATCGCTCGGAAGAGGTCCCTCGCGGGACGTCACTTCATCTTCGATTCCTTGAACACGACATGCTTGCGCACGACGGGGTCGTACTTCTTGAGCTCCATCTTCTCGGTCTTGGTGCGCGGGTTCTTGCGCGTGACGTAATAGAAGCCGGTGTCGGCGCTGGACACCATCTTGATCAGGATCGAGGTCGGCTTGGCCATGGTCTTGTCCCTATACCCGGAAGGGCGAATCTCTGGAAGGCGGGCAAACTAGTCGCTGGCCCGCCGGTGTCAAGTCGCCCGTCAAGTTGCTCGTCGAGCCGCCTATTGGCGGGCCGCCGCCGTCGACGTCGCCTGCTGGGTCGCCGCATTCACGGCATGCGCATAGAGCGTGCGGTCATGCAGCAGGCGGGTCGCGATCTCGACGTCGCGCTCGGGGCTGTTGTCGCCCGGCGGGCAGATCTTGCGCAGGTCGGCCACTTCCTGATGGGTCGGATTGCGCAGCGCATGCCAGCGCATCAGCGTGCCCTGGCTGGAATCGACGGAAGCGGCATTGAGCTGGCCGATGTCGACGACCTTGGACGTGCAGACATTGGGCAGCACGCCGAGCTCGTTCCAGGTGTAGCCCGACGGCGCGTTCAGCCGCGACCAGGTCAGGATCAGCTCGCCTTCGTTGGCCAGGCGCACCACGGTCTGCACCGTGCCCTTGCCGTAGCTGGTGCTGCCGACGACGACGGCGCGGCCGCGGTCCTGCAGGGCGGCGGCGACGATCTCGGCCGCCGAGGCCGAGCCGCCGTTCATCAGCACGACGATCGGCACCTCGGGCGTCTTGCTGCCGTTGGCGCTCTTGTAGGTGCGTCGGCTGTCGGGATGGCGGCCGCTGGTCGAGAAGATGGTGCCGTTGTGGATGAACAGCTCCGACACGGTCTGCGCCTGGTCCAGGAGGCCGCCGCGGTTGGAGCGCATGTCGATGATGACGCCGGCCATGCCGCTGCCGAGCTCCGCCTTGGCCTTGTCGATGGCGGCCTTGAGGTTGTCGGTGGTGGCGCTGTTGAAGCCCGTCAGGTGGATCAGCGCCACGTCGCCACGGCGCTCGTAGGTGACGGTGGTGGGGATGATGCGGCCGCGCTTCATGCTCAGCACGTATTCGGCGCCCTGCGAGGCGCGCAGCACGGTGATGGAGACCGGCGCTCCGACGGAACCGCGCAACTTGGCGACGACGTCGCCGAGCGGCCGCTCGATCATCGATTCGCCGTCGATCGACAGGATCTGGTCGCCGACCTGGATGCCGGCCTTGGCAGCGGGCGAGCCGTCCTGCACGGCGCGGATCATGATCCTCTTGTCGTCCATGCGCTCGACCGTGATGCCGACGCCGCCGCCGCCGTCGCGCTGGAAGCGGTTGTCGCGCGCCTCGTCGGGATCGGCGTAGCGGCTGTTGCGGTCGAGCTGCTTGGTGGTGGCCGTCATCGCCTCGCGGATGAGCTGCTGGCGGTCGGTGTGCTGCAGGGCCGGCGAGGCGTCGACGGAACCCGCCATCAGCTCGGCCAGCATGCCGCCCCAGGCCCGGCCGTCGGTCGGGTCTGCCGGGGTGGGCCGGCTCAGCACTTCGCGGCCGTCGCGCTTGACGGTGAAGGCGCCGTCGGACGTCTCCAGCACCATCGCCGGATCGGCGCTGGCGAAGCCGCGGTAGGTCTCGGTCGAGAGCGTCCGGAAGTTGGGCTCGAACAGATGGCGGTCGCCAATGGCCCGATAGGCCTGCAGGACGACCCGCTCGAGGTTGACGTCGGCGGCGACCGATGGATTGCGGCCGGAGGCGGCCTGCGGTGCGTCGGTCGAGGTCGCACAGGAGACGACCAATGATGAAGCAAGAAGGGCGGCCGCCGCACGCGGCACCGCCTTACGAAGAAAAGGGATCAGCGACACTTCCATACCCAGCAACGGCAAGCATAGCACAGGCCGTCGGCGGGCGGCCACGTTTTCAGGCTGAGGGGTCGTAGCTCCCGGTCGTCGAAGGCTTGGGAGCGGCTATCCGATGCGCCCACAGGAGCGCAATGACGGCGCCTTTTATGCGAGGCAGAAGCAAAAGTGCAAGAACTACCGAGAGGGGAAGCCACAACGCCGCATGTACCCATAGGGGTGGCTGGCCGCCATAGCGCTCGAGCACGAGCACCAGTGGTACCACGATGTGGCCGACTGCAAAAATCGTGAAGTACGCCGGCGCGTCGTCGGCGCGGTACGGCTCGAGAGCCAGCTCGCAGGCCGGGCAGTGGCTGCGCATCTTGAGGAAGCTCGAGAACAGGCTGCCGGCGCCGCAGCGCGGGCACCTGCCGCGCCAGCCGCGCCACAGGCAGGTCCAGAAGTCCGGCGAGCGTGCGTCCGTGCGTTCCTCGTTCATGCCGCCAAGATGGAGCCTCGCCCTATCGGCGTCGTCGCGACCGTTTGTCCTTTCGCGGGCCCCGCTGCGCGACCGGACGCCGCGGCGTGCGGCGATCGTGGCGGCGGCCGCGCGGCAAGGCCTGGCGCTCGACGCGCTCGATGACGTCGACGATCTCGAACAGCAGGCCGCCCGTGGCGATGTCGGCGTCGACCAGTTTCAGCCGCAATCGGTCGCCCAGCCCGAAGGTCTCGCCGGTCCGCTCGCCGACCAGCATCTGCCGGCCCTCGTCGTGGCGGAAGAACTCCTGGCCGAGCGAGCGGATCGGGATCAGTCCGTCTGCGCCGGTGGCGTCGAGCTCGGCGAACAGGCCGAAGCGGGTGACGCTGGTGACGCGGCCGGGGAAGGTGGCGCCGACATGCGCCGCCATGAAGGCCGCGACATAGCGGTCCATGGCGCCGCGCTCGGCCGCCACGGCGCGGCGTTCGCACATGGAGAGGTGCTCGCCGAACTCGGCGAAGCGGCCCTTGTCGGCGTCCGGGAGACCGCCTTCGCCCAGGCCGTAGGCGGCGATCAGCGCGCGGTGCACGATCAGGTCGGGAAAGCGGCGGATCGGCGACGTGAAGTGGGCGTAGCGCGGCAGCGCCAGACCGAAATGGCCGAGATTGTCGGGACTGTAGACCGCCTGGCTCTGGCTGCGCAGCATGGTCTCGTTGACCAGGCGGGCGACCGGCTTGTCGGCGACCTGGTGCAGCACGCGATTGAGGTCGGCGGGCCGCACTCGTGGTCCGGCTGGCAGGCCGACGCCCAGGGTGCCAAGGAACTCGCGCAGCCCCTCGATCTTGGCGGCGTCGGGGTTGTCGTGGACGCGGTAGAGGCAAGCGGTGTGGCGCTGCTCCAGTGCCTGGGCGGCGGCCACGTTGGCCAGCACCATGAACTCCTCGATCAGCTTGTGGCTGTCGAGCCGCTCGCGCACGCCGATCTCGGCGATGCGGCCGTCCTCGCCCAGGGTGACCTTGCGCTCGGGCAGGTCGAGGTCGAGCGCGCCGCGCTTTTCGCGCGCCGCCAGCAGGACCTTGTAGGCGCCGTAGAGCGGGCGGATGACCGGGCCCATCAGCGGCGCGATCTCGGCGTCGGGCATGCCGTCCTGGGCGTGCTGGACGCGGGTGTAGGTGAGCCGCGCCGCCGAGCGGATCATGGCGCGGTGGAAACGGTGGCGCTTCAACTGGCCCGCCGAGTCGATCCACATTTCCGCCGCCAACACGGGGCGGTCCTGCTGCGGCACCAGCGAGCACCAGTGGTTGGAGAGCGCCTCCGGCAGCATCGGCACCACCCGGTCGGGGAAGTAGACCGAGGTGCCTCGGCGGTAGGCGGCGCGATCGAGCGGCTTGTCGGGCCGCACGTACCAGGCGACGTCGGCGATGGCGACCAGGATGCGCCAGCCGCCGGGATGGTCGGGATCGGGCTCGGCGAACACCGCATCGTCGAAGTCGCGGGCATCCTCGCCGTCGATGGTGACCAGCGGCGTATCGCGCAGGTCGAGGCGCTGGCCGAGAGGGGCGGCGCGGGCACGCTCGGCCTCCTCGAGCGCCGCGGCCGGGAACTCGACCGGAATGTCGTTGGCGGCGATCGAGATCAGGCTGACGGTGCGCGGGTCGCTCATGGCGCCGACGCGCTCGATGACGCGGGCGCGCCGGGCGAGCGCGCCGCCACCCCGCTCGGACTGGGGCTCGACCCAGACGATGTCGCCCGGCTCGGCGCCGTTCTTGTCGGCCGGCCGGATGTCGAAGCTCGCCTTCAGCTTGCGGTCGGTCGGGGTCACCAGGCCGATGCCGTTGCGGCCGTCGGGCTCCTCGTAGAGGCCCAGCACCTTGCGCGGCGCGCTGCCCAGCAGGCGGATGACGCGGGCTTCGTAGGCGGTCTTGCCGCGACGCTTCAGCGAGGCGAGCACGCGGTCGCCGACCGCCGGGGCGACGCCGCCGCGGGACGCCTGCGGGACGATTTCGATGCGGGGCGGGGGGCCGTCTTTTTCTTCGTCGTGGCGGCGCGGCGCGGCCAGCAGATGGCCGTCGTCGTCGACCCGCACGATCTCCAGTACGGTGATGTCAGTCAGTGCTTTTGGATCCTTGAATGTCTTGGCGCGGTCGGCGGCGATGTCGCCTGAATCGCGCAGGTCGCGCAGCAGCTCCTTGAGCTCGATGCGCTGGTCGCCCTTCAGCCCGAAGGCGCGCGCGATCTCGCGCTTGCCCACGGGAGTGGCGCTCTCCTTGATGAATGCCAGCAGTTCGTCGCGGGTCGGGACTTTGCCCTTAGCCATCGGTCCCGGTGCGCGGCGTCGGCTCGCCCTTCGCGGCTTTGGCCGACTTCTTCTTCGGCGCCGCCTTCTTCTTCGCAGCCTTGGGCTTCTCACCGGCGTCGTTGGCCGCGACCGGCGCCGTTTTCTTGGCGCGCGCCGCCTTGGGCTTCTTGCCGCCGCCCTTGGCGGCCCGCTCGGCCAGCAGCGACACCGCCTGGTCGAGCGTCAGCTCGTCCGGCTTGATGTCTCGCGGCACGGTGGCGTTGATGCCGCCGTGCTTCACGTAGGGCCCGTAGCGGCCTTCGTAGAGCTCGACCGGCGCTTCGTCGGCGGGGTGGTTGCCGACGGTGCGGATGGGCTTGGCGGCAGCGCGGCCGCGGCCGGCCGCCTTGGCCTCGGCCAGGAGCGCCATGGCGCGGTTCATGCCGATGTCGAGCACGCTCTCGTCGGCCGGGATGGTCTTGTACTTGGTGGCGTGGCGGACGTAGGGCCCGAAGCGGCCGACGCCCGCCAGCACGGGCTGGCCGTCCTCGGGATGCGGACCGAGCTCACGCGGCAAGGAGAGCAGGGCCAACGCCTTCTCCAGCGTGACGTCGTCCGGCGTCATCCCCTTCAGCAGAGACTGCCGCTTGGGCTTCTCCTTGCCCTCGGGCTCGCCGAGCTGGACGTAGAGGCCGTAGGGACCGTTGCGCAGGGTCACGACCTTGCCGGTGGCCGGGTCGGTGCCCAGCACCTTCGGTCCGTCGAGGTTGGCGCCCGAGGCGGCGTCGGCATCGGGGTCGACGATGCCGAGCTTGCGGGTGAAACGGCACTCCGGATAGTTCGAGCAGCCGATGAAGGCGCCGAACTTGCCGAGCTTCAAGCCGAGCCTACCGTTGGCGCAGGACGGGCAGTCGCGCGGGCTCTTGCCGCCATTGTCGTTGGCCGGGAAGAAGTGCGGGCCCAGCTCCTCGTCGAGCTTGTCCAACACCTCGCTGACGCGCAGGTCCTTGGTCTCGCCGACAGCGGCGGCGAAAGCCTTCCAGAACTCGCGCAGCACCTGGCGCCAGTCGATCTTGCCGTCGGAGATCTCGTCGAGCTCGTCCTCGAGATGGGCGGTGAAGTTGTACTCGACGTAGCGCGGGAAGTAGGTCTGCAGGAAAGCCGTGACGATGCGGCCGCGGTCCTCGGGCACGAAGCGCTTGCGGTCGAGCTTCACGTAGTTCCGGCGCTGCAGCACCTCGATGATGCTGGCGTAGGTCGACGGCCGGCCGATGCCGAGCTCCTCGAGCTTCTTGACCAGGCTCGCCTCGGAATAGCGCGGCGGCGGCTCGGTGAAATGCTGCTCGGGGATGACGTCGCGGCGCTCCAAGCCCTCGTCCTGGGCGACGTCGGGCAGGATGGCGTTGCCTTCCTCGTCCTCCTTGCCGTTGTCGTCGTGGCCCTCGTCGTAGAGGGTGAGGAAGCCGTTGAACCTCACGACCGAGCCGGTGGCGCGCAGCTGCACGGTCTTGTCGGCGCTGGCGATGTCGACCGTGACCTGGTCGAGCACGGCGCTTTCCATCTGGCTGGCGACGGTGCGCTTCCAGATCAGCTCGTAGAGGCCGAGCTGGTCCTTGTCCAAATAGGCGGCGACGTCCTGCGGCGTGCGGAAGAGGTCGGTCGGGCGGATGGCCTCGTGCGCCTCCTGGGCGTTCTTGGCCTTGGAAGTGTAGACGCGCGGCTTCTCGGGCAGGTAGCTCTGGCCGTACTTGGTCTCGATCAGGCGGCGTGTCTGGCCGACCGCCTCGGGCGCCAGGGTGACGCCGTCGGTACGCATATAAGTAATGAGTCCGACCGTCTCGCCGCCGATGTCGACGCCTTCGTACAGCCGCTGGGCGATACGCATGGCGGTGGCGGCGCCGAGACCCAGCTTGCGCGAGGCCTCCTGCTGCAGGGTCGAGGTGATGAAGGGCGGCGGCGGGTTGCGACGAACCTGGCGGCGGTCGATCGACAACACGGAGTAGGCACGGCGCTCGATCTCGCGCTTGGCCTGCTCGGCCCGCTCCTGCGTGTTGAGGTCGAACTTGTCGAGCTTGCGGCCGTCGAGATGGGTGAGGCGCGCCTTCAGCGTCTGCTTCTTGGCGGTGCCGAACAGGACGTCGACCGTCCAGTATTCACGGCTCTTGAAGACCTCGATCTCTGCTTCGCGCTCGCAGATCAGGCGCAGCGCCACCGACTGGACGCGGCCGGCCGAGCGGCTGCCCGGCAACTTGCGCCACAGCACGGGCGAGAGGGTGAAGCCCACCAGGTAGTCCAACGCGCGGCGCGCCATGTAGGCATCGATCAGGTCCTGGTCGAGGTCGCGCGGGTGGGCGACCGCGTCCAGCACCGACTGCTTGGTGATGGCGTTGAAGGTGACGCGCTTGACGTCGACGCCCTCCAGCGCCTTCTTGCGCTTCAGCACATCGCGGACATGCCAGGAGATGGCCTCGCCCTCGCGGTCGGGGTCGGTGGCAAGATAGAGCTTGCCGCCCTTGGTGATGGCCTTGGCGATGGCGTCCAGCCGCTTCTGCGATTGGGCGTCGACCTCCCAGGACATGGCGAAGTCTTCATCCGGGCGCACCGAACCGTCCTTGGGCGGCAGGTCGCGGACATGACCATAGGAGGCCAGCACGGTGTAGCCGGGGCCGAGATACTTCCCAATGGTCTTTGCCTTGGCCGGGGACTCGACGACCAGTACGTCCATCGTCAAATCTGCTCCAGTAAAACTTTAAAAACCGGAGCTAAATCACTGATATTAAATCAGAGATACGCGGTTACCCCGGTGCCTTTCCAGGCGGCCTTCCAGCTCGAGAGCCAGCAGGACCTCCGCCACGGCGGCGGCGGACACTTGGCATCGACGTACCAGTTCGTCAACCAGGGTGGGTACCGACCCCAGGGCGGAGAGCACCTTGGCGGCCTCCGGGTGGGCCGATTTTTCCCTTGGTTTGACAGAGACTTGGGGGTCGGACCGTGGCGCCTGGATCACACTCAGAATATCGTTGATGTCGCGGGTCAAAATGGCCCCATCGCGGATAAGGCTATTGGATCCGGCGTACCGAGGGTCGGTCGGCGAGCCCGGGACGACGAAGACGTCGCGGCCCTGCTCAGCCGCCCGGTGGGCGGTGATCAGCGAGCCCGATCGGGCAGCCGCTTCGATGACCACGACGCCCTTCGACAGGCCGCTGACGATGCGGTTGCGGCGGGGAAAGGCGCGGGCCACCGGCGGCGTGCCCCAGGGGGATTCGCTCAGCAGCAGGCCATCGGCGGCGATGGCGGCGTGCAGCCCGGCATTCTGCAGCGGGTAGATCTGGTCGATGCCGCCGGCCAGCACGGCGACGGTGCCGGTGGCGAGCGCGGCCTGGTGGGCGGCGGCATCGATGCCGCGCGCCAGGCCGGAGGCGACGACGAAGCCCGCGGCGCCGAGCGTGCCGGCCAGCTCGCCGGCAAGACGGCAGGCCGCGATGGACGCCTCGCGCGCGCCGACGACCGCCAGGATGGGCCGGCCCAGCAGGCCGAGATCGCCGATCGCCGACAGGACCGCCGGCGCGTCCGGCAGGGCGGCCAGCGCCGGCGGATAAGCCGGATCTCCGAACACCAGGAAGCGGCCGCCCGCCTTGGCCAGCGCCTCCTCCTCGCGGGTGATGGCGGCATCGCCGATCGTGTCGAGCCGCTCGCAGGCGGCACGTGCCGAGCCGAAATGGGCCAGCGCTTCGTGGAAGGTCACCGGCCCGATCCGGACACTGCGCGCCAGCCGCAGCCGGGCGCGTCGTTCATCCGGATCGAGCCCGGCGGTGAGGGGGCCGTCGAACATCGCGCGACCGTACGCGCGTGTCTCATGGCTGTAAATCAACCGTCAGTAGAATCAGCGCAGCTTGGGATTGAGTGCGTCGCGCAGCCAGTCGCCCAGGATGTTCACCGAGAGCGACAGGATGACCAGCGCGAAGACCGGAAAGATCACGATCCACCATTCGCCGGAGAACAGGAAGGCGTTGCCGATGCGGATCAGCGTGCCGAGCGAGGGCTGGGTGGCCGGCATGCCGACGCCGAGATAGGAGAGCGAGGCCTCGGCGATGATGGCGAGCGCCAGCTCGATGGTGGCGATCACCAGCACCGGCCCCCAGGCGTTGGGCAGCACGTGGCCGAGCGCGATGCGTGCGCCGGGCACGCCGATGATGCGCGCGGCGTTGACGTAGTCCTTGTGCTTCTCGGCCAGCGTGGTGGCGCGGGTGACGCGCGCGAACTGTGGCCAGTAGGCGAAGCCGATCGCGATCACCAGCACCCAGATTGCGATCTCGTCATGCACGTTCTTCGGCAGGGCGGCGCGCGCCACGCCGTCGAGCGTGAGCGCGATCAGGATGGCGGGCACGGTGAGCTGGATGTCGGCCAGGCGCATGATGATCGCCTCGACCCAGCCGCCGCGGAAGCCGGCCAGCAGGCCGAGCAGCACGCCCGTCGTGACGGACAGCACGATGGCGGCGAGCCCGATCATCAGCGACACGCGCGTGCCGTAGAGGATGGCCGAGAGCAGGTCGCGGCCCTGGTTGTCGGTGCCCAGGAGATGCGCCGTGCTGCCGCCCGAGTTCCACGCCGGCGGCGTGAAAGCGTCCATCAGGTTGAGCGACTTCACGTCGAACGGATTGTAGGGCGCGACCCAGGGCGCGAAGATCGCGGCCAGAAAGAAGAGCAGAGTGACGACGGCGGCGCCGACCGTCGTGGGCGAGCGTCGGAAGCTCCACCACATGTCGGAGTCGCGGAAGCGGGCGAAGGCCGTCGTATCAGCCATTCAGGTCACCTTGCGGCCCATGGTGCGGCGAGCGGCGCGGCGGCCGGCGAGCGCGCCGGCCGCGCTCAGCACCGCCAGCAGGGCGGCCAGCGGGCCGAAGCCCTCGAAGCCTACCCAACCGATCATCGCCGCGCCAAGGGCCGCGGCGCCGATCCAGCCGATGCTGGCCGACGAGCTGTTCAGCCCCAGCACCGTGCCGCGCACGTCGTCGGGCACGTTGGCGAGGGCCGCCATGTAGGCCGGCCGGCCGAGCGCGTTCAGCAGGACATAGAGGAAGCCCAGGGCCACCGAGATCTCGGCGCTGGGATGCCACATGAAAAGGACGAGGGCTGCGACCGCCGACAGGGCCATGGCGACGGCGAAGGTCATCAGGCGATCGCGGAAGCGGTCGGCGATCTGGCCGCCCAGCACGGTGCCGGCGACGCTGCCGATGGCGAAGATCGCGAGCGGTATGGCGAGCTCGGCCAGCGAGAGGCCATAGGTCGCCTGGAGGAAGGCGGCGAAGTAGGTGACGGCGAGGCCATAGCAGATGCGCTCGAAGATGCCGGTGGTCAGCAGGCCGATCACGCGCTTCGACAGGGCGTCCCTGATCGAGGGACGCACCGTTCCGCGCATGTGGCCGGCCGAGCCGCGACCCACGGTTATCAACATGCTGACGCTGGCGATCAGCGAGAGGGCGCCGACGCAAAGCAGCCAGCCGCGCCAGCCGATCAGCGAGCCCACGGCGGCGGCCATCGGCACGCCGACGAGCAGCGTCAGCGACTGGCCGCTCATCACCCAGCCCAGCGCCCGGCCGCGCTGGGCATCGGGCACCCGACCGGAGAGCTCGGCATAGGCCGCGGCGGTGAAGGCGCCGCAGAAGCCGCCGCCGAGCGTGGCCCAGACGGCGACCCAGAAAAAGGAGTTCGCCAGCGCCTGGCCGACCAATGTCAATGCCAGTCCGAACAGCGAGAGCACCAGCACCGATCGCCGTCCCACGACATCGGCCAGCCAGCCGGCGAGCGCGGACGTGATGCCCCACGCCGTCGCCGTCAGCGAGACGAGGTTGGCGACCAGCGGCATGCTGACCGAGAGGTCGTGCGCCATGTCGATCAGGAAGGGGGCGCGGGTGGTGCCGCTCGAGGTGCAGGCGAACATGCCGAGACTGGCAGCGCCGATCAGGGCCCAGGGCAGGGCCATCTCAACGTTCTTGTTCATGCGTCAGCCGCCTGCCGTGCCGACGCGCGCGCGATCGAGCCTCAGCCTGGGATCGATCGCGGCATAAAGAAGATCGACGAAGAAATTTATGGTGACGAAGATGAGCGAGACCATGACGAGATACGCCGCCATCACGGGGATGTCGGCGAACTGCACCGACTGGATGAACAGCTGGCCCATGCCCGGCCACTGGAACACCGTCTCGGTGATGATCGAGAAGGCGATCAGTCCGCCGACCTGGATGCCGATCACGGTGATGACGGGCAGCAGCGTGTTCTTGAGGGCGTGCCGGAAGTGCACGGCGCGATTGGTGAGGCCGCGGGCGCGCGCGAACTTGATGTAGTCGGTGCGCAGCACCTCCAGCATCTGCGAGCGCACCAGGCGCAGCACCAGGGTCATCTGGAAAAGGCTGAGGGTGACGGCGGGCAGCACGATCGCCTTGAGACCGCTCGCCGTCAGCAGGCCGGTGGTCCAGCCGCCGACCTTCTCGGTCTCGCCGCGCCCGAAGGAGGGGAAGCACCAGTCGCCCGGCAGGCCGACCGCCGGCGCCCAGGTCTTGCACTCCACGGAGAAGACGTAGATCAGCAGGATGCCGATCACGAAGGTCGGCATGGCCACGCCCGCCAGCGAGAAGGTCATCACCGCCTGGCTGTCGACGGTGTTCCGTCGCAGCGCCGTCAGCACGCCCAAGGGAATGCCCATGGCCAGCGCCAGCACCGCCGCGACCGCGACCAGCTCGAGCGTCGCCGGCATGCGCTCGACGATCAGGTCGGAGACCGGCCTCGCCAAGCGGTAGCTCTTGCCGAAATTGCCGTGCGCTGCATTGACCAGGAAGCGCAGGAACTGCACCCCGACGGAGTCCTCCAGCCCGAGTTCGGCGCGCATCTCCTCGCGGTCCGCCGCCGACGCTTCCTGGCCCACCATGTTGCTCACCGGGTCGCCCACGAAGTTGAACAGCACGAAGCACAGGAACGACACCGCCAGCATGACGGCGGCGGATTGCAGGAGGCGGGAAACGATGAAGGCGAGCATTCCGGACCTTACGTTCCTCCCCACGAAGTGGGGAGGTGGCCCAAAGGGCCGGAGGGGTCATGGGCACCAGCGACGATGCTCATGACCCCTCCGCCCGCTACGCGGGCACCTCCCCATCGTATGACGATGGGGAGGCAAAGGATCAACTTACTTCATCTTCGAGTATTTGAAGTTCGGCGAGTCGTTGGCGAAGATCGGGATCGTCACCTTGTCGCTCATCGACCAGACGATCAGCTGGTGGTGCAGCGGCAGGTACGGCATGTCCTCGATGGCGAGCTTCCAGGCGTCGGCGATCATCTTGTCGCGCTTGGCCTGGTCGACCTCCTTCAGGATGCCGTCGGTGAGCTCGTCCATCTTGGCGTTGGAGTAGTTGGTGAGGTTGTAGCCGCCGACCTTCTTGGCCGCGTCGTTGGTCTGGTACAGGTATGTGAAGACGTAGTGCGAATCGAGCGTCGGCACGCCCCAGCCCAGCAGGAAGAAGCTCGAATCCTTCTTCTGGATCTTGGGGAAGTGCAGCGTCTTGGAGCGTGCCTGCAGGTCGACCTTGATGCCGATCTGCGCCAGCATGCCGGTGACCGCCTGGCAGATCTGCTCGTCGTTGTTGTAGCGGTCGTTGGGGCAGTCCAGCACCACCGAGAAGCCGTTGGGGTATCCTGCGTCGGCCATCAGCTTCTTGGCGGCGGCGACGTCGAATTTCAGGCGTTTGTCGTTCTCCTTGGTGTAGCCGTGCACGCCGGGCGAGGTGACGAGCCCGGCGGGCGCCGCGAAGTTGCGCATCACCTTGGCCTTGATCGCGTCGATGTCGATCGCCTGGTACATCGCCTGGCGCACGCGCTTGTCGGCGAACGGGTTCTTGCCTTTGACGTCGGAGTACTTGAGCTCGGCGGCGCCCATGTCGAGCCCGAGGAAGATCGAGCGGACCTGCGCGGTCTCCTCGGTCTTGAGGCCGGGCGTCTGCTTGATGCGTGCGATATCCTGCAGGGGCGCGTCGAGTACGAAGTCGACCTGGCCGGAGATCAGCGCGGCGACGCGCGTCGCCGGCTCCTTGATCGGCGTGTAGACCAGCTCGTCGGGATAGGCCGGGAAGTCCTTGGCGCCCCAGTAGGTCGGGTTCTTGGCCATCACCGTCTTCACGTCGGGATCGCGCTGCTTGACCGTGAAGGCGCCGGTGCCCATGGCGTTGCGCACGGCGTAGGTCTCCTCCTTGTCCTTGAAGCTCTGCGGCTTGGTGACGTTGTGCTTCTCCGCCCACGCCTTGGACATGATCAGGATCGACGACGCGTAGTCGGGCAGGATGGGGTTGGGCCCGTTGGTGATGATGTGCACGGTGAGCGGATCGATCGCCTTCACCTCCTTGATCGAGGAGATGTAGGCGCGGAAGTCGGAGGTCGGCGCCAGGGCGCGATTGTAGCTGAAGACCACGTCGTCGGCGGTGAACGGCGTGCCGTCGCTGAACTTCACGTCGGGCCGCAGCTTGAACTCCCAGGTGTCGGGCGCGATCGCCTTCCACGACAGCGCCAGCGCCGGCACCTTGGAAAGCGACGGATCGCGGCTGATCAGCGGCTCATAGACATGAGCATTCATCGCCGAGGTCGGTCCCTCGTTCTGGGCATGCGGATCCAGCGTGAGAGCGTCGCCTTGGCTGGCCCAGCGCAGGGTCTTGGCCTCGGCGACCGTCGTCGCGCACAGGGCCGCGGCGGCGATGGCCACCATACGAGCAACGAACATGAAAACTGCCTCCCGCAGTTGTTGTGTAGTGACCCTAGCGACGGGGCGGCCTGCGATCAATGCTGTGTCGGCCGGTCGTCCTTGGAGGCTCGCCGGTCGTCCCATGGGCCGTGCCGTTCGTCACAATTCGAGGCATCGTCACCAGCCACGCGGTTAAGCAGGGGGCGTCAACGCGAGGACCCGCCATGAACCGACGCCGTCTCATGATGCTTGCCGGAGGTCTGCCCCTGATGTCGACCGCCTACGCTCAAACCGTGCGCCGCAGCCGGCCGGGGGATCCTTCCTGGCCCTCGGACGGCCAATGGCAGGAGCTGAACGCCCGGGTGGGCGGCCAGCTCATCCAGGTGAAGCCGCCGCTCGATGCCTGCCGGGCCGCCCCGGCCAGCGCCGAGTGCGCGGGCTTCTTCCATGGGCTCAAGAACCCCTGGCTGATCGGCGACAACGTCGCGCTGACCCAGACCAGCGGCTGGGTCGACGCCTGGACGTCGACGCCCAGCGCCTACGCGGTGGCCGCGCGCACTGCAGCCGACGTCGCGGCCGCGGTCGACTTCGCGCGTACCCATCGCCTGCGGATCGCCGTGAAAGGCGGCGGCCACTCCTACCAGGGCACCTCGAACGCGCCGGATTCGCTGCTGGTCTGGACACGCGCCATGAACCGCATCGAGCTGCATGACGCCTTCGTCGGACAGGGCTGCAGCGATCGCCCGCAGCCGGCGGTATCGCTGGGCGCCGGCGTGGTCTGGCTGCATGCCTACGACGCCGTTTCCAAGGCCGGCCGCTACGTACAGGGCGGCGGCTGCACCACGGTGGGCGTCGCCGGCCTGATCCAGAGCGGCGGCTTCGGCACCTTCTCCAAGCGCTTCGGTCTCGCGGCAGCCGGCCTGATCGAGGCCGAGGTGGTGACGGCCGACGGCACGGTGCGCATCGCCAACGCCTGTACCAACCCCGACCTGTTCTGGGCGCTGAAAGGCGGTGGCGGCGGCAGCTTCGGCATCGTCACGCGCCTGACGCTGCGCACACGCGAGCTGCCGGAGTTCTTCGGCGCAGTGTTCGTGAACGTGCAGGCCAAATCGGACACCGCCTACCGCGAGCTGATCGGCCGCTTTGTCACTTTTTACCGCGAGGCGCTCTTCAATCCGCACTGGGGCGAACAGGTGACCTTCCGCCGTGACAACGTCTTGGGCGTCGCGATGGTCTTCCAAGGCCTCGACGGCAACGCCGCGACCGCAACGTGGAAGCCGTTCTTCGACTGGCTCGCCACCCGGCCGGCCGACTTTGCGCTGCAGGCGCCGCCCTTCGTTGCGGCATTGCCGGCACGGCATTTCTGGGATGCCGCTTTTCTGAAGGCCAGTGCGCCGGATTTCGTGCTGAGCGACGACCGGCCCGGCGCGCCGGGGGGCAACGTCTTCTGGCGCTCCAATCTCGGCGAGGCCGGCTGGTTCATCCAGGGCTACGAATCGGTGTGGATGCCGGGCCCGCTGATCGAGCCCGCCAATCAGGCGCGGCTGGTCGAGGCGCTGTTCGCGGCGTCACGCCAGTGGCGCGTCACGCTGCACTTCAACAAGGGCCTGGCCGGCGCGCCGCCGGAAGAGGTCGCGGCGGCGCGCGACACGGCGACCAATCCGGCGGCGGCTGACGCCTTCGCGCTCGCCATCAGCGCCTCCGAGGGGCCGCCGGCGTTTCCGGGCATTTCCGGCCACGAGCCCGACATCGCGCTCGCGAAGCGCAACGCCAGGAGCATCAACGCCGCCATGGACGAACTGCGCAAGCTGGCGCCGAACCACGGCTCCTACGTCTCGGAATCGAATTACTTCGAGCCCGACTGGCGCGGCGCCTTCTGGGGCGCGAACTACCCGCGGCTGCGGCAGGTGAAGAACAAGTACGATCCCGACGGGCTGTTCTTCGTCCATCACGGCGTCGGCAGCGAGGACTGGAGCCCGGATGGCTTCACGCGCCTGAGATGACCACGGCCGGTTCTACAAAGTGTTCTTGAAGATCTTGCCGTCCTTCATGATGACGACGAAGTTCTTTGCCGGCTCTTCGATCGGTCTAGGGGTTGGATGCCTTTCGGGAGCTCAGCGCAACGGCCACGTAGGCCCAACCGGCAAACAACAGGGACACGCCGCCAACCGAGGCCGGCGTAAAGGTGTGATCGTAGGGAAGCTTCATCATGAGCAATCCCGCTACGATCAGCGCTATGCACCCTGAAACCCCGAACCAGTGCCAGCCCGTGATCTGGCGGACCTTCAAGGCAAACGCGATCTGGGTCAGTCCGTGCAGCGCAAAGACGATCGCCATCAGCGCCGTGATCGTCACGATGCCGGGGAACGGGTCCAGGTAAAGAAGAACGCCGCCGAGCGCAGCCAAGACGCCGAGCGTCAAATGCCATGCGAACAGGGCCTCGCCTTGCATCTTTCCCGATTGCGCGATCTGTACGATGCCGACGAACGCCAGGACCAGGCCGAGCAACTCGTTCGGTGCAATCGAGGAAATTGCAGGAACGGTACACGCCACCAGGCCGGCGATGATCAGCATCGCGCCGACCAGGACGAACAGGAGCCAATGGGATCGGAAGAGGTCGGCGATGAATTGGCGGTCGCCAGGCTCTGCTTCGCGCATGTCGATCACCCCCTGTGGCATTACGCGTCGTCACAGAAACTTTTCGCGCCGCCGGTCGCTACAGCTTGTCCGCGAGCTTCGATCCCTGAAGCGATCGACGCAACAGCGACCACAGGCTGCCACCCGTCGCCATCCCCAGAACGTAAACCAAGGCAACAAGCAGCGCGACGGGCGCCCGGGCACTGAAGCCGAGAAACGACATGGTGACCATCGTGAAATTCTGCACGACGAAGATGAGGACGGCGGCTGCAAACAACACGACCACCAAAAGATGGATCCAACGCATGTGCACGTCTCCTGTGGCTTGATGAGAAGGGCAACTTGGCATGCCCTCCATTCAGCTCGACCCTTCGAAGCCGATCAGAACGAACGCAGGCAATCGCGAAGTTCCGAATGTCCTGCGTGCCCGCGGCCATTGGCAACGGGGGCTGAGACCGCCAGGCGAGGCGGCCCGTACCTCTTTCGGGCTCATGCCGAATTCGCGCCGAAACGCCCGGGTGAAGCTCGAGGCGTCGGCGAAGCACAGCATCTCCGCGACTGCGGTCGACGGGTAATCAGGGTATGAGTCGCGCCCTGAGCCGCTTGTATTCGTCCTCCGATATGGACTTCTGCGACTTCAGGCGATCGAGCTTCTCGAGCTCGTCAGCGGTGCTGAAGCCGGCGATCTGGCGGATTTCATCACGGGCCATCCTGGCTTGCGCCCGGTTGCGCTCGGCCATTCCGCCGCCTTGGGTGAGGATGTAGGCGAAGATGCCGATATAGGGCAGCACGATGAGCAAGATCACCCAAAGCACCTTGCCGAAGCCCGATATGTCCTGCCGCCGAAAGAGGTCGCTGGCAGTGGTTATGAACAGCCAGAACCACAGGATGAACATGAAGACGGCGAAGGCGTCCGCCACGAACGTGAGGAAGGGAGAGTCTCCAAGGAACGACATGCTTCCCTCCAATCCCACCGAAGGCCGCGCCGGCCGCAGCGGGCGAGTGTTGCCGCAGGGCAAGACGCCCCATCGCGGACGTGCAGAGCGCCTTTGTGGCGCCGATTGCCATTGCTTCCTGCTCGATATCCGCGACGGGCTACGGCGCCGTCACGCGGCAGGTCGCGCGATCGACGAAGACGTCGGTGCGCGGGCCGTAGATGACGAGGCCCTGGCGCACGCTGGCTGCCGTCGTCTGAACGATGGCACGCGCGTCCATGACGGTGTTGCCGGCGTTGCTGAAGCGGCACTCGACGACGGGGTCGACCGGGTTGCCGCTGTTGTTGTCGAGGTACATCACGGCTTGCCAACGCTGGCCGGGCACGGCCCTCAGCGACGGGCTGTCCATGACCACGATCGGCACGGTCGGTCCGGCCGTGACGGGCACCGTCCCGACGGGTCTGCCGCGGACGCGCTGCTCGACGCTCTTGGCCGGCACGTTCTGGGCCTGCGGATTGAAGGCCTTGTCCTCCGGCCCGGTGAGCGGCCGTCCGTCCTGACCGACCGTTTCCGGAGTCCAGACCTGGCCTGTCTTGGGATCGCGGAATTCCGGCACGCCGGTCGACGCCACGACCTCCACACTGCTGCGGGGGGCCTGTGCCATGGCCGCCGACGCCATTGTCATGCCAATGAAGCAGACAACGAGCTTCGGCATCCGGTTGCAAGCACTGCTCATGCGGTATCTCCATGCAGGCCGGACGGCTGGGCCCGCCTTCGGCATCGAAACTCGCGTACGCCTGTCCGACGGCGGCATTCTACGAACGGGGCTCGGCAGTACATCAGCCTGGAATCCCGCAACCGTTCCCAGCGTCCCATTCATCGACGGCCTTCAATCGGCCAGGGACCAGGCGGCGACCGCGGCGCTGAGCAGCGTCGCCAGCGAGGAGAAGCGGAAGAGGGCGGCTACGAGCCACACCGGAAACATGTGGCCGAGCACGGCGCCCGCGGCGGCGCCGACGGCAGCGAGTTGGCCGAGCTGGTCGGCGATCAGCACGGGGATCAGGCCCTTCAGGGCATCGAGCACGAGGGTTGCGGCGTCGAGGCCCTTGCCGCCGACGCGCAGCACATTGGTGGCGCCGATGTTGCCCGAGCCGACCTTGCGGATGTCGCCCAAGCCCGCGGCGCGCATCAGCAGCAGGCCGAACGGGATAGAGCCAAACAGGTAGCCTATCAGGAACGGCGCAGCAGAAGGACCAGGGTCGAGATCATCCGTGCCTCACCCGCCTGAAGGTGCGGCCTCGCTCTTCCCGCGCTGGCCGATCTTGGGCTCGGTGCCGTTGAGCAGGCGGGCGATGTTCTCGTGGTGCCGCACCCAGACCAGCGGCACCAGCAGCGTCAGCAGGATGGCGGCGCGATGGTCGGTCAGGAACCAGGCGGCGATCGCGGCGACCACGACGCTGAGCAGTGCGGCCAGCGAGGAGAAGCGGAAGAGGGCGGCGAACAGCAGCCAGGCCGCGCAGGCGATGGCGCCGACCGGCCACGACAGGCCCCACATGACGCCGAGCGTGGTCGCCACGCCCTTGCCGCCCTTGAAGCCGAGCCACACCGGGAACATGTGGCCCAGAACGGCACCCGCGGCGGCGCCGACGGCAGCGAGCTGGCCGACCTGGTCGGCGATCAGCACGGCGACGACACCCTTCAGCGCATCGAGCAGAAGCGTTGCGGCGGCGAGACCCTTGCGGCCGGTGCGCAGCACGTTGGTGGCGCCGATGTTGCCCGAGCCGACCTTGCGGATGTCGCCCAGCCCTGCGGCGCGCGTCAGCAGCAGGCCGAACGGGATCGACCCCAGCAGGTAGCCCATCAGGAACGGCGCCAGCAGAAGGACCAGGGTCGAGATCATGCCAGGTTCAGGGGCTGACGACCTTGCAGTTGGTCGAATCGATGTAGGACGTGGTCGGCGGCCCGATCAGCTCGGTGGTGACCTGCTCGCCGGGCTGGATCATCAGCGGGCCGAGATAATCGGTCGAGACCGGACGGCCGGCGTTCATGAAGGTGCACTCGGCCTGGGTGTTGATGGGATTGCGCGTGTTGGAGGTGAGCGTCACCGTCACCTGCCAGTAACGCGAATCGCCGTAGGTCAGGTTGGCGGCGCCGAGCGTCACCAGCGGCTGTGGCGTCGAGTAGTTGGGAATCGATCGCGGCCCGGTGCGGCGCAGCTGCGGCTGCGGCCGCACGCCCATGTTCTCGGGCGGCCGATAGCCCGCGGTGCGCGGGTCGAAGGCGGCGTCGGGATCCCGCGTCATCGACGCCGGCGGGTTGGCCGCACTGCCGGAGCCGAGCGTCGCCACACCGCCGCCCGGCACGCCGAGCGGCTGCGGCGAAAGCGGCGCGGAGCTGATGGACGAGCCGCTGCCGCTCGATCCCATGGTCGTGGTCGGCGGCGGAGCAAGCGGCGTTGGCGTCGGCGCGGGTTGCGCCTGCAAGGGTGTCGGCGTCGGCTGGGCCTGCGGCGCCACGCCGCCGATCTGCGTCTGCAGGCGGTCGTAGCAGCTGAGGCGCGCCTGGGTTTCGGTCATCTCGCCGCAGATCTGGATGTGGCGCGTCAGAGCGTCGAGCAGGTCGTCGCGCGACTGGCCGCGCTGCTGGGCCGAGCTCGCGCCCGCGAACGCCATGCCGGCGACACCGATAAGAAGTGACTGTCGAAGCATCGTGCAACGCCCTGATTGGTGGAGGCCATCGACCATAGCAGACGAAAAGGCCGTTTGGAGGCAGGTTTCGGGCTGCTCGGCCGCGGTTACGCAGCCCTTGCAGGCGTCAGGAAACTTTCATCCCGATAGATCGTGCGGCCGCCGACGATGGTCGCCATGACGCGGCCCTGCACTGGGCGCTCGTCGAACGGCGTGTTCTTGGTCTTGCTCCACAGTTCGTCGCGATCGACTTTCCAGGCGTAGTCGGCGTCGAACACCACGAGATCGGCCGGCGCGCCCTTCGCCAGCTTGCCGCCCGGCAGGCCGAACAGCCGCGCCGGCGTGCTGGCCAGCAGCTGGAACAGGCGCGGCAGGCTGAGATGCCCGTTGTGCACCAGCTCGAGAGAGATCGGCAGCAGCGTTTCCAGTCCGATGCCGCCCGGCTCGGCCTGGGCGAAAGGCACGCGCTTGCTGTCCTGATCCTGTGGACGGTGGTCCGACACGATGGCGTCGATGATGCCGGCCTTCAGGCCCTCGACCACGGCCAGCCGATCCTTCTCCGCCCGCAGGGGCGGCACCAGCTTGCCGAAAGTGCGATAGTCGCCGACCGCGAGGTCGTTCAACGCGAAGTAGGGCGCCGCCGTATCGCAGGTGATCTTCAGGCCGCGCGCCTTCGCGGCGGCGATGGCCGCGACGGCTTCGGCGGTGGAGATCTTGGCGAGGTGCAGCCGGCCGCCGGTCATCTCGGCGAGCCGTATGTCGCGCTCGACCAGCATGACCTCGGCGAGCGGCGGATTGCCCGAGAGGCCGAGCCGTGTCGCCATCTCGCCGCTGGTCATGTGGCCGCCCGACAGGGTCGGCTCCTGCGGCAGGTGCACGATCAGCGCATCGAAGGCCTTGGCGTAGTAGAGCGCGCGGCGCAGCACCTGGGCGTTGCCGACGGCATGGTCGGCGTCGGTGAAGGCGACGGCGCCGGCCTCGGCCAGCAGGCCCATCTCCGCAAGCTCCTTGCCCTCGAGCCCGACGGTCAGCGCGCCGTAGGCGTACATGTTGACCAGCTTGATCTGGCGGGCGCGGCGGGCGACGAACTCGATCAGCGAGGCGTCGTCGAACGGCGGTTCGTTGTCGGGCAGCAGCACCAGGGAGGTGATGCCGCCTACCGCGGCGGCGGCGCCGGCGCTCTCCAGCGTCTCCTTGTGCTCCTCGCCGGGCTCGCCGGTATGCACGCGCGTGTCGACCAGGCCGGGCGCGAGATAGAAGCCGCGGCAGTCGACCGACTGGATGCCGTAGGGCGCGCCGGACGCGAACAGGTTGGGGCCGTAATCGGCAATCTTGCCATCGCTGATCAGGACCGCGCCCTGGTACTCGGCATCGCCCGTGGGGTCGATGATGCGCGCGTTGATATAGGCGGTAGAGCCGCTGTGCTGCGGCGCCAGGCGATCGATGGTGCCGTTCACGCTGCGGCTCCTGAAAGCGCGTTGCGTCGGCCGCCGATCAGCGCATCCAGGCAGGCCATGCGAACGGCCACGCCCATCTCGACCTGCTCCTGGATGACCGAGCGATCGACGTCGTCGGCGACCTCGGAGTCGATCTCGACGCCGCGGTTCATCGGCCCGGGATGCATGATCAGCGCGTCGGGCTTGGCGAACTTGAGCTTCTCCGAGTCCAGCCCGAAGAAGCGGAAATATTCGCTGATCGAGGGCACGAAGGAGCCCTGCATGCGTTCGGTCTGCAGGCGCAGCATCATGATGATGTCGACGTCCTTCAGCCCGGTCCTCATGCTGTAGTGGACTTCGACGCCCATGCGGTCGACGTCGGTCGGCATCAAGGTGGGCGGGCCGACCACCCGCACGCGCGCGCCCATGATCTGCAGCAGGTGGATGTTCGAGCGCGCCACGCGGCTGTGCATGATATCGCCGCAGATCGCCACCAGCAGGCCTTCCAGGCTGCCGCGTCGTCGTCGGATGGTGAGCGCGTCGAGCAGAGCCTGGGTCGGATGCTCGTGCTGGCCGTCGCCGGCGTTGATGACGGCGCAGTTCACCTTCTGTGACAGGAGATTGACCGCGCCCGATTCGTGGTGGCGCACGACGATGGCGTCGGGCCGCATGGCGTTCAGCGTCATCGCCGTGTCGAGAAGCGTCTCGCCCTTGCGCACAGAGGAGGTGGCGACGTCCATGTTGATCACGTCGGCGCCCAATCGCTTGGCCGCGACCTCGAAGCTGGTGCGCGTGCGCGTCGAATTCTCGAAGAACAGGTTGATAACCGTCCGCCCGGCCAGCACGTCGCGCCGTTTGTCGATGGAACGGTTCTGGTCGATGTAGCTTTCGGAAAGGTCGAGCAGGCCCGAAATGGCTTCGGGCGCAAGTCCTTCGATGCCGAGCAGATGGGGCAACCTCGGCACGCCCACGCGTTTTCTTGTCACTAAAGCGCGACGTTAAGCACGCTGGCGCGGGCCCTGCAAGGCGACGTTTTGGTGGATAAATAAGGTCACAGTTTCAGCCACGGCAGCCGTTCGTCGGCGAAGGCGTGGCCGGTCGGCGCGAACGACGCAGGATCGTCGAACGCGCCGACATGAAGGTGGATTTCGCCCGGCCAGCGGTCGCCTTCATAGGACAGGGTCGAGCCGCAGCTGCCACAGAAGCCGCGACGCACGCCGGGCGACGATTCGAAGTAGGAGAGGACGCCGCCGGTGAAACTGACCTTCGACGCCTCGAAGCCCGCATAAACGGAGACCGGCGCGCCGGTGTGCCGACGGCAGCTCTGGCAATGGCAGTAGCCGGTCCACTTGGGCGGACCGTCGGCGGTGAAGCGGACGTTTCCGCAAAGGCAGCGACCTTCGCTCACGCGACTCCTCCCGGTCTGGGCCCAGTATAGCGGGCGCGAGGCCGGATCAGCGCGGCGTGCGCCGATTGCTCCAGCGCGTGCGCGATCCAGCCCACGGTACGGCCCAGCAGGAAGAGGGCGAGCGCGGAGTCCTTGGGCAGGCCGAGCACGCGCTCGACCACGACGGTGGTGAAATCGACATTGGGCTTGCGGTCGATCAGCCGTTCGCCGGCCGCGGCCAGTCGCTCGGCGAAGGCAAGCTCGGGCGAGTTCGGCACGCTCTCTCGCAAGAGCGCGAACAGCGTGGCGGCCCGCACGTCGCCGTCGGGATAGAGCTGATGGCCGAAGCCCGGGATGTAGATACGGTCGCGAACGCGCTGCACCAGCTCGGCGTCGAGGTCGCGGGCCTTGCGCAGGTCGTCGAACAGGCTTGCGACCCGGCGCGTCAGGCCGCCATGGCGTGGACCGTTGAGGGCGGCAAGCCCGGCCATGACGGCGCCATAGAGATTGGCCCCGGTGGAGGCGACGACGCGGGCGGCGAAGGCCGAGGCGTTGAATTCATGGTCGGCCGAGAGGACGAGCGCGGCGCGCAGCAGCGGCGCGCGACCTGCGGGCACGCGCCAGGCGGTCGCCAACTGCTCATGGACCGGCAACGGCGACGGCGGCTTTCCGGTGACGGCCGCCGCCAGCAGGCGCAACACACGCACGCCGGTTTCCAGCATGGCGGCGCGGTCCTCGACCCAGCTCGGATGGTCGAGAGCCGCCGCGGCGGGCAGGACGACAAGGCAGCGATCGACCGGCCCCAGAGTCGCGGCCGCCAGCTAGGCGCGGCGCAGCGCCGTCGTCATGGGCGGAAGGTTGTCGTCGGAGAAGGGTGGTTCGCCGCAGTCCCATAGCAGGCACGCCACCTCCTCTAGCGAGGCGGTGCGCGCCAGTTCGGTGGTGTCGCGGCCGCGATAGTAGAGCCGGTTGTCCTCGATCAGCGTCAGCGCCGATTCCAGCACCGGCGTGCCGAAGTCCAGGGCATGGTTGGCGATCGATTCGGCTTTGCGCCCGACCTCGCGCCGCCGCTTGAGGCGGGAGATATCGTCCGCGCGATAGCGCCGGTCGCGGCGCCCCTCGGTCGCCTCGGAGCGCAGCAGGCCGCGGCTCACATAGGCGTAGAGCGTTGCCGCCGATACGCCCAGGCGTCGCGCCGCTTCGCGGGAGGTCAGCCATTCACCGGCCATTGGGCCATCATAGTCAATGCGATCAAGATTGCGAAGACGGGCAGTGTGCGAAAAGGCACATAAGTTTTTCAACTATAGATTGCAGGATCGCAGCGGTCCGGACAGAGAGGTGACCATCATGATTCAAGGCGGCTACCAGTATCGCTTCCACTCGAAGCTGAACCGTGGGTTCATTCTCGGCGTCAACCCGTATCTCAACGGTTTGGTCGGCGCCGTCCTGCAGGATTACGCGCGCGCGGATCGTCGCTACAGCGTATTCGTGGTCAAGGAAGTCGCCGACAAGGTCGACAAGGACCACCCCTACAAGCCCGGTGTCTACAACCTGCAGCTGGCCAGCTCCGACGCGAGCGCCCAGACCTACCTCGGATTTCCCATGAGCTACGACAACATGAACAGGGGGACGGTTGCCGACGGCCAGCAGCTCTACAGCATCGATACCCTCCACTATCCCAACGTGGCCACGTGGCCGGCCTTCCGGATGGGGGTCGAGTACGTCGACTGGACCTACCCGCAGCATCCCGAACTGCAAACTCCGAGCAGCGACGGCTGGGTGAAGATCTCGACCATCGCGTCCGGCAGCGTGGCGGAGGTGTCGGACGGCACCGTGCTGCACAACCAGCCGGTGAACAGCGCGGGCTACAACGGCGGCGAAAGGCAGCAATGGTGGGCCGAGCGCGTTGGCTAATAGATTGATCAATATAATCAAGATTGACAATCAAGTGTGCCGAAGCTGATCGTTCCCTGGCATTACCAGGGGACGAAAGATGCTTCTGACACGGGTCAATAGCGGCCTCGACGGAATCGTCGTGGCCGACACGGCGATGAGCGAAGTCGACGGCGAGGCCGGGCGGCTGATCGTGCGTGGCCACGCGATCGAGCAACTGACGGCGACGCGCGGCTTCGAAGGCGTTGCCGCTCTTCTGTGGGAGGGCTACGCCGAAGGCGGCGGCGACGAGGCGGCGGTGCGCGCGGGCCTGGCGGCGGCGCGTGTGCGCGCCTTCGCCGACGTGCCGAGGCTTTTGGCCGCGACGCGCGGCCTCAGTCCGGTCGAGGCGCTCCGGGTCGGGCTGGGCATGCTGCCCGACAACGACAAGACGCCTCATCATTTCCTTGTCTGCGGCGCCATGCCGGTGTTCCTGGCGGCGGTGCTCAACGCCGAGAAGTCGCTAGCGCCCATCGCGCCCGATCCGGCGCTCGATACGGCGCAGGACTTCCTGCGCATGGTGCGCGGCCAGCGCGCCGGCGCGGTGTTCGAGAAGGCGCTCGACACCTATCTCGCTACCATCACCGATCACGGCTTCAACGCCTCGACCTTCACCGCGCGCGTGGTGGCGTCGACGCATGCCGGATTGATCTCCTCGGTGCTCGCCGGCCTCTGCGCGCTGAAAGGCCCGCTGCATGGCGGTGCGCCCGGGCCGGTCCTCGACATGCTGGACGAGATCGGCGACGCGGCGCGCGCCGAGGCCTGGTTCGACGACGCCTTCGCCAAGGGCACGACCCTGATGGGCTTCGGCCATCGCATCTACAAGGTGCGCGATCCGCGGGCCGACGTGCTGAAGGCGGCTGTCGCTACCTTGCCGGCGACGGCAGGACGGCTCGCCTACGCCTCGGCGGTCGAGCAGGGCGCGATCGCCGCTCTGCGCAAGCACAAGCCCGGCCGGCGGCTCGACACCAACGTCGAGTACTACACGGCGCTTCTGCTCGAGGCGCTGGAGATCCCGCGCAGCGCCTTCACGGCGTTGTTTGCCGTGGGACGCACCGCCGGCTGGTGCGCCCACATCTTCGAGCAGGAGAAGGGCGGTCGCATCATCCGCCCGCAGTCGAACTACGTCGGGCCGCGGCCTTAGCTCTGTGCCTTGACGCGTCTTCTCATGTTCTTTTGGACCGCGAGCCTCCGGCTCGCTCATGAGCATGAGCGAGCCGGAGGCTCGCGGTCCGGAAGATCATGAACGCTTCACTGCCGAGCCGCGCCAGGTGCGTGCGCGCGTGCCGGCGGCGTCGAACACCCAGAGGATGATATCGCCACCGATCGGCGTGAAGCGGACCGTGAAATGGCGCCGCCAGAAGCTGCCGTCGGCATGGGCGAACAAGGCCTCGGTGCTGAGCAGGTCGCGGCCGACCGTGAGGATCGCCGAGCGCGGGCCGTGCCGCGATTCGTTGGCGGCAAGAACGGCGACGCCGTCGATCAGAGGGCCGAAGCGCAGCAGTTCGCCGCTGGCGGCGGTCTGCAACGGGCCAGTATCGATGCGCAGCCGGATCGTCGGCAGGTCGTCGATGGTGCGGATCTCGAAGTTCACGCCGAAGGGCGTGGGATTGTCGAGGTCGACGTGCGGCTCCGTGGGCGGCGGATAGATGTCTTCCAGCGGAATCGAGCGATAGAACCGGGCGGCGCCGTCGTAGGTGCCGCTCCACTCCGGCGACAGGCCCGACCGGGCACGCGCGATCGCCGGCAGGAACGCACCCGCGCCAAGCAGGGCGCGCCGGCCTAGCCACCCTGCGCCGCTGAGCGGCTTCGGGTGGCCTGCGTTACGCAGTCGATCCTGGTCCCTCGAAGCTCCGTAGGAGCGAAGGGGGGCTAGCATCGGGCACCCGGACTGATCATTTGGCGCGACCGGCAACGACGTTCAGGTCGACGGTGACCTCGTTGGCGACCTGGCCGGTGGCCGCCCATTCGTTCTGGCCGACGCCGTAGTCCAGGCGCTTCAGGATGAGGCGGCCGCGCGCCGTGGCGCGCACGCGCCCGGGCTGGGCGGGATCGTCGGTGATGGCGAGCGTGAAGGGCAGCACCGCATCGCGCGTGACGTCGCGGATGGTGAGCTTGCCGCGCGCCTCGTAGCGATCGCCGCTGCCCGAGATCGCGGTCGACACGAAGCGCGCCTCGGGGAACTTCTGGACGTCGAGGAAGTTCGGGCCCTTCATCAGCGAATCGACGTCACGGTTGTTGGTCGAGACCGGGCGTGTATCGATCTTGATGTCGATGCGCGCGCTTGCGAGCGCGGAGGGGTCGAGGACGATGTCGCCCGTCCAGGCCGGGAAGCGGCCGCTGACGAGCGATCCGACCTGGGCGACGCTGAAGCCGAGGGTGCTTGCCTTCGCATCGACCGTCCAGGAGTCCTGCGGTCCCGCGAGCGAGGGCAGTGGCAGCAGCAGCAGGCAGGCAACGACGAACCAGCAGCGCATCAGCTTCCTCCGAAGGGCCACATGCGGCGGAACACGCCGTCTCGCCGCAGGACATCGTGATGTACGACCGCGGCGACGTGAAGGATCAGCACCGCGATCAGCAAGCGCGACAGAATATAGTGCGTGGTCTGGAGCGTTTCGAACAAAGCCTGGTCGCGCGGCACCAGGTCGGGCAGGGGCAGCAGGCCGAACCAGATGACGCTCACGCCCGCGGCCGAGCTCATGAACCAGCCGCTGACCGGCATGGCGAGCAGCAGCAGCAGCAACGCCCAGTGCGCGATCGGCGCCAGCACGACCTGCCAGCGCACGATCGTGTGGGGCAGCGGCGGCGGCGGATGACGCCAGCGCCACAACAGGCGGCCGACCGTCAGCACCAGCACGGCGAGGCCGACCCATTTGTGCCAGTTGTAGGCGTAGAGCTTGGTGAAGCCGAGCGGCAGGCCCGTCATCCACAGTCCGACGCCCAGCATGCCCAGCACGGCGACGGCGGTGATCCAGTGAAGCGCCTGGGCGGCGGGATGATAGGTGGGGCCTCGCGACATCAGGCGCACCTCACCCTGAGGAGCGGTCCGAAGGACCGCGTCTCGAAGGGTGGGCCACAGGGCATGCGCGTTGCCACCCTTCGAGACGCGCCGCTGCGCGACGCTCCTCAGGGTGAGGTGGGGTTGATTTCACGCAGGCTCCCGCTGCTCCTCGAACGTCGTGAAGAAGCGGCGGCCGGCGCCACGCTGGTTCTCGTAGATCGAGCCCTGGTGGTCGGCCGGCGGCAGCGGCATGCGGATGGGAGCGGCGACGACACGCGGCTCGATGGTCGGCTCGCCCAGCACCATGCGGCTGTTGAACTCCTCGAAATTGGCCACGCCCATCAATGGCCAGGCATCGGCGGCGGTGTATTCGTGCAGCAGCAGGCGGCGTTGCCGGTTGGAGCGGTTGAGCGCCGAGCCGTGCACCAGGCGCACATGATGGATGGTCATCGAGCCCGCCGGGCCCGTGAGCGGCACGGCCTTGTCGAAGTCGATGTCGCAGGCCTCGGGGTTCATGGCGCCGCAGAAGCGGCCGTCGGCGTGATGGTCCCAGGTCGGGCCGTGATGGCTGCCCGGGATCACCATCAGCGCACCGTTGTCCTGGTCGCAATCGTCGAGATAGATGCCGGTCGCCAGCACATCGTCGTTGGTGTGGGGATAGAAAGCCCAGTCCTGGTGCCATTCGACCGGCGAGCCGTAGCCCGCCGACTTCATGTTGAGCTTGCCGCCGTGCTGGCGAATGGCGGGGCCGAGAAGCTGCGCCAGGATCGACGTGATCTTGGGATCGCGCGCCAGTGCATGGAAGAAGGCGTAGCGCTTGAAGATCGCCGGCTTCAGCCGGCGCACGCGCGGCAGCGCGGCGTTGTGACTGGGCTCGAGGTCGTAGAGATCGTCGTTGGCCGTAACGCTACGCGCTTCGGCCACGATGCGGTCGGTGAGGTTGCGCAGCTCGGCGAGCTGCTCGCCCTGGATCAGGCGCGGGATCACCAGGTAGCCATCGCGCCGATAGGTCTCGATCTGCTGGTCGGTGAGCATGTCGACGACCATAGCACGGTCCGCCGGCTTGGCCGATAATCAAGCCATGGCGATCCATGCCCTTTTTCCCACACTGGTCTACCGTGAAGCGATCGCCGGGCCGGACCAGCGCCGGCTCAACCAGGACCTGGCCGACGAATGCCGCTCGCTCGCCGCCTCGGACGCGGCCGGCCAGCGCTGGTCGGCCCGGCACTATCTCGGCGGCTACACGTCCTACGGCTCGCTCGACCGCCTGCATCTCGTTTCTTCGCTGTTCGGCCGCCTGCGGCGGCGCATCGACCCGCACGTCAAGGCATTCGTCCGTTCGCTGCACTACGACTTGGCTGGCCGGTCTCTCGCCATGACCGATTGCTGGGCCAACGTCATGCCCGCGGGCGTGGTGCATTCGCTGCATCTCCATCCCACGTCGTTCATCAGCGGCACCTATTACGTGGAAGTGCCCAAGGGCGCCGGCGCCCTGAAATTCGAGGATCCGCGGCTCGGCCTGCACATGGCGACCCCGCCGCGCCGGGCCGACGCGCCGAAAAGCTTTCACTCCTTCGTGAGCCTGCCGGCCAAGGCGGGCGACCTCGTGCTGTTCGAAAGCTGGCTGCGCCACGAAGTGCCGCCGGCCCGCTTCTCCGGCGAGCGCATCTCGATTAGCTTCAACTACGGCTGGGCAGCCAAGGCCAGCCGCTGATGGGACCTCACATGCGCGCGCTCCTTGCCTTCGTCAGTCTGCTCGCCGCCCTCGCCGCAGCCGGCACGGCCTCGGCCGACCAGGAGCTGCCCCTCTTCGACGCCCACATGCACTACAGCCACGATGCCTGGGAGGTCGTGCCGCCCGCGCAGGTGGTCGAGATCCTGAAGAAGGCCGGCGTCAAGCGCGCCATGGTGTCGAGCTCGAACAACGAGGGCACCCGGATGCTGCAGGACGCGGCGCCTTCGGTGATCGTGCCCGAGCTCAGGCCCTACCGCTCGCGCGGCGAGCTGTCGACCTGGGCCAAGGATCCGACGATCATCGGCTTCCTCGAGGACATGCTTTCCAAGCGCAAGTACGTGGCGATCGGCGAATTCCATATCTATGGCGCCGACGCCGACCTGCCCAACATGCGCAAGGTGGTCCAGCTCGCCAGGAAGCATGGGCTCTACCTGCACTCGCACTCCGATGCCGACGCCGTCGTGCGCCACTTCCAGCAGGACCCGAGCGCGCGCGTGCTGTGGGCGCATTCGGGCTTCGAGCAGCCGGAGAAGGTGCGCGAGATGCTGCGGCGCTATCCGACGCTGTGGTGCGATCTCGCCTTCCTGACCTCGCACGCCTCGAACGGCAAGGTGACGCCGGGCTGGCGCGAGGCCTTCCTGGAATTTCCCGACCGCTTCGTGGTCGGCACCGACACCTTTACGCCCGAGCGCTGGCACTACGTCGTCGAGCATGCACGCTGGTCGCGCCAGTGGCTCAGCGACCTGCCGCCGGAGGTCGCGCGCAAGATCGCCTACGAGAACGGTGACCGCCTGTTCGGCAGCAAGCTCGGCGGCGGCCAATGAGGCTGCTCGCAGCTCTCATCGCGCTGCTGATCGCCGTTCCGGCCTGGGCGGATTGCCCGCTCGACCTCGGGCGCGGCACCGGCATCGTGGTGTTCTCCAGTCACTATCTCATCGCCTTCCGGCCCGAGCCGCTGCGCATCGAGGTCGGCGAGCCGTTCTCGCTGCTGTTCAACGTCTGCACCAAGAACGACAAGCCGGCCGAGCTGGTGGCGATCGACGCCCAGATGCCCGAGCACAAGCATGGCATGAACTACCGGCCGACCATCGTGTCCCTGGGCGACGGCCGCTATCGCGTCGACGGCATGGTGTTCCACATGCCCGGCCGCTGGGAGCTCGCCATCGACGTGCGCGCCGGCGAGGAGAGCGAGCGGCTGAGCCATGAGTTGATCGTGAAGTGAAGCGCTGGCTCAGCGGCGCGGTGCTGATGGCCCTGGCGGCGTCGGCCGTCGCTGAAACGCCGCTGCAATGGTCTGACGACGAGGTGAAGGCGATCGCCCGGCACGGGCCGTGGCCGCCGCCACCGCCGCGCGATCCCTCCAACCGCGTCGCCGGTTCGCCCGATGCCGTCGCGCTCGGCGAGCATCTGTTCAACGAGCCGCGGCTCTCGGCCGACGGGACCATGAGCTGCGCCACCTGCCACGTCGCCGGCCGCGATTGGGGCGACGGGCGCGCCAAGGCGATGGGACGGGCCGAGCTCGACCGGCGGACGCCGTCGCTGTGGAACGTGGGCTATGCCCATTGGTTCGGCTGGGACGGGGCGGGCGATTCGCTGTGGTCGCAGTCGATCCGTCCGATCCTCGATCCGCGCGAGATGGCGGGCGATGCCGCGCACGTCGCCCGGTTGCTGCGCGAGGACAAGGCGTTGGCCTGCGGCTATGAGCGGGCGTTCGGCGACAGGCCTGGCGGCGACGATGAGAAGCTGTTGGTCGACACGGCCAAGGCGCTGGCGGCGTTCCAGGCCACGCTGGTCAGCCCGCGCACGCCGTTCGATGCCTTCCGCGACGCCGTGGCGGCGGGCGATCGCGAAGCGGCGGCACGCTATCCGCTGGCCGCCCAGCGCGGCCTGAAGATCTTCATCGACGCGAAGTGCTCGGCCTGCCATTTCGGACCGCGCTTCACCAACGGCGAGTTCGGCGATGTCGGAATCCCGTTCTTCACGCGGCCGGGCGAAGTCGATGCCGGCCGCCTCGACGGGCTCGCCAAGCTCGCCAGCAGCACCTTCAACCTTTTGGGCAAGCACAACGACGATCCGTCGGGCGCCACCGCCTTGCGTACCAGGCACGTGCAGCGCCTGCACAGCAACTTCGGCGAATTCCGCGTGCCCAGCCTCCGCCAGGCGGCGTCGGGCCCGCATATGCACAATGGTCATCTCGCAACGCTCGAAGACGTCGTAAGGCATTATTCAGAGGTCAACCCCGACCGCCTGCACAGCGATGCCATCCCGTTGGTCCGCCCGCTGGCCCTGACGCCGCAGCAAAGCAGCGACCTCGTCGCTTTTCTGCGCTCACTATCGGCGGACTCGCCGCCGCGTGCTGCTCCATCGCCGCTTTGTCCTTGAGCTCATAGTCTTCGTCTTCCGGGCGCTTCCAGCGCGCTCATGATCATGAGCGCGCTGGAAGCGCGCGGTCCGGAAGAGCGTGATCGGGCCGGAGGCCCGCGCTCCCTTCGGGGATTGCACATAGACTCATCGCCGCAACTGTTTTTCGGTATAAACGCGCATATCCGCGTTCATCCGAGAGTCGCTGATCATGAGCGTTGCGTTTCGTATGCTTATCGTTGTGCTGGCGGTGTCCGTGCTGCAGCCCTTTTCTGGGGGCATCGCCTACTCGCAAACGCCGCAACCCTCGTTCGAGGTCTTTCCAACGCTGCCGCCTTCGCAGGCCGCCCATTCGAAGAAGTTCACCGTACAGGTCCTGCAACGTGGGAAGGTCGAGACCTCCCCGGTATACGAGACGATAAAACCGACCTCTTCGTCGGATCCACCGTCACCGTCCTTCGAGGAGACGACGGCCTGGACCAGTTTTGCGGCCGACGAGGCTGTCACGGTGCTGGTCACCAATTCGAGGCTGTTCTATTCGGCGCGCATCCTGCCGAGCCACGCAGGGATCGTCGCGACGCCCACCGGCGGCGATCGCGTCAGCGGGTACAGTGCCGTCAGGTTCAACATGAATGGCGCCGGCCCGCAGCAGGTCTCCGTCGAGTTCTGCTACACACCGGGGGCGCCGGCCTCCTGCGATGGCGCGGCTCAAACACCGGACGACATCCGCCATCCGCTGTTGGTCTTCGCCAATCCTCCGTCCGGCAATATGCCGGAGACCCTTCGGCAGAAGGCGACCCGAGGCGAGGTGCTGTACGTCGAGCCCGGCAGTCCCGTTCCGCCGCTCGGCAACGGCCACACCACGATCTATTTCAAGCCCGGCGTGCACGACCTCGGCAGTACCCCCTACACCCTTGGAACGGGCCAGGGAGCCGTCCTGGAGGGCGGGGCCTACGTCAAGGGCATGTTCAAGGTCGACAAGGATGCCGAGGATGCGGTGATCGAGGGTCTCGGGATCCTGTCGGGGGCCGTCTGCCCGAATGAGCAGACGAAGAAGCGCACCGACTGTCCGATGATGATCGACGGTTCGCAGGCCAAGGGAAGGGTGACGGTCAGCGGCATCACCATCGTCGATTCGCCGTACTACAACATCAAGCTCGACGGTCCCGGCAACTTCGTCTCCAACGTCAAGGTGATTTCCTGGATGCCCAATACCGACGGCATCGCCCTGGGTAGCAACAGCACCCTGAGCTACAGCTTCTTCAAGACCGGCGACGACGCGATCAAGCTGTACTCCAGCAATCTGAGGGTGAGCAGCTGCACCTTGTGGCAGCTGGGCAACGCCGCCGCGTTCGAGATGGGCGTCAACCTGAGCGAGGACGTGTCGAACGTGACGGTGGAGAACTCCGACGTCATCCGCACGGAATGGATCTACCCCAATCGCAGCAATGCGGTGATTTCGGCGGCATTCGGCGGCAATGCCAAGGGCAGCAAGTACACCTTCCGCGACATCCGCGTGGAGAACACCAATCCGCCGGGTTTCAAGGATGCTGGTCTGGTCTTCCAGCTATTCAAGCTCGCGGTGATTCCCAACTCCTGGACCGAGGTAGGCAACAAGAACCTCGGATCCATCCACAACGTGACATTCTCCAACATTCAGGTCACCGACCCGGCGACCCTGCCAAACCTGTTCCAGAGTTTCGACGCACAGCACCTGGTTTCCGACATCACCTTCGACAACGTGACCGTGGCAGGACAGACGCTGCCGCAGCCCACGCCGACCTTCAACGCCAATCGCAACTTCAGCCTCAGCGGGACGGTGTTCTCCGACATTCTCCAGACCAGCACCGCGCTGCCGAATATGCTCTTCCTGGCCGACGTGTTCCCCGTCGCGGCGAACGGCCAGCCCACCTTCCAACCAATATTTTCCGCCTTTGACGCTCTCAGCGTGCAGGGGGTCGGCGATTTCGACGGCAACGGGTATGCGAGCGTGCTGTTCCTGGACAGCAAAAATGGGCTCGGTCTCTGGAAGCAGCCACTGTCATCACAGCCGTCGTTCGCAAGCATAACCGACTTGAGCCCTGATTATGGCGTCGCCGGCATCGGTGACTTCAACGGCGATGGACGCTCCGACATCCTGCTCTGGGCCCAAAAGGCCTCGGTCGGGCTCGTCTTGCTGATGAACGGCGCCTCCGTCATCGGAACGATCCCGGTGGGCCCGGCTGCATCGTCCGACTGGTCGGTGGCGGGTATCGGCGACATCGACCAGAACGGTCAGTCTGACATCATCCTGCGCGACGGGGCGAGCAATGTTGAAATCCTGAGCTTTCGGCACGACATCGATCCGAGCGGCATCACCTACGCGGTGAAGCCGTTCTCGGCCTCCAAGTTCACCTATCCATGCAGCGGCGGCGACGGCAACCCGCGACTCCAAAAGGACTGCCCCTTGGATCAATCCTGGCAGGTCGCTGGTGTCGGCGATATCCGGGGCAACGGCTATGCCAGCATTCTCTGGACCAATCAGACGACCGGCCAAGTCGTGGTAACCGCCTTCGCCTTCGAGGGGCCGCCACAAAGGCCTTTCGGCACGCCGTTCGGGACGATGCCCTCCGGCTACCAGATCGCCTCGCTGGGCGATTACAACGGCGACGGCACGATGGACATCCTGCTGTTCAATGCAGCGAATGGCGAGCAGACGATCTGGTACACCGGCTACTTTGGCGACAACATCTTTTACCAGCAGGGGCCGACGCTCGCGCCGCAGCCGTATATCCCGGTGCCTTATCAGGGATCACCGATGCTCCTCCCACCGCCGGGCAACGCTCCTACCCGGCGATAGAGCGTTCTAACGCATCCGCGAAAGCGCCGACTCGAGGATCCACGCGGCCGCCGCCGCATCGACGCGCTCGGCGCGCTTGGCGCGGCTCATGTCGTAGTCCTCGATCATGCCGCGGGTGACGGCGGCGGTGCTGAGGCGCTCGTCCTGGAAGACGACGGGCAGGACGGCGAGGGACGGCGGGCCGTGGTTGGCGATGTTGGTGGCGAACTGGCGCACCGACTGGCAGCGCGGACCCTCGGTGCCGTCCATGTTGAGCGGCAGGCCGATCACCAGCGCCTTGACCTCATGCTTCCTGGCGAGCTCGGCGAGCGCGGCCAGGTCGGCCGCGAGCTTGCCGCGCTTCAGCGTCGTGAGCGGCGTCGCCAGCATGCGCAGGGCATCCGATGTGGCGACACCGATGGTCTTGGTCCCGACGTCGAGCGCCATCAACCGGCCCTCGGGCACCAGCGTCTTCACCTCGGCAAAGTCGACGACGGCCATCGCCTCAGGCCACCTTGCCGTCGAGCCAGGCGGCCGTGTCTTCGGCGATACGCTCCCAGCCGGGCTGCCCCAGCACCCAGTGGCCTTGTCCGGGATACTCCACGTAGTCCGCGACGTGGCCGAAGCGCTTCGCCGAGCGACGCACGACACCGGGTGGCGTGAGCCTGTCCTTCTCGGCCGCGACGAACAGCAGCGGCACCGTCACCAGCCGCGGATCGACCGTCGTCGTCTTGCTGCCATCAAGCCAGGGTAGGGCGATCTCGAACAACGCACGGCCCGAATCATGCACGAAGGCGGAATGAAGCTCGGCACCTTCCCGCGGATCGGTCGTATTGAAGGTATGCGACAGCGCCTCGCCGAGCGTCGCCCGATGCGGCTTGCGCCACCAGCCCCAATTGAGCTCGATGCGCGCGAACGCCAGGAGATTCGATGGCCGGATGGCGATCACCCCGGCGTCCGGCGCCGGTGTCAGCAACGCGCTCGCCCGAGCGAGCCCGCGCGCGCTGAGCAGCAGGGCCAGCAGCCCACCCATCGAGTGGCCGATCAGCACCGGCTTGTCGGCGAGGCCCTCGATCATGTTCGTGAGATCGGCCACATAGTCGCCGAGACTCGTCGTGCCAAGGTCGGCCGGCGGGACGAGGGGTGGGACGTCGTGATGACGCAAGGCCGGGGCAATGGTCTGCCAGCCGCGGGCTTCGAGGAACGGACGCCAGTTCCGCCATACGTCCGGCGTGGCCCACATGCCGTGAATGAAGACTGCCACCTTGGCCATTGTCGAGGTTATAAAGTGTGGGGGCCTTTCGGTCGACACAGGGTCCAAAGAACAAGAGTTGCGGGGTAGGCTCGTCAGGTGACCGATACATTCTACGCTCTGCTCGCCATTTCCATGGTGCTGGTCGTGGTGAGCCTGCTGGTGCCGGTGGCCGAGCGCTTCCGTCTGCCGCACACCGTCCTGCTGGCCATCGCCGGCATGGGCATGGGCTTCCTGGGGTCCTGGCTGATCACCAGCGACGTCAAGCTCGGCGCGATCGGCGACGCCTTCGTCGGCCTCGACAAGCTCGAGGTCGGCGCCGACATGTTCCTGCCGCTGTTCCTGCCGCCCTTGCTGTTCACCGCCGGCCTCAACATCGAGGTGCGGCGCCTGATGGACGAGGTCCACGCCGTGCTGCTGCTGGCGATCGTCGCGGTGGTGGTGTGCATCGCCTGCGTCGGCTTCGTCGTGCACTGGGCGACCGGCATGGACCTCGTCGTCTGCCTGCTGCTGGGCGCCGTGGTGTCGACGACCGATCCGGCCGCCGTCATCGGCATCTTCCGCGACGTCGGCGCGCCCAAGCGATTGTCGATCCTGGCCGAAGGCGAATCGCTGCTGAACGACGCCGTCGCCATCGCCGCGTTCGGCCTGTTCATGGGCATCCTGGTGAGCCGGGTCGACCCGAGTGCCGCCATGCCCGGCTCTCCCGGCGGCGTCGTGGTGGTCTTCCTGCGCGAATTTCTGGGCGGCCTGGTGCTCGGCTTCGTGCTGGCGCGCGCCGCGATGTTCGTGGTGCCGCGGCTCGGCGAATCGGAGGCCGCCATTGCCTCGGTCACGGTGGCGCTTTCCTATGTCTCCTTCGTGGTCGCGGACCGCTACCTGCACGTCTCGGGCGTCGTTTCGACGGTGATGGCGGCGCTGACGGTCGCGGCCTACGGTCCGACGCACCTGCATCCGCATCAGTGGGCATCGCTCAAGCGGCTGTGGGAGCAGCTCGAATTCTGGTCGGCCTGCCTGATCTTCGTGCTGGCCTCGATGTTGGCGGCCAACGTGCTGCTGCAGATCACCTGGCTCTACGCCCTGGCGGTGGTCGCCGTGGCGGTCGGCGCCTTCGTGGCGCGAGGCCTGGTCGTGTTCGGCATGCTGCCCGTGCTGGAGAAGTTCAAGCTCGTGCAGCCGGTCGACAACCGCTACAAGGCGGTCCTGGTCTGGGGCGGCCTGCGCGGCGCCGTGACGATCGTGTTGGCCATGGTGGCGGCGGGCAACGACAAGCTGCCGGAGCACACCCGCGAGTTCATTGCCCTGTCGGCCACGCTGTTCGTGCTGTTCACGCTGTTCGTCAATGCGACGACGCTCGGCCTGTTCATGCACGGCCTCGGGCTCGACAAGCTGTCGCGCCTGGAGCTTGCCTTGCGCGACCGCGTGCTTGCCCTGTCCAAGATCAACGTCGACCGCCATCTGGCGCAGATCATCCGCCGCCGCAACGCGCGGGTCGAAGGGCTGGCGGCCGATCCGGCGTCGGCCGGCGAGGCCGAGATCGAGGCGGTGCCGGCGGAGCTCGCCCTCGATCTCGACGAGCGCGTAAAGGTCGGCCTGGTGACGCTGTGCACGCGCGAGAAGGAACTCTACCTCGAGCAGTTCGAGCAGCAGATCCTGTCGCGCCGCATGGTCGCCGTGCTGACGGCGAGCGCCGACCGGTTGATCGACAATGTGCGCGACAAGGGCGTCGCCGGCTACGAGGAATGGCTGGAAGGCATCTCCAAGCCCGATCTCGGCTTTCGCATCGCCTTGTGGCTGCACCGGCGGCTCGGCCTCGAGCGCATGCTGACCGAACGCCTCGCCGACCGCTTCGAGACCTTGATGGTGACGCAGAGCGTGCTGGTCGAGCTCGCCGCCTTCAACACCAGTTCGGTGGCCGACCTTCTGGGCAGCGACGCCGAGGTGGCGCTGGCCGCTGTGATCGAGAACCGCCAGGACGCCGTCGACAGCGCCTTCAAGGCGCTGTCGCTGCAGTATCCCGGCTACGCCGAATCGATCGAGATCCGCCAGCTCGACCGCGCCGCCATCCGCTTCGAAGGGACGGAGTACAACCGCCGCCTGCGCGAGGGCATCATCAGCCGCGAGCTCTACAACGACCTGCGCGAACAGCTCGCCGAACGGCGCGGCGCCATCAACAAACGGCCGCCGCTCGATCTCGGCCTCGAGCTCGCCAAGATGATCGAGCGCGTGCCGTTGTTCGCGTCGCTCGACCGCCCTGCGGTGGTCGAGCTGAGCAAGCGGCTGCGCGCGGTCGTGGCGCTGCCCGGCGAGAAGATCATCCGCGTCGGCGGCGCGCCCGATTCGATGTACTTCATCGCCGCGGGCGAGGTGACGGTGATGCTGCCGAACTTCCAGGTGACCCTGAAGGAAGGCGACTTCGTGGGCGAGATGGGCCTGATCAGCGATTCGCCGCGCAGCGCCGACGTGGTATCCAGCGGCTACAGTCATCTGCTGGCGCTCTACCGCAAGGACTTCCGCGCCCTGCTGGACAAGCGCCCGGCCGTCCGCGGCGAGATCGAAGCCATGGCCGCCCGCCGCGTTGCGGAGAACGAGGGGAAAGCGGCGGCGTCATAGTCTTGTCTTCCGGACCGCGCGC
>JACPOB010000044.1 GCA_016185145.1 Rhodospirillales bacterium | reverse complement strand
TCAACAACAAGATCCGTGTCCTCCAGCGACGCGCCTACGGCCTGCGCGACGAGGAATACCTTCGCCTCAAGGTTCTCACCTGCATGCTTCCCGCGTTATGATCGCCCCAGATCACCCACTCGATTCCCTGAAGACCCTTTTGATTGATAGGATCCGGCTGCGCGCTCTGCTTGGTTCGTGGCGCTATCCGGTTGTGTCATGCCGTTGCCCGGCATAGCAGCGGAGCGACATGCGCCGTGGGCTGATGGCTGCTCCCGGGCAGGATACCGCCGAGCATGTAGCGGAAGTTTGTTGTTCGCTGATCGGACCCATCCGCTTCGTGACGTGACCTCGCCGACGAAGAGCCTCTTCGCCGCGTTGACCTAGGTCAATGTGCAACGCTGCAAGACGCCTTTATGAAAGGCGCGGCCAGTTTGGAGAATCCGAATGAGACTTCCTTCATATCGTCTGCTGTTGGGAAGTTTGTCGTTGTTCCTCCTCGCTGCCTGCGCCGATCAGGTGGTAACGGCCGCGGCGCCGTCGCAGGGCTCCGCCGCGCTGGCGGTCGACCTCGGCGGTTCGTCCCGGATTTCGCGTATCTCCGGCAAGGCAGGCGAGGGCGAAGGTTACGACACGATGCCAGTCGTTCCGGCCGCCCATGGCTCGATGGCTGGAATGGCGCACGAGACAGCGGCGCCGATGGCCAAGGCGCCGGTACCGGCCACAAATCACAGCGCCATGGACCAAAGCCAGATGGACCACAGCAAAATGGGGCAGGGCACCGCGTCAGGCCCGGTTCAGGCACCGTCCGCTGCCCCGCAGGTTGCCCAGACGGCTCAGGTCCAGGGCACCGGCATGCTCAACGCCGTCGACGCCGCCGGCCACAAGGTCACCCTGAACCACAATGCCATCCCGGCCATCGGCTGGCCGGCCATGACCATGGATTTCAGCGTGGCGCAGTCCGTCGATCTGCGTTCCCTCAAGCCCGGCACCCACGTCAACTTCACGATGCAGCGCGGTGGCGACGGCATGTACGTCATCCAGTCGATTGCGCCGGCAGGAGGACACTGATGGCTCACGATCCTTCCACACCAGCTCTTGGCCGCCGTCGCTTTGTCCAGGGCATTGCTGCCGCGGGTGCAGTGACGACGTTGGGTGCCGGGAGCGCTTCGGCCGGAACGTCAGCCTCGGTGCTAAGCGGCTCCGACTTCAAGCTCGAGCTCGCGCCCATGCCCTTCAACATCACCGGCTGGACTCGCACGGCCACGGCGATCAACGGCCAGATTCCCGGCCCGACGCTGCGCATGCGCGAGGGTGATAGCGTGACGCTCTCGGTCACCAACCGCCTTCCCTTCACGAGCTCGATCCATTGGCACGGACTCAGGATCCCATCGGACATGGACGGTGTGCCAGGCTTCAGCTTCAGCGGCATCAAGTCAGGCGAGACCTTCGTCTACCGCTTTCCGCTGAAGCAGAGCGGCACCTACTGGTACCACGCGCATGGTCCGGAGGAGCAGACCGGCGTCTACGGCTCGCTTGTGATCGAACCCAAAGGCGGCTTTGCAAGCCGCTTCGATCGTGACTATGTCATCGTGCTCTCGGACTGGAGCGACGAAAGCCCGCTCAAGATCATCAGCAACCTCAAGTTCCAGAGCGACTACTACAACTACAATCGGCGCACGCTCGGTACCTTCATCGAGGATTCAAAGCGCGACGGCCTGGGGGCGACGATCCAGGATCGCCTGATGTGGGGCAACATGCGCATGAGTCCCACCGACATCCTCGACGTGTCGGGCGCCACCTACACCTACCTGATGAACGGCCAGCCGCCCGCTGCCAACTGGACGGCGCTGTTCCGTCCCGGCGAGCGCGTGCGGCTGCGCTTCATCGACGCTGGCACCATGAGCATCTTCGATATCCGCATTCCGGGCCTGAAGATGAGGGTCGTGCAGACCGACGGCAACGACGTCGTGCCGGTGACGGTCGATGAGTTCCGGATAGGCCCGGGCGAGACCTACGATGTCATCATCGAGCCGCGTGAGCCGCGGGCCTACACAATCTTCGCCCAGGCCCAGGACCGCACCGGCTATGCCCGCGGCACCCTGGCGCCGCGACCTGGCATGACGGCCGCAGTGCCGCCGATGGATCCACGGCCGATGCGCACCATGGCCGACATGGGCATGGATCATGGCGCGGGTGGGCACGGTGGACATGGTGGTGCCACGCCCGCTGTCAAGCCATCCGGCACCCCGCCCGACCCCCATGCGGGCCATGCGATGCCCGGGATGAGCAACGGCGCGGCCGGCACCGCGGCGCCGGACCACAGCGCACATGGTGCCGCACCGGCGAGCCAGGGTTCGCTGCCGATGTCCGAGCATTCCACCGCCTCTCAACTCGGGGCCGGGTCGGCGTCGACAACGTCGCCATGGTGACGCGGTCGCGGCTCTCCGAAGCAGGCGACGGCCTCGACGGCAACGGCCGTCGCGTGCTGCTGCTGAGCGACCTGCGCAATGCCAAGCGCGGCAACGATCCGCGACCGCCGACACGCGAGATCGTTCTGCACCTCACCGGCAACATGGAACGCTTCATGTGGAGCTTCAACGGCACGAAGTTCTCGGATGCGGCTCCCATCCTGCTGAAGCTTGGCGAGCGCGTGCGTTTCACACTGATCAACGACACCATGATGGATCACCCCATGCACTTGCATGGCGTGTGGAGCGAGCTGGAGAACGGACAGGGCGACTATCGCCCCTACAAGCACACCATTCTCGTGAAGCCGGCCGAGAAACTGAGCTTCCTCGTGAGCGCCGACGAGCGCGGTCGGTGGGCGTTTCACTGCCATCTGCTCTATCACATGGAGCTCGGCATGATGCGCGAGGTGCGCATATCATGAAAAAGCTTACCGCACTGCTCTATGCAGCTTTGGCGGTTGCCGTTTGGACGGACGGCGCCAGTGCCCAGCAGGGCCAACCCGCCGAACAGCCCGGGCCACACGACAAGCCGCACATGCTCGATCAGGCTATCTTCGCCCATCTTCTCTTCGACCAGTTGGAGGGACGGTTCGGCTTCGCTGAAGGCAACACACTGCGCTGGGAGGGACAGGCTTGGCTCGGCACTGACGAGAACAGGATCTGGCTGCTGACCGAGGGCCGCTACGCGAACGGCGAGCTGGACGACGGCATCCAGCAGCTCTTCTACGGACGCGCCATCACCACCTATTTCGATGCCATGATCGGCACACGATGGGACCTGGATTCAAAGCCAGCCCGCGGCTGGGGCGCCATCGGCATCCAGGGTCTGGCGCCGCAGTTCTTTAAGGTCTCGGCGTTTGGCTATGTCAGCGGTGAGGGCCATCTCGCCGCCCGCCTGGAGGCGAGCTACGATCTCCTGATCACCCAGCGGCTGATCCTGCAGCCGCAGGTCGAGCTCAATTTCTATACCAAGGACGATCCGGCACGGCTGATCGGCGCCGGCTTGTCGGAGCTCGATGCCGGCTTGCGCCTTCGCTATGAAGTGACGCGGCAGTTCGCGCCGTACGTCGGCATTACCTACCTCGGACAGTTCGGTTCGACTGCTGACTATGTGAGTGCGGCGGGCGGTTCGACTCAGCAGCTGCGCTTCACCGCGGGCGTCCGGACATGGTTCTAGGCAGGGGCAGATGGAGCCGGCGACAAGACTGTTGCCCTGTCGCCGCTTCCGAACTTTTCATCGAGCGCGGTCGCCTACTGATTTACCGGTAGACGGGCCGCCTGAATGGCTGGGCGGTTGCGGGGACATTGTGCTGCTGCTGAAGCTTCTGGGTCTCCCCAGCTTTCGGCGACGACGAATGACCGCGCGTGCCTGGGCCCGGCTGGCTTCCTCCCATATGCTGGGTCACTGCTGCGCCGAAGCGAACCGAACGAATGCGACAGAAGCGATAGCGACGGCGACTATGCGAGCCCCTGGTGTTTGAGATGGGCAAGCATCATGTTCTCCATCGCTGTAGCGCGCAGGCGTTTTCCGGCGCAGGATATTTTGTGCCGCGGCTCCAAGGATTAGCCTTGACCCAGATCAAGTACCTTATCGATTGGCTGTCTCACTGTTGTCCGATGGCCTTGGACCTACGCCTCGGATTCTGCGAGTTCGTGCGCACGACGTGCCGGTTCACCGCCGTCGTGGGCGCCCTTGCGCTCATGACCCCGGCATTCCCCGCAACAGCGCAGGCGCCCGACCCTCACGCCGGCCATCACCCGCCGAGCACAACGCAGACGGAGTCAGGTCCTGTCCCTCAGCCATCGCCGTCCGCAGCGCCGTCGCCGGCCGCGGATTGCTCGGCCGGCATGATGGGTTGCATGCAGCGCCCCCCGGTCAAGCAGCTTTACCCGCAGCTGATGGAATTGCCGGCAATGACGCCTGAGGCGCGTGCCAAGATCGAGCACGACGCACAGGCTCGAATCGCCGCCGGCACGGCTGCGTTGGCGCAGGCCCAGAACGACTACCATCATGCCATGATCGCCAACGATACGGCGGCTATGGCCACGGCAATGGCGCGGCAACGGACAGCCCTTGGCGAAATGGAGAGCGGAACCGCAGCCCTGCGCGCGTTGGCGGAAGGCCAACCGCCGCGGCAGATCGCCCTGACGTGGTTTCGGGATCAAATGAACCTGTCACCCGCCGCCATGCCGGTCGAGGGTGCGGTGGGTCCCCTCGGCATCTCATGGCTTCACCTTGTCTCCATGGCCGTTGTCGCCGCATTTGCGTTGACCATGGCCGCAGGGGCAATCGCCCGGCATCGTCGCTCCGTTGCCCTGGTTAACCAGCTCACCAGGGCCGCCCCGGCCACAAAAGCCATGCCGCCGATTGCGGAGGTGCCGCGTGTCATGGCCCCGGCGCCACCTCCAGAGCCGCCGCGATCCTCCGCTGCCCCGGTGAGAACCAAAACGTGGACCGGAAAGTTGCGCGTCGCCGCCATCGTGCGCGAAACGCCTCATGTGAAGACCTTCCGCTTGGTCGAACCGACGGCGGGGCCCATTCCTTTCACTTTCATGCCGGGCCAGTTCCTCACCTTCTCGACGGAAGCCGACGGCAGGACGATACGGCGCTCGTACACGATCGCCTCGCCACCCACCCGCAACTCCTATGTCGAGATCACCGTCAAGCGCGAGGATGAGGGCGAGTTCTCGCGCTTCCTGCACGATAAGGTGTCAGTCGGCGACACGTTGCGCGTGAGTGGCCCATCCGGTCTCTTCACCTTCGACGGCGGCGGCGCCGACAGCATCGTGTTGATCGCCGGCGGCGTCGGCATCACGCCCATGATGTGCGTAATCCGCCACCTCACCGACCAGTCGTGGCCGGGCGAGATCTTCCTCGTCTTCGCCATGCGCAGCACCGAGGAGTTCATTTTCCGCGAGGAGCTGGAATACCTGCAGCGGCGGCATCCGCGATTGCATGTCGCCGCCACCATAGGGGCGCGATCGGAAGGAACGTCGTGGATGGGGCTCGAGGGACCGATCGTGAAGGATACGCTGGTTCATGCCGTCCCCGAGATCGAGAAACGGCGAATCCACCTCTGCGGCCCACCGCCTATGATGGAAGCCATCCGCGGGCTCTTGAAGGAGCTCGGTGTGCCCCAGGACCAGATCAAGACCGAGGCCTTCGGTCCGGCTACGGGCTTGGTGCCGCCATCTCGGCCGTCGCCGATCCCAAGCCCACCGGCGCCTGTCGCCAGGCTCTTGGAGAAGGTCAACACGGACGCAGCCGATCTTCCGCCGTCGGCGGCACCTGGGCCTGCGACAGCGATCGTGTCGTTTGCACGATCTGAAAAATCGGCGCCAATGCCGCCGGACAAGAGCGTGCTCGAGGTGGCCGAATCGATCGGCGTGCCAATCGACTACTCCTGCCGGGTTGGCACCTGCGGCATCTGCAAGACCAAGCTGCTGTCGGGCCAAGTGACCATGGAGGTGCAGGACGCGTTGACCGATCAGGACAAGGCCGCCGGCATCATCCTCGCCTGCCAGGCCCACGCCCTGCGCGACATTGCGGTCGACGCCTGATATGAGCGACCGGGAAAGACTGATCGTTCTGGCGCTGGGGACGGTCGTTCTATTCCTGGCGCCGGGCTACCTGTTGCACGTCTCGCCACGTTTCCCGGGCAGCCTCGGCGGCGGTGTGCTTGGCATTGCGGCCGTCCTGTTGATGATCGCTGTCCTGGTCTATCCGGCGGTCAAGCATTTCGAGTGGCTGAAGAGGCGCGTCACGCCGCACCTGTCGCTGGGACGGCTTCTCAGCTTGCATATCTACGGGGGTCTGCTGGCGTCGATCCTGGCCATCCTGCATTCCGGACACAAGTACGCGAGCGCGCAGGGCATTGCGCTGATCATCACCATCCTCGTCGTCATCGCGAGCGGCTTCATCGGTCGCTACTATCTGGGACATCTCGGCGGCGAAGTCCGCCGGCAGCAGGCGCTGCTCGGCACATTGCGCGCTGCGTACGATCGCATTGCGCTTGGGCTCGCGAGGCAGCGGGCGGCGACGGCCGCGCCGGACGTGCCTATCCTCGATCTAGTCGACGCCATTGCCGATGCCGAGTACTCCATCACCGCGCGCGACACGGCCAAGCGCGTCGCCAGCCGCTGGATCGTGGTCCATATCGCCGCTTCGATCGTCCTCTACGGGCTCTTGCTGATGCATATCGGCAGTGGCATCTACTACGGGCTGCGGTGGCTGCCATGAGGTGGCAAGCGTTCGCTTGGCTGCTGTTGGCCGCGGCGACAATTGCCGGCGCAGGCGCCGTCACCGCCACCGTCTGGCGGCAGGGCTCGGGCGCCGTTCCCCGTTGGGCCGCGTTTGTGAAGCCGGGAGAACTGTCAGCCCGCCATGCCTTCCTTTCAGATAAGTGTGAGGCCTGCCATACGCCGGCACGCGGTGTGGAGGCCGTCACCTGCATCTCGTGTCATGCCACGAACGCCGCGACACTGGCACGCGAATCGACCGCCTTCCACGCGACTGTTCAATCCTGCACGGCCTGCCATGTCGAGCACGAAGGGGGTGTGAGGCCGGTACGGATGGACCACGAGGCGTTGATGGCGATCGGCCGCGCCAGCCGCCCGCAAGCTACCTTCCATTGGTTCTCCCACTTGGAGGGCTCTCAGCCGACGGACAGCCTCGACTGCTTTACCTGCCACAGCAACCGCAGCCCGCATCGCGACCTGTTCGGCCGGGAATGCGCGGCCTGTCATCTTACCGAGACCTGGAAAGTGGCCGGCTTCAAGCACCCGTCGCCCAGCTCCACGGAGTGCGCGCAATGCCACCAGGCGCCCCCCAGCCACTACATGCATCATTTCGAGATGGTCTCGATGATGGTGGCAGGCCAGCACCATGCCCGGGTCGAACAGTGCTATCTCTGCCACCAGACCGATGCTTGGAACGACATCCGCGGCGTCGGTTGGTACAAGCACCACTAGCTTCCGCTTGAGCCATATCAAGGCGGCTTCCTTCAAGGCGACGCTGAATGCCAGCGACTTTCGAAAGGAGCCTCAGATGCCTCGCATTGGCATGCTCGAACTTGCCGGCCTATTTGTCTTCGCGTCGCTCGGCGCAGCGGCTCAGCAGCCCGCGCCAGCGCCGCCCGCTCAGGGGCAGCAGATGCAGCAGATGCCCATGGAACACGGCACGGGCGGGATGACTCAAGGTCAAGGGACCAACCAGGGCCAGAGTGGCGGCATGGGAATGGGCCAGGGCGCCAATCAGGGTCAGGGCCAAGGACAAGGCGGCATGGGTGGAATGATGGACCATATGCAGAAGATGCATCCGGGAAGCAGCACGCCGCCGTCCTCGGCGCATGCGCCAGCGCCAACCCCGACGCCGCAGTGTCCGGCTGGTACGACCATCCAGATGGACGAGAAGGGCCAGCATATCTGCAAGTAGGTGGACTTCTACGCCGCCTTATTGTGATTCAGCGTGGAAAATTGACCCCCTGAGGTGGGGGATCGGCGTCCAAAATTGACCCCCCCTTGAGGAGTTGGCGTAGCAGGCTGCCCGCTTTGCGTAAGAGCGGGTGGTGGGGGATGTTGGTAGTGGAGACGATC
>JACPOB010000063.1 GCA_016185145.1 Rhodospirillales bacterium | reverse complement strand
CGGCATGCCGTTCAGCATCTCTGCCGCCATCGGCTTCGTCGCCCTGTTCGGCATCGCCGCCATGAACGGCATCATGGTGCTGGGCTGCTACAACCGGCTGATCGATGCCGGCCGCACGCCGGAGAACGCCCTGGTCGAGACCTGCACGGTGCAGATGCGGCCCGTGCTGATGACCTGCGCAGCGGCCTGCGTCGGCTTGCTGCCCGCCGCCTTCTCGACGGCGATCGGCAGCCAGGTGCAGCGGCCGCTCGCCGTCGTCGTGGTCGGCGGCACGCTTTTGGCACCGCTGCTGTTCCTCACGGTGCTGCCCGCGGCGATCGGCCTGTTCTCGCGCCGCACGGCGCAGCGGACGGTGCCAGCTGCCGGCGTCGCGGAGGCGCACTGATGGCTCGCGCACGGCTTGCCGCCTGTCTCGCTTTGGCGGCGTCGCTCGGCGGCTGCATGGTCGGCCCGGACTTCAAGAAGCCCGAGCCGCCGCCGACCGATCGCTACCTGCCCGACGAAGGCGGCACCCTGAACCTCGTCTCGGCCGGCATCCCGGGCGGCGAGGCCCAGCGCGTGGTGCAGGATCTCGACATCCCGAATCAATGGTGGACGGTCTTCCAGTCGCAGCAGCTCAACGGGCTGATCGACCGCTCGCTCAAGGCCAATCCCGACATCAAGTCGGCCATCGCGGCGCTCAAGGTGTCGCAACAGACCGCGCGCGCCCAGCGCGCGACCCTGTTCCCGACCGTGGGCCTGGCGGGCACGGCTTCCCAGACGCAGGCGCCCAGCGTCCTGTCAGGTGGGACCGCCGACGGCAACTTCGTGTTCGGCCTGTTCACGGCGTTGCTCAATATCACCTACTCGCTCGATGTCTGGGGCGGCATACGGCGCGGCATCGAATCGGCCGAGGCGCAGACCGAAGCGCAGTGCTTCCTGCTCGAGGCGGCCTATCTCACGCTCGCGTCCAACGTGGTCGTGGCGGCGATCACCGAAGCCTCGCTGCGCGCCCAAGTCGCCGCGACCCAGCGGATCATCGCCGCCCACCGCGAGACGCTCGGCATCCTGCAGGGCCAGGCCGGTTTGGGCGCCATCTCCGGCGCCGACGTCGCCACCCAGGAGGCAGCGCTCGCACAGGCGGAGGCGACGCTGCCGCCCCTGCAGAAGGCGCTGGCGCTGCAACGCAATCTGCTTGCCGCGCTGACCGGCAGCTTCACCAGCACGGCGCTGGCCGAGAACTTCCAGCTCAACGATCTGAAGCTGCCGTCCGACCTGCCGCTCAGCCTGCCGGCCCGGCTGGTCGAGCAGCGGCCCGACGTCCGCGCCGCCGAAGCCAACGTCCATTCGGCGGCGGCCCAGGTCGGCGTGGCGGTGGCCGCGCAGTGGCCGCAGATCAACCTGTCGGCAGTCGTCGGCTCGCAGGCCCTGACCTTGGGCTCGCTGTTCAGCCCGGCCGTCGGCCCGGCCAACACCATCGCCAGCGCCGGCTTCATGCAGACGCTGCTCGACGGCGGCGCGCTGCAGGCCAAGAAGCGGGCGGCGCGGTACTCGCTCGAGCAGGCCCAGGCGCAATACCAGTCGGCGGTCCTCACCGCCTTCCGCAATGTCGCCGATACGTTGCGCGCCCTCGAGTACGACGCGCTGGCGCTGAAGGCGACCGTCGCCGCCGAGCAGGCCGCGGCGACCAGCCGGACCATCGCGCGTCGCCGGCTCGACGTCGGCGACACGACCTACGTCATCGTGCTGATCGCCGAGCTCACCTACCAGCAGGCGTTACTGGCGCGCATCCAGGCGCAGGCCAATCGCCTGATGGATACGGCGGCACTGTTCCAGGCACTGGGCGGTGGCTGGTGGAATCGCGACGAGCCGACCAACCCGGCGCAGCGCATGGTGTGCAAGCCGTCGAAGCCGCAGCGGCAGCCAAGTCAGTAAGGTGTAAGCCACGTGTCGTAAGAGACCTGTAAGGAGCAACCGTCGTCGCGACGGCGGACATCAGGGCAGGTCACGATATGCAGGCAATTGTCGGTGCAGCTCTTCGCCAGCGCATCCTCGTGATGATCCTGAGCGTGGCGGTGATTGCCGGCGGCCTGTTTGCTTACAGCAACCTGAACATCGAGGCCTATCCCGACCCGGTCCCGCCGCTGGTCGACATCGTCACCCAGAATCCCGGCCAGTCGTCCGACGAGATGGAGCGCTACATCACCATCCCGATCGAGGTGCAGATGGCGGGGCTGCCCTTCGTGAAGTCGATCCGCACCATCTCGCTGACCGGCCTGTCGGACGTAAAGGTCCAGTTCACCTACGACCTCTCCTACGCCCAGGCCTCGCAGATGGTGATCAACCGCCTGTCGCAGCTCGGGCCATTGCCCAACGGCGCGCAGCCCATCATCTCGCCGACAAGCCCGATCGGCGAGATCTTCCGCTATCGCGTCGTCGGGCCTGCCGGCTTCACCGTCACCGACCTCAAGACCATCCAGGACTGGATCCTGCTGCGCCGGCTGAAATCGGTACCGGGCGTGATCGACGTCACGACCTGGGGCGGCAAGAGCAAGACCTATGACATCACCGTCGATCTCGACAAGCTTCTGGCCTACGGCGTCACGCTGAAGCAGGTGCTCGATGCGCTGGCCGGCGCCAACATCAACGTCGGCGCCAACACCATCAATCTCGGCCCGCAGTCGGCGGTGATCAGGAGCGTCGGCCAGATCCGCACCATGGACGACATCCGCCACACCATGCTGACGGTGCGCGACGGCGCGCCGGTGCTGGTGTCCGACATCGCCACCATCTCGGTCGGCCACGAGCCGCGGCTCGGCGTCGCCGGCCACGACGATGACGACGACGTGGTCCAGGGCATCGTGCTGATGCGGCGCGGCGCCAAGACCATGCAGACCCTGCGCCTGGTCGAGGCCGAGGTCGGCAAGATCAACAGCTCCGACCTCCTGCCGCCCGGCGTGCGCATCGAGCGCATCTACGATCGCAGTGTCCTCGTGGACATCACCACCCGCACCGTCCTCCACAACATGGTGATGGGCGTGCTGCTGATCTTCGCCATCCAGTGGCTGTTCCTGGGCGACCTGCGCAGCGCGCTGATCGTGTCGGCCACCATCCCCTTCGCGCTCCTGTTCGCTGTCGTGATCCTGGTCCTGAGCGGCGAGTCGGCGAACCTCTTGTCGATGGGCGCCATGCCATCGACAGAGCTACACGCAGCCGACGCCGCGCGGCATGACCGGCAAGATCGCCACGATCTATCACGCCTCGGGCGAGGTCACGCAGGCGATCTTCTTCTCGGCCACCATCATCATCGCGGGCTTCCTGCCGTTGTTCACCCTGTCGGGTGTGGAAGGCCACATCTTCGGACCGATGGCCAAGACCTACGCCTACGCCCTGTCCGGCGGCCTTTTGGCCACCTTCACCGTCTCGCCGGCGCTGGCGGCGCTGCTGCTGCCGGAGAAGGTGTCGGAGACCGAGACCATCATCGTGCGCGGCCTGCGCCGGCTCTATCGCCGCGTCGTCGTTTTCGTGCTGGCCCGGCGCGGGGTCACGGTCACGGCCGGCCTCGCCCTGATGGTCGCCGCCGGCCTGGCGGGTAGCACGGTCGGTCTGGAATTCCTGCCCAAGCTCGAGGAGGGCAACATCTGGCTGCGCGCGGCGCTGCCGCCCTCGGTATCGCTCGACGAGGGCAACGCCTATGTCAACCGCATGCGCCGGCTGGTCAAAAGCTTCCCCGAGGTCGACACCGTGATCACCCAGCACGGCCGGCCCGACGACGGCACCGATCCCGACGGCTTCTCCAACGTCGAATTCTTCGTGCCGCTGAAGCCGTTCGACACCTGGCGCAAGGGGCTGTCCAAGGAGGACCTGATCGCCGAGATGGGCAACGCCCTGCGCAAGACCTTCCCCGGCGTCACCTTCGCCTTCTCGCAATACATCCAGGACAACGTCCAGGAGGCGGCCTCCGGCATCGACGCCGAGAACGCCATCAAGATCACCGGCCCCGACCTCGCCACCTTGCGCAAGATCGCCGTCGAGATCCGCGGCGTGCTGGAGAAGGTGCGCGGCATCACCGACATCCAGGTGCCGCCGCTCTTGGGCCAGCCGACCATCCGCATCGACATCGACCGCCAGAAGGCCGCGCGCTATGGCCTGTCGCCGGGCGACATCAACGCCACCATCCAGGCCGCGGTTGGCGGCCAGGCGGCGGGCGACCTCTACGAAGAAGGCAGCGACCGGCACTTTCCCATGATGGTGCGCCTGGCGCCGCGCTATCGCGAGAACATCGAGGCGTTGAGGCGCATCGCCATCGGCGCGCCCGGTCCCAACGGCAGCGTCGTGCAGGTGCCGTTGGCCGAGGTCGCCAATGTCGGCCTGACGACCGGCGCCTTCTACATCTACCGCGAGCAGCAGGAGCGCTACATTCCGGTCAAGTTCTCGGTGCGCGGCCGCGACTTGGGCGGCGCCGTGCTCGAGGCGCAGCAGAAGGTCGAGCAGGAGGTCAAGCTGCCGCCCGGCTATCGCCTGGACTGGGCGGGTGACTTCGCCAACTTCGAGAGCGCCATCGCCCGGCTGTCGATCGCGGCGCCGATCGCCATCGCCGTCATCCTGCTGCTGCTCTATGTCAGCTTCGGCTCGCTCACCGACACGCTGCTGGCCGGCAGCGCCATCCCGATGGCCCTGGTCGGCGGCATCTTCGGCCTGTTCCTGGCCGACATGCCGTTCAGCATCTCGGCCGCCATCGGCTTCGTCGCCCTGTTCGGCATTGCCGCCATGAACGGCATCATGGTGGTCGGTTGCTACAACCGCCTGATCGAATCGGGCCTGGACCGGGCCCGCGCGCTCACCGGGACCTGTGAGCAGCAGATGCGGCCGGTGCTGATGACCTGCATTGCGGCCTGCGTCGGCCTGATCCCGGCGGCCTTCTCAACCGCGATCGGCAGCCAGGTCCAGCGGCCGCTCGCCGTCGTCGTGGTCGGTGGCACGCTTCTGGCGCCGGTCCTGATCCTGACGGTCCTGCCGGCGGCGCTCAGCATCTTCTCCCGACGCCAGCCCGAGGTGCCGACGGCGAGCGAGGTTGCAACGGTGTAGCGCTGGGGGCGCGCCACTAGAGGCGGAGTAAACTCCGCCGTAAGTGGCGCGTCATGAGGCAGTCGATGCAACATCACCTCACCCTGAGGAGCATCGCGAAGCGATGCGTCTCGAAGGCTGGGCACCAGTCGTGATGTTGCCCACCCTTCGAGACGCGCCCTCCGGGCGCTCCTCAGGGTGAGGTTGTCGGGTGGCGCGCCCCCGGCATCAGCCCTTGTTCGGGACCAGGACGATCGCGCGGCCGGGGCTGTTCATGCGGCCGGCCCAGTCGGCGGCCTGCGTGCCGGTGCCGAAGAACACGTCACTGCGGGCCGGCCCCTGTATCGCCGTGCCGGCATCCTGGGCGATGACCAGGCGGCGATAGGGCTCGGTGGCGCCCGGCTTGCGCGCCACGGGTCGCACCGTGTCGATCCAGATCGGCGTGCCATAGGGCGTGAAGGCGGTGTCGATGGCGGCACTGCGCTGGGGCGTGAGCTGGACGCCCTCGGCGCCGACGGCGCCTTGCGTGCGCGTGTCCCTGAAGAAGATGTAACGCTCGTTCTTGCGCATCACGTCGCGCGCCTTCGCCGGGTTGCGCTTCAGCCAGTCGCGGATGGCGGGCCAGGTCGCCTGCTCCTTGCTGGTGAACACGCCCATCTCGAGCAGCACATTGCCGATCGCCGTGTAGGGCCGGTTGTTGGAGCCGTCGAAGCCGAGATTGATGGTGCCGCCCTCGGCGAGCTGGATGCGGCCGCTGCCCTGGACCTGGACCTCGAACAGCGCCACCGGATCCTGCACGTAGGCGATCTCCAGCCCCTTGCCCTTGAGCGCGCCCTGCTCGATCTCGGCGCGGGTGTAGAAGGGCTTGTCGGTGAGGTCGGTCGGCCGGCGGTAGACCGGCACGGTGAACAGCCGCGACGGCGCCTTGCTGCCGCGCATGTCGGGCTCGAAATAGCCGGTGAACTTGCCCGGCACCTGGACGACCAGCGGCCGGAAGTTGTCCTCGAAGAAGCCGCGCGCGGCGCGATCGTCGTTGTTCTTCACGGCGGCGGCCGAATCGCAGATTTTCTTCCATTCCGCTGGCGTGATCGTCTTGAAACCGCCGTCGGTCGCGACCTTGGTGTCGGGGCCGGCCGTCAGCTTGGGGCAGGAGCGGCGGAACGAGATCAGAGCCTCGGCATGCTTGTCGTCGGCCCAGCCGGCGATCTCATTGAAGGAAATGGGCGCCATCGCCACACGCTGTTCGTTCGCCGGGCTCGTGCCATCGGCACAAGCTGCCAGCAGACCGGCCGCGGCTAACAAGCCAGCGACGCCGGACAGTACGGTCCAGCGCATAATCGAAAGAGCCTCCCTCAGCCTTCGCTTTCTGTTTTGACCAGCAACCAGTTCGGATCGCTGGATTTGGTGTCGCGACGGAACGTCCAGAGATCGATCACCTTCTGCACCTCGTTGGGGTTGCCGTCGATGATCTGGCTTTCGGCGTTGCGCAGCACGTTGATCTGCTCGCTGACGAAGCGGACGGTGACGATGGCGTTGGTGCCCTGCAGCTCGGCCGAGGAGATGTCGGAGGCCTCGAAGCCGATCAGAGTCGTCTCGGCCTTCTCCCTGCGCTCGACACGGCCGCGGATCGCCGCTTCGAAGCTCGCGAAGGTCGGCCCGTCGAGCAGCGGCCGAAGAGCGGCAGTGTCGCCCTTGGCGAAAGCCTCGACGATGGCAGTGAAGGCGGCGCGCGCGCCGCCGGTGAAGCCGATCGGCTCGAAGCCGGAATCGACAGCGCGAATGGCAGCGACTCCGGTCGTGGCGGGCGGCAGCACGGTGGCGCGAATGCCGCCCGGCCCGCTGGTGGCGAGCGACGGCCGCGGCACGACGTTGTCGTTGCCGCCCTGGTTGGCCGGCGCATCGCCGCCACGATCACCCCCACGCGGCGCCGCGCTCGGCGGCGGCGCAGGCGGCGTGAACGGATCGCGCGCCGGCGGACGCTCGTTGCCCGTGCGCTTGCCCAGTACGGAACGCAGCCGCAGGATCAAGAAGACTGCGACCAGCCCGATGAGGATGATGTCGTAGTTGTTGCCCACGATGGCGCTCCGCCAACCCATTCTTGAAGCGTTGCAAATTACATAGGCCCCGAATGGGGAAAGGGCAAGGCAACGCGGACGGCCCGTGCCGTCACTTTGCCCCCGTCACTTTGCCAACACCACGATGTCGACAGGTTCGCTGACGCCACCCACCGGCCGGCCGGCTCGGCGTTCTCGCGGCAATGGCGCGACATAACCTTGCTGTTCGGCCAATCGGTAGGTCCGAGCATCGGTCAAAGCCCGCGTTTTCTCGTCTTTATTGTGCTTTTCGAGCTTCGCGGCGAAATTTACAGCATCGCCGATCACTGTGAATTCCAGCCGCTCGCCATCGCCCACGGCGCCGAAAACGACGCGACCGGACGCCACAGCCAGCCCGACCGCGAGCGGCGACACCCCGGCCGCCCGGCGCTCGGCCGTCCAGCGGTCGGCGGCGTCGAGCACGGCGTCGGCGGCGCGCAGCGCGTCGGCCGCGGGCGTGGTCGAGGGGGCGACGGCGCCGAACGAGGCGAGGATGCCGTCGCCCAGGAACTTGTCGATGCTGCCGCCGTTGCCGACGATCAACGGGCAGACGCGGCCCTGGTAGTCCTGCAGCAGCTTCATGACATCGTCGGGCGCAAGGTCGGCCGCGAGCCGCGTGAAGCCGCGCAGATCGACGGTCAGGATGGCGACGTCGCGCAATTCGCCTTCGCCTGCCTTGATCGTCATGGCGGCGCTGCGGATGCGGTCGGCCACGTTGGGGTCGAAGAACCGCGCCAGGTCGCGCGCAGCCGCGCCCTCGCTGACAGACCGTACCAGGAGATGACGGGCGCGCGCGATGGCGATCGCCAGCACTGCCGTGGTCAGCAGGATGGCCAGAAGCTTCTCGGCCTCGGCCTGCTTCAGGAAGGCGTTCGAGGTCATGTATTCGACGAAGTCGGTCGTTTCGTTGGGCGGTCCGCCGCGGCCGCTCAGGGCGTAGATGATCAGGGCGAGCCATCCCGTCGCCGCCGTCAGGCCGGCGACGATCACGAAACGCGCCTCGAAACGCAGCGCTCGCAGCGCAATGAACAGGAACACGAAAAGCAGCGCCGGCGCCTTCAGATTGAAGACGGCCGTCTGGGCGTATTTGTAGTGCAGGAAGTAGATCAGCCCCATCAGCAGCGCCATGTCGACGACCACCGACACGTAGAGCAGCCACTCCGGCAGGGCCCGGCGATAGGCAAGCACCAGGCGTGCCAGCGAGAACAGCGTGTACAGGATGAAGACATCGGTATCGAACGAGTAGTCTTCCTGCACCACGCCGGTCGCCATGCTCGTGGTCTCGTAGGCGACGAACAGCAGGGCGACCGCTGCCAATTCGGCCCAGCCGATCAGGATCTCGCTCTGTTCCTGCTGCCGGCGGATGGCCTCGCGCACGCGCTCGGGCAGGCGCTCCAAACCGCTTGCGCTGCCGAACAGCCAGCCGCTCAGGCGGCCGAACATCAGCGCTTTTCGAGCCAGAGGCTGGCTGGCAGGGCGTCGTCCGGCCGCGGCAGGCGCGCCACGACCGAGGAAGCCAGCCGGTCGGTGAGCCGCCGCTCGGCCCAGGCGCTGGAGAACAGCGGCCGGTAGGCGCCGGTCGTCAGCATCGGCACCACGCCCTGCTGCTCGTTGTAGGCGCGCCAGCCCCAGATCGCCGGATAGTCGAACGGCAGGAAGATGTCGTGGATGTGCACCAGCGTACCGGCCGGCGCCGCCGGCAGGACGCGGTTCAGCAGGATGTCGGCGTCGCTGCCCGGCATCAGGATATGGCTGGAATCGATGAACAGCGCGTCGCCCGCCTTCAGCACGTCGAACAGGTCGGCGGGCGCGGCCTGCAGGGTCGAGGACACGACGCGCACGCCGGGCAGGTCGATGATGTCGGCGCGCGGCGCGGGATCGACGGCTATGATCTCGCCCAGCCCGCCCAAGGCCTTCGACAGCACGCGCGTCGAATGGCCCGAGCCGACCTCGATGATGTGCCGCGGCTTGCGCTCGCGCACCAGGGCGTAGGCCACGGCGGCATCGAGCGAGGGAAACCATGACTGGTCGAACAGGCTCTTGATGGCCTCGAGCTGGGAGGCATGCGCATCGACGGCGTCGAGCACGCCGGTGAAGGTGGCCCTCGCGTCCTCGAACAGCCGCTCGACCGCAGGGTAGGGCGGCTGGGCGCCGGGTGGCGGCAGCAACGGCGCATAGCGATGCGGGATGAACCAGCCGCGCGGCTTCAGGCCAAGCACGGTCGGCAATCCCAACTTCAGCCGTCGCCAGCGGCCGCGCAGGCTGAGCGCGCTCACGGGCTGAGCGTCAGCCCTTCATGGGCGACGATCGCGCGCGGCAGGCCATTGGCGGTGGTGCCGGGACGCGCCGCCGCCGCCTCGCGCGCCACGCCGTCCATGAAAGCGTCGTCGTGGCTGGGATCGTGGTGGAAGATCACGAGCGAGCCGACGCCCGCGGCGTCGGCGACCCGCATGCCCTCCTGCCAGGTCGAATGACCCCAGCCTTTGTAGCGAGGGTATTCGGCATCGGTGTAGCTCGAATCGTAGATCATGATGTCGGCGCCGCGGCACAGGTCGACGATCGACTTGTCGAGACCGTCACCCTGCTGCTCGGTGTCGGTGATGTAGCAGATCGATTTGCCGCCATATTCGACGCGATAGCCTGTGGCACCCTGCGGATGGTTGAGCGGCGCGGTGCGCATCGTCATGTCGCCGCAGGCGAGCGTCTGGCCGCTCTTGAACTCGTTGAACTCGACGCGCGCCTGGAAGACTTCCAGCGAGACGGGATAGAGCGGCGCCTGCATCAGGTTGCTCACGACTTTCTTCAGGGTGTGTGGCGCTTGCAGATGGCCGGCCCACAGCCGGACAGAGTTGCGCTTCTCGAACAGCGGCAAAAAGAAGGTGAGGCCGGTGATGTGGTCAAGATGGGTGTGCGTGAAATAGATGTCGATGTCGATCGGCGCCTGGCGTGCCAGTTCCAGCCCCAGGGGCCGGATGCCCGTGCCGGCATCGAAGATCAGGCGACGGCCGCCGGCGGTGACCTCCAGGCACGACGTGTTGCCGCCGTAGCGCGTGTATTCGGCGCCGGAGCAGGAAATCGAACCTCGGACTCCCCAAAACCGGACTTTTAGACCATTCGCCAATGCGACCTTCCTCGGCGCGCAGAGTCCACGGGAGGGCTGCCGTCGTCAACCGAGGCCAAGGTCGCGCCGTGACCGGGCGGGGGCTGCAAATTGGCAGCATTCTTGCGCAAGCCGCTGACAGGCCGACTTATCATGCTTTCTTGCACGGAGCGATCAATTCGGGCCGGTTCGCTGCTCTGGCGCGTTGCTTGCCGGCCGGTTCGGAGCAATACTTTTGTCATGGAAATCGAAAACCAGGCTGCCCATGCGATCGTCCAGCCACCCATGCGCAAGGCGAAGTTCGCCATTGGCCAGGTGGTGAAGCATCGCATCTACCCGTTCCGCGGCGTCATTTTCGATGTCGACCCGGTGTTCGCGAATACCGAGGAGTGGCTGGCGTCGATTCCCGAGGAGATGCGCCCGCGGCGCGACCAGCCGTTCTATCACCTGCTGGCCGAGAACGCGCAGACCACCTACGTCGCCTATGTCTCCGAGCAGAACCTGCTGCCCGACGACACCGGCAAGCCGGTCTCGCACCCGCAGGTGCCGCAGTTCTTCAAGGAGCTGAAGCGCGGCCACTACGTCTCCCGCGATCGCGCTATTCATTAGGCCAATCGGAACGAACAGAGTTGAAAAGGGACCTCACCCCGAGGAGCAACGCGTAGCGGTGCGTCTCGAAGGGTGAGGTGGTCGTCTGGCTCGTCTTCTGTTCTTCTTTCCGCTCAGTTCAGCGGGAACGGGAAGTACTTGTCGTTGATCTTCTTGTAGGTTCCGTCGGACATCATCTCGCCGAACGCCTTGTTCAGCGCGTCGCGCAGCTTGACGTCTTCCTTGCGCAGGCCGGCGGAGACGCCGAGGCCGAGCGTCTGGTTGTCCTTGATGTCCTGACCGACGATCTCGCAGCATTTGCCCTCGGGCTTCTGGCTCCACAGCCAGAGCTGCGCCTTGTCGCCGAACACCGCGTCGACCTCGTTCTTGGCCAGCGCATCGAGCGCTTCGGCGACGGTGTTGTAGCGCTTGAGCTGGGCGGAGCGGCGGAAGCTCTTGTCGGCCCAGTCGGCGTGGGTCGAATCCTTCTGGATGCCGATGCGCTTGTTGCGCAACAGCGACGGCGGCCCGTCGAACGGCGCCCCCTTGGCGGCGATGAAGGCGCCGGGCGAGAGATAGTAGCGGCGCGACAGGCCCATGCGCTTGCGCCGTTCGCTGGTCACTTCCATCGACGACATGATGACGTCGAACTTCTTGTCGATGAGGCCGGGGACCAGGTCGTCCCACTTGTAGGCGGCGAACTCGCACTCGGCCTTGATGCGCTGGCAGGCCTCCTGCGCCAGCTCCATCTCGAAGCCGGCCGGCATGCCCTTGCGGTCGAGGTAGTTGAACGGCGGATAGGCCGCTTCGGTCGCCACCGTGATCTTGAAGGCGGGCGGCGGGAACCTCGAGGCCGGCTTGGCCGGCCCGGGCGCGGGCTTGGCTGCCGGAGCCGCGGGCTTGGCGGGCGGCTTGGATGGCGTCTGCTGCTGTTGCGGCTGCTGCTGCTGGGCGAGCGCCACGCCGGCCATCGCCGCGAACGCCAGGAGAACGGCCAGAAGCCTCATGCGACAAGCCGCTCCAGCACCGCGTTCAGCCGCTGCCGGCCGGCGGGGGTGGCCCGAAGATGCGTGGTGTCGACCTCGAGGTAGCCCGCCCTGGTCAGAGGCGCGAGACGCCGCTCGTCCAGCGCCGCCACGGGATCAACCCCGGCCATGGCCGCGAACATGGCCCGATCGATGCCCTCGGCCAGCCGCAGTCCCATCATCAACGCCTCCTCCACCAGATCCCGCCCCACGATGAGGGTCGTTTCCGCCGTGCCGTGCCCGTGGCGCTCGGCCGCCTCCAGCCAGGCCTCCGGCCCGCTCGCCCGTCGGGTGGCGCGCTTGGCAGCCCCTTCGGCAAACCGGCCATGGGCTCCCGGCCCGACGCCGACGTAATCCTGATACCGCCAATAGATCAAATTATGGCGGCAGGCAGCTCCGGGCCGGGCGTGGTTGGAAATCTCGTAGGCCGGCAGGCCGGCCGCCGCGAGCCGCTGCTGGGTCAATTCGAACATCGCCGCCGCCATGTCCTCGGCCGGCAGGACGAAAGCACCGCGGGCATGGTCCGTGAAGAAGCGCGTGCCGCGCTCGATGGTGAGCTGATAGAGCGACAGGTGCTCGCCGGCCAACGCCAGCGCCCGCTCGAGCTCGGCTGCCCAGGCCTGCTCGGTCTGGCCGGGCCGGGCGTAGATAAGGTCGAAGGAATAGCGCGCGAAATGCCGGCGCGCCGTGGCGATGGCCTCGATCGCTTCGTCGGCGGAATGCTCCCGGCCGAGGAACCGCAGCGACGCCGCATCGAGCGCCTGCACGCCGAGCGACACGCGATTGACGCCGGCCTCGGCCAGGGCGGCGAAACGCGCCGCCTCGACCGAGGTCGGATTGGCCTCGAGCGTGATCTCGACGTCGGCCGCGGTGTCCCACAAGGCCTTCACGCGCTCGATCACCGCGCCGACGGTCTCGGGCTGCATCAGCGAGGGCGTGCCGCCGCCGAAGAACATCGTCTCGACCCGTCGCTCCGGCGCTTCACGCGCGGCATGCTCCAGCTCCTTCAGCAGCGCATTTCGCCAGCGATCCTGGTCGACGCCGTCGCGGACATGGGAATTGAAATCGCAGTAGGGACACTTCGACTTGCAGAAAGGCCAATGAACGTAAACGCCCAAGGGCGCTTGCGTCGGCGCCGTCATCTGAAGCAGGCCTCCACGAGCATGCGGAAGGCGCGGCCGCGATGGCTGATGGCGTTCTTCTCGGCGTCGGTCATCTCCGCCGTCGTGCGCGCGTCGCCCTTCGGTTGGAAGCAGGGATCGTAGCCATGCCCGCCCGTGCCGCGCGGCGGCCAGACGATGCGGCCGTCGAGCGTGCCGTGAACCAGCTCGACATGCTCATCGGGCCAGGCCAGCGCCAGCACGCAATGGAAGGTGGCGCCGCGCGCGCCGTCGGTATCCGGCACCTTGCGCTTGGCCAGCTCGTCCTGGATGCGCTTCATGCCGACCATGGCGTCGCGCGTCGGCCCTTCCCAGTCGGCGGTGTAGAGACCGGGCTGGCCGTCGAGCGCCGCGACGCTGAGGCCGGAATCGTCGGCCAGTGCCGGCAAGCCGCTAGCGCGGGTCGCGGCCAGCGCTTTCAAGGTCGCGTTTTCTTCGAATGTCGTGCCGGTCTCCTCCGGCACCGGCAAACCCAGTTCGCCGGCTGACACGATCTCGACGCCGAAGCCGGACAGCATCGTCCGGATCTCGCCCGCCTTGCCGCGATTGTGGGTGGCCACAACCAGCTTGGGGCCGACGAAGTGGCGGGGCATCAGGACCTGCCGATCGCCAGGCGCTGCAGGTGCGTCAGCTCGCCGATACCTTTCTTGGCGAGCTCCAGCAGGGCGATGAATTCCGGCTCGCTGAACGGCTTGTCCTCGGCCGTGCCTTGAACCTCGACGATTCCGCCCGAGCCGGTCAGCACGAAGTTGGCGTCAGCCTGCGCCTTGGAGTCTTCCGGATAGTCGAGGTCGAGCACCGGCGTGCCTTCCCACAGCCCACACGACACGGCGGCGACCTGGCCGGTGATCGGGCTGGCTGTAAGCTTGCCTTCCTTGATCAGGCGCTCGAAGGCGAAGTGCAGCGCCACCCAGGAGCCGGTGATGCTGGCGGTGCGCGTGCCGCCGTCGGCCTGCAGGACGTCGCAGTCGATGTTGATCTGCCGTTCGCCCATCGCGGTGAGATCGACCACGGCGCGCAGCGAGCGGCCGATCAGGCGCTGGATCTCCTGGGTGCGCCCCGACTGCTTGCCGCGGGCCGCCTCGCGGTCGGTACGGGTGTGGGTCGAGCGCGGCAGCATGCCGTATTCGGCGGTCACCCAGCCTTTGCCGGTGTTGCGCATCCAGGGCGGCACACGCTCGTCGATCGAGGCGGTGCACAGCACGTGGGTGTCGCCGAACTTGACCAGGCACGAACCTTCCGCATGGCGCGAGAAGCCCGGTTCGAGGGACACGGGGCGAAGCTGGTCGGGGGAGCGGCCGGAAGGGCGCATGAAATCTCCTGAAAACGCGGGCCGCAGGGTTTAGCGCCGGGGGCCGGGCAAATCCAGCCGTGCCAACCGGGCCCGGCGCCTGCGTTGACCGCTTCCCTTGCACTACCTACATTTTTTCCATGGCGATTCATCGCATTGGCCCGGTTCGAGGCGTCCTGACCGATCTTCCGGTGGGCTCGCGGCAGACTGCCTCGGTCGCCGAACTGAACGAGCGCGCCCGCGAGGTGCTGCGGCACGTCGTCGAAGGCTATGTCGAGACGGGCGAGCCGGTGGGCTCCCGGGCGCTGACGCGCAAGCTCACCGAGACCCTGTCGCCCGCCACCATCCGCAACATCATGGCAGACCTGCAGGATCTCGGCCTGCTCTACGCACCGCACACCTCGGCCGGTCGCCTGCCGACCGACGCGGGCCTGCGCCTGTTCGTGAACGGCCTCCTGGAGGTCGGCAACCTTTCCGAGGACGAGCGCGAGAGCATCGAGGCGCGCTGCCGCACCGTCGGGCGCAGCGTCACCGAGGCGCTGGAGCAGGCGACCGCCTTGCTGTCCGGCCTGTCGCGCTGCGCCGGCGTGGTGATGGCGCCCAAGACCGAGCAGCCGCTGAAGCATATCGAGTTCGTCAATCTCGGTCCCGGCCGCGCGCTGGTGGTGACCGTGACGCAGTCGGGCCATGTCGAGAACCGAGTCATCGACACGCCGATCGGCATGCCGCCCTCGGCGCTGGTCGAGGCCGGCAACTATCTCAGTGCCCGCCTGATCGGCCGCACCATCGAGGAGGCGCGCCGCCAGATCCTGGAGGATCTCCAGCTGAAGCGCGCCGAGCTCGACGAGCTCACCGCCAAGGTGATCGAATCGGGCATGGCGACCTGGGCCGGCGAGCCGGGCAGCGCGCTGATCGTGCGCGGCCAGGCACGGCTTCTCGAAGACATAACCGCCATCGAGGACCTCGAGCGCGTGCGCACGTTGTTCGATGCCCTGGAGCGCGGCGAGAGCTTCGTGCGCCTGCTCGAGCTCGCCAACGTCGCTTCGGGCGTGCAGATCTTCATCGGCGCCGACAATCCCCTGTTCGCCAACACCGGCTGCTCGATGGTGGTGGCGCCCTTCCGCGATTCGCAGGAGCGCATCCTGGGCGCCATCGGCGTGATCGGCCCGACGCGGCTCAACTACGCCCGCATCATCCCGCTGGTCGACTACACCGCGCGCACGATCGGAAGAGTGGTCGGCTGACTCATCATCTTCCGCGCGCTGGAAGCGCGCGGTCCGGAAGACTCTGATCACCAATCCTGTTCGTCGAAATCCTCGAACTGCTTCATGACGTCGTCGTCCTTCGAGACGGCCGCCGTCTCACTGGCCGGGATCGAGTGGACGTTGATCTTCGTCTCCGGCCCGATCATCGTCACCAGCTCGAGCAGGTCCTCGCGCTTGAAGGCGACGCAGCCCTGGGTCGGCGAATAGTCATCCTTCGCGATGTGCAGGAAGATCGCGCTGCCCCATTCGCCTTCCGGCGGATCGTCGTTGTAGCCGACAACGACGACCAGGTCGTACAGCCCGTCGTCGCGCCACATCTTCTCGTGGCTCCACTCGTTGGGGATGCGGACCAGGCGGTTGTAGGTCGTCGCGCGCGGGTCGTCGCACCAGCCGTCATGCTCGTTGATCGCCCGCGCCGGCAGCTGGACCTTGGGCAGCACCAGCCGGTCGTTGCGGAAATAGATCCTGCGCAGCGGAAAGCTGCCGGCCGGGGTCGCGGCATCACCTTCGACCTTGTCCTCCCGTACCCCTCCCGCACCCACCGTGCAGCGCCAGCGCATGTCGCCCAGGGTCGCCCAGCCGAGGGAGGTGTCGGCCGAATCGGCCAGGACCGTGAGAAGGTTGGGGTCGGACATTGCCTAAGTCTCCGTCGCTCTTCATAAAGGCTCGCTCTTTTGGGAGGAAGCGATGGCTTATGTCGTGACGCCGCCGTCAACGGTCGGCGTGCCGGTCAACGGGACCAGCGATCTGTTCCCGGTCCGCCGCATCTTCTGCGTCGGTCGCAACTACGCCGCCCATGCCCGCGAGATGGGCCACGATCCCGACCGCGAGCCGCCGTTCTTCTTCACCAAGCCGGCCGACGCCATCGTCATCTGCGCCGACCCTGCGAACCCGACCAAGGTCGCCTATCCCTCGGCCACCAAGAACCTGCACCACGAGATGGAGCTGGTGGTGGCCATGAAGTCGGGCGGCACCGACATCCCGGTCGACAAGGCGCTCGATCACGTCTTCGGCTACGCCGTCGGCTTGGACATGACCCGCCGCGACCTGCAGAACCAGGCCAAGGACATGGGCCGGCCGTGGGACATGGGCAAGGGCTTCGACCAGTCCGCGCCGATCGGCGAGATCTTCCCGGCGTCGAAGATCGGCCATCCGTCGAAGGGCACCATCCAGCTCGACGTCAACGGCAAGACTCGCCAGAAGTCCGACCTCAATGCGCTGATCTGGAGCGTGCCCGAAACGATCTCCTATCTTTCCGGTCTTGTCGCGCTGGCCGCCGGCGACCTGATCTACACCGGCACACCCGACGGCGTCGCCGCCGTGGTCAAGGGCGACACGCTGGCGGGCTTCGTCGATGGTTGCGGCACGGTGACCTGCACGCTGGTGTAGGTCGCCGAAAGAACGAGCGCAGGGGGAGAGCGTTGCGATGAAGGTGAATTCAAAGATCCGCTCCATCGAGACGCTCGCCGCCGATGCCGGATTTCGCAACTACTACTTCGTCAAGATAACGACCGAAGACGGCATCGTCGGCTGGAGCGAGTACGACGAAGGCTTCGGCGCGCCGGGCGTCGGCACCGCCATCGCCAAGCTCTCGGACCGCCTGGTCGGCCAGCCGGTCGGCGACCACGAGCGCCTCTATGCCGAGCTCTACTCGATCACGCGGCCGGCCGCCGGCGGCGTCGTTGCCCTGGCGCTGGGCGCCATCGAGAACGCGCTTCTGGATGCCAAGGCCAAGGCGCTGGGCGTGCCCTGCTACGAGCTTTTGGGCGGCAAGATCCGCGATCGCATCCGGGTCTACTGGTCGCACTGCGCGACCTGGCGCATCAACCACCCGAGCTATTTCAAGCCCGCGATCACCGACCTCGACGGCGTGAAGGCGATCGGCCGCGAGGTGCGCGAGAGGGGCTTTACGGCGATGAAGACCAACATCTTCATCTACGACAACGACAAGAAGAACCCGAAGGGCTGGCGGCCGGGTTTCGGCGCGCCGAACTATCCTGAGCGCAACGTCGACCGCCATGTGCTGCGCAATCTCAGAATGCACCTCGAGGCGATCCGCGAGGGTGCCGGCCCCGATGTCGATCTGCTGCTCGACCTCAACTTCAACGCCAGCACCGAGGGCTACCTGAAGATCCTGCGGTCGATCCGCGACCTCGACATGTTCTGGGTCGAGATCGACAGCTATAGCCCCGAGGCGCTGGGCCTGATCCGCCGCCAGAGCCCGCATCCCATCTCCTCCTGCGAGACCCTTCTGGGCATCCGCGATTTCCTGCCCTATTTCCGCGAGCAGTCGATGGACGTCGCGATCATCGACACCCCGTGGAACGGCGTCTGGCAGTCGATGAAGATCGCCAACCTGGCCGAGGCGCACGAGGTCAACGTCGCGCCGCATAATTTCTACGGCCATCTCTGCACCATGATGAACGCGCACTTCGCGGCCTCGGTGCCCAACCTGCGCATCATGGAGACCGACATCGATCGCCTGGAATGGGACCACGAGCTCTTCACGCACGTGCCCGAGTTCAAGGACGGCCACCTCATCATGCCGTCGCGTCCCGGCTGGGGCACCGAGCCGGTCGAGGAAGCGATCAAGGCTCATCCACCCAAGCAAGCCACCGGTGGCCTGGCGAGCTACGGCCGCAAGTCTTGAAGATCGGCTCATATTCCTCTCCCCCGCTGGGGGGAGAGGTTAGGTGAGGGGGCGGCGAAGGTTGTAACCCCCTCACCCAGCCTCTCCCCCTAGCGGGGGAGAGGAGCATGAGTCTTATAACTGCTTCGCGCTGAACGTGTCGCACTTCCGCGGATCGCCGCTGTCCAGCCCGATGCGGAACCAGCGCATGCGTTGCGCGCTGCTGCCGTGGGTGAAGCTGTCGGGCACGACGCGGCCCTGCGCCTGGCGCTGCAGGCGGTCGTCGCCGATCGCCGAGGCGGCGGCCAGCGCCTGCTCGATGTCGCGATCGTCGATCATCCTGCCGCTGCGGGCGGCGTCGGCCCGGTTGGCCCAGACGCCGGCGAAGCAGTCGGCCTGCAATTCGACCCGCACTGACAATGCGTTGGCGTCGCGCTTGCTCATGCGCTCCTTCATCTGCTCTGTCTTGGCGCTGATGCCCAAAAGGTTCTGGACGTGGTGGCCGACCTCGTGGGCGATCACGTAGGCCTGCGGGAACTGGCCGGGCGCGCGGAAGCGGCGCTCCAGGTCGTCGAAAAAGGCGAGGTCGAGATAGACCCGCTGGTCGGCCGGGCAATAGAACGGCCCCATCGCCGACTGGCCGACGCCGCATTCGGTGCGCGTGGCGTCGCGGTAGAGCACCAGCCTGGGCTCGCGATACTGCCGGCCGAGATCGCGGAAGACGCCGTTCCAGACGTCCTCGGTGCTCTTGAGCACGCGCGACACGAACTGGGTCTCGGCGTCGCCCGCCGGCTGCTGGCGCTGCGCCGGCCGGGAGGTCTGGGTCGGCGCCGGGGCGTAGCTCGACGTGCCGCCGCCACCGCCCAGCAGGGCGAAGGGATCGGCGCCGAAGATCAGGGCGATGACGATGAAGGCCACGAAGCCCAGGCCGCCCTTGAACAGGCCGCCCCCGCCGCCCATCGGGATGGGCATCCCGCCCATGCCGCCCATGCCGCCGCCGCCACCGAAATAGCCGCCGTCGCCGCGGCGATCCTCGATGTTGCTGCTTTCGTCGCCGTCCATCTGCATAGAAGGGTCTCCTGGGTCGAGATCGGCCGCGGATTGACTATATTGGGGGCGAGATGAGCCTTTCCATCGCCACCTGGAACATCAATTCGGTCCGTCTGCGGATCAATAACGTCAAACGCTATCTCAGGCTGCGCAAGCCCGATGTGCTGTGCCTCCAGGAGACCAAGTGCCCGGACGAATTCTTCCCGCACAAGGCCTTCGAGGGGTTGGGCTACACGCACCGGCTGGTCCAGGGCATGAAGTCCTACAACGGGGTGGCGATCCTCTCCAAGGTGCCGTTCACGGCCAAAAACGTCCACCATCGCTGCGGCAAGGAGGACTGCCGGCACATCGAGGTCGCGCTCGACACCGGCTCCGATCCGATCCTGCTCGACAATCTCTACATCCCGGCGGGCGGCGACATTCCCGATCCGGCCGTGAACGACAAGTTCGCGCACAAGCTCGATTTCTACCGCGAGATGGCTCAGTGGTTCGCCGACCGCAAGCCGAAAGCGGGCGCCGCCAAGGGCCAGCGCCGCATCGCCGTCGGCGACCTCAACGTGGCGCCGCTGGAGCACGACGTGTGGAGCCACAAGCAGCTTCTCAAGATCGTGTCGCACACGCCGATCGAGGTCGAGCTGTTCGGTCGCCTGCAGGCGTCGCTCGACTGGATCGACGTGCCGCGCCGCTTCGTGCCCGAGGACAAGAAGCTCTATTCGTGGTGGAGCTACCGCAACAACGACTGGCGCGCCTCCAACCGCGGCCGACGGCTGGATCATGTCCTGGCCTCGCCGGCCCTGTCGGGCGCCATCAGGAGTCATCGCATCGACGTCGACGTGCGCGATTGGAAGCAGGCGTCCGACCACGTGCCGGTGATGGCGACGTTCGAAGTCTGAAGGAAGGGGTAGGAGCGCATGACAATCATCGCAGTCCTGGTCATCGGCCTGATCGTCGGTTTGCTCGCGCGGTTCATCACGCCGGGTCCCAACCCGCGCGGCATCATCGTCACCATCGTGATCGGCATCGTCGGCGCGGTGATCGCAACCTACGGCGGCCAGGCGCTGGGGCTCTATGCCCCTGGTGAGCCTGCGGGCTTCATCGGCTCGGTGGTCGGCGCGGTCGTGCTGCTGGTGCTGCTGCGGCTCTTCAGCCGCTGACCCGATAGAGGAAATAGCGGTCCTTCGGCACACCCGGCGGATCTGGTTCACGGCGCCAGCGCGCCACGTCGAGCGGCTGGTTCGCCAGGACATAGCCGCCGGGCGCCGCCAGCGCATCGAGCGCCGGGCCGAGCCACTTGCCCATCGCCATGTTTGCGGCGTGATCGCCGGTGCCGAGATCGGTGTGGATCAGCGCCGCTGTCGCGCCAAGTTTTTGCGCGGCTTTGGCAATCGACTCCCGCGCCTCGCCTAAAAACAGCCGGTCGTCCGGCGGGATGCAGTCGGGATGGGCCGCCACCTTGCGCTCGAAGACATAGATGTCGCGGCCGGGAAAGAGATCGCGCAGATGATCGTAGGTGCGGCCGTTGCCCAGGCCGACTTCGAGGATGGGACCGGGCAGGGCGTCGATCCTGGGCTTCAGGAAATTCAGGCAGTCGCGCTGCGCCTGCATGCGCGCGATGAAGCTGTCGAGGCGGCTCATGCTCTTCCGGACCGCGAGCTTCCAGCTCGCTCATGAGTCATGAGCGCGCAAGATGCGCGCGGTCCGGAAGAGCATGACATCGTTCACGCGGCCTTGTTGTTCGCTGTCGCCTCGCGCAGCTTCTTGTTGGTGTCCTCCACGCGATGCGCCAGCTCGCGCATGATCTCGATGGCCATCGTCGGGAACTCGCCGACCATGCGGTAGAACGTGTCCTTGGAGATCTTCAGCGTGTTCAGCGGCTCGCGCGCCTTGATGGTGGCGGTACGCGGTACGTCGCACAGGATGGCGATCTCGCCCAGGAAGTCGTTCTTCTTCATCTCGGCGACCTGGATCTGGCCGGTCGGCGTGTCGATCAGCACGTCGGCCACGCCGCCCAGGATGACGTACATGGCGTCGCCCGGGTCGCCTTGATGGCAGAGCTCCTGCCCCTCGGCGTAGTTCACGCGCTCGCTGGTGAAGGCCAGCAGCTTCAGCTTGGCCGGCTCGATCTTGGACAGGATCGGCACGCCTTTCAGCAGTTCGACTTCTTCGTTGAGGTTCATCGCGTCCTCCTGAATTCCCTCACGACGCCATCAACTCGGCGTAGAGCCCACCTTTTGCCGCCAGTTCCGACGGCGCTCCCTGGGCGGCGATCCTGCCACCCTGCATAACGACAATCTGCTCGAATGGCTCCGCCTGCGACGGCCGGTTGGCGATCCAGACGACACCGCGGTCGCCTTTCTTCGCCGCCGCCAGGATGTTGTCGCGGATGCGGTCCTGGGTGCGGCTGTCGAAGGCGGCCACCGCTTCGTTGACGATCAGCAGCTGCGGCCGCTTGATCAAGGCGCGGGCGATGCCGAGCTTCTGGCGCTGCGTCGCCGTGAGGCGCTTGCCGCCGACACCGACATTGTACTCCAACCCGACCTCGATCACCGAGTTGTGCAGGCCGAGCTCGCTCAGCACGTCGGAGATCAGGGTGCCGATGCTCTGCTCGCCCTGCGCCTGGCCGTAGACCAGGCGGCCGAACAGGATGTTGTCCTGCAGCGTGGCGGCGCTGTTGTAGCGCTGGGAGTCGTAGAACTCGACGGCACCGCGCAACGGCTCGGGCAGACCGGAGGCGAAGGCGTGTCGCGCCGCCAGGAGACGCTCCTCCATGTCGGCATCGATCAGGCCCAGGCGATGGCGCGCCTCGATGTAGCGGAAGGGCAGCGTCATCAGGCGCGGCCGGTCGGCCTCGGGCACGGCGTCGATTCCCTTGCCGCCCAGGCGCTGCAGCAGCAGTCGCACGTTGGGCAATTCGTCGGCCGAGATGAAGCTGTACTGCTCGAACAGCGGGTTGTCGGGCGACAGGCCGGAGAACAGCTCGACCATGGTCTCGGCGATGGTGAGGCCCATGCGCTGCAGGTCGAGGTCGATGCCCGTCGACCGGAGCACCGACTGCATGTAGGGGTCGACCGCGATATTGTCGCCGGCGAAGTCCTTGCCGAGCGGCGTGCCGAACAGGATGTTCTCGGCGACCGACAGGTTGCGGTTGTAGCGGTCGGCGTCGAAGGTCTCGACCAGGCCGGCATAGCTCGGATCCTGCAGGCGGCCGAGCAGCTCGTGCCGGGCCTTCAGGATGCGTTCGGCGAGATCGGGCCGCAGCGTCGGGTCGACCGTACCGCGCAGGCCGAGCGCATAGATGTCCTCGTCGAGCTCGACCTGCTTCAGCACCTCGACGATGCGCGGAAGCAGGTCGGCGGGCCCGGTCGCGCCGGCCAGCTCATAGTCGATCCAGTCGGCGTTGGGATCGAGCGCCGGATTGCCGGCGCGCTCGGCCTCCTTGCGGATCTGTTCGCGCTCCGCCTTGGCCGCGTCGTCGTAGGTGGCGGGCGTGACCGGCCGGATCTTCAGGCCGAACAGAAGGTTGTCGCGCACCGAGACCGGAAACAGGTAGGTCTCCTGTCCGACATACGACGTCCGCGCGCCCAGCACGTACTCGGGCACCTGGAGGAAATCGTTGCCGTCGAGCTTGATCGAACCGCTGCTCGGCAGAATGACGCGCGCCAGCACCTGGCCCAGCACGTCCTTGCCCGAGCTCGCGGCGCCGATCACGGCGAGCCTGCCGCAGGTCGGCAGCATCAAGGACACGCTGTCGAGCTGCTTGACCCGGCCATCCTCGGAGACGGTGATGCCGGCCAGCGCCAGTTGCTGCCCCAGCGGCGGCGGCGGCCCGTCGGGCATCACCTGCAGCTCCTGGGGCATCATGCCTTCGGGCTGGAACTGGTCGATCACCTGCTCGTACTTGATCTGGACGTCCTGGCGCTGCTGGTCCCAGTCGAGCAGCTCCTTGATCGGCGACGGCAGGTCCTTGTAGGCCAGCAGCACGCCGACCACGGCGCCGACATCCATGTGGCCGGTGAGCGCGAAGTAACCGCCGATCAGGTAGATGGCGAACGGCGTCGCTTGCGACAGGATGTTGTTCCAGAACTTGGCGACGAACTTCTTCTGATAGAGGTCGAAGCGGATCTTGAAGATCTTGCCGAGACGCTCGGAGATGTCGGCGCGCTCGTAGTTGGCCGCACCATGGATGTGGATCTCGTGCTGGCCGTCGGCGGTTTCGGCGATGCGGCCGGCAAGCTGCCGGGCAGTGATCTGCCGCTGGCGGCCGAGCACCAGGACCGGCCGGCGCAATCGCGGCACGATCGCCATCTGCACGCCCAGCAGCACGACGACCACGATCCCGAGCAGCCAGTTCTGCAGCATGATGAACAGGATCGCCGTCAGCGCCTGGCCGCCCAGGAACATCGGCTGGACGAAGGCGTCGCCGATGAAGCCGCCGAGCGGTTCGACCTCGTCCTTGATCATGGTCGCGAGCTCGGCCTGCTTGACCTTGCGGAAGTGGGCCGGCGGAAACCGCAGGATGCGCTCATAGAGCTCGTAGCGCAGGCGGCGCAGCATGCGCTCGCCCATGCGGCCCTTCTGGGTGTTGATGGTCTTCTTGAACAGGGCGTTCACGATCACGGCGCCCAGGAAGACGAAACTCATGGTCACCAGGTAGCCGAGCTGGTCGACCTGGAAGCCGTCGAAGATGCGCAGGACCTTTCCGGGCAGGACGGCGGACAGATCGAGCTCCCAGACCAGGAAGGGGATGGTCTTGGAGTGCCTGAAGGCGTTGCCCTGGATGCCGTTGTTGACGATGTCCTTGGGCACCGTCAGCGACAGGAAATAGAAGACCTGGGCCAGCACCACGAGGCCCAGGATGACAACCTGCTCGGGCCTGCTGTGTCGCCAGATGTAGGTGAACAGATTGCGTTGCATCAATATCCGCGGTCCAAGCCCCCAGGTGCGCCGCCCCACTCTCCTATATTAGATCAGTCCCTTGATTACATTCGATATTTTGCATTGCGACAGGGGTTCGCGTGTCCCTCCCATTATGGCATAGTCCGGCCGAATACACCGGTCGGGGCAGGACGCGCTTCGGCAAGGAGAGACGTTCGCATGCCTAACAGCCGGTCCAAGCGTGTGCTGCTCTACAGCCACGACTCCTTCGGCCTCGGCCATGTGAGCCGATGCCGCACCATCGCCAACGCCCTGGTGGCGGCCGACCCCAACGTCTCGGTCCTGATCCTGTCGGGTTCGCCGGTGATCGGCTCCTATGAGTTCCGTTCGGGCATCGACTTCGTGCGCATCCCGGGCGTGGTCAAGCTGATCGACGGCGACTACGACTCGGCCAACCTCAGGGTCGGCGTCGAGCATACGCTGGAGATGCGGACCCGGATCATCCGCGACACCGCGGACATCTATCGGCCCGACCTGTTCATCATCGACAAGGAGCCGACCGGCCTGCGTGGCGAGGTCGTGCCGGCGCTGAAGCTGCTGAAGGAGCGCGGCACGCCGCTGGTGCTGGGCCTGCGCGACGTCATGGACGATCCTGCGGCCCTCGCCGCCGAATGGGAGCGCAAGAACGTCGTTCCGGCGCTGCGCGACCTCTACGACGAGATCTGGATCTACGGCCTGCCGCAGATCAACAAGCCGCTGACCGGCATCGAAGTGCCGCCGTCGGTGCGCCACAAGATGGTCTATACCGGCTACCTGCGCCGCGACCTGCCGCTGCACACCGATGTGCCGCACGAGATGGAGGAGATCGACGGGCCTTTCATCCTGGTGACGGCCGGCGGCGGCGGGGATGGCGCCGACCTGATCGACTGGGTGCTGGCGGCCTACGAGACCGATCCGCACATCCCCTACGGCGCGGTGATCGTGTTTGGCCCCTTCATGTCGGCCGCCGAGCGCGAGACCTTCAAGGAGCGCGCGGGCAAGTTCAGGAACATCCGCACCCTCACCTTCACCAACAATCTCGGCGCCTTGATGAAGCGTGCGGCGGGCGTGGTGGCGATGGGCGGCTACAATACCTTCTGCGAGATCCTGTCGTTCGACAAGAAAGCGATCATCGTGCCGCGCACCAAGCCGCGGCTGGAGCAGTTCATCCGCGCCCGCGCCGCGCGCAATGTCGGCTTGATCGAGATGCTCGACGCCAATCGCGGCCGCGATCCGCACGCCATGGCGACAGCGCTGCGCCAGCTGCCGCAGCAGGGCCTGCCGAGCGACGTCGTGGTGCCCGGCCTGCTCGACGGCCTGCCCAACGTCTGGCGCCTGGTCGCCAAGCAGCTTGCCCATCCCCATCGCGGTCCCGCGTCGCTCGAGGCGATGGCGAGCGACATGCCAGCAGGGCCAGGCGCACCGCCCGCCGTGCCGCCGGCGCGCGCCAGGACCTGATCGCCGGCACCTTCATGTCTTCGCCAATCGACGCGCGCGTCGCGGTCGTCCTCAAGGGCTGGCCGCGCCTGTCCGAGACCTTCATCGCCCAGGAGATCGCGGGCCTCGAGGCGCGCGGCGTCGCCCTTGAAATCTGGTCGCTGCGCCGGCCGACCGACAAGCACCGACATCCCGTGCACGACCGCGTGCAGGGCCGCGTCGTCTACCTGCCGGAGTACCTCAAGGACGATCCGAGCCGCGTCTGGAGGGGCTGGCTGAAGGCACGGCGCCTGCCGGGCTACGCGATGGCGCGCGCGCGATTCCTGGCCGACCTGCGGCGCGATCCCTCGGCCAACCGGTTGCGCCGCTGGGGCCAGGCGCTGGTGCTGGCGGCCGAATTGCCGCCCGGCATCGAGCGGCTCTACGCCCATTTCCTGCATACGCCCACGTCGGTGACGCGCTACGCCGCCCTGATGCGCGGCCTGCCCTGGAGCGTGTCGGCGCATGCCAAGGACATCTGGACCAGCGAGCCCTGGGAGGCGGCGGAAAAGCTCGCCGACTGCGCCTGGGCCGTGACCTGCACCAACATGGGCGTGCAGCGCCTGCGCGCCCTGGCGCCGCGGCCCGACAAGGTGAAGCTCATCTATCACGGCCTCGACTTCGCGCATTTGCCGGCGCCGATGCACCTCAGGACGCGACGCGACGGCGGCGATGCCGCCGATCCCGTCGTCATCCTGTCGATCGGCCGCAAGGTCGAGAAGAAGGGGTTCAGCGACCTTTTGGACGCGCTGGCGCTGCTGCCCAAGACGCTGCACTGGCGCTTCGAGCATATCGGTGCAGGCGAGCTCGGTGATCTCCTGAAGGCGCAGGCCGATCGTCTGGGCATCGCCGAGCGCTGCACCTGGCTTGGCGCCCAGCCGCAGAAGCAGGTGTTCGCAGCCCTGGCGCGCGCCGACCTGTTCGTGCTGGCCAGCAAGAAGGCGGCCGACGGCGACCAGGACGGCCTGCCCAACGTGTTGATGGAGGCGGCCCACCAGGGTCTCGCCATCGTCTCGACCCGCGCCGCCGCGATCGGCGAATTCATCGAGGATGGCGACAACGGCCTGCTGGTGCCTCCCGGCGCGCCCGGAGCGCTGGCCGGCGCCTTGGCGCGCATGGTCGCCCATCCCGACCTGCGCCAGCAGTTTGCGCACCGCGCCGCCGAGACCGTGCGTACGCGCTTTTCCTTCGATGCCGGTGTCGACTGGATCGCCTCGGCGCTGGGCCAGGATGTCCGCCGAGAGGCCCTCCTATCGGAGGCAAGGGCCGCGGAGTAGCCATGCGCGTGCTGCTGCACACGCCGTTGAAGTCGCCGGACAGTCCCATCCCCTCGGGCGATCGCGAGATGGCCCGTGGGCTGGGGCGCCTGCTGCGCCGTCTCGGCCACACGGTGTTGACGCCGCCACTGAGCCGCGTCGCCCCGGGGGTGCCCCCGCCGCAGGACCATCTCGCGCTCGAACGCCGCGCGCGGGCGCAGGCGCAGCGACTGATCGCGCGCTGGCGCGCCCTGCCGGTCCGCCATCCCGAGCGCTTCGATCTCTGGCTCACCTACCACTGCTACTACCGCAAGCCCGATTGGCTGGGCCCGATCGTGACCCGCGCGCTCGGCGTGCCCTACGTGCTGGTCGAGGCCTCGCACGCGCCGCGCCGCGCCCATGGGCCGACACGGCTCGGCCATCGCGCCGTCGAGCGCGCCCTCGCGGCCGCCGACCTCGTTCTGACGGTCAATCCGCGCGACGTGGCCGGCGTCAAGGCGCGCTTGCGGCCGGGTGCGCATCAGGTCTGGCTGCCGCCCTTCATCGACACGCGGCCGTTCGTTCGCGCGCCGCATGCGCCGAACGATCCGCCCGTGCTGCTCAGCGTCGGCATGATGCGTACCCGCGACAAGCTCGAATCCTACCGCGTGCTCGCCGACGCACTCGGCCGGCTGAAGGACAAGCCTTGGCGCGCGCTGCTGGTCGGTGACGGGCCGGCGCGCGGCGAGGTCGAGGCGCTGATGGCGCCGCTCAACGACGAGGGGGCCGGCGAGCGCGTGCGCTTCGCCGGCACCGTGCCGCACGCCGAATTGCCCGCGACATATGCCGCGGCGGATCTTTACCTGTGGCCCGCGATCAACGAAGCCTACGGCATGGCCTTCCTCGAAGCCCAGGCGGCGGGGCTCCCCGTCGTCGCCGGCCGCACCGGCGGCGTCCCCGCGGTGGTGACCGACGGCATCACAGGCGTGCTGACGCCGATCGGCGACGCCGGCGCATTCGCCGCGGCGACGGCGCGGCTGCTCGACAACCCCGAAGCGCGCGTACAGCTGGGCAAGGCCGCGCGCGCGCGCGTAAAAGCCCGACATGACGAGCACGCCGCCGCCCATGCTCTGGCCGCGGCCTTGGCGAGGCTGTGATGAGCGTGTCTTTCGCCGTGCTGCGCCACGCAAGCACCGACTGGAATGTCGAGCGCCGCCTGCAGGGTCTCACCGACACCCCGCTCAATGCCGCCGGAGAAGCCGACGCTCGCGCCTGGCGCCTGCCATCGCCGGCCGATAGATGGAAGCGGCTCAGCAGTCCATTGCAGCGCGCCCGCCGTACCGCCGAGCTGCTCCAGCCATCGGCGCCGGTCGTGCTCGATTCGGCGCTGCGCGAGATGAGTTTCGGCACATGGGAAGGCCACACCATCGCTGAACTGCGTGCCACCGTCGGCGAAGCCTTCATCGCTGCTGAGAACAAGGGACTGGACTTCCAGCCGCCGGGCGGGGAATCGCCGCGCGCCGCGATGGTCCGCATCGGTCGCTGGGCGTCGTCGGTCGCGGCCGCCGGGCAGCCCGTGGTGGCGGTGTCGCACAAGGCCGCGATCCGCGCCCTGCTGGCGCTCGCCACCGGCTGGGACATGATGGGTCGGCCGCCGCACAAGCTCGACTGGCGCTGCCTGCATTTCTTCTCCACTCACGCTGATGGCCGCGTCACGGTCGACCGCCTCAACGTGCCGCTATGAGCCGGGTCTTCTTCCATGTGCAGCATCTGCTGGGCATCGGCCATCTGCGCCGCGCCGCTGCGCTGGCTCGGGCGCTCGCGGCCGGAGGCTTCGACGTGCTGCTGGTGTCGGGCGGCGCGCAAGTCCAAGGCCTGGTGTTGGGTGGCGCGCGCTTCCACCAGCTCCCGCCGCTTCGCGCGGCCGACACGAGCCTGCGCGATCTCGCGCGGCCCGATGGCGGTCCGGTCGACGAGGCCTTCCAGCGTCGGCGCACTGAGATGCTGCTCGGTCTGCTGCGGGCTGAAGCGCCGGACGTCGTGATCACCGAGCAGTTCCCCTTCGGCCGGACGCGACTGCGCTTCGAATTGCTGCCGCTTCTGGAGGCCGCGCGGATGCTGCCCAAGCGGCCGCTGATCGCCTGCTCGGTGCGTGACGTGGTGCGGCGCGCCCGGCCCGAAAGGGTCGACGAGGCCGTGGCGCTCCTGGATCGCTTCGATGCCGTGCTGATCCATGGCGATCCCCGCCTCGTACCATTCGAGAGAAGTTTTGCCGGCTGGGCGCGGATCGAAGAGCGGGCCTTCTATACCGGTTATGTCTCGGAGCGAGACTTTACACGCCAGGGGGCGCAGGGGATGCGGAGCGCCGATGGCAAGGACGAGGTCGTCGTGTCGGTGGGCGGCGGCGCCGTGGGAGCGCCTCTGCTCGAGGCCGCCATCGCCGCGCGGCCGAAAACGGCGCTGGCCGAACGGACCTGGCGGCTGCTGGTGGGCGAGAACCTGCCGGCGCAGGACCGCGCCGCAATCGCCCGCGACCAGCAAGGCGTCGTCGTCGAACCGGCCCGGTCCGACTTCGCGACGCTTCTCGGCAACGCCACTCTTTCGATCTCCCAGGCCGGCTACAATACGACCATCGACACCCTGTGCTGCGCCGATCGCGCCGTGCTCGTGCCTTTTGCCACGGAGCGCGAGACCGAACAGTCGGATCGGGCCGAGGCCCTGGCCCAGCGCGGCATGGTGACGGTGGTGCCGCCCGGCGCGTTGTCGGCGCAGAGCTTGGCCGACGCCGTCGGTCGGGCGCTCGCGGGCCCGTCGCTAAAAAGCTTTCCGCCGTGCGACGTCGATGGCGGACCGAAGACGGCGGCGCTATTGCATCGCCTGTTGTCGAGATGAGCACCTGGGCAGACCTTTCTGGCGAAGTGGCGCGCTGGTCGCAGGCCGGCCGTACGGCGGAGCTGTGGTGGCGCGACGACGATGCCGCCGATGTCGGGCCCGCGCTCGAGCGGCTGCTGGCGATCCATCGGGACACCGGCGTGCCGTTGGCGCTTGCTGTCGTTCCCGCGGAGGCGACCCAGGCTCTGGCCGATCGGCTGGCGAGCGAACAGGGCGTCGATCTGCTCCAGCATGGTTACGCGCACGTCAACCACGCGGCGCCGGGCGACAAGAAGATCGAGCTCGGGACCGAGCGGCCGGCCATGCTGGTGCTGGGCGAATTGGGCACCGGCCGCATGACGCTCGAACGCCTGTTCGGCGCGCGTCCCTTGCCGGTTCTGGTGCCGCCCTGGAATCGCATCGCGCCGGTCCTGGTGCCGCCCTTGCCGGAGATCGGCTTTGCCGGTCTCTCGACCTTCAGTGCACGGCGACGCGCGCATCCGGTGAAGGGGCTTCTCGAGGTCAACACACACGTCGACTTGATCGACTGGAAGGGCGGACGTGGTTTCATCGGCGAGCCGGCGGCCCTGGACGCGCTTGTGTCCGCCCTGGCTCGTGCGCGGACGTCCGGCGAGCCAGTAGGCGTGCTCAGTCACCATCTTGCGATGGACGGCGAAGCGTGGGATTTCCTAAGGTCGATGTGGCAAAAAGCATTGAAAATTCCTGGACTTCGTGTCCGACCGGCACGTGAATTGTTCGCAACGGGAGGGGAGGATCGCGGTTGAGTTCGGCCGATCTGCGCTATCCGCGTCAGACCCTGCTGGCCGACTATGGGCGCGCCACGGCGGGCGTGCTGCTGTGCGGCGCGCCCCTGCTGCTGCTCGATGTCAACCGCTGGCTGGCGCTGATCCTGCTGCTGGGCTTCCTGCTGTTCGCCGTGTTCCTGGTGCGCACGGCGCTGCGGCACCATACGCGTTACGTGCTCGGTCCCGACACGCTCTGCGCCGACGGGCCGGCCGGCACCCTGGTCGAGTGGAATCGGCTCGACCGGCTGAGACTCAGCTATTTTTCGACCAAACGCGATCGCAGCGACGGCTGGATGCAGCTCAGCGTCGGCTCGGCCGGCGGCCGCACGGTCAAGCTCGATTCCTCGCTCGATGGCTTCCATGATGTCGTCGAGCGCGCAGCGCTCGCCGCCGAAGCGGCGGCTCTGCCGTTGAGCGAGACGACGCGGGCCAACCTCAAGGCGATGGGCATCTCGGTAGCGGGGCAGGAAGAGAAAGTATGAAAGAGCTGCTGCGCGTCGAGAAGCTGACCGTCGACTTCGGCGTCCATGAAGGCACGTTGCGCGCCGTCGATCACGTCTCCTTCAGCCTGCCGCCCGGCGGTACGCTGGCTCTGGTGGGCGAATCGGGATCGGGCAAATCGGTGTGCAGCCAGGCGATCATGGGCCTGTTGCCGCGCACCGCGACCATCTCCTCGGGTTCCATCCTGTTCGACGACCCGCGCAGCAATGCCAAGCCGATCGACATCGCCAAGCTCGACCGCGCCGGGCCGCAGATGCGGACGATCCGCGGCGGCGCCATCTCCATCATCTTCCAGGAGCCGATGACCTCGCTGTCGGCGCTGCACACCGTGGGCGACCAGATCGGCGAGGCGGTCGAGCTGCACGGCGGCGGCGGTCATTTCAGCAACATCCATTCGCTCGGCGACCAGATCACCGAAGCCGCCCAGCTTGCCGGCCGCAAGCTCAGCCGCCCCGAGATCGAGGCGCTGACCGTCGACATGCTGCGCATGGTGGGCTTTCCCGATCCGAAGCGGGCGCTGCGCACCTATCCCTTCGAGTTGTCGGGCGGCCTTCGTCAGCGCGCCATGATCGCCATGGCCCTGGTCTGCCGGCCGGCGCTCCTGATCGCCGACGAGCCGACGACCGCGCTCGATGTCACCATCCAGGCGCAGATCCTGCGTCTCATGAAGGACCTGCAGGCCGAGCTCGGCATGGCGCTGCTGATGATCACCCACGATCTCGGCGTGGTCGCCAATGTCGCCGACGACGTCGTGGTGATGTACCGCGGCAAGGTCGTCGAATCGGGCGACCTGCACGACATCTTCCGCGACCCCCAGCATCCCTACCTGAAGGCGTTGCTGCATGCCGTGCCGCGCTTCGACATGACGCCCGGTGAGCGGCTGGTGCCGATCCGCGAGATCACGGCGGCCACCGGCCATCTGCTGAAGGAGAAGGCGGTTTCCAAGCCGACCGAGACCTTCAATCCCAAGGCGCCGGTGCTGAAGGTCCGCCATCTCTCCAAGACCTTCAAGATCCGCAAGGCCGACACCCTGTTCGAGCAGCTGACCGGCGGCGGCACCACGCGCACCGTGCGCGCCGTCAACGACGTGAGCTTCGACGTCGAACGCAACGAGTGTCTGGGTCTGGTCGGGGAATCGGGCTGCGGCAAGACCACCCTCAGCAAGATTCTCATGCGCGGCATCTCCGCCGATCCCAACGAAGACACTGCCCAATACGGCACTGGCCGCGTCGTGTTCGACGATTGGGGCCGCAAGGTCGACGTGCTGGCGCTGGAGGGCGCCGATCTCGACCGCTTCCGCACCAAGCTGCAATTCATCTTCCAGGACCCGTTCGGCTCGCTCAATCCGCGCATGACGGTCTACGACATCCTGGTCGAGCCGCTGGTCATCCATAAGATCGGCGACGACGCCTATCGCCGCGAGATGGTGAGCGAGCTGATGGAGATGGTCGGGCTCGATCGCCGGCATCTCAGCCGCTACCCCCACTCCTTCTCGGGCGGTCAGCGCCAGAGGATCGGCATCGCCCGCGCGCTGGCACTCAGGCCCGACATGGTGATCTGCGACGAGCCGGTGTCGGCGCTCGACGTGTCGATCCAGGCCCAGATCCTCAATCTCCTGAAGGACCTGCAGAAGCAGCTCGGCCTCACCTACATGTTCATCAGCCACAATCTCGCGGTGGTCGATTACATCGCCGACCGCATCGCCGTGATGTGCGCCGGCCGCCTGGTCGAGCTGGCGCCGGCGGGCGAGCTGTTCCGCAACCCGATCCACCCCTACACCAAGGCACTGCTCTCGGCGGTGCCGATGCCCGACCCGGATGCCCGCCTCGACCTCGGCGCCCTGATGGAAGGCAAGGCCTCCGACCCGACGGCCTGGCCCGAGCCGTTCCGAGACGATCCCACCAACCAAGTGTTCTGGACGGAAGCCTCGCCCGGCCATTACGTGCGTGTCGCGCGGGGAGGACTATAGGCCATGCTGCGCTTCATCGTCCGCCGCGTGCTGCTGATGATCCCGACGCTGTTCATCATCAGTGCGCTGGTCTACTTCATCATCGACCTGCCGCCCGGCGATTGCGTCACCGCGCAGGTCGACGAGCTGATGGCGCGCGGCGATCCCGACGCGCTGCGCCGCGCCGAAGAGCTGCGCGCCATGTACAACCTCAACGATCCGCTGTGGCAGCGCTACCTCGAATGGGTCCAGGGCATCTTCCGCTGGGACTTCGGCCTTTCCTGCCAGGACACCGTGCCGGTGCGCGACCTGATCGGTGAGCGGCTGGCCCTCACCATCATCATGGAATCGGCCACCATCGTGTTCATCTGGGTGGTGTCGTTCATCATCGGCGTCTATGCCGCCACGCATCAGTACAAGCTCGGCGACTACGTGGCCTCGTTCATCGGCTTCGTCGGCCTCGCGGTGCCGAACTTCCTGCTCGCCCTGGTGCTGCTCTATGTCGGCAAGGTCTATTTCGGCCTGTCGATCGGCGGCCTGATGGATCCCGAGTACATCGACCAGCCGCTGAGCTGGGGCAAGGTCTGGTCGATCCTGCAGCACCTCGTCATCCCGGTGATCGTCATCGGCATGTCGGGCACCGCCGGCATGATCCGCCGCCTGCGCGCCAACCTGCTCGACGAACTGCAGAAGCAATACGTCGTCACCGGCCGTGCCAAGGGCCTGCCGCCGCTGCGGCTTCTCATCAAGTATCCGCTGCGCCATGCCATAAACCCGTTCGTGGCCGACATCGGCGGCCTGCTGCCGGACGTGATCTCGGGCTCGGTGATCGTCTCGGTCGTGCTGTCGCTGCCGACCACCGGCCCGATGCTGCTGGGGGCGCTGAAAACCCAGGACGTCAATCTCGCCGCCACCTTCCTGCTGTTCGTGGCGACGCTGACCGTGATCGGCATGCTGATCTCGGACCTGGCGCTGGCCGCCCTCGATCCGCGCATCCGCTTCGGCGCAACCTCGGAGAAATAGGGTAGCGCCATGACCGACCAGACCACCAACACGCCCCCCTCGAGCGCTCCGCGGCCGCGCTCCGACCACTTCGTCAACAGGGAGCCGTGGGATCCCTACGTCTCCGAGCGCCTGACGGCCGAGCAGGAAAAGTACTACATGGCCGGCCAGTGGAAGCTGATGTGGTGGCGTTTCCGCCGCCACCGGCCGGCCGTGGTCTCGGCGGTCTTCCTGGTGCTGATGTACTTCTCGACCGTGATCAGCGAATTCATCGCGCCTTACGACCTGCACACGCGGCACTCGGCCTACATCTTCGCGCCGCCGCAGCGTGTCCACTTCATCCATGAAGGCCAGTTCCTCGGGCCGTTCGTCTATGCGCTCAAGACCACGCGCGACATGGAGACCCTGCAGCGCGTCTACACCGCCGATCCGACCCGGCCGCAGCAACTGCGCTTCTTCTGCCTCGGCGATACCTATGAGTTCTGGGGCCTGATCGAGGGCCGCTTCCACTTCGTGTGCCCGCCGGAGGGCGGGCAGTTCTTCTGGCTGGGCACCGATCGGCTGGGGCGCGACATGTTCAGCCGCATCGTCTACGCCGCGCGCATCTCGCTCACCATCGGCATCATCGGCATCGCGCTCTCCTTCGCGCTCGCCCTGATCCTGGGCGGATTGGCGGGCTACTACGGCGGCTGGGTCGACAATATCGTCCAGCGCATCACCGAGATCATCAAGAGCTTCCCGCACCTGCCGCTGTGGCTGGCGCTGTCGGCGGCGCTGCCCGTCACCTGGTCACCGCTGCTGGTCTATTTCGGCATCACCATCATCCTGGCGCTGCTCGACTGGCCGGGCCTGGGACGCGCCGTACGGTCCAAGCTGCTGTCGCTGCGCGAGGAGGACTACGCCGCCGCCGCGCAGATGATGGGCGCCAAGCCCGGGCGCATCATAGGCCGCCATCTGCTGCCCGGCTTCATGAGCCATCTCATCGCGTCGGCGACGCTTTCCATTCCCTCGATGATCCTGGCCGAGACGGCCTTGAGCTTTCTGGGCCTCGGCCTGCGGCCGCCGATCACGTCCTGGGGAGTGCTCCTGAACGAGGCGACCGACATCAATGTGGTGGCGGTGAACTGGTGGCTGATGTTGCCCGTGATCCCGGTGATCCTGGTCATCCTGGCCTACCAGTTCATGGGTGACGGCATGCGCGATGCGGCCGATCCCTACGGCTGACATGCGCCGGGCGTCAGTCTGACAACATGTTGATTCGACGCCCAATTTTCCTAATTCGCACCATCATTGTGTGTGATTGAAAAATCACACTTTGGCCCCATTTGGGTCTAGCGACCGCCATCGGGGGTTTCCATCTTCGCTTTGTATCTCCCCCGAACGTGGTCCCCCCAAAGCCACGTTCTAGCCTCTTCGGAGGCGCTTAGGCCGTCTTCTCACTCTCCCCCGAGAAGACGGCCTTTTTCTTTTCCAGTGCGCTCATAGCGACATGCTACGACGGCGCCGTATGGCGCCCACTCTCCTGAACGTGGCGGATCTCGCCTGCCGCCGAGGCGGCAGGCCGGTCTTCGACGGCGTCTCCTTCGCGCTGGGCGCCGGCGAGCTTCTGGCGCTGACCGGTCGTAACGGCAGCGGCAAGACCACGCTCCTGCGCGCGCTCGCCCTGCTGGTGCGGCCCGAGACCGGCACGATCCTGTGGCGGGGCGCCGACGTGCAGGAAGATCCCGAGACCTGGCGCGGCCGCCTGGCGTGGCTCGGCCATCTCGACGGTCTCAAGGGCGACCTCACCGTCGGCGAGAACCTTTCGGGCGCCGAGCGGCTGCGTGGCCGGCCGGCGGCCGACGATCGCCTGGACCTCGCCCTGGTCGCCTTCGATCTCGCCGCACTCGCGCATCGGCCCGTGCGCACGCTGTCCGCCGGCCAGCGCCGCCGCACGGCGCTCGCGCGCGTGATGCTGACCCAGGCACCGCTGTGGCTGCTCGACGAGCCGATGAACGCGCTGGACGTCCCCGCGCAACAGGCCTTTCGCACCGTTCTGCAACGGCACCTCGACCAGGGTGGTCTGGCCGTTGCCGCGACCCATGCCGACCTCGGCATTCCCAGTACACGCACGCTGGAGCTGGCTGCGCCTCGGAAGGCCCTCGTATGACCGGCTTCCTCGCTCTGCTGTCGCGCGACCTGCGGCTGGTGTGGCGGCGTCCGGGCGACGTCGCCGTCGTCCTCGCTTTCTTCGTCGTGGCGACGGTGCTCTTCCCGCTGGGCATCGGCCCGCAGGCCAACATCCTGGCGCGCATCGCCGCGGGCGTGCTGTGGTGCACGGCGCTCTTCGCCTCGATGCTGTCGCTCGACCGGCTGTTCGCCGCCGACTACGAGGACGGCTCCCTCGACCTGCTGCTGCTGGCGCCCTGGCCGCTCGAGCTCGCGGCGCTGGCCAAGTGTGCGGCTCACTGGATTGTGACCGGCCTGCCCTTGGCCGTCCTGGCGCCCGTTCTTGGCGTAGCGTTCGGCCTGCCGGAGGGCGCATTGGCCGCACTCGCCGCGACCTTGCTGGTCGGCACGCCAACTCTGTCCCTGATCGGGGGGCTGGCGGCCGCCCTGACGTTGGGGGCCCGCCGGGGCGGTGCCTTGCTGGCCTTGCTGGCCCTGCCGCTCTGCGTGCCGACGCTGATCTTCGGCGCCGCCGCCATCGAAACCCTGATGACCGGGGAGGATCTTCTGGCCCATATCGCCATTCTGGCCGCGCTGGCGCTGGTGGCGCTGGCCACCACCCCGTGGGCCATGGCCGCCGCCTTGCGGCAGGCTGGCGAATAGACAAAAACGAGCCAGGGACCGACACAGGGCAGAAATGGCCGACCTGCATTTCCTCGCCAACCCCGCGCGTTTCCGCCGCTTCAGCCAGCGCGTGCTCCCGGGGCTCACGCTCGCCACCGTGCTGGGCTTCGCAGTCGGCCTGTATCTTGCGCTGCTGCAGTCGCCGCCCGACTACCAGCAGGGTGAGACCGTGCGCATCATGTTCGTGCATGTACCGTCCGCCTGGCTGTCGATGGGGGGGTATGCCCTGCTCGCGGGGCTCGGCGCCTCGCTCCTGGTCTGGCGCCATCCGCTCGCCGCCCTGATGGCGCGCGCCGCCGCGCCGGTCGGCGCCTGCTTCGCGCTGGTGTGCCTGCTCACCGGTTCGCTGTGGGGCCGGCCGATGTGGGGCGCCTACTGGGTGTGGGACGCGCGGCTCACCTCGATGCTGCTGCTGTTCTTCCTCTATCTCGGCCACATCGCCTTGAGCCGCGCCTACGACGATGCCGACCGCGGCGATCGCGCCGCCGCCATTCTGGCGCTGGTCGGCGTCATCAACCTGCCGATCATCAAGTTCTCGGTCGATTGGTGGAACACGCTGCACCAGCCCGCCTCGATCACGCGGCTCGACGCGCCGGCCATCCATCCGACCATCCTGATACCGCTGCTCTGGATGGCGGGTTCGTTCCTGCTGCTGTTCATCGTGCTGGTGCTGGTGCGCACCGAGACCGAAATCGATCGCCGCCGCCTCGAGGTGGCGGATCTCACGCCGTAGTCAGCGCGGCCAGCGCCCTGGCGGCCAGTCGCGGACGGTGTGGACTATGCGCATGATGACCGGGTTGTCCTCTTCGCCATCGTCGCTCCGCGTCAGCGCATAGACGACGATGTAAGGCTGGCCAACGACGAGCTTTTCGTATGTGCCGGAAACACGGCCTGGGCGACCGATCGGGCGTTGTGCAAGTATTTCGATGGTGCGCTCGATATCGCTCGTCACGCGCCGCAGCGCCGGCTCTCCCTGCTGTTCGAGGTAGTCCAGCACCTCACGCCGATAGGTCGTTGCGGCCCGCGGCGACCATATGATCCGCCTCAAGCAGCCGCCTTACTTGCGATTCGTCCTGCGCCGGCCATTGCGTTTGACGGCTTTCTCTATCGCGAGATCGATGTCCCGCACGACGCGCTCGTGCGGAATGCCCTTGCCGGCGCGTATTTCCTCGAAGCCGACGCGCAGGTCCTCGATGATCTCGATCTCGCGGTCGATCCAGGCCTCCAATGCCTCGTTGGCGATAAAGGAACGGGTGCGCCGCGTCGCCGCCGCCACCGCGTCGAGCTTGCGCAGCGTCTCGGGCGCGAGACGTACATTGAGGATGGGCTTGGCCGGCATGCCTGTAAGCTAGTGTATGACAGACGCCTACACAAGGCGGTGAGGGAGCGCATTTGCCGCCTTCTCCCCGCCATTGCCATGGGCTAAGCCAGCGCCATGAGCCATGCGGTCTTCATCTGGTCGGCCTACGCCGTGGCGCTGGTCTGCCTGGGCGGATTGGTGATCGCGAGCGTCGCCGCGCGCCGGCGGGCGCGGCGCGAACTGGCTGCCCGCGGCCTCGACAGGAAGCGATGACTCCCAAGCGCAGACGGCTGTGGATGCTGGTGGCCTCGCTCGCCGTGCTGGGGGTTGCGGTGGCGCTGGTGCTGACCGCGCTGAACGACAATCTCGTGTTCTTCTATTCGCCGAGCCAGGTCGCCGAGAAGACCATTCCGGCCGAACGCCGCTTCCGGCTGGGCGGCCTGGTCGAGATGGGCAGCGTGAAGAAGAACGGACAGGAGGTCCGCTTCACGGTCACCGACACGCACAAGACGATTGCCGTCGTCTATAGCGGGCTCCTGCCCGATCTCTTCCGCGAGGGCCAGGGCGTCATCGCCGAAGGCTCGCTCGCGCCCGACGGCGTGTTCGTCGCCCGCGAGGTTTTGGCCAAGCACGACGAGAACTACATGCCCCCCGAGGTCGCCAAGGCGATCAAGGAGGCGGGTCAGTGGAAGGAGAAGAAGTGAGTCGCGGCGTGGGAGCGCGGGCCTCCGGCCCGCTCACGATCACGTTCCTCTCCTCCTTGGGGGAGAGGTTAGGTGAGGGGGTTCAACGCGCAGGCCGTCTCCCGCAGCACCCCCTCACCCAGCCTCTCCCCCAAGGGGGAGAGGAGCATGATCATGAGCGGGCCTGGAGGCCCGCGGTCCGGAAGACATGATTCCCGAGCTCGGCCACTTCGCTCTCATCCTGGCGCTGGCGGTCGCACTGGTGCAGGGCACGCTTCCGCTGCTCGGCGCGGCGCGCGGCGAGCGGCGATTGATGGCGCTCGGCAGCACGGCGGCGCTCACCCAGGCGCTGCTGGTCGTCGTCGCCTTCGCCGCGCTTACCCAGGCCTACGTCACGTCGGACTTTTCCGTCGCCAACGTCGTCGCCAACTCGCATTCGGCCAAGCCGCTCGTCTACAAGATCTCCGGCGTGTGGGGGAACCACGAGGGCAGCATGCTGCTCTGGGCGCTGATCCTCTCCGTGTTCGGCGCCGCCGTGGCGCTGTTCGGCGCCAACCTGCCCGACACGCTGCGCGCGCGCGTGCTTGCGATCCAGGCGCTGATCGGCGTGGGTTTCCTGGCCTTCCTGCTGTTCACCTCAAATCCCTTCGAGCGTCTGTCGCCCGCTCCGGCCGACGGCAACGGCCTCAATCCGCTGCTGCAGGATCCGGGGTTGGCCTTCCATCCGCCGCTGCTCTATCTCGGCTATGTCGGCTTCTCGGTGACCTACGCCTTTGCCATCGCCGCCCTGCTCGAAGGCCGCGTCGATCCGGCGTGGGCGCGCTGGGTGCGGCCGTGGACGCTGGCGGCCTGGTGCTTCCTCACGCTCGGCATCGCACTCGGCTCATGGTGGGCCTACTACATTCTCGGCTGGGGCGGTTTCTGGTTCTGGGATCCCGTCGAGAACGCCTCGCTGATGCCGTGGCTCGCCGGCACGGCGTTGCTGCACTCCGCCATCGTCGTCGAGAAACGCGACGCGCTGAAGAGCTGGAGCGTCCTCCTGGCCATCCTGGCCTTCTCCCTGTCGCTGCTCGGCACCTTCCTGGTGCGCTCGGGCGTGCTCACCTCGGTGCACGCCTTCGCCCAGGATCCGGCGCGCGGCCTCTACATCCTGGCCTTCCTGCTGACGGTCACCGGCGGCGGCCTGGCGCTCTACGCCTGGCGCGCGCCGAAGCTCCTCCCCGGCGGGCTGTTCCAGCCGGTCAGCCGCGAAGGCGCACTGATCCTGAACAACCTCCTGCTCTGCACCCTGGCCGCCACGGTGCTTCTGGGCACGCTCTATCCACTGTTCCTCGATCTTCTGACGGGCAACAAGGTCTCGGTCGGTCCGCCCTTCTTCAACGCCACCTTCGTGCCGATCTGCGCCCCCTTGTTCGCCGCGCTCTGCGTCGGTCCGTTCCTGGGCTGGAAGCGCGCCGAGTTGTGGCCTGCCCTGCAGCAGCTGCGCATCGCCTTCCTGGTCTCGGTGGTCGCGGCCATCGTCGTCGCCGTCGCCATCGACGGCCGTTCGGCCCTGGCCGCCGTCGCCTTCGGCTTCGGCGTCTGGCTGATCCTGGGTAGCCTGGTCGAGTTCGCTGGTCGCCTGCGACTCGGCCGCGCCCCATGGGCCGAGAGCCTGCGCCGCCTGAAAGCCACGCCGCGCGCCGCCCTCGGCATGACGATCTCGCACGCCGCGCTAGGTGTCGTCGTGCTGGGCGCGGTGGCGACCGGCGCCTGGCATCTCGAGGTGATCGAGACCCTGAAGCCCGGCGAGAAGACACGCATCGGCGGTTATGACATCACGCTGGTGCGCGTCGACAACGTGCAGGGCCCCAACTACGTCGCCGAGCGCGCCACGCTCGCCGTCACCGTCGGCGGCCAGCCGTTCACCGTGCTGGCGCCCGAGCGCCGGCTGTTCACGGTGCAGCGCCGCCAGGTCGCCGAGACCTCCATCCATTCCAACGGCCTGCGCGACCTCTACGCCGCTTTGGGCGAGGGCGATCCCAACACCGGTTGGGTCGTCCGGCTCTACCTCAATCCCTTGGCGCCGTGGATCTGGCTGGGCGCCGCGCTCTGCGCCTTCGGTGGTTTCGTCTCGCTTTCCGATCGTCGCCTGCGTGTCGGCGCTCCATCACGCCGGCCGGCGGTGCAGGCCGCAGAATGATCAGACTCATAAAAGGACCGCGGGCGTCTCGCCCGCTCATGATCATGAGGCGGGCGAGACGCCCGCGGTCCGAATCATGAGCCGCCGTCTTCTCTTCGTCCTGCCGCTCGCCACCCTGGCGCTGCTGGCGGGCTTCTTTGCCTGGTCGCTGATGGCCGGCCGCGATCCCGCGTCGATCGGCTCGGTGATGGTCGGTCGTCCCGCACCGAAACTCGATGTCCGTGCGCTGCGCGACGGCGACAAGCCGCTGACCGACGCGCTGCTGCGTACCGGCAAGCCCACGATCGTCAATTTCTTCGCGAGCTGGTGCACCCCCTGCCTTGCCGAGCATCCCCTGTTTACGCGGCTCGCCCAGCGCGACGGCGCGGTGATCATCGGCATTGCCTGGAAGAACAAGCCCGAGGAGGCGCGCGCCTGGCTCGCCAAGCTCGGCGACCCCTTCCTCTATGCCGGCCAGGATTTCGACGGCCGCACCGGGCTCGACTGGGGCCTGAGCGGTGTGCCCGAGACCTACCTGATCGACGGCAACGGCATCGTGCGCTTCCACTTCCGCGGCCCGATCACCGAGAAGGACGTGACGGGCGTGATCATTCCTTTCCTGAAAGGGACGAAATGATCACGCCCGTCATCCCGAGCGGAGCGAAGCGTAGTCGAGGGATCGGCGGATGGGCCCTCTTGCTCGCTCTCCTGCTTGCGGCGAGCCCATCCCTCGCCGTCGACCCGTCGGAGATGCTGAAGGATCCGGCGCTGGAGGCGCGGGCGCGGGAGATCGGCCAGGCGCTGCGCTGCGTCGTCTGCCAGAACCAGTCGATCGACGATTCGGCCGCCGAAGTGGCGCGCGACATGCGCCGCGCCGTGCGCGAGCGGCTGACCGCCGGCGACAGCGACGCCCAGGTCTTCGACTTCATGGTCGCGCGTTATGGCGACTATGTGCTGCTGAAGCCGCCCTTCAAGCTCGGCACGCTGGTGCTGTGGCTGGGCGCGCCGCTGCTCTTGCTGGTCGCTGCCAGCGCCATCATGCTGACCGCACTGCGCCGCCGTGCCACCGCTCCCCTGCCGCCGCTCAGCGACGAGGAACGCGAACGGCTGCGCTCCCTGTTGGGCCGCTGATGCTGGAATTCCTGCTTGCGCTCCTCACGACGGCGACGGTCGGCGCGCTGCTGATCCCGTTGCTGCGCGCGCGGGTGACGTCGGCCGATCGCTCATCGGGCCGCTTCGAGGGCGAGCTTGCGATCTACCGCGACCAGCTCGCCGAGATCGAGCGCGAGCGCGCCAGCGGCGCACTGGGCGAGAATGAAGCCGCGGCCGCGCGGCTCGAGATCGAGCGCCGCATCCTCGCCGCCGACTCCGTCACAAGGACAGCGGCGCCGCCGCCGCCGGATACCCTGCATCGCCTGCTGCCACCCGCCCTTGCCCTGGCGATCCCGTTGTTGGCCCTTGGTCTCTACCTGAAGATCGGCCACCCGGGGCTGCCGGCCGCGCCCTTCGTCGCCGGCGCGAAGCCGCCGATGGATCAGACGATGGACGTCGCGCAACTGGTCGCCCAGGCGCGCTCGCGCGCCGCCGCCGAGCCGAACAGCGCCGAGGCGCAATCGGCATTGGGCGAGGCGCTGACGCTCGAAGCCGATGGAACGGTCACGCCGGCCGCCATCGAGGCCTTCAACAAGGCCATCGCCCTTCAGTCCGGCGATGCGCGCTCGCTCTACTATCTCGGCCTGCATGACGCGCAGTCGGGCGACAGCGCCGCCGCGCTCGAGCGCTGGCGGGAGCTCGAAGCCAAAAGCCCGCCCAACGCGCCCTTCCTGCCGATGCTGCGCGCCGAGATGGCGCGCGTCGCCCAGGCGGCAGGCCTGCCCAACAACACGACGATGCCGCAGCCCTCACGGGATCAACAGGACGCGATGGCGGCGCTGACGCCCGAGCAGCGCCAGCAGGCGATCCGCGGCATGGTCGAGGGCCTCGCCGCGCGCATGAAGGACAACCCGCAGGATCGCGGCGGCTGGCTGCGTCTGGCCAACGCCTGGAAGGTGCTGGGCGAGAGCGCGAGCGCCGTCGACGCGTACGCCAAGGCCGATGCGCTCGCGCCCGTCGATGCCCGCCTGCTGGTCGACTGGGCCGAGGCGCATGTGCGCGGTCTCAAGCCCGGCGAGCCACCCTCGCCCGCCGCTATCGCCGTGCTCGAGCGTCTGGAAAAGGCCGAGCCGCGCAATGGCCTCGCGCTGTTCTATCTCGGTGCGGCGTCGTTCGCCGCCGGCGACAAGGCGGCCGCCGCCCGCCGCTGGAAGACGCTGCTCGCTTTGTTGCCAGCCGACGCGCCGATCCGCGCCATGCTGGAAGAGCGCATCAAGGCGGCCGACTCTCCGTAGCACGCTGTAATCCGCGGCTATTGGGCGGAAATCTTGTCGCTTGCCGCGTGGATGTGCGCAATGTCACTTTCACCGGGTGTGAGGCTTGTCACTTTCTCACCCTGCCATGTTTGGTATGGTCGAAATGGAGCCATTTGGCGCGGTGCGCACACGGCTAACTGGGGTCGCAATGGCAGAGCTCGATCTGTCCGGGTTTCGGTCAGAACATCATGTCGCGTGGGCCAGGCGCGCGATCCTGCTGGTCAACATTGTCGGCGCGGTGCCGGATTTCGTCGACCATGTGAAGAAGCACATCGTGCCGGACCACAACGGCCGCTTCGTCAAGAGCCTGGGTGACGGCATGCTGCTGGACTTCACCGACGTGCGCTCGGGCATCTCGGCCGCGCTCGCCATCCAGCAGGAGTGCAACCGCGCTAACTCCGTCCGCACCGCCGACCGCCAGATCATGCTGCGAACCGGCATGGAGGTGAGCGACGTCGCCGTCGACGCCTACGACGCGCTGGGCCGCGGCGCCGATCCCGCCGCACGCTTGGCGAGCCTCGCCGGGCCAGGCGAGATCGTCGTGTCGCAGCACGTGCATGACGGCCTCACGGCCAACCTCGACGCCGACATCGAGGATCTGGGCGACTGCCGTGTGCGCGGCATTCCCGAGCTGGTCCGCGCCTATCGCGTCGGCCCGCCCGGGCCACAACCGAAGGTCGATCTGCCGAGCCTCGACGAGTTCGTGCCGTCGATCGCCGTGGTGCCGTTCGCTTCACGCCGCGCGGCGACCGACCAGGGTGTGATCGGCGAGATCCTGGCCGAGGAGGTGATCCGCCGCCTGTCGCGGTCGGCCGACCTCAAGGTGGTGTCGCGCCTGTCGACCACCGCTTTCTCCGGCCGCGCCGTCTCGCTGCAGGAGATCAGGGCCCATCTCGGCGCCGACTACGTGCTGTCGGGCGCCTATCGCACCAGCGCGACGCGCCTGAAGCTCGACGTCGAGCTGGCTGAAACCAAGACCGGCCGCATCCTGTGGAGCGAGAGCCTGGACGACGATCTGGCCGGCATCGTCTCGGGCGAGCAGGAGCTCGTCGGCCGCCTGATCGCCGCCGTCGGTACCGCGGTGACGGCGCGCGAGGTGCTGCGCTCGCGCGCCCAGCCGTTGCCGACGCTCAAGGCTTACACGCTGATGATGGGCGCGGTCAGCCTGATGCATCGCCTGTCGCTGCCCGACTTCGAGGAATCGCGCCGGCTCCTGCAGGCGTTGATCGACCGCGGCGTGCGCCATCCCCTGCCGATCGCCTGGCTGGGCAACTGGCATGTGCTGCGCGTCCAGCAGGGCTGGTCGGACGACCCGCAACGAGACACCTATCTCGCCTCGGAATGCACCAAGCGCGCCCTCGACATGGATCCCGACAATTCGCTGGCGCTCGCCATCAACGGCTTCGTGCACGTCAATCTCCTGAAGAGGTTCGACGTCGCCCTGGAATCCTACGAACGCGCGCTGGCCGCCAACCCGAGCAACGCTCTCGCCTGGCTGCTCAAGGGCACGCTGCACGCCTTCAAGAGCGAGGGCGAGCAGGCGATCGGTCACGCCGAGCGGGCATTGTCGCTGTCCCCGCTCGACCCGCATCGCTATTTCTACGAATCGCTCGCCGCCATTGCCGCCGTCGCCGCCGGCCGCTACCGGCGTGCACTCGAGCTGGCCCAGCATTCGCTTCGCGCCAACCGGAAGCACACCTCGACCTGGCGCTCCCTCGCGGTGGCGCAGTGGCAGCTCGGCCGCTTCGACGACGCGCGCCAGTCGGCGCAGGAGCTTCTGAAGCTGCAGCCTTCGTGACGGTCGGCGGCCGGGGTCACCGGCACGACCCGGCTCGCAAGCGTGACCGCTACTGGGCTCGGCTGCGGCGCGATGAGGAGGCCGGCCGCGCCGGTTTGGCACGGATGCGCAGGAAGCGACCGCCGGACTGGTCGATCTCGAAGGCGCCGGTGTGGCGCACCAGGTCCGATAGCTTGCGATAGCCGTAGGTTCGCGGATCGAAGTCCGAGGCGACGGCGGCCAGCCGCTGGCCGACCGCGCCCAGGCCGACCCAGCCGTCTTCCGTCTCCATCTGCTCGATCGCGCGGGCCAGCAACGGCACTGCGGCGCTGGGCGGCTGCAGCGCGCGGCGTCCACCGCCCTGTTCGGGCGCGGCGGTCGCCTCGGGCAGCAGGTTCTCGGTGTAGATGAACCGCCGGCAGGCCTGGCGGAAGCTTTCGGGCGTCTTCTGGGCGCCGAAGCCGTAGACGTCGGCGCCTTCCTCGCGCAGCCGCGAGGCGAGCCGCGTGAAGTCGCTGTCGGACGAGACCAGGCAGAAGCCGTCGAAACGGCGGCTGTGCAGCAGGTCCATGGCGTCGATCACCAGCGCGATGTCCGACGCGTTCTTGCCCGAGGTGTAGGCGAACTGCTGGTAGGGATCGATGGCGTGCTTCTGCAGCACCTCGGTCCAGGATTTCAGCCGCGGGCTGGAGAAATCGCCGTAGATGCGCCGCACGCTCGCCTCGCCGAAGCGCGCGATCTCCTCGAACAGGCCATCGACGATGCGCGACGAGGTGTTGTCGGCATCGATCAGCACGGCGAAGCGGCGTGGGCGGGTGTCTTCGGCCATGGGGGCTCCTTTGCAGGCGCCATCGTATCACATCAGGACTCTTCGGAGCGCGGACCTCCAGGTCCACACAACCTCATCCTGAGGAGCCGCGCGAATACGCGCATTCACATGCGCGCTGGGCGTCTCGAAGGATGGGCCCCAGTTTGGTGTTGCCCACCCTTCGAGACGCGCCCCTGCGGGGCGCTCCTCAGGGTGAGGCTGAGAGCAAGTTGGCGCCTATGGATCCCGCGCTCCCATGATTTGAAAATCGTGGCTGTTGAGCCCATGTTCAGTTCCGATGACCGTCGAGCGACGCGAGCTGCTGGCCGACGTTGCCGTGCATGCCCTGGGGCTCGCTCTGGGAGCGGCCGGTGTCGTTGCCATGCTCGCCGTGGTGTCGCAGTCGTCCGTGTACGGTCAGCTGCTGCCCGTCACCGTCTATCTCGCAGGCCTTCTCGCCATGCTGGGCTGCTCGGCCGTCTACAATGTCTGGCGCTCCTGTCGCCGGCGCGACTGGCTGAGGCGGCTCGATCATGCGGCGATCTTCATCATGATCGCCGGAACCTACACGCCGCTGATGCTGCGCCTGCCCGAAGGCTGGGCGTTGGGCCTCACGCTCGGCGTGTGGATCGCGGCACTTGTAGGCGTCGCCATCAAGCTCTTCCAGCCTCGCCGCGTCGAGACGTTCTCGGTCGCGCTCTATCTGGCGCTGGGCTGGGTCGGCGTGATCGCCGCCGAGCCCTTGCTCGCCTCGCTCGATCGCGCGACCCTCGTCCTGCTGCTGACGGGCGGCGTGGTCTATTCCGTCGGTGTCGTTTTCCATCTCGCCGCTCGCTGGCCCTACGCCCGGGCGCTGTGGCACGGCTGCGTGGTGATCGCGGCTACGATCCACTACGCCGCCATCATGACCCTGTTGCAGGCCTGAGGCATGCATGATGGCGCCCCGCGCGCAATATTCGTGTCATCCAACGAGCGGCAACAGGAGAACGACAATGCCTTTCGTCAAAACCAAGGACGGCGTCGAGATCTTTTACAAGGATTGGGGCAAGGGACAGCCCATCGTGTTCAGCCACGGCTGGCCGCTCTCCGCCGACGACTGGGACACCCAGATGGTGTTCTTCCTCAACCACGGCTTCCGCGTCGTGGCCCACGACCGGCGCGGCCATGGTCGCTCGAGCCAGGTGACCGACGGGCACGACATGGACCACTACGCCGACGATCTCGCGGCGGTCGTGGCGCACCTCGATCTCGAGGATGCCGTGCATGTCGGCCATTCGACCGGCGGCGGCGAGGTCGTGCATTACCTGGGGCGCCACGGCGAGAGCCGGGCGGCCAAGGCCGCGATCCTCTCCGCGGTGCCGCCGCTGATGGTCAAGACGCCGGCCAATCCCGGCGGCCTGCCGAAGGACGTCTTCGATGGCCTCCAGTCCCAGGTCGCGAACAACCGCGCCCAGTTCTACCGCGACCTTCCGGCCGGCCCGTTCTACGGCTTCAACCGGCCGGGCGCCAAGCCGCAGGAGGGCGTCATCCAGAATTGGTGGCGCCAGGGCATGATGGGCGGCGCCAAGGCGCACTACGACGGCATCGTCGCCTTCTCCCAGACCGACTTCACCGAGGACCTGAAGAAGATCACCATTCCTGTGCTGGTGATGCACGGCGACGACGACCAGATCGTGCCCTACGCCGATTCCGCGCCGCTGTCGGCGAAGCTCCTGAAGAACGCAACGCTCAAGACCTACAAGGGCTTCCCGCACGGCATGCCGACGACGCACGCCGACACGATCAACGCCGACCTGCTGGCCTTCATCAAGGCGTAAGGTCAGCCGAGCAATGGGCGGCAGTCGAGATCGTCGACTGCCGCCGTGATTCGCTCGATATGGCTCCACCATACCCAGGGTGGGATGCCGGCCGACCACTGCAGCGGCGGCAGGAGGAGCTGCATCACCACCGAGCGGCGATAGTCCTCGGCCAGCGCGGCGCGGTCATAGCCCTGCACGCCGTGGGCGAGCAGGGCTTGGTGATAGTGGTCGAGCAGCGGCCCTTCGAGCTGGCGGCGACGTTCGGGATACCAGTGCGTCGCCATCATGTAGGCGAGGTCGCCTGTAGCGAGTCCGATGCGCCAGGTGTCCCAGTCGAAGTAGCGCAGGTCGTCCGAGCCGTCCTTTGGCACGAAGCAGTTCCAGACGTGGGCATCGCCGTGGACGAGCGTGACGTTGCGCCAGGTCAGGACACGCGCCTGCACGCGGTGCGCCGCCTCGAAGAAGCGTTCGTAGAGCTGGCGCCGCTCGCGCGACAGGCGATCGCCCAGATGATCGGCGAAGCGGGCGTAGGCGCCGGCATGGCGCTGCATTGCCTGCCGCGCGGTCTCGGCATCGACCCGTGCTCCGATGTCCACGCCGAGCCGCGGATGGTCCCACCACGCGGCGTGAAACCGGGCCAGCGTTCGGACCATGCGCCGGCAGATCTCTTCGCTCGGTGGCAATGGCCACTGCGTGGCGACCTCGTGGGTGTCGGCGAGGTCCTCCAGCAGCAGGTGCCATTTCCGGGTTTCGGCCCGCCAGGCCGAATCGAAGCAGCGCGGCACCAGCTTCTCGGGCATCGCCGCCGCGACATTGACGTAGAAGGTGACCTCGTTGGCGCCATGCACGAACGGCCCGTCGTTGGCGTCGGTCGGCAGCGCGGTCTTCAGGATCAGCGAACGCGGCGCTGTTTCGGTCGTACCCTCGCAGGTCAGGCGCAATCGCACGATGCGCGACACGAGCTGGTCGCGCGGCGCCTCGGCCTCGACCGAGACGACGCGGCCGTCGCCCAGGATACCGCACCGTCGCAGAACCGCCGTGAGATAGGCGGCGTCGGCGACGTCGTGCAGCGGGGAGGGCTGGTCAGCGATAGTATTTCCGCTCGTGTTCCTCGGCTTGCAGCCGGTCGATCTGGGACTGCGCCTCGTCGGCGATCTTCACCAGCCCTTCGTAGCGGGCGCGCAAGGCGGCGAGCTCGCCTGTGCGAGGGGCGTTGGTCGGCGTACCCGACAGCTCGGCGTTGGATGTCGTGAGCAGCTTGGCGGCGAGCTGCATGGCCTCCAGCCGCGCCTTGCGCGCCGCGCCCTGCAGCTCCTCGATGCGCTTGGTGACCTTCTGCACGCCCTCGCTCATGGGCGATATGCTGCCCCGGAAGGCCGCCTCGGGCAACCTGCGGAAGAGCACAGCCGGACGGAATCCGCTCTAACCGCGCAGCATTGGCGGCCGCTGCCGCGCCGGCTGCAGGAGCAGCGTGAAGCCGCCGGCGACCTCGTCGCGGCCGGCCATGTGGATCATCGACACATCACCCAGGCGCGACGGACGCTGCCGCGAGGGATCGCATTCGATGCCGAGCGCCATGCCGATAAACGGATCCTTGTCGTGCGCCGCCACGCCGAGTCGCGTGGCGCCCTCCTTGTCGTTGCTGGTCTGGCGCAGGATCACCGCCTCGGGGAAGGGTGAGACGACACCCTCGCGCACCAGCTCGAAGCCCGCGAACCTGCCGCCCGTGGCGACGTAGCGCGTGAAAGCCTGTCGAGTGATCGCGAGGTACAGCCTGAACGACTCGGCAGGCAGGCCGTGCTGCAGCACCAGCGCGTTCGCGCCCGCGCCCACCTGGGAGACGATGAAGGTCTTCCATTGCAGCTTCTTGGCGCCCTGCATCGTCACCTCGAACGGGGCGAGGTTGCGTTGGGCGATGTGGCGATCCTTGAGCGGGCTGGAATCGAGCGTCAGCGGCGCATTGCCGTCAGGCTTGTAGATGTTGTCGAGCTCGCCCGAGATGATACGCACCTTCACGCAGGCATGGCTGTCGTTCAGCCATGCCTGCGGCGTGGCGCCGCCGAGATCCATGCCGGACTGGGCCAGCGCGGTGGCGAGCTTGGCGAACACCGAATCGACGTTGAAGCGGAAGCCCGCGACGTCCCAACGCTCGGCACCGATGAAATACGGCTCGTAGATCGCCGCCGTGCTCGCCGGATCGAGATTGGAAAGCGCGGGCAGCGGCGTGTTGGGGCTCATCACGGTGTTGAAGGCCATGGCGTCGCAGCGCACGTTGATCTTGTGCTGTTGGTCGACGGCGCGGCCAGCGCCCCAGTTGCCGGAATTTCCGATCAGCGCCGTCACGTAGTACTCCTCGCCGGCCTTGAGATGAGCCGGGTACTTGGTGAAGCCCTGCTCGTCGGTCAGGAAGATCTGCGACTTGGCCCAGAAGTCGGCCGGCACGTGGTCGGGCGGCACGTCGGGCGTGCCGCCGTCGCCGTGCCGCCGGCCGTCGTCGCCCGGCATGCTGGCGACGTAGAGCAGCGGCGTCGGCTTGAAGCCGGGCTTGTCGTGGTCGGTCAGGCCGGGCCACAGCTTCGGCGGGTTGGCCATCCAGCCGTCGTAGGTGAGCTTGAAGCTCTTGGGCGTGTCGTTGAGCTTGCCGCCGGCGATCCAGGTCTCGAAGGCGTCGATCAGCTTGTGCGTGCCGGTGTTGAAATCGATCCAGTCCTGCGGCACCACGCCGGCCAGCGGCATCACCGGCCATTCCTGGCCGTTCACCGCGACCGTCGGCGGCGGCGACGCCTGCAGCGACGCCTTGAGCAGCACGAACAACGGATTCTCGGCCGGCACGAGGCTGTTGGGGTTGAGTGGCCGCCAGCCTTCCTGGATGGGGTAGTTGAAGGTCGGCGCGATCGGCGCCAGCGCGCCGAAGATGCCGTACTTGTGGTTGGGATGGCGCAGGCTGAAGCCGCCGGCCAGATCCTCCGAATCGTCGTCATCGACGTGGCCGTAGCCGTAGCCCAGCGACGCGCAACAGAGCTGAAACTTCTTGAAGATGGCGTAGTAGAAGCTGGTCTTGCCGGGCATGACGCTGAACCTCGCGAGAGTTACGAGGAAAAGCTACCCGTTATGCGAGCATCCCGACAATGAACGGAACTGCATATCCCGCGGATGCACACTTTGTGTCATCGCGCGCCGCGATGACCGCGCCGAGATCAATCGACTGTGAGCTTGCCGCACTCGGTCGAGTCGCATCGGAACGTCTGCTCGACGACTCCGAGGGCGCCGAAGTTGGGATCCGGTCGTTCACTGATCAGGACGAGCTTGCCCTTGCCGCAGAAGGCGCAAGTCGGACGGTTGTCTTGACGTGACAGCTTGGCCGCCACCGCCTGCAGGTCACCCAGAATACTCATCACCACTTCCTGACTACTCTGCCCTCCCCACGCCGTGATCATCCTCTGACATCAAGTCAACGGTAAGGCATTGCTCCGCATGGACCCTGCAGTACGGGCCCAGCGGCTTGGCATCTGGCCTCCGCAGATCGCCTGCGCCTATGATGCCTGCCATGAAACGGCCTCGCATCGGCCTCGCGTTGGGCAGCGGCTCGGCCCGCGGCTGGGCGCATATCGGCGTGATCGATTCGCTCACCGAGGCCGGCATCCAGCCCGATATCGTCTGCGGCGCTTCGATGGGCGCTCTGGTCGGTGCCGCTCATGTCGCCGGCCGCGTCGCCGAGCTCAGGGAATGGGCGGGCACGGCGACCTGGCGCGCCATCGCGCGGCTCACCGACCTGCGCCTGACCGGCGGTGGGCTGGTCAGCGGCCGCCAGGTGATGTCGTTCCTGCAGCGCTTGGGCATCGGCGAGCCGATCGAGAGCTACACCGCCAACTACGCCGCCGTCGCCACCGACATGGCCACCGGTCGCGAGGTCTGGCTGCAGTCGGGACCGATCCACGAGGCGGTTCGCGCCTCGATTGCCATTCCTGGCATCTTCAGTCCGGCCCGCCTCGGCGACAAATGGCTGCTCGACGGCGGCCTCTCCAACCCGGTCCCCGTCTCGGTCTGCCGCGCGCTTGGCGCCGACGTGATCATCGCCGTCAATCTCAACGGAGAGCTCGTGGGGCGCCGCTACACCGAGCCGGAGCCGCCCGAGAATACCGGGCCGTCCCGTCTCTCCGGTGAGGTCGTGCGCCGCATGCTCGGGCAGTTGCCGCTGCCGGCGCTGCGGCGCCAGCCGGCCGATGCCGTACCGCCGCCGCGTGAAGCGCCGCCGGGCTATTTCGACGTGCTCGCCACTGCGATCAACATTATGCAGGACCACATCACCCGCGCGCGGCTGGCCGGCGAGCCGCCGCACGTGATGCTGGTGCCGCGCCTGCGCGGCATCGGCCTGATGGAATTCAACCGCGCCGAAGAAGCCATCGCCGAGGGACGCGCCTGCGTCGAGCAGGCGTTGCCGACGCTGCGCCGCTATCTTTGACGGGCGCGTCGAGGCCGCCGTCCGATACGAATGTGACAAAAACCACGGACACGAAGGACCGCGTGACCCATCAAGGCCACCGGCGCCTTGATCGACAAGGAGCCGGCCCGCGTTCAAGATGGCGTGACAATGGTCCAATCAGCCCGGAGTCTCCTGGCGGGGAGCATCCTGTTGCTCACGCTGCCGGCAGCCCATGCCCAAGCGGCGCTGGAGCGAGCGCAGTTTGATTCGGTGCTGACGACGGCGCGTGACTATGCCGACGATCGCTCGCTCATCTTCTACTGCCTGCGCAGTTCGACCGAGACCGTGCCCTTCCTCTACGCCGGCCTGCAGGCCGATATCGAGCAGGCAGTGCAAAAGATGAAGTCGGCGGGCGCCACCGCGCGGCAGAGCGCCGAAATGGTGCAGATGGTGCTGGGCACCGTGCGCACTTATCCGCGCGACGCCAAGGACGACGCGCTCGACCGTCGCTGCATCTCCAAGGATGTCGAACGCAGCCGCGCCGAGGTGAAAGGCGTGAGCATGCCCCTGTTCCTGCGGCCCCCCTTTGACAAGATGGGCAAGTAGGTCCGCGGTCCGGCAAGACGCAAGTCAGCTTTGCACCGGATGCGCGAGAAGCTGTTCAGGGTGCGTGCTAGGGAAGCGGCCGAGACACAAAAGGCCTTGCGGCCCGACCGCGTTGTTCGCGCGGCCGGGCCTTTTTTTGTCCAAGGCCTTGCTGGATTTTTACTGCTGCGGATTGGCCGGACGGGCGGGTGTCGCCGCCGGCGGGGTGGCTGGCGCCGGATTGGCCGGCGGGGTCATCGTGCGTTCCTGCGCCGGCGCCTGCGCCTGCTCGGTACGCTCGTTGGGCGAGCCTGCGAAGAACATGAGGCCGGCCGCCAGGGCAATCGCTACCAGGATGCCCACCACCAGGGTCACGCCCTTGCCGCTATTGTCTTCGTAGTAGCGGTCGTAGTTGCGAGGGTCGCGCTCTGGATTGGGCGGATTGGGGATGTAGTCGCTCATCTGTCACTCCTTTCTCTCCGGAAGCGCATGCGGGATGAACGCCTGCCGGAGAAAGGTGTTCCAAGCCAATTTATCGGTTTTTCTCAGGAACTTAGGTCTCGAAGGTCTGGAAGGAGACCGCCCCTGCAGGTCCTATCACCGCCGTTCGCACGCAATCGCGGCGGCGATCGGCATCGCGAGGTCCGAATAATGCTAGTGTGGCGGTATTGGAGACCCGAATGCCTGACGCCATGTCCCCGGGACGGGCTATGAGCGCCTATACGGTAACCGGCCAGCGCGCCCGCCAGATGCGGGTCGTGCCCGCGGAGGTGCTGAAACGCCTCTACGTCCGATCCGACCGGCATGGGCTGCTGCAGACGGCGGTGCATCTCGCGCTGCTGGTCGCCGGTGGCTGGCTGGTGCTTCTGACCAAAGGCACATGGTGGGTCGTGCCGGCGCTGCTGGTGCAGGGGATCTTCATCAATTCGCTGTTCGGCGCCATGCACGAATCGGTGCATTACGGCTCGTTCAAGACGCGCTGGATGGCCGATGTGCTCGCCTTCTTCTCCGGCGCCGCGATCCTGAACAATGCCGGCTTCTACCGGCACTATCACATGGCTCATCACCGCTATACGCAGGACCCGGCGCGCGATCCCGAGCTCGTCACGTCGGGCACGCCCAGGACGTGGGGCCAGTACCTGTTCCGTGTCAGCTCGATCCCGTTCCTGATGCTGCGCCTGCGCGACATCTTCCTGTTCCCGTTCGGCTATCGCGGCGATGTCGACTACATCCATCCCTCGGCATGGCCCGAGGTGCGGCGCTGGGGTCGCTGGCTGCTGGCGCTCTATGCGGCGCTGATCGTGGGCTCGGTCGTGTTGCAGACGACGGCCGTGCTGTGGGTCTGGTTCATCCCCTTGCTGGTCGGCCTGCCCTTCCTACGGCTTTATCTCCTGTGCGAGCACACGCTCTGTCCCAACTCCGACGACGGCTTCGCCAACACGCGCACCACGCTCAGCAATCCCATCGTGCGCTTCCTGATGTGGAACCTGCCGTACCACGCCGAGCATCACCTGTTCCCCAACATCGCCTTCCATAACCTGCCCGAGGCGCATCGCCATCTGCGGCCGCACCTGAAGTACGTCGCCAAGGGATACATCCAGGTCCAGCGCGAGATCGTGCGCTCATTGTCATGATCTTCGGGACCACCGGCTTCCAGCCGGGCTCATGACTCATGGAGTGCTTGCAGTGAGAACAAGCGAAGGCATCTTCGAATGCGGCGACCTGGCGCTGCAGCGTGGCGGAACGCTCAAGGCGGCGCGCATCGTCTACAAGACCTTCGGCACGCTTTCGCCCAAGCGCGACAACGTCATTCTCTATCCGACCAGCTATTCGGCGCATCACACCGACATCGAATGGCTGGTGCGGCCCGAGCACTGCCTCGATCCCAGCCGCTATTTCATCGTCATCCCCAACATGTTCACCAACGGCCTGTCGTCCTCGCCGTCGAATACGCCGGGCGCGTTCCCGCAGGTGACAACTTATGACAACGTTACGCAGCAACGTCGCCTGCTGGCCGAAGTGTTCGGCGTCGACCGCATCAAGATGGTCTACGGCTGGTCGATGGGCGCGCAGCAGGCCTATCATTGGGCCGCCCTGTTCGGTGAGTCCGTCGAGCGCATCGTCGTCAATTGCGGCTCGGCGAAGACGGCGCCGCACAACTTCGTGTTCCTCGAGGGCGTGCGCACGGCCGTCCAGAACGCAAAGACGCCGCAGGACGGCCTGCGCGCCATGGGCCGCATCTATGCCGGCTGGGCGCTGAGCCAGACCTTCTATCGCCGCGAGATGTGGCGCGGGTTGGGCTTCACCAGCCTGGAGGATTTCCTGGTGCGCTCATGGGAGGCCAACTTCCTGCGCCGCGACGCGCGCGACCTGATGGCCCAGCTCTGGACCTGGCAGAACGGCGATATCTCCGCCAACGACCTTTTCCGCGGGGACCTCGCCATGGCCCTGGCGGCGATCAAGGCCAAGGTGCTTCTGATGCCGTCCGCCACCGACCTCTACTTCCAGACCGACGACAATCGCGAGGAGCTGCCGCATCTGAAGCACGGGAGGCTGGTCGAGATCCCGTCCGTCTGGGGCCACCGCGCCGGCAATCCCAGCGCCAACCCCGAGGACGCGGCGTTCATCGACAAGCAGGTGGAAGCGCTGCTGAACGAGTAATACTGTCATCCCGAGCGGAGCGAGGGACCTTCGAGCAACAGGAAGGGTCCCTCGCTCCGCTCGGGATGACTTCCGTTTGCTGAAGGACCGTGCGCCATGCCCGACACCCTCCTCCCCCGCGACGGCTTGGTCATCGTCGCCAAGCGCGACTGCCCGACCTGCGTACTGGTCGAGCCGGTGATGCAGAGCCTCGACCGCGCCGGTCCGCTGGCCGTGGTCAGCCAGGACGATCCGACCTTCCCGTCGGGCGTGCGCTCCGTGCTCTACGACGACGAGCTCGAGCGCTCGTTTCGCCTCAACATCGAAGCCGTGCCGACGCTGATCCGCTTCAAGGACGGCCGCGAGGTCGAGCGCACCGTGGGCTGGCAGCGCCAGGAATGGATGCGGCTCGCCGGCGCCGCCGCCGAGGGCAAGGGCCTGCCCGACTGGCAGCCGGGCTGCGGCTCCAAGAGCGTCGAGCCCGGCGTCCACGAGGCGCTGATTGCCCGCTACGGCGATCCCGGCCTGAAGTCGCGCGAGATCTCCGTCGGCAACTGGGACGATCCGATGGAGGCCTGCTTCGAGCGCGGCTGGACCGACGGCCTGCCGGTTGTGCCGCCGACCGACGAGCGAATCCTGCGCATGCTGGGCGGCACCAGTCGCAAGCCCGATGAGGTCGTGGGGCTGATCCCGCCCAACCTCGCGCCCTGCACCGTCGAGAAGGTGGCGATCAACGCCGTGATGGCCGGCTGCAAGCCGGAATACATGCCCGTCGTGCTGGGTGTGCTGGAAGCGGCGCTCGATCCGCTGTTCGTGCTGCACGGGCTGCTCTGCACCACGCACTTCTCCGGCCCGCTGGTCATCATCAACGGGCCCATCGCCAAGTCGATCGGCATGAATAGCGGCGTCAATGCGCTGGGCCAGGGCAATCGCGCCAACGCCACCATCGGCCGCTGCCTGCAGCTCATCGTGCGCAATGTCGGCGGCGGCATGCCGGGCGCCATCGACCGTGCGACCCTGGGCAATCCCGGCAAGTACACCTTCTGCTTCGCCGAGGACGAATCCGATCCCGATTGGGAACCCCTGTCGGTGCGCCGCGGCGTGGCGCCGGGCAAGAACGCCGTGACGCTGTTCCATGGCGAAGGCGTGCACGGCTTCGTCGACCAGAAATCGCGCACGCCCGAGGAGCTGGTGCGCTCGCTGGCCATGGGCCTGTTCGGCGTCGGGCATCCCAAGCTCTGCGACGCCGGCAACGCCGTGCTGGTGCTGACGCCCGAGCACTACAAGATCTTCAAGGACGGTGGCTGGAACCGCCGCCGCATCGAGGACGAGCTCCATCAGGCGCTGAAGCGGCCGGGCCGCGATCTGGTGTGGGGCGCGCAGAACGTGGCCGAGGGCCTGCCGCCCAAGTACGCCGACCAGATCGTCGACAAGTTCCAGCCCATGCCCGACGGCGTGCTGATCGTTCGCGCCGGCGGCGAGGCCGGGCTATTCTCGGCCATCATCGGCGGCTGGCCGGGCCAGCGCGTGCGCGAGGAATGTCAGTCGGTAACCAGGGAGATCCGCCCATGAGCATGCAGATGAAGTTGCGCGATCCCACGGCCGAGAGCTCGCCGGTTCGCCGGCCGCGCCTCACGCCGCCATCGTCGCTCGACGGCAAGACCGTGGCGCTGATGGACATCGGCAAGTCGCGCGGCGTCGAGTTCATCGATCGCCTCGAAGGCCATTTCAAGAAGGCCGGCGTGGCGACCAAACGCTACGCCAAGCCGACCAACACCAAGGTGGCGCCGACTGCACTGGTGCAGCAGATCGCGGCGGAGGCGCAGCTCGCAGTCATTGCCTTAAGCGATTGAGGGTCCTGCACATCGTGCAGTCTGCACGACATCCATAACCTCGACACCCGCGGCATCCCCGGCGTGAACATCGTCACCACCGGCTTCGTCGACGGCGTCGAGGCGCAAAGCGAATCGCTGGGCTTCGATCCGGCGGTGGTCTACGTCCCGCATCCCATCCAGAACCGCACCAAGGCCGAGATCGAAGAGATCGCCGACCAGGCCTTCGCCAAGGTGATGGCGCTGCTCAAGTCGTGACGCCGGGGGCGCGCCACTCCAGTGGCGCGTCATGGCGGCAGGGCAACCACCACGACCTCACCCTGAGGAGCGCCCGAAGGGCGCGCCTCGGTCGCGCGGAGTAACCTCCGCGCGTTGGTAGGCGGCATCACGACTGGTTCACACCCTTCGAGACGCACCGCTCCGCGGTGCTCCTCAGGGTGAGGTGGTACTGGTCGTCCAACCGCATGACGCGCCACTGGAGTGGCGCACCCCCAGCCTCAATCCTTCTCCGGCAGGACCGAGGGATGCACGGTCGCGTCAGCCGGCGGCTCGGGCGGCGGCGTTGGACGCGGCGTGATCGGCTTGACGAAGGCGGCCACCGCGGTGGCCGTCGCCTTGGGGTCCTCCTCCATCGGGTTGTGGCCCAGCGCCTCGAAGACCTCGAGTTCGGCACCCTTGATGTCGTTCTGGAAGCGGAAGGCGTCGGCGGTCGGCACCCAGCGGTCCTTGCCGCCCCACAGGATCAGCGTCGGCACGTCGAGCCGTTTCAGCGGCGCGGGATCGAGCGGTTCCTGGGTGCGGGCACGCTGCAGCGTCGCCTCGCGGTTGCCGGGGAAGCGCTGCAGCTCGGCGTAGCGGCGGATGCGCTCGGGCGTCACCATCGCCGGGTCGGCGTAGACCTCGGCGAGCGAGCGCCGCACGAGGCGCTCGGGCTTGAAGTAGATGCCGATGTCGCCAACCACGGGCATGCGCGCCAGGCGGATGGCCAGCGGCGCTTCGCCGGTGCGCGGATAGCCCGCGGCATCGACCAGGATGAGCTGGCTGACGCGATCGGGCCGTGTCGCGGCAAAGCTCCAGGCCACCGCGCCGCCCATGGAATGGCCGACCAGAACGAAGCGGTCGAGGTTCAGCGCGTCGACCAGCACCTCGACGAAGTCGGCATAGGCCTCGATCGTGTACTCGTCGCGCGGCCAGGCGCCGGTGAGCCCGTGCCCCGGCAGGTCGACCGAGATCAGCCGCGCCTTGCTCGAAAGCTCGCGCGCCCAGCCTTCCCACATGTGCAGCGAGCCCATCGAGCCGTGGATCAGCACGATCGGTATGCCGTCGGGGTCGCCCTGCTCGCGGACATGGGCGCGCACGCCCCCGACATCGACGAACTTCGAGCGGTCGTTGGCATAGCGCGCGATCAGGGTCTCGGCCGGCAGGCTGGGCGAATAGGCCCACAGCGCCACGCCCGCCAGCGCGCCCAGCACGAACAGCGCGATGATGGGCCAGTGACGTCGGGGGCGTCGACGCGACGCCTCGTCCCTACGACGACGCGGGGCCATGGCCGTCGCCCTTTGACGGAGCGCCGAGGTACTGCTCGATGCCGCGCAGGCGCAGCTCGGGAACCGGCGCGGGATTGACGATCTTGAGCTCGATCAGCTTGGCCAGGATCGCCTTGTTGAGGTCGTTGCTGACCACCAGGCGGTCCTCCAGCCGGGCGACGAAGACGAACAGCTCGAAGTCGAGGCCGCTGGTCGTGATCTGGATGAAGCGCACGATCGGCGCCGGCACGCGCAGCACGCGCGGATGGCCGAGCGCGGCCTCGCGCAGCAGCCCCTCCATGACCGCAACGTCGGTGCCCAGCCCGACCGTGACCTTGATCTCGACCCGGCTCGACGTATCGGAATAGGTGCGGTTCACCACGGGGTTCTGCAGGAACATGCTGTTGGGCACCAGCACGTGCGTGCGCTGGAAGGTCTCGACCTCGGTGGCGCGGATGTTGATGCGCCGTACGAAGCCTTCGTGCCCGCTCACCGCCACCCAGTCGCCTGCCTTGATCGGCCTCTCGACCAGCAGGAAGACGCCGGAGATGACGTTGTTGGCGATGTTCTGCAGGCCAAGGCCGATGCCGACCGAGAGTGCGCCCAGCACGATGGCGAGGTTGGTGAAATCGATGCCGAGCGCGCCGATGCCGATCAGGATGGCGACGATCACGCCGACATAGTTCAGGCCGGCGGCGATCGACTGGCGCAGCGGCATCGGCGCGTCGACCGTCGGCAGCACGCGGTCGCGCACGATGCGGCGAATCAGGCGCGCCAGCAGGATGCAGACGACGAAGGCCACGATCGCCATGCCGATATTGCCGAGCGAGATCGTGACGCCGCCGACCTGCACGCCGCGGATGAGCTGGGTGGCGCCGTTCACGATGGCGTCGGTATCGACGCCCCAGGCGGCCGGAACGAGGACGGCGAGCAGCGCCAGCAGGACGATGTCGACCACCAGCATCACCAGGTGCTGGCCGCGCAAGGTCGCATCCTCCGGCAGGCCGAGGCGATGGCGTACCCACCTGCCCGACGGCGTGTCCGGTGCCGCCGCCTCCTCGAGCAGATCGCCGATCAGGCGATGCAGCAGCAGCGCGACGGCGATCAGCAGGCAGGTGAAGTAGATCGCGTTGTGAAGCTGGGCCGCGAGCGTGGCATAGCCGAACAGGGCGAACACGATCGACGACAGGACCGCGACGATGAGCAGCAGCCGCGCCACCGACCACCAGGTGCCGCCGATCATGCTGGAACGCTCTTCTCCCTCGGGCTGGGCCGCATGCCAGGCCCGGTTGGAGAGCGCCGGCAGCGAGAACAGGGAGATGACCGTGGCCAGCACCAGGGCGCCCACCGCCGACACCGCGTCGGTCTCGCTGCCGCTGCGCGTCAGGCAGACGTAGATGAAATCGACGACGAGGCCCACCGCCATCAGCCGGCGCAGGGCCTGCGACAGCACGTGGGCGCTTTGATTGGTGAAGGGCAGGATGCGCCAAGCCGGACGATACGGCGACAGCGCCGTCGCCGTCAGGCCGACGACCAGCAGGAAGGTGATCACCCGGTATACGAGCTCGGGCAGCAGGACGTTGATCGGCGATGGCGGCGTTGTCGCCAGCAGCAGCTTGCCGATCAGCCAGACCGCCAGGACCGGCACCAGCACCAGGCCGACGCCGTCGATCGCCGCCGTGACGGTGCGGTCGCGCTGCCCGGGCTCGGTCGCCTCGCCGCGGCCGAAGCGGCGGCGCAGGAAGCGACCGCCGGCCCACAGCAGGATGGTGATGATGGCCCAGCCGCCGAGGCCCGCGAGATCGTGGCTGTCGAACTGCAGGCCGCCGCCCAGCCACGCGCCGGTTGCCGCCGACAAGGCCTGCGCGGAGGCGGCGAGTTCGGGCCCGAGCTTGCTCCAGACCTCGCGCGACAGTGGGGAGGCGTCGCGGCGCAGCAGCGTGCGCAGCATGACCTCGCCGCGCAGCTTCGTCAGGCGCTCGATGAGCTGGTCGGCGCGGGCGATCACCACCTCGCATTGCTTGACGCGGCCTTCGCTGACCGCCGCCTGATCGGTCAAGCGCTGGCGTTCGGCCTTCACCGCATCCGATTCAGGGACGCCGTCGCTGGCCGGCTTGGCTTCCAGGGGCGCCAGGAGCTTGCGCGTGTCGGCGAGGTCGCCGCGGGCAAGGTTGGCGGCGGCCGCGGCAGCCGTCCGGACGTCACCCGCCTGCTCGCGCAGGGCGTCGATCTCGACCGGCAACAGGTTCGCCTGCTCGGCGCGGGTGGCGATGCGGTCGAGCTGGCGGGTCCACAGCTCGACGAGCTGTCCGAACGGTCGCTGCGGCGGCGCCGGCGCCTGGGCCAACGCCGGGCCGGCAGTGACCAGCAACAGGAGAAGCCACGCCAGTCGGATGGGAAAGCGCACGCAGGCCTCGTTATTCAGCCACGGTTTACCACGGGGTCGGAGGCCCGTCTTGCCGGCCAAATCTTGCCGCCCCTGGGGGCCAAATTTAGGCGGATTCCTGCGGCTTTTCCGCATCGGTTGACAGGGCTCTGCCGACGCGGAACCTTGCGCCCCGAAAGCGAAATCCCGGAGGAGACGCAGGCATGGCCGAGGGCAAGAGTTCAGTCGGTGAGGTCAGGATCAAGCCCGATCGGTTGCATGCCTTCACCATGGCGATTTGCCGGGCCGACGGCAGCTCCGACGAGGAAGCCCGCCTGGTCGCCGACCATCTGGTGCTGGCCAACCTGTTCGGCCACGACAGCCACGGCGTCGGCATGATCCCGCACTACATCCAGAACACCGGCGCCGGCGCCTGCGTCCGTAACAATCATGCAAAGATCATCCGCGACAACGGGGCCGTGATCGTGATCGACGGTGGCGCTGGCTACGGCCAGGTCGTCGCCAAGGAAGCCATGGATATCGGCATCGAGCGGGCCAAGCAGCACGGCGTGTGCGTCGTCGGCCTCACCAACGCCCACCACATCGGCCGCATCGGCCACTGGGGCGAGCAATGCGCGCGCGCCGGCATGGTGAGCACGCACTGGGTGAACGTGCACGGCCACAAGTCGATGGTCGCGCCGTTCGGCGGCGCCGAGCCGCGCTTCGTCACCAATCCCTACTGCACGGCCGTGCCGCGCAAGGGCAAGGAGCCGATCGTGCTCGACTTCGCCACCAGCCAGGTGGCGGCGGGCAAGGTGCGCGTCGCCTTCAACAAGAAGGTGCAGATGGACGACGGCCTGCTGATCGACGCGGCGGGCAATCCCAGCACCGATCCCGGCGTGCTCTACAATCCGCCGTTCGGCGCCATCCTGCCGTTCGGCCTGCACAAGGGCGGCGGGCTCGCGGTGATCTGCGACCTGCTGGCCGGCGCGCTGACCGGCGGGCGCACCCACAGCCCGCGGACCATCAAGCCCGGCAGCGACATCATCAACAACATGCTGTCGATCATCATCGATCCCAAGGCGATGGGCGGGACCGAGGTCTTCGAGGACGAGGTCGAGACGTTCATCACCTGGGTGAAGTCGGCCAAGCCGCAGCCGGGCGTGGCCGAGGTGCTGACGCCGGGCGAGCCCGAGCGCGCCCGCAAGGTCGATCGCGAGAAGAACGGCGTGCCGATCGACGGCACGACCTGGCAACAGCTTCTGGACGTCGCGCACAAGGTACGGCTGAACGATACCGAGATCCCGCAGATGGCCGCTGCCTGAAACAACGAAGGGGAGAGCGACTATGGCCAAGATGAGACTCTACTATTCGCCGTCGTCACCCTATGCCCGCAAGGTCAGGGTGCTGGCGCTCGAGACCAAGCTCGACAAGAAGATCGACATGATCAATGTGGCGCTGACGCCGGTGCAGCCCAATGCCGACGTCGACAAGCACAATCCCATCGGCAAGATCCCGGCGCTCTCGGTCAAGGGCATGGACCTCTTCGACTCGCCGGTGATCTGCGAGTACCTCGACCACCAGCACAAGGGCCGCAAGCTCCTGCCGCGCAAGGGCCGCGACCGCTGGGTGGCGCTGCGTCAGCAGGCGATGGGCGACGGCCTGCTCGACGCCGCCTTGCTGGCACGTTACGAAGGCTTCCTGCGGCCCGAGGATCGGCGCTGGCCGGACTGGACCAAGGGCCAGATGAAGAAGATCGACGGCGTGCTCGACGCGCTCGAGGCCGAGGCCAAGTCGCTCAAGGGCAAGCCGACACTCGGCACCATCACCGTGGCCTGTGCTCTCGGCTATCTCGACTTCCGCTTCGGCAGCCACGACTGGCGCGCCAAGCGGCCCAAGCTCGCCAAGTGGTACGCGACCTTCGCGAAGCTGCCGTCGATGAAGGCGACGGTGCCGCCGCCCAACTGAGAAGAACGGCGTGAACGCTGACGAGATCATTGCCCATCTCGGGATGAAGCCGCATCCCGAGGGCGGCCACTACGTCGAGACCTTCCGAGCGCCGAGTGAAGGCCGCAGCTCCGGCACGGCGATCTACTTCTTGCTCAAGACAGGTGAACGCTCGCACTGGCACCGCGTCGATGCCGACGAGATCTGGCATCACTATGCCGGTGCGCCGCTGGAACTTTCGATGAGCGACGACGGCAAGGCCGTGCGCCATCTGCGGCTCGGCGCCGACTTCGGCGTCGGTGAGCAACCGCAGGCGGTGGTGCCGCGCCATGTCTGGCAGGCGGCGCGCTCGCTCGGCGCCTGGACTCTGGTCGGCTGCACGGTGTCGCCGGGCTTCGAGTTCGAGGGCTTCGAGATGGCGCCGCCGGACTGGGAGCCGCACTCAGAGTCAGGAACGCCATAGCTCGCGTGTTGCCAACACTGCGCCGGTGGTGACCAGCGCGGCTGCAATCAACAGTGCGCCGGTCGGTTGGGCGAGACCACAGACGATCAATAGCGCCGTCGACAGGATGGGCGTTGCATAGGAGACCGCGCCGAGTGCACGGATGTCACCGCGTTTGACGGCGTGATCCCAGAGATAGAACGCTGCGCCCGCGGGACCGAGGCCGATTGCCAGCACGGCGAGCCATGCCGTCGTCGTCGCGGGCCACACCGTGCGCTCGAACAACAGATGGCAGGCGAGCGACAGCAGGGCGGAAGCCGTGCAGAAGGCGGCGATGGCGTCGGTCGGTGTCTCGCCGAAGCGGCGCGACAGGACCGAGTAGAGCGACCAGACGAAAGCGCAGCCCAGCGCCAGCGCGTAGCCCGCGGCGTATGCGCCGGTGAAGCTCAAGCCGCGGCCGAACGCCAGCAGGACGACGCCGGCAAGACCGAGAAAGGCGCCGAGCAGATGCGGCCAGCCCAGGCGCTCGCCAGCGAGCGGCGCCGACAGCAGCACGATCAGCAATGGCCACAGATAGTTTACCAGGTTGGCCTCGGCCGGCGGGGCAAGCTGGAGCGCTGCGAAGTAGAGCGCGTGGTAGCCGAACAGCCCGCCGACGCCGAGCAGCCAGACGTGCACCGGCCAGCCAAAAAGTCCGCGCCAGCCGACGCCGCGCGACAGTGCGCGCACGACGCCGATCGAGGCGCCCACCGCGAACGTCATGGCAACCATCTGGAACGGTGGGATCGGGCCGGCCGACACCGACAGCGCTGCCAGGGCGCTCCACAGGGCGATGGCGGCGAAGCCCGCGGCCATCGCGCGGCGTCGGTTGGCATCGGCAACGATCATAGGCGGCGCATAGAGAGGGAAACTGCATTTGTCGAGCCGTGCGCGCCTGCTGTTTCGCGGCTACGATGCGCGGCGCCATGTTCGTTCGTCCGACCAACCCGGTCAGTCACCGCCTGGCCCGCATGGCCTTCATCATGGCGTGTGTTGCGGCGCTCATCGTCGCGTCGGCCGGGCCGCTGCATCGCTACCTCGGGCTCGAGATCGAGCCGGCTTTCGCGATCTTCCGCTACGGCTTCTACGTCGCCGTGGCTGGCGTGGCGCTGGGCGTCGCCACCTTCGTGCCGACCCGGCCCGGCGATCGCCGGCGCGGCTTCGTGGCGGCCCTGCTCGCCATCGTGATCGGGGGTGCCGCGGCCTACACCCCGCTCAACTGGTTTCTGCGCGCCCAGCAGGCGCCGGAGATCAACGACGTCACGACCGACACCAACAATCCGCCGCCGCTGGTGGCGACGCTGCAACTGCGTCGCGGCGCCTCCAATCCCGCGACTTATCCCGGTGCGCATGCAGCGGTACTGCAACGGGCCGCCTACCCTGACATCACGCCGGTGATCCTGCCCGAGCCGCCGGCCGAGGCGTTCAAGAAGATCGATGCCGCGGCGATGGCGATGGGCTGGGACGTCGTGGGCCGCTCCCCGGCCGACGGTCGCATCGAGGCGGTGGCGACCAGCATCTGGTTCGGCTTCCGCGACGACATCGTCATCCGCATCCGGCCCGACGGCGCCGGCAGCAAGGTCGACATCCGGTCCAAGAGCCGCGACGGCGAATCCGATCTCGGCGTCAACGCGAAACGCATCCGCGAATTCATCGCCAAGCTGAAGGCCGGTTGACGCTGGGGGCGCGCCACTCCAGTGGCGCGTCATGAGCGGCGGCGGCAACCCGATCACCTCACCCTGAGGAGCGTCGCGAAGCGACGCGTCTCGAAGGGTGGGCAACCTGCCTTGTGGTGGCCCACCCTTCGAGACGCGCCCTTCGGGCGCTCCTCAGGGTGAGGTGGTATTGGCTCTGCCAATACATGACGCGCCACTGGAGTGGCGCGCGCCCGGCAATCAAAGAGGCAGCGTGAACCGGAATGTCGTGCCCTGCTTGCCGGTCTCGGCGATGGCGATGTCGCCGCTATGCGCACGCACCAGGTCGCGGGCGATGGCGAGGCCGAGCCCCGCGCCGCCGGCGCGGCCGCCGGTGACGAACGGGCGGAAGATGCCGTCGGCCAGGTCCTGCGGCACGCCGGGGCCGTTGTCGCAGACGTCGACCGCCAGGTCCGAGCCGCTGGTGCGGGCCCGCACCGTCACGGTGGTCGCTCCCGCCTCGAAAGCGTTGCGGCCGAGATTGACGAAGATGCGATAGAGCAGGTCGCGGTCGGCCCGCGCCGGCTGGTCGTGAGCGACCTCGTTGATCCAGCCGCGCACGATGTTGGGATTGCTTTCCTCGCCCTGCTCCTGCAGGGCGATGCCCACCTCGTCCACCAGGTCGGCGAGATCGACCGGGGCGAGCCTGGGCGTGCGCTGATCGCGCACATATTCGATGGCGTCGCTCGCCAGCCGCGCCGCGCGATCGATGGTGTTGAGGATGGTCGGCGCCAGCGCGCGCGTGCGCTCGTCCTCGCTGCGCGCCAGCCGGTCGGACAACAGGCGCGCCGTCGACAGCATGTTGCGCAGGTCGTGGTTGATCTTGTTGGTCGCGGCGCCGACTTCGGCCAGTCTCGACTTCTGGCGCAGCGAGGCGCGCAGCTCGCGCTGCAGGTTCTGGAACTCGCGATCGACCACGCCGATCTCGTCGCGCCGCCTGGTCGGCGGCCGCTCGCTGCCCGGCTCCTCGGGCGCGCGCCGGAAGGCGACCATGTCGGCCGACAGATCCTGCAGGGGCAGGATCACCAGCCAGCGCAGCGCCAGATAGAGCAGGAAGGCGGTGAACAGCGCGATGATGATCGACAGCACCAGGATTCGGCTGGCATAGCCGTACATGGCGATGCGCATCGGCAGTTCGTCGGCCACGATCCACACCATGGCGTTGGGCAGCCGCATCGACTGCCCGCCGACCCGGATGTAGAGCTGGCCGTCATTGGCCATCGCCCGCAGCGCATCCCAGATCAGCATCAGTGCGCCTTCCTCCTTGAGATTGAAGGCCGGCATGCTGGGCTTGGGCTCGATGTTCATCAGCGCCCGCTTGGGCTTGTTGGGCTCGATCAGCACCACGGCGTCGACGCGGGCATGGTCGAGCAGAGCGCGCTTGACCTCCTCGGTCACCATGTTGTCGGGCGTGGCGTCGAGCGCCAGCGCGGCAAGCGTGCCGCTTTCGATGAGCTGGTTGAGATAGACGGAGCGGAAGCGGGCGATCGACGGCAGGAAGATCGCGATCTCGGCCGTCATCACCCCGGCGATGACCAGGGCAAGAATACGCCATGACAGCCCGAAGGCGGGACTGCGCCGACGCACTGCCTGGGTTGCCCCGGCTTGGTCGGATCGAGCCTGGATGGTGACATCGGCAGCCATTGCCCGACTCTACCGAAGTCGGGCCGACCCTCCTAGCGACCGGCGCTCAACTCTTAAGGCGCTGTAACCACACGATAATAGACGCCGTTGGCGCCATAGGCCGGCACGAACCACAGGCCATCGGTGCAGCTGTAGTAGGGCTGGCTGCCGACAGGCTTGTAAGTGCAGCCGGCCGGCAAGGTGCCGTAGATCGTGCCGGGCGGATTGGACGCACTGGTCGCCGCCGCCGCGCCGGCCTGGACGCCGGCTGCATAGGCTGCCTGATTATTGGCGCTCGAGGCCGCCGCGGCGCCGACGGCGGCGCCGGCCACCATGCCGGCCGCCACTGCGCCGCCGGTATTCCAGCCGCCGCAATTGTAGCAGTTGGCGCCATAGGCATTGACCACGGTGGGCGCGTTGTAGGCGCCGTAATAGCCGCCGTGATAATAGTCCGGCCCGCCGTAGTAATGGTTGCCGTTGACGCCGGTCGCCGACCACGTGCCGCCACCGCCGCTCGCCGTGCCGCCGCGATAGCCGGTGGCGCTCCACGAGCCGCCGCCGCCGCTGGCCGTGCCGCCGCGATAGCCGGTCGCGCTCCATGAGCCGTCGCCGCCCGAGGCGGTGCCGCCGCGCCAGGTGTGCGCCGACCACGACGAGCGATCGCCGCTCCAGCCGCCGGCATGGAACCAGGCGGCGGCGGGCGCAAGCGGCGCGGCGATGGCGATGGCGGCGAGAAGAAGCAGCTTCCTGTTCATCGTGCTCTCCTGAAGTCCTACTTGCCCTTTTCCGTCGCGCCCGGCGGTGCGAACGGTATGCGTATCGTGCCGGCCGGGGCTGTGAAGGCGAAGGTGTCGGCCGCGAGCGTCGGATCGATCTTCCAGTCCGAGAACATCACGGTATGGCGATAGCGCGCCGGGTCTTCCAGGAAGATGGCGCGCGCCATGCGCGGCAGCTTGTCGTCGCTGCCGATCCAGAGCTGGACATGGGCGAACTTGCCGACCAGCACGACAATGTCGGTGGTGACGCCGCCCACCACCGTCGACTTGCCGACGACGAAGGCGACACGCAGGTTCTCGGCGATCGCCGCCATCGGATCGCTGACGACCAGGTCGGTGAAGGGAAAGTAGATCGCCGCCCGCTGGAAGGCCGCGCGCAGCATGGCGTCGATCGTGTCGGGCGCGTCGACCGTGGCCACCAGCTTGGCCGCGGGCTCGTAGGCGTTGACGGTCTTGCCGTCGTAGTAGAATTCGGTGCGCGGCCCGTCGCCCGGCGAGATGACCTTGAGTTTGTTCGGCCGCTGCACGGTCACTTGCGACAGCGTGGTGTAGCCGAGCGGCAGGCCGGTGCGGTCGGGGCTTTCGAAGATCGTGAACGCCGTGAAGCTCATCGACTTGGCGGCGGCGAGCTTGTCCGTCATGGCCTTCACGATGGCCATGGCGGCCGGCTCGACTTCGACCTTCAGGCCGAGATCGGGCGGCGATGCGGGCGCCTGGGTTGCCGGCTGCTGAGGCTGCTGCTGGGCGAGGGCCGTCGATATCGACAATGCCGTCGCGACGAGACCGGCAACGAACGTGTTCTTCATTCAGCACTCTCCGGAGACCACGCCGATGATCGGCATTTTCGATGACGGACGCAATCGTGGCGCGTCAGTGGGAGCTCACTGCGAATCCGGGCCGGTGATCAGGCGCGCGCCCGACTGGAAAGTCGCATAGGACCACAGCCAGTCGAACAGGACGACGAAGCGGTTACGAAAGCCGATCAGGAATGTGACGTGGATCAGCCCCCACAGCAGCCAGGCCAGGGTGCCGTCGACCTTCAGCCAGCCGAAGTCGGCGACGGCGGCGCGCCGGCCGATCGTCGCCATGGCGCCATAGTTGCGATAGCGGAAAGGTCCGGGTGCCGCACGGCCGGCGATGCGCGCCCGCAAGACTCGCGCGACGTAGGCGCCCTGCTGCTTCGCCACCGGCGCCAGGCCGGGCAGCGGCTGGCCGTCCGGACCCGGAGCATGCGCCGTATCGCCGATCACGAAGATCTCCGGATGGCCGGGCGCGGCGAGATCGGGACCGACGACGACGCGGCCGACGCGATCTTTCTCGACGCCCAGCCAGTGGGCGGCTGACGAGGAGGCGACGCCGGCCGCCCAGATGATGGTCGCGGCCTCCAGGCGTTCGTCGCCGATGGTGACGCCCGTCGCATCGCACTCGGACACGGGCTTGCCCAGGCGCACCTCGACGTGCAGGCGCTCGAGCGAGCGCAAGGCCGATCCGCTCAAGGTCGGCGGGAAGGCCGCCAGCACGCGCGACCCCGCCTCGACCAGCACGATACGGGCGTCGCGCGGGTTGATGGTGCGGAAGTCGTGACGCAGCGCCACATGGGCGAGCTCGGCGATGGCGCCCGCCATCTCCACGCCCGTTGGGCCCGCGCCAATCACCACGAAGGTGAGGAAGCGGCGCCGTGCCTCGGCATCGCCGGACTGCTCGGCCTGCTCGAAGGCTGACAGGATGCGGCGGCGGATGCCCGTGGCGTCGTCGATGTTCTTCAGGCCGGGCGCCACGTTCTCCCATTCGTCGTGGCCGAAGTAAGCGTGCCGCGCGCCGGTGGCCAGCACCAGCACGTCGTAGGCGACCTCGCGGTCCTCCAGCTTCACGACGCGGCGACGGCGGTCGACGCCGGCGACGCGGCCCAGGATCACCCGAACGTTCGGCGCGTCGCGCAGGATGGAGCGGATCGGCTGGGCGATCTGCGCCGGCGACAGTCCGGCCGTCGCCACCTGATAGAGCAGCGGCTGGAAGAGGTGATAGTTGCGCCGGTCGATCACCGTGACGTCGGCATCGGCGCCGGCGAGGCCGTGTGCGGCGCTCAGCCCGCCGAAACCGGCGCCGACGATGACGATGTGCGGACGGGCCATGTCGCTCACCATACCGGCAGGCGTGACAGCAGGCGGACCAGCCAGCGCGTGCGCGGGCCGAACAGCGTGGCGCTGAAATAGCTGCCGGCTGCGCGCTTGCTCGCTTCGCCCAAGGTAGGATAGGGCGGCACGAAGCTCGCCAGCGCAGAAATCTTCAGGCGCTTTGTGATCGCCAGGCACCAGGGCTGGATCAGCTCGCCGGCGTGCGGCGCCACGATGGAGGCGCCGAGGATGCGGCCACGCCGGTCGGTGATCGCCTTGACCATGCCCTCGGTCGTGCGCTCGGTCTGGGCGCGGTCGTTCTCTGCGAGCTTCCAGCGCAGGACTTTCATGGCCTCGCCATGCTTGTCGCGCGCCTGGCGTTCGCTCAAGCCGACCTGCGCCAGCTCGGGGTCGGTGTAGGTCGCCCAGGGCACGATCGCGGCATCGAGCCGGGCGGGGGCGCGGAACAGGGCGCTGCGGATGAACAGCGAGGCCTCATAGCCGGCCATGTGAGTGAAGGCATAGAGGCCGTTGCAGTCGCCGATCGCCCAGACATTGCGGTTCGACGTCCTGAGCGACGCATCGACAGTGATGCCTTTGGCGGTATGGGTGACGCCGGCCTTGTCGAGGTCGAGCCCTTCCACGACCGGGGCGCGGCCGGCGGCGACCAGCAGGTGCGATCCCTCGAAGCGGTCACCGTTCTCCAAAATCACCGCGACGCCCGTCGGCGCGCGTTCGACGCGCGCGATCCTGGCGCGGCCGCGCAGATCGACGCCTTCACCTGCAAGGCGCGTGACGACGATGGCGGCAAGCTCGGGGTCGTCCTTGGCGAGGAAGTCGGCGACCTCCAGCACGGTGACCCGCGACCCCAGCCGGCGATGGGCCTGTGCAAGCTCCAGCCCGATCGGTCCGCCGCCGATCACGATCAGATGGCTGGGCAGGGTGCGATTGGCGAAGATCGTCTCGTTGGTGAGGAAGCCCGCGTCGGCCAGGCCAGGGATCGGCGGCGCCGTGGGCCGCGAGCCGGTCGCCAGCACGATGCGACGGCTCCTGACGCGATGCGGTCCGGCCTGCAATTCGGTCGGGCCGACGAAACGCGCCTCCTCCTTCAGGACGCGCACGCCGAGCCTCTGGAAGCGCTCGACCGAATCGTTGGGCGCGATGGCGGCGATCACCTGGGCCACGTGATCCATGACGCGGGCGAAATCGACCTTGGGCTCGACCGGAGCGATGCCGAAGGCGGCGCCGTCGCGCTGCGCCTGGGCCGCCTTGGCGGCGGCGATCAGCGCCTTGGACGGCACGCAGCCGTAGTTGAGGCAGTCGCCGCCCATCTCGGCGCGTTCGATCAATACGACGTCGAGCCCGAGCTGCGCTGCGCCGGCGGCCACGACCAGGCCGGCCGAACCCGCGCCGACGACGCAGACGTCAGGAGTGAGCGTTGTCATTGCGGCCACGCAGATGGGCGTACAGCACCGGCACCAGCGCCAGCGCGGCGAGCCCGAGCAACGGCAGCAGGAAGCGCCATTCGAAGATGATGCCGAGATCGGGCGCCTCGCCGCGATCGAACAGCAGGCCGAAGCTCGCGCCGACGCCGGCATAGACGAAGGCCGCGGGGATGATGCCGATCAGCGTCGCGAGCGTGTAGGGGCCGAGCTTCATGCCGAGCAGCGCCGGCACGATGTTGACCAGCCAGAACGGGAACACCGGCACCAGTCGCAGGAACAGCAGGTAGCTGAAGCTGTCGCGGCGAAAGCCATCCTCGAAGCGCGCCAGCGTCGCGCCCGCGCGCGCGTGGAAGAGGTCGTAGAAGGCGGTGCGCGCCGCCAGGAACACCGCCACGGAGCCCAGCGTGGCGCCGATCACCGACAGGCCGGCGCCCAGCCAGACGCCGAACAGGAAGCCGCCCACGGGCGTGATGATGATGGCGATCGGCAGCGAGAACGTCACGACCAGCGCATAGATCAGCACGAACAGCACGATCGCGAGAGGGCTGTTGGCCGCGACCCAGGCGGCGAGCGCGGCGTGGTGCCGGCTCAACATCTCGAAGGAGAAGTAGCGTTCGAGGCCGAACAGCAGGAACAGCACCAGCCCCAGCAGCAGGATCGCCGCGGGCGCGAGCCGGCGCCACATCTGGGAGGTCATGTCGCCTTTCGTGTGGCTTCACGATCGATATTGGCCTGTCAGGCCGCTGCCTCAAAGCAAATGCGCTCACGCGTCGGTGACGCGATCGTCCTAATGGTCGGATGGAGGCAGGCCCGGATCGGTCGCGGCGAAGCTCGCGTGCTGGCTGATTTTCGCCCACCACGCAGCAAGCCGCGGATAATTGGTCAACACCTCGACGCCTTCGGGTGCGAGCGTGAAATAGGCGATCATCGCGCCGACATGCAGATCGGCGAGCGACAGTTCGGGTCCGGTGAGAAAGGGCTTTGACGCCAGCGCTTCGAGAGCGGCCAGGACCTTGGCTGCGCCCGAAAGGCCTCGAGCGATTTCCGCCTCATCGACCGGCCGGCCGGCCGCGGTACGGAAGACGCGGTGCGAGAAGACCTGCCGGACCATCGGCCAGTAGCCGTAGGAATCGATGATCCCGATCAGCTGGTCCATGCGGGCGAGCGCCCGCGGAGAGCCGGGCTGCAGGGCAGGGCCGGCGATGGCGCGGTCGACATAGCGGGTGATGGCGCCGGTCTCGTAAAGCACGAAGCCGTCATGGACCAGGGTCGGCACCCGGCCGAACGGGTGCATCGCCAGGTATTCGGGCGAAGGCTCGGCGAAGGGGTTCACCTCGACCCGGTCGTAGGCAGCGCCCTTCTCGGCCAAGGCCAGCCGGGCGATGCGGTTATAGACGCTGTAGGTGTAACCATGCAGGACGAGAGACATGGCCCATTGTAAGGGAACCCGGCTTCTGGCCTGCATCACGATCAAGCGCGCATGCAAATACGCGTCAGCGGGTCGGAGGCCCGCGCTCCCAGCCTCGTTGACTCGAAGGCCCGCCGCGCTTATTACCCTCGCCCACAGAATTCGCCCCCGCTGTAATTGGCGGGGGTCTTGTATTTAAAGGAGTTGCGTGATGAAACGCACCTATCAGCCGAGCAAGCTGGTGCGCAAGCGCCGGCACGGCTTCCGGTCCCGGATGGCAACGGTAGGCGGCCGCAAGGTCATCGCCAGCCGCCGCAAGTCGGGCCGCAAGCGCCTCTCGGCCTAACCGGCCTCGGCAAATTGGCCTCGGCACGCCTCGGGCGGCTGCCGAACCGCCGCGATTTCCTGCGCGTCCAAGCCGGTCGGCGCTGCGCCATGCCGGGGTTCGTCCTGCAGATCGCCCCCGCTCCTGCCGACCTCGCTTTGCCCGCCATCCGGGTCGGTTTCACCGTCAGCCGCAAGGTCGGCAATGCCGTCGTGCGCAACCGGGTCCGCCGTCGGCTGCGTGAAGCCGCCCGCGAGGTGATCCCGGGCCGGGCCCGCCCCGATCTCGATTACGTCCTGGTCGGCCGCCAGGCCGCCATCGACCGCGACTTCGCCGCCCTGCGCCAGGAGCTGTTCGAGGCCCTCAAGCGGCTGAAAGCATTGGCGCCCCCGTCGTCCCTCGCGACGCCATGACCTGCACGGACTCCTTGCGCATGCCCCGGCAAATCGCCAGTTTCCGGGCCGCATGATCTCCCGCCTGATGACCGGAGCGCTCCGCGGCGCCATCCGCCTCTATCAGCTGACGCTGGCGTATTTCTTCGTCGGCGCCTGCCGCTATGAGCCGTCGTGCTCGGCCTATGCGGCCGAGGCGGTGGCGCGCCACGGCGCGCTGCGCGGCAGCTGGCTGGCGGCGCATCGGCTGTGCCGCTGCGGGCCATGGGGAGGTGCGGGCTTCGATCCCGTGCCCGTGCCGCCGAAGCTTTCCTGTCAATCCGCCGAGCGCGCCTAGAAGTCTGACCCAATGGACCAGAAGAATTTCATCATCGCCATCGTGCTCTCGGTGCTGATCATCATGGGTTGGCAGTATGCCTTCCCGCCGGCCAAGCCGCCGGTCAATCAGCAGCAAACCGCATCGACCCAGAACGGTACGGCCCCGCAGGCGCCGAGCGGTGCACCCGGGGCGCCCACTGCCCCCGGCACGCAGGGAACGGCGCAGCCCGGCGCGCCGGCGAACCAGCCGGCGCAGATCGTGAGCCGCAGCGAGGCGCTCGCCCGCTCGCCACGCGTCACCTTCGACACGCCCGAGCTGGTCGGCTCGATCGCGCTCAAGGGCGCGCGCATCGACGATGTCCGCTTGGTGAAGTATCGCGAGACGGTCGATCCCAAGAGCCCGCCGGTGCCGGTGCTGTCGCCGGTCGGCGGCGAGCATCCCTATTACGCCGAGTTCGGCTGGTCGCCGGCCGATCCGTCGATCAAGGTGCCGGGCCCCGATTCGGTGTGGACCGCGGACAAGGAGACGGTGGCGCCGGGCAAGCCGGTGCGGCTCACCTGGGACAACGGCCAGGGCCTGATCTTCGCCCTCGACATCTCGCTCGACGAATACTTCATGTTCGACGTCAAGCAGAGCGTCGAGAACAAGAGCGACAAGCCGGTCACCGTCTATCCCTGGAGCCTGGTGGTGCGCTATGGCGAGCCCAAGGCCGAGGGCATCTACATCCTCCATGAAGGTCCCTACGGCGTCTTCAACGGCAGCCTGAAGGAGTGGGGCTACTCCAACTTCAAGGACAACAAGCAGGAGAAGATCGCCACCACCGGCGGCTGGGTCGGCATCACCGACAAATACTGGATGGCGACGTTGATCCCCGACCAGAAGCAGAAGGTCGACGTCACCCTCAAGCAGACCGGCGCGGGGCCGGAGCTCAAATACCAGATCGATTACATCGCGCCGGGCCAGGCGATCGCGCCGGGCGCCACCGCCACGACCGACGCCAAGCTGTACGCCGGCGCCAAGATCGTGCGCGTCATCTCGCCAGCGCATGAACCAGGAGCTGATGCAGCTCTATCGCCGCGAGAAGGTCAATCCGGCGGCGGGCTGCCTGCCCATCCTGGTGCAGATCCCGGTGTTCTTCGCGCTCTACAAGGTGCTCTACACCACCATCGAGATGCGCCATCAGCCGTTCTTCGGCTGGATCAAGGACCTGAGCGCGCCCGATCCGCTCACCATCCTGACCGGTTTCGGCCTGTTCCACTGGCACGTGCCGGAGTTCCTGCACTTCTTCAATATCGGCATCTGGCCCATCATCATGGGCGTCACGATGTACCTGCAGCAGAAGCTGAACCCGGCGCCGACCGATCCGGTGCAGGCGCGGGTCTTCCAGTTCCTGCCGATCCTGTTCACCTTCATGCTGGCGCCGTTCGCCGCCGGGCTGGTGATCTACTGGGCGTGGAGCAACACGCTGTCGATCGCCCAGCAGTACACGATCATGCGCCGCCACGGCACGCCGATCGGCGGCAAGGGCAAGCCGGCCGTGGCCACCGCGGCGCCGGCGCCGGCACCGGCTTCCGTGACTGCGCCCGCCGATGGCGGGGGCGGCGGCAAGAAGGGCGGCAAGGCGAAGAAGCGTTGATGGCTGAACGCGCGCCGGAGGAGATCGAGGGCGCGCGCAAGCTCTTCGCCGGCCCGTGCGAGTTCGTGGCCGGCGCCGCCTCGTTCGACTCCCTGCCGGCGATCGCGCTGCCCGAGATCGCCTTCGCTGGCCGCTCCAACGTCGGCAAGTCGAGCCTGGTGAACGCGCTCACCGGCCGCAGCACGCTCGCCCGCACCTCGTCCAAGCCCGGCCATACGCGGCAGATCAACTTCTTCGACCTCGCCGGGCGGCTCTCCCTGGTCGACCTGCCGGGCTACGGCTTCGCCCAGGTCTCGCGCTCGATGAAGGAGGCGTGGCAGGACCTCGCTTCGGCCTATCTGCGCGGCCGGCCGACGCTGAAGCGCGTCTGCCTGCTGATCGATTCGCGGCACGGCGTGAAGGAGGCCGACCGCGAGACCATGAAGAACCTCGACAAGGCCGCGGTGTCCTACCAGCTCGTGCTGACCAAGTGCGACCAGCTCAAGGCCACCGACGTGCCGCGCGCCGTCGCCGCCGCCGAAGCGGTCGCCCGCAAGCATGGCGCCGCCCACCCCGAGGCGCTGCCGACCAGCAGCGAGACGGGATTCGGGATTCCGGAGCTAAGGGCCGAGATCGCCTCTCATATTTGAGCTCCACCCCTGTCATACGGGGGAGGTTGGGAGGGGGAAGGCCTCACAAGAGATTCCGGAAGGTGAGAGATGGTCACTCTCGTCGTCTCGACCGAGGGCCGGAGGCCCGAGCGGAGAGACCTTCTCTCCACGATAAGCCGCTTGTCGTCGAGAGAAGGTCTCTCCGCTCCGCGCTTCGCGCTTCGGTCGAGACGACGAAAAGCGCCATATGCGATAGCCCCCAGTATGACGGGGGGAGTCAGGAAGAAGCGCCTTACCGCGTCCCCTGCGGCAGTCCGGTCGGCGGGCCCGACGGCGCCGGCGCCGGTGCGCGCTGCTGCGGCTGTGCCGGCCGCGGTGGCGCCGGCGGCGGCAGCATCTTCTTGATCAGCTCCTGCGTCTTGGCAGCCTCGGCTTCCTGGAACTTCTTGATCTCCTCCTGGTCGAGGAAGCGATCCTTGTTGGTGTCGGTCTCCAGGAATTCCTTTACCGAGTAGGCCGTCAGCTCAGGCCGCTCGATGATGCCGTCCTTGTTGGTGTCGATCTCGTTGAACTTGATCAGCACGAGCTTCTTGCGGATTTCGTACGGCAGCTGGTTCTGCGACTGCGGGCCGTCGGCCGGACCCGCGGCCACGAGATATTCCTGCTGGCTGATCTTGCCGTCGTTGTTCTTGTCGAGCTTGTCGGCGTCGCGCATCTGCATGTCTATGAGGTCGTTCAGCGCCATCAGTCCCTTGCGGCGCTCCGCCTCCGCCTGCTGCCGCTCGGCCATCTGCCGCTGCTGCAGCCGCTGCATGATCAGCCGGATCTCCGGCTCGGTGATCTTGTTGTCCCGGTCCGTATCGTACTGATTGAACTCGGACTGGATCGGCGCCTCGGCCTCGGCGCGTTCGATGAAGCCGCTGCTGTTGAGGTCAAGGCTCTGGAAGGCGGCCCGGATGCGGTTGCGGCGTTCCTCGAGGTTGGGCCCGCCCGGTTGGTCGCTGGAATAGGGCGGCTCGGCCAGCTTGAGGAATTCCTCGAGCGAGATCTTGCCGTCCTTGTCGGCGTCGAGGTCGTCGAACGACTTCATGCGGTATTTCAGGAAGTCGGCGCGCGCCACCTCGCCCTTCTTGGCGGTGTCGATCTCGACGAACCAGGGAGGCAGCGGCACCGCTCCCGGTCCGGCCGTCTGGGCCTGGGCGACCACCGGCAGCGCAAGCAGGCACAGCAGAATTAACGCTCTCATCACCCTTCCTTAACTTCCCCGGCGCATTCGTAGAAAAAGACCAAGGGTTGCGCCACCCACCGCCAGTAGAAAATCGGCGATCGGCTGTCCATCCGGCCAATTGTTGCAGAGCGGACCGCCGCATAGTGTAGTCTGGAGGGCATGCCGATCTATATGGAGATATCGCCGCTCCATCGTCTGGTCACGATCGTGGCACGCGGCACCGTCAGTGGTGATGAAGTGCGCGGCACCGCGCAAAAACTGGCCGACGCCCGCGTTCGGCGGTACGCCAAGATCGTCGAGGTCGCCAGCGCCCGTTTCGATTTCCAGCCGGCGGACATCCTGGCGCTGGCGCAGACATTGCGCGCCGACGCCGACGGCCGTGGTCCGATCGCCTTCGTCGTGCACCATATGGACCAGCCGTTTCCCAAGATGTTTGCCGCCCAGACCGCCCATGAGGGGCCGGTCGAGTTGTTCACGAGCCTGCATCGGGCGCGCGCCTGGATCGCCGAGATCCAGTATGCCCCCAAGCCTGCGCAAGCGACGATCGAGGCATGGGCCGATCCCGACCGCCGCGGAACCGTGATCCGCGGCACGCGCACGCGCGAGTTCACGACCCGCGAGTTGGTGCATTAGCCACCACCTCACCCTGAGGAGCGGTCCGTAGGACCTCTTCAGGGTGAGGTGTCTCGCTCCTATGCCGCGTCGTGGAAGATGATGCCGAGGGTGAAGCGCTCGCCATGGCGCAGACTCGACACGCCGTGCCGCATGGCCGTGCGATAGAAGCCGCGGCTTCCCTTCACTGGCCGCTCGTTGACGGCGAAGATCACGGCATCGCCCTGGCTCAGCGGCACGACCTCGCCGCGCGACTGCATGCGCGGGCGCTGCTCGACCAGCAAGAATTCGCCGCCGCTGAAGTCCTTGTCCGGGTTGCTCAACAGCACCGTCGCCTGCAGCGGGAACACCAGCTCGCCGTAGAGGTCGCGGTGCAGGCAGTTGTAGTCGCCCGGTCCGTAGCGCAGCAGCAGAGGCGTCGGCCGCTTCTGGCCGCCGGCATGACACTGCTGCAGCCAGCCCTGCAGCGTCGGCGGGAACCGCTTGGCGATCTCGAGCTGCTCGTTCCAGCGGTTGGCCACCGCCGCCAGCTCGGGGTAGAGCGCCTGGCGCAGCGCCTCGATCCGCTCCGGCAACGGATAGGCGAAATACTGGTACTCGCCCTGGCCGAAGCCGTGGCGCTGCATGACGACGTGGCTTCGGAAGCGGGACTTCTCCGGCCACAGGCCGGCCAGGATGCGGCACTCGGCCGGGTCGATCAGGCCGGGCACCACGACGAAGCCGCGGGAGGCCAAAGTGTCGCTGTCGATCATCTGGATATCCTTGCGCGCTGCGCCCACTTCTTCTATCCGCAGTCCGCTTGATATATGATGCCGTCTTAGCCCTCTCCCGGCCCGGGAGGGGGCTTTTGCCAACTCGGGGTATCGCAGACATGGCCGAGCCGGTTCAGACCGACAAGGAGCAGAGGCGGCTCATCCGCATGGCAGAGACCATCTCCAAGGCTCTGCCCTACATGCGTCGACACAACGACGCTACCTTCGTCGTGAAGTACGGCGGCCACGCCATGACCGATCCCAAGCTGGGCGATCTGGTGGCGCGCGACGTCGTGCTGATGAAGCAGGTCGGCATGAACCCGATCGTGGTCCATGGCGGCGGCCCGCAGATCAACAAGATGCTGGAGCGCGTCGGCATCAAGAGCACGTTCGTGAACGGCCTCCGCGTCACCGATGCGGCGACCATGGAGATCGTCGAGATGGTGCTGGCGGGTGCCATCAACAAGGCGATCGTGGCCGACATCAACGAATGCGGCGGCATCGCCGTCGGCATCTGCGGCAAGGACGGCAACCTGATCCTGGCCAAGAAGGTCAGCGAGATGCGCGATCCCAAGACGGGCGAGCTCCTCAAAGTCGACCTGAAGCAGGTCGGCGAGCCGGCCAAGATCAACGTCATGGTGCTGGAGCAGCTGCGCCGCGCCGACGTCATCCCCGTCGTTGCGCCGATCGGCTTCGGCGTTGACGACGAGCTCACCTACAACATCAACGCCGACACTTCGGCGGGCGCCATTGCCGGCGCAATGCGTGCCAAGCGCCTCCTGTTCCTGACCGACGTGCCGGGCGTCTTGGACAAGAACGGCAATATGATCCAGAACATGACGGTCGACGAGGCGCGCGCCCTGATCGCCGACGGCACGATTTCGGGCGGCATGATCCCGAAGGTCGAGAACTGCATCGACGCGGTGAATTCCGGCGTCGAGGCTGCCGTCATCATGGACGGCCGCGTGCCCCATGCCCTGCTGCTCGAGGTCTTCACCGAATCCGGCCTCGGCACCATGGTCACCCGTAAGTAACGTCCTTGAATCGCCTGATTTCGCTGCATATTTAGGCATTATGGCCCTCTTGCCCATCCTTACGGCGCCCGATCCGCGCCTCAAGAAGAAGTCCAAGCCGGTCGAGGCTGTCGACGATGACGTGCGCCGGCTGATGGATGACATGCTCGAGACGATGTACGCCGCGCCCGGCATCGGGCTCGCCGCGCCGCAGATCGGCGTGCTGAAGCGCGTGATCGTGCTCGACATCGACCGCGAGGACGTCAAGACCGGCCCGCTCTTCATGGCCAACCCCGAGGTCGTCGAGGCCTCGGACGAGGACGTGAGCTACGAGGAAGGCTGCCTGTCGGTGCCCGACCACTATTCCGACGTGGTGCGCCCGGCCGAGGTCACGGTCCGGTTTCTCGATCGCGACGGCAAGCAGCAGGACATGAAGTGCGAGGGCCTGCTCGCGACCTGCGTGCAGCACGAGATCGACCATCTCGACGGCATCCTGTTCATCGACCACATCTCCGCGCTCAAGCGCAACATGATCCTGCGCAAGCTCCTGAAGGCCCGGAAGGAGAAGGAGCGCGACGAGGCCGAGGGCAGGCCGGCCGACAAGGCCAAGGACCCCGAGCACGCCCTCTAGGACCGTTCGCTGAGGTCCTGGAAGAGAAGGCGATAGTCGTCCAAGGCGACGTCCGGCAGCGAGATTGCGGCGGCCCGATCGAACCAGCGAAGCTCGCTGTGTTCTTTGTCGAGAATGGCCGGTTCGCCCCGCCATTCCGTCACGGCGTACATGTGGTAGGTGACCGGCTCCAACCCGGCGCGGTTTGGATCGGCTATTGATCTCAAGAAGCGGCGGCTGGTTGGCACGATCCCGACTTTCTCACGGAGTTCGCGGTCGAGCGCATCGGTCAGGCTCTCGCCCTCTTCGACATGTCCGCCCGGGAAGCTCCACAGGCCGGGATAGGCCTGTCGGTGAGGGCTCCGCCTCGCCAGCAGGATCGTCGAGCCCTTGATCAGTAGGGCATTGACGATGTTGCGCATGTACCGGCTCCTTGTTGCCCAACCATAGCTTACGCGGCATGGAAATTGCGGCGCCGAAGGCTCAGCCCGGGAGACTCCGCCGATGACGCCGCACCAGATCGACCTCGTGCAATCGAGCTTCAAGAAGGTCGTGCCGATCGCCGGTGCCGCCGCAGGCCTGTTCTATGACCGCCTGTTCGAGATCGCGCCCGAGGTGCGGCCGCTGTTCCCGGAGGATCTCAGCCAGCAGAAGAAGCTGATGGCCATGTTGGGAACGGCGGTCGGCAGCCTGCACGAGCTCGGCACGATTCTCCCCGCAGTGAAGGACCTCGGCCAGCGCCACAAGGGCTACGGCGCGACGGCGGCGCACTATGCACCGGTCGGCGCGGCCTTGCTGTGGACCCTGGAGAAGGGCCTCGGCCCCGACTTCACGCCGGAAGTGAAGGCCGCCTGGACCGAGACGTACAACGCTTTGTCCGGCGTCATGACATCAGCATAGCGCGGACCGCGGGCTTCTACCCCGCTCATGATCATGAGCCGGGCGAACGCCCGCAGTCTCGGTTCGCGGGGACCGGGCGGGAGGCAACCAGAGGTGAAGGAGCAGCAGGTCGTGGCGGCGAATGTATCCGACGAAATGAGCTGCCAAGTCGGGTGACTGCATTGCAGGCGGTAAATAACTTACGTCATTTTAATATACTTCAGTTATTGACATGGAAAGCCGTTTCTTTTATCGTGGTGGAGAGCTTTCCTTCGTCCCGGGCTTTGCGGCCCTCGCGCAAGCTTCTCGAAGGAGGGTGTCCAGCACGATCAGCAAGGAGTGGGGTCATGTTCAATATCCGACCGGAGAAGCGCTGGTTCGAGTTCGGCGATGTGCCGCTGGAGGACTCGCCAGGCTTTCGCATGAATGCCGGCGGCACGGTGCGGGACGACGCCTCATCCAGCGACTTGAGCACGGCGCTGCCTGGAGGCGCCATGTTCAACGTCCAGCCCGAACGGCAATTGCCGGGCCTTCACAATTTCAGACCGCCGGAGGAGTTGGTAACCGGCTTTCGCTTGAGCGCCGATGGCTCGATGCAGGACACCTCAACGCCTCCTGCCCGACTCTATCCAGACGCCGGAGGCAATCCGTTTCGTTCCTTTTATCAGCCCGGCACCAAGGCCTTTACGTCGGTTGGCGATGGATCGCCGCCGCCGTACCTCGCCTATAGTCCCGGATTTTCCAATGGCCTCGGCAAAGTGCTGCCCCTCGGCGACGGCGAGCTAAGCGGTACGGCTGTCTCGTCGCTTTCCAACGCGCCATTCTTCTCTGGTAGAGTCGCCGGTGGCCCGCCGTTTGTCGCGCCGCCACCGCCATTTCCCTTCGGTAGGCCAGATCCCACTGACGAACCTCGTCCGTCGACCACTGCATTTAGCTACGCGGCGAATCCGGTGGTGTCGCCCTTGCAGCCGGCGTTCGGTGCATCGACCCCGGAAGATGGCTCGTCAAAAGCAAACACCGGTCTGGGCAACAACGCTGTCCTCGCTGACTGGCCGGCCTCTGATGGGCTGCGATCAGCGTCCGGCCAAACCGCCGATCCGAACATTGTCCATGTCGGCAACGGCGACTCCATCACGCCAACTGGCAACGTTCAGATTGGGCAGCCACCGGAGAAACCGCAATCGAAGCTGAAGAAAGACCCTTCGCCTGGCGTTGTGGTTGTCCTGCCAGACAAGTCGACCATCCCTGATCCGCAATCGCCTACGGGACAGCTCATGGCGCCGACGGCAGACTTGAGCGAAGTAGCGGCCGCAGGTCGGCGAGCAAAGGAGATGCTTGATGAGTTGAGCGTCTTTCCGCCAGCGTACCTCGCCTACTTGGCAGGAACCCTGGGTTGGAACGTTGGTCAAGGAGGCACATTCGACTATCAGCGCGTGGGTAACAGAATCACCGGCTACACGCATCGCCAGCAATTCGTAAAGGTTTCAAACCTAAACGTAGGGCTGTTCGCTCAGCAAGCCGGCCTAACTCTCGAGCAGACGCTGATCATTGCCGGCGAGTTTGCACGGCTTCGATCAAGTAATGCAGACGAAAAAGAGCCTTATGGCCTCAATTCCACGCAACGAGAGTTCATCACTCGCGGTTACAAGATCGGCGCGAGTGGGATGTTCGATCAGCCTCCCGCTCGTTGACTAATCCAAAATACTTCACTCCGGATCTTGCTGGGGCAGGAGATGAATCATCCTAGAGCACCTCGGATGCGCCATCCGGAGTACACGCGTAAGCTGCAATTTCTTTCTGATACATCTTTGGGTATTGCTGGCTGTCGTTTGGCATGATTGTAATGCTGGCTGATTGAGAGCTCAAATGATGGCCTCCGCAGCTTGAAAATGTCGCGGTTCCGGATGTTCGGACGGCTCGCACATGGCTTGGCGTGGCTTTTCAAAGCCGCGGCTATGCTGGGGATGCTGTACTTGGTAGCGACCGTCATGCTTTGGTGGTCCCGGGCGTGCTATACCGAATCGCTGGCGAATATTCTTGGCGTTTCGGGCTTCGACTTCGAGGTCAGCGTAACGGACTGTTGGCACAATCCAGAGACCGGCGTCTTCGTCTCCAGGCCTGGTCAACGCGAGAAGACACTTCTGTTCCTGTATCATTCTCTTGAAGTACCAACTATCACCTCACTCGATGAACACACGATTCAAATTGCTCTTGGCGACGTCGACCAAGTCTTCTGTCGTCAAGACAAATGGCAGGACCTGACCATCAAGTACGACATCCGTAGCATCCGATTTCCAGGGGGGCGCCCTCAGTGTTAGTTCATGCCCGCCGGAGAAGTTCAATGAGCCCGGATGGGCTTGCCTGCGAGGGCTTCGCCTCGCCAAGAGTACGATTGATTGGCCTCTGATCAACAGTGCATTCACGATCTGTGCATCCGCCCTGCCTCCATTCGCACCTCTCCGTTCGTTGTCGCCGTGGGTCGTGTTCGAAGATGGCTCATTCGCCGTATCGCTATTGGATATTCTTGCCGTCCGCTATCGTCACGGTCTCATGACTTCAGAGCGGCTGTGATCATTCACATAAACAGCTATCCCGGCGTTGGAAAACTGACGATTGCCCGTGCGCTTGCCGACCTGATCGGCGGCAAGCTTCTCGACAATCACAGCGTCTTCAACGTTGCTTTCGCGCTCACGGAGTTTCGCAGCCCCGCTCCTTGGCCAACCTGATTGCTCGATCCCAATTCTCTTCGCTCCACGAAGACCCCTGCGAATACCAATTCGTCAGGACGACCGGAACGCGTCGTAGAAGGCGCAACTGCAGGATACGGAGATGGTTAACGACAATCGCAACGGGCGCCCTTTGCTTGATCGAGGCGGTGATCGCTTGCTCCGCCTCGATGTCACCAATCTATCTGCTGATGAGGCGGCGCAGGCAATCGCCGACTGGCTATCAAACGCCTCTGGCAGCAGCCCGTAGACGAGGACTACTGCGCGGCGATCTTGCTCGCTGCCGGCGCGAAGGCCTGCTCCATCTCGCGGCGCAGCTTCACGGCCGTGAGGCTCTCGTCCATCGCCACGTCGGCGTAAGTAAGCGACTGGCCGGCCTTGATCGGCTTCAGCAGCTTGACGTTGTGCGCCAGGCCGAGCGGCAGGCTGCCGAGGCCGGTCGACTTCTCGGCCGGGAACAGCTTGCCGTAGACCGTGTAGCCGCCCTCGCCGTCGAGAATCTCGCCGGGCTTGAGGTCGCGCTTGGCGGTGGCGATCACGTCGGCGTGGAAGCCGATGGCGCAGCCTGTCGGCTCTTTGCGCAGGCCGATCGAGGCGACCGACATGCCGACCTCGAGCCCGATCAGGTGCCAGCGCTTGTACATCACCGAGTACCGGCCCGACGGGTCGGTCTGCAGCATGTACTCCTCGAAGCAGTTCTTCTGGTACTCCGTCGCCGCCTCGAACACGACCCACACGCCCTTGCGGATCTCGTAGGGGATGGCGCGGCCGTCGCGCTCCAGCGAGCTCGCGACCTCGACCTGGCCCTTGTGGTGCAGCTGGCCGCCCTCGGAGGCCGGGCGCATCACGAACGGCAGGTCCTCGACCGAGCAAGGCGGGAAGGCGAGCCCGTCCGGCGCTGGCGTCAGCCCGGTCGCGTTGGCCACCGCCGTGCTCTCGATGGCCGGCTTGGAGCCGTCGAGGAACGAATTGAACATCTTGGGATTGAGCCCGCCGCGCTTGGCTTGTTCTTCGTTCAGGCCCCAGTACTTCCACACCGTCTCCGGCGTCGACTGCGCGTAGTGCGGCAGCCACTTGTGGCCGCGGCCGGCCGCCGTCACCTCGAAGCCCGAGGTGCGCGCCCAGTCGACCAGCTCGCAGATCAGCGCCGGCTGATCGCCATAGGCTAGGCTGTAGATCACGCCGGCGGCCGCCGCGCGCCTCGCCAGCAAGGGACCGCAGAAGGCGTCGGCCTCGACCGTGACCATGACCACGCTCTTGCCGTGCCTGAAGGCCTCCAGGGCATGCTCGACGGCGGCGATCGGATCGCCGGTCGATTCGACGATGATGTCGATGTCGGGCTGGCTGACCAGCGCGCGCCAGTCGTCGGTGAGATGGGTGCTGCCGTGCTTGCGCGCGTCGGCGAACGAGCCCGCCGCCGTGACCTCGGGCTTCCAGCCCAGGCGCGCCAGGTTCTCCCGGGCACGGGCCGGCGAGAGATCGGCGATGCCCAGCAGGTGGATGCCCGGCGTGGTCGGGATCTGCGACAGGTACATCGAGCCGAACTTGCCGGCGCCGATCACGCCGATGCGCAGCGGCTTGTTGTCGGCGGCGCGCGCCAGCAGCATGCGATGGAGACTCATACCCTTCCTCCCGAAATCCTGATTGTTATTCCGCGGCGGCCTTGCGCTGGGCGGCGCGCATCACGGCGTCGTCCTCCCAGGCGTCGATCGGCGTGAAGTCGCGATGGGCGAGGTATTCCGGCCGCTTGAAGCGGCGGATGGCGTTCGAGACCGCGTTGTAGGTCACATAGATGATCTGGCGATCCCATGGCGACATGTTGGGCGGGCTGCCGTGCACCAGCGTGCCGTGGAAGAAGATCGCCGAGCCCGGCCCGCCCTTGGGCGCGACGATGCCGCCCTGCTCGACCAGCTTGGCGATGGTGTCGTTGTCGATCACCCACAAGGGATACGACGTCGTGGTGAGGTCGTGCTTGGCCTCGATCGCGCCCTTCTTGTGGCTGGTCGCCCGTCTTCTCGCGCACGTTCTCCTGGCGCCGCTGGGCGAAGACCTCGGGGACCGAGGCCTTGAGGATCGCCGTCTCCTCGGCCGAGAAATAGTTGGGAAAGAACAGGAAACCCTGCTCGTCGAAGCGCTTCAATTGCTCAGAAGTGAGCTTCATGGCGTTCCTCCTGGCTTGTGGTGGCGCAGCGTTCAGGCCGCGCGGGAAATCACGGCCTTGAGACGGCCGGTGAGGATGTCGGCCATCTGCTCGGCATGGCCGCGACAGAGCTCCTCGGCCTCGCGCGCGCAACCGGCCTCGAGTGCGCGCAGGATGCCCTCATGCTCGTCCCACACCGAAACGCGCAGGTCGCTTTCGCTCAGGGCGGCCGCCATGACGCGGCGCAGATGCTGCCAGTGCGGCTGCGCGGTCTCGCCGATCAGCGGATTGCCCGAGGCCTCGTAGACGAAGAGATGGAAATCGATGTCGGCCTCGATGACCGACGGCACGTAGCCGCTGGCCACGGCGCGCCGTCCGACCTCCAGCAGGTTGCGGCCGCGCTGCGCGAGATGCGGTGTGTAGTTGGTCGCGGCCAGCCGCGCCGCCGCCGCGTCCAGCGCACCGCGCACGACATAGAGGTTGCGCGCCTGCTGGACGTCGAGCGGCGCCACGCACACGCCCTTGCGGCCGGCGTCGATCAAAAAGCCTTCGCGCCGCAGCAGCATCATGGCCTGCAGCACCGGCTGGCGGCTGACGCCGAACTGGTTGGCCAGCTCCTCCTGGGTGATGCGGGCGCCGGCTTTCAGCTCGCCGGAGCAGATGGCATCGAGGACGGCGTCGTGGACTTTTTCGCTGAGATCGGGTTCGGGCAGGAATGGGCGCATGTTCTGTATACAGAACACAGAACCCGAGGAGTCAACCGCTCAGCGGATTTTGAGCCCTTTTGTCGCCAGCACGGACTTGGCGCGGTCGGGATAGTCGGTGATCAGCCCGTCAACTTTGAGATCGATCAGCGCCGCCATGTCGGCGGGATTGTTCACGGTCCATGGCACGACTTTCAGGCCAAGCCCTTGGGCTTCCTTGACGTTTTCCGCCGTGACGTTGCGCCAGAAGGGCGACCACACCGCACAGCCCGCCGCCTTGGCGAGCCGCGGTACCGAGCCACCATGGGCTGCAAGGTCGAGGCCGCCCAGCCAAGGCGAGGGCTGGCCGCTCGCGCGCCGCACCGTGTCGAAGCCGTTGCTCTCGATCGACAGGCAGGACGTGGCGATGTCGGGCGCCAGCCGGCGCGAGGCGAGCAGGCCGCGCCAGTCGAACGACTGGATGGTGCTGCGCGCCGCGGCGCCGGCCTTGCGGATGGTGGCCGCCGCGAGCTCGGCGAAGCGCTCGGGCTCCAGCGTGAGGTCGGGTTTGCCGGGATCGGTCTTGATCTCGATGTTGAAGCGAACGGTTGGCCCGGCCATGGCGAACAGCTCTTCCAGCGTCGGAAAGCGCTCGCCGTCGGCCGGCTTCTGCGCCGGAAACTGCTGGGCGTATTTGCTGGCAGGGTTCAGGCGGCCGATGTCGTAGCGCCGGAGCTCGTCGAGAGTGAGCGTGCGGATCGGCGGGCCGGCGGTGGCGAGCCACTGGCCGTCCAGTCGAACGAGATCGGGATTGAGGTACGGATCGTGGCTGATCACGACGACGCCGTCCTTGGTCACCGCCATGTCGGTTTCGAGCGTGCTGACGCCGAGATCGAGGGCGGTGCGGAAGGCGGCCAGCGTGTTCTCGGGCGCCAGCCCGCGCGCGCCGCGATGGCCCTGCAGGTCGAAGGCGTGGGCCGGGAAACTAAGCGCCCAGATTGCGCAGGCGAGCGATGCGATCGGCGATGTCCGGATGCGTGGCCAGCAGCGCCGAGCTTTTTTTGGTGAAGGTCTGCACCGGGTTGACGATGAAGAGATGCTGTGTGGCACGACTTACCCCCGGAAACGGCGCGGCCTTCTCGGCGAGCTTGCCCAGCGCCGAGATCAGCCCGTTGGGATTGCGCGTGAACCGCACCGACGTGGCGTCGGCAAGATACTCGCGCTGGCGCGACACCGCCATCTGCACGAACTTGGCGGCGATCGGCGCCAGGATGGCGACGACGATCAGCAGGATGATCAGGATGGCGGCGCCGCCGCCCTTCTTGTCGCTGCTGCTGCTCGAGCTGCGGTTGCCGCGGCCCCAGGCCAGGCTGCGCAGGACCATGTCGCAGATCAGCGCGATCAGGCCGACCGTGACGCCGACCACCACCATGTAGCGCGTGTCGAGGTTGGCGAGATGGGCCATCTCGTGCGCCACCACGCCCTGCAGCTCGTCGCGATTGAGGCTGTTCAACAGTCCCCGCGTCACCGCGATGGTGCCGTTGCCCGGCTTGCTGCCGGTGGCGAAGGCGTTCAGCGCATCGGTCTCCAGCACCATGACCTTGGGCATGGGCACGCCGGCGGCGATCGCCATCTCCTCGACCACGTTGTAGAGCTGCGGTGCGTCGGCCTTGTCGATCTGCCTGGCGTTGGCCATGGCCAACACCATCTTGTCGCCGAAGGCGAGCGACAGCCCGCTCCAGCCGACGCTGACCGCGGCCATCAGGCCGGCCGCGGCGACTCCTGCCTTGCTCCAGATCGGAACCGCGCTCGACGCTTCGCTTTCGAGCAGCCAGCCGATCAGGTAGCCGACCAGCGCGGCCAGCGCCGTCAGAATGACCAGCAGCACGAGCGTGTTGCGCCGGTTGACCTTCTGCGCGCCGACGAAGTCGGTGGTGTTGGGCGATCTTGTTCTCGGTCGTCGTCAGCTCTTCCTGCAGCTGCTTGATGTTGTCGTTGGCCTTGAGCTGCGGATAGCTCTCGACCAGGGCGAAAAGTCCGCGCGTCGCCTGTGTCAGCAACGCCTCGGCCGGTCCCGCCTGCGCCGGGTTGCCGCTGGCCGCGACGGCCGCGTTGCGCGCCTGGACGACCTTGGTGAGCGTCTCCTGTTCGTAGCCCATGGCGTCCTTCACGACCTGCACCAGGTTGGGGATCAGGTCGTGCCGTCGCTTGAGCTGCACGTCGATCTGGCTCCAGGCGGTCTGCGCCTGGTTCCGGCCGGCGACCAGCCCGTTGTAGACGGCGATGGCCCACAGTCCGATCACCACGAGAATGCCGACGACAATCCAGAAACTCATCCTTTAGGCCTCCTTGCCGCAACGCTGAGTTTAGTCATGATTGCGGCCATATCGGGAGATGAATCATGGATGTGACAGCGCTACTGAAGGAATTCTGCTCGGCCGTCGAACGCCGCGACGGCAAGGCCTTTGCCAGCCTGTTCACCGAGGACGGCGTCTACCACGACGTGTTCTACGGCGATTTCAAGGGCCATCGGAAGATCGCCGAGATGATCGACGACTGGTTTCACCGCACCGCCCGCGACTTCCGCTGGGACATGCACCGGCCGGTGAGCGACGGCAGGATGCTCTACGCCTACTACACGTTCAGCTACGTCTCGCTGCTGCCCGAGGCCAACGGCAAGCGCGTCGGCTTCGAAGGCGTGTCGATGATGAAGCTTTTGGACGGCAAGATCGCCGAGTACAGCGAGGTCGCCAATGTCGGCCCTGCGTTCGTCGAGCTCGGCTTCGCCCCCGAGCGCACCGCCAAGATCCTGGCCAAGGAAGGCGCCCACCTGAAGAAGCAGCCGGAGTTCAGGCGCCACGTCTCATAGTCTTCCGGACCGCGCGCTGGGTCGCGGCTGATCGCGGTCATCAGTTCAGGAACCAACGGTTTCAGATCGGCAAGTCGGTTCAAGCGCCAATCGACACATTCGCCGAGAAACACTCTCACGAGACGGAGTCGACCATCCGGTCCTTCGCTTCCTCGAGGAAAGCGATCACCTGCGCCCGAGTTACCGAAGGGAAGCCAGCGAGAAAATCGTCAATCGACTCGCCTGCCTCCAAATAGTCGAGCAACGTCTGCACCGGCACCCTTGTCCCGTGGAAAACCGCAGCGCCTCCCATCACGTCCGGAGCGCGCGATATGATCGGCTGCCCCATGGCCACAGCCTACCGCTCGCCTGCCAGGGCCCGCAACCACGCCTAACCCAGGCTGGCTGAAGGACGACAAGCTCAGCCGTTGTAAGCCCGGCTCCCGCTATCGCGCAGCCACAGCCGCACCAGCAGGCGCTTGCGCTCGGGCTCCGGCCAGTCGCGGAAGCCAGTACGCTTGTGGCCCAGCGCGCGATTGTCGATGATCTGCATCTGGCCCGGCTGGAACTGGAAGCGTGCCGACATGCCGGGTTCGTTCAGGATGGCCTCGAAGGCTTCCAGCGCAGCCGTGCCCTCGTTGTCGAGCGGCACGCCGGCGAGCTTCTGGCCGTTCTTCACCTGGAAGTGCGACAGCCGGGCGATCAGCCGGCCGTCCCTGGTCTCGAGCATCGGATGGTGGGTCGTCATGACGTCGCCGGGCGCGTGCTCGCGCTGGCGGTCGAAGTAGAAGGGCCGATAGAGCCGCGGCAGCAGCTCGGGATGGCGTCGCCGCATCTCCTCGTGCGCCGTGGCGAAGCTCACGATGCCGCTCACGCCGCCTTCCATCGCCGTGCGCAGGCACATCAGGCCGACATAGTGCGGCGGCACGTGGTTGTAGCTGTTGTCGGTATGGAAATTCTGCTCGGCATTGGTGACGTCGGGCCGCACGCCGTTGCCCGGCGGGTGGCCGAGATCGGTGACGTCGTAGATCGAGGTGCCGTCCCACTTCTGCGCCACCGGCCGCGCCACCAGCGAGGCCAGCAGCCACCACACCGCGCGAGCCGCGTCCGGCGGCCAGCGCTCGACCGGCAGGCGATCGACGATGGCGAAGCCCGGCCCGTCGTCGATGGTGCGCTTGACCTCGCGCATGAAAGTGCGCGAGGCGTCCAGGGCGAAGTCGTCCAGCCGCAGCAGCAGGAGCGGCAGCGGATCGCGGTCGAGGGCTGCCACGACCCGATCGAGCTCGCGCTCCACATCGGCCGGCAGCGCCAAGCAGCCGGCCGTGTCGGGCAAAGTATCACCGCGCCAGAGCAACCGTTCGGGAAGCGCCTGGCCGATCATGGCGTCAGTCGCGCAGCAGCTCGTTGATCGACGTCTTGGAGCGCGTGCGCTCGTCGACCGTCTTCACGATCACCGCACAGTAGGTCGAGGGGCGATCGGGGCCGCCGCCGATATTGCCCGGCACCACCACCGAATAGGGCGGCACCTTGCCGACGTGGATCTGGCCGGTGGCGCGATCGACCACCTTGGTGGTGGCCGAGATGAACACGCCCATCGACAGCACCGCGCCGGTGCCGACGATCACGCCCTCGACGACCTCCGAGCGTGCGCCGATGAAGCAGTTGTCCTCGATGATTACCGGATTGGCCTGCAACGGCTCGAGCACGCCGCCGATGCCGACGCCGCCCGACAGGTGGCAGTTCTTGCCGATCTGGGCGCACGAGCCGACGGTCGCCCAGGTGTCGACCATGGTGCCCGTGTCGACATAGGCGCCGAGGTTGATGAACGACGGCATGACCACGACCGACGGCGCCACGTAGGAACCGCGGCGGATCACCGAGCCCGGCACCGACCGGAAGTTCGCCTTGGCGAAGCGCGCGGCGTCCCAGCCCGTGGTCTTGAGCGGCACCTTGTCGTACCAGGGCGCGGCGCCCATTCCGGGGAACGCCGCGCCGCCGTCCATCGGCACCGAGTCATACAGGCGGAAGGAGAGCAGCACGGCTTTCTTGAGCCACTGATTGACGATCCATTCGTCGCCGAACTTCTCCGCCGTGCGGAAGCTGCCGTCGTCGAGGCCGGCGATCGCCGCCTCGATGGCGTCGCGCACTGGACCCTTGGTGGCGCTGTTGATGCCGTCGCGCTTCTCCCACGCCGCATCGATGGCGGCTTCAAGCTGCTTGCTCATCGTTCCCCTCGAAAATGCCGCCGGACCATAGCGTCGGGGGGCGGGGAGTCAATGTTCGGGCTGCTTGAGGCGCGTCATGGTCTTCCGGACCGCGCGCTTCCAGCGCGCTCGTGCTCTTTTGGACCGCGCGCGTCCTCGCGCGCCTCATGAGCTTGAGCGAGCCGGAGGCTCGCGGTCCGGAAGACCATGAGAAGACGCGCCACTTACGGCGGAGTTTGCTCCGCCTCTAGCAGCGCGCCCCCGGCAGACCGGATTGTGCTCTATGCTGCCGCCATGGCTTACAAGATCCCTGAATCGGTGCTGGTGGTGGTCCATACGCGACAGCTCGAGGTGCTGCTCCTGCAGCGCGCCGACGGCGGGTCGTGGGGCAACTGGGGCGCCTGGCAGTCGGTGACCGGCTCGCGTGAGCCCGACGATCCCGATCTTCTGGCCACCGCGCGGCGCGAGCTCCTGGAGGAGACCGGCCTATCCATCGGCACGCTCACCGACTGGCGCCACGTCAATCGCTACGAGATCTGGCCGCAATGGCGCGCAAGGTACGCGCCCGACGTCACGCACAACACCGAGCACGTGTTCGGCTTCCTCGTCGACAGCCCGACCGTCGCCACCCTCGATCCGGCAGAGCATGTCGCCCAGCTCTGGCTGCCCTGGCAGGAGGCGATGGAGCGGACGTTTTCTCCGACCAATCGTGAGGCGATCAGCCAGCTGCCAAAGCGTGCCGGGCTTTGACGTGTCCAGGTCGCACAGCTATCAGTTTCCGGTGACAAAGACGATCCAGCTACGCCATGTGCCGGATACCTTGCATCGCCGGCTAAAGTCGCGAGCAGCGCGAGCGGGCATGTCGTTGTCTGGCTATCTGTTGCAGCAGGTTCGCAGCGTGGCCAACCGGCCGACCATCGAAGAGATGCGGGCACGATTGGCACGTCGGTCCGCTATTGCGCCATCAATTGATGCGGCAGACGCCGTGCGCGCCCAACGCCGCAGCCGGTGATCGTCATCAACGAACAAGGCTCTTCGACTTCCCGGGAAGCCTCCAAGCTCGGCCAGTTCAGCTGGGCCCTGTTCGACTGGGCCAATCAGCCCTTCTTCACCGTCGTCACGACCTTCATCTTCGGCCAGTACTTCGCCAACACCATGATCGGCGATCCGGTGAAGGGCCAGGCCGAGTGGGCCTTCACGCAGTCGACGTCGGGCGTGATCATCGCCGTCCTGAGCCCCTTTCTCGGCGCCATGGCCGATGCCGGCGGCCGGCGCAAACCCTACATCCTGTTGTTCCAGTGCCTGGTCGCGGTGGGCTGCATCGCGCTGTGGTGGGCCTATCCGCAGCGGCCCGACCTCGTGTCGCTGATCAGCTGGGCGGTGGTGATCGCCACGGTCGGCGCCGAGATGTCGATCGTGTTCAACAATGCGCTGCTGCCGACCATCGTGTCGCCGGCGCGCATGGGTCGGCTGAGCGGCTTCGGCTGGGGCCTGGGCTATTGCGGCGGCCTGCTGGCTCTGTTTGCCGTGCTGATCGTGAGCCGGCCCTCGATGTTCGGTCTCTCTGTCGACGACAAGCCCCTGTTCGGTCTCGACCCGCAGACCTACACGGTCGAACGGCTGGTCGGCCCCGCCTCGGCGGTGTGGCTGGCGATATTCGTGATCCCGATGTTCCTGTTCACGCCGGACGGCAACCAGCCCCGGCGCGTGTCGCTGGCGGAGGCTGCGAGAAGCGGCGGACGGGCTCTGCTGCACACCGTGCTGAAGTTGCGCCGCTATCGCAACGTGCTGCTCTATCTGATCGCGTTCATGCTCTACAACGACGGGCTTGCCGCCATCATCGCCTTCGGCGGCGTCTACGCCGCAGCGATCTTCGGCTGGGACACGGTGACGATCGGCATCTTCGGCATCATCGTCACCATCTTCGCCATCCCCGGCGCCTTCCTGGGCGGCCGGCTCGACGACCGCATCGGCAGCAAGCGCACCGTGCAGTTCGCCGTGCTGGGCGTGATCGTCGCGACGATCGGCATCGTCAGCCTCAGCAAGCAGGGCGTGCTGTTCGTCGTGCCGGCGCCGGAGCTCTCGCCCACACGTAGCCTCTTCGGTTCGCTGCAGGAGCAGGTGTTCATGGCCTTCGCGCTGTTGCTGGGCTTCTGCATGGGCCCGATGCAGGCGGCGAGCCGCACCATGATCGGGCGCCTGGCGCCCCCGGGCATGGTCGGTGAGTTCTTCGGCCTCTTCGCCCTGTCGGGCCGGGCGACCGCCTGGATGGCGCCGCTGGCCATCGGCATCGTCACCACGGCGACGCAGTCAAATCGCCTCGGCGTGGCTTGCGTGCTGTTCTTCCTGGTGATCGGCTTCGTCCTGCTGTTGTGGGTGCGCGAGGAGCGTGCCTCGGCCTAGAAATGCCGCCCGCGGGGAAGTGCAGTCTGCGTGCCATTTTTGCACTTGAAGTTCAATTTCGTCGACCGATACAATTCCGACAGAAGTGGTTTGCGCGCGCATCCGCGAGAGGGGACTGAAATGCCCACTTTCATGCGAGCCATCGGCACATCGATACTGGCGATTGTCCTTTGCCTGGCGACGGCAGGTGCTGGCGCCCAGACTCCGACGACACCGCCGGCAGGCATGACGCAGGACCAGTTCAATGCGCTGGTCGACGCGATCAGCAACTCCGTCGCGGAGAAGCTCAAGGCGGAGGAAGCGCATCCCGCTCCAGCAGCCCCGCCGGCTGCAGCTCCCGCCCCTGCTGCCTCCTCGAACTCCAAGTCCAAGGCCAAGCCGCCACCGCCCTCCATCGTGCGCACGGGGCTGCCCGAGGGTCCCGGCCCCTTCGCCGTCTTCATCGCAAAGGCGGGCAATGTCGTCCACGCCGTACCGACGCTTGGCGCCAAGCTCGGCTCGATCCCCGGCCTGCTCGACCAGAGCTCGGCGGGCGGGCGCAGCACCTCGACCTTCCTGCTGCTGCTGGGCCTCGTCGCTGTTGCGGCCCTCGTGGCCGAGGCGATCCTGCGCGTCTTCATGGCCCGCTTCCGTCATCGCCTTGCGGGCAACGCCGTCCCCGAGCGGGGCCTGCGATCCCTGATGAACCTGGCCGCGCTGGCCGTGCTCGACGGGCTCGGTGTTCTCGCCGTATGGCTGATCTGCAATGCCGCCATTGGCGCCTGGTTCACCGGCCCGACCGGCCAGGACAAGCTCGCCGCCGCCATCCTCGACGGCATCTTCTACTGGCGCTTCTATGTCCTGCTGTTCCTGATCGTGCTGCGGCCGGCGCTGCCGCAGGCCAGGCTGTGCGAGGTCACGGACCAGGATGCGCGCGCCATGTACGTCCGCATCGAGCTGGTGATGCTGCTGATCATCCTCGGTCGCATCCTCGGCCAGGTGCTGCTCGCCATCCAGACACCGACTGCCGCCATGGGCGCCTATCAGGTGTTCGGCGCCGCGGCTTACGTTGCAGCGTTCGTCTGGTTGGTCCGCGGCTCGCACGCCGCGGGCGCCCAGTGGCTGGGCGGCCTCGGCAGGGTCGCGCCGCTGATCGGCGTGATCGGGCGCCATTGGGTACCGGTCGCCACCACGTTCTTCCTGATTCTGGGCCTCACCCAGATCTACGGCGCGGTCTCGGGGTTGACCCATGTCTCGACCGCCATGCTGCTGACCCTCGTCCTCGTTGTCGGCGTGCTGATGTTCGAGACGCTGATGCAGGCGTTCGTGCGCCGCCTCGATTCGCAGCTCCTCGGTGCCACGCCAGCCAGCGATACACCCAAGCTGCCTGACGTCGTGGCCCGCTGCGTACGCGTCGCCGTGCTGATCGGCGTCGCCGTCACGATCGCCGAAAGCTGGATCGTCCAGGTCCTGGGGTTGGCCGACGAGGCGCAATGGGAGCAGATCACGCGCTCGTCCCGTACCGCCGGGTTCACGCTGTTCATCGCCTTCGTCGTGTGGGAGCTGTTCAAGTACGCGACCGATCCCTACATGGCGCGCAAGAACAAGAGCGCCGCCGAGGCGATCGCCGACGGCGACGCCACGGCGCCGCCGGCCTCGCGCATCAGCACCATGATGCCGCTGCTGCGGGCGACGGGGGCGGTCCTGATCGCCATCGTCGCGGTGATGATCGCGCTCGAATCGTTCGGCGTGAACATCACGCCCCTGATTGCCGGCGCCTCGGTGTTCGGCATCGCGATCTCGTTCGGCAGCCAGACGCTGGTGAAGGACATCGTCTCCGGCATCTTCTACCTGTCCGACGATGCCTTCCGCGTCGGCGAGTACATCGATTGCGGCAAGGCCAAGGGCACGGTCGAGGGCTTCACCCTGCGCTCGATCAAGCTGCGCCACCAGAACGGCCAAGTGCACACCATTCCGTTCGGGCAGCTCGGCCAGATCACCAATTTCAGCCGCGACTGGATCACGGTGAAGTTCAACCTGCGCTTCGCCCGCGACACCGACATCGAGAAGCTGCGCAAGGCGGCGAAGAAGATCGGCGCGGACATGATGGAAGTCCCGGCGATCAAGGCCGACATCCTCGCCCCCTTCAAGATGCAGGGCGTGGCCGACATCGCCGACAACGCCCTGCTGGTCCGCTTCAAGTTCACGGCCAAGCCCGGCAATCCGGCCGCCATCCAGCGCGAGGCCGTGAAGCGCATGTTCAGCGTCTTCCCGGCCATGGGCATCGAATTCGCCAAGGAAGGCGCGGCTGTCGTCGTGCAGGCCGCCCCTGCCTCGGTGGAACGAGTGGCGGCCGAGGCGGCCCCCATCACCGGTGAGACCAAGGGAACTCCGGCGCTGGCGGCGGCAGGCTGAACCTCGCTATGCTGGCGGGGGATCCAAGCCTTGGGAGGAGCCGCATGATCACCGCCATCGTGAACTTCAAGCTTCCCGCCGACATCGATGCGAAGAAGGCCGCCGAGCTGTTCAGGGGCTCGGCGCCCAAGTACCGCGGCATGAAGGGCCTGGTGCGCAAGTACTACCTGTTCGACGACAAGAGCCGCATCGGCGGCGGCGTCTACCTTTGGAAGAGCCGCGCCGATGCCGAGGCCGTTTATACGCCGCAATGGCAGGCCTACATCGCCGAGCGTTACGGCGCGGCACCCGACATCCGCTACTTCGACACGGCGGTCGTGGTCGACAACGAGAGCGACAAGATCCTGGCCGAAGCGGCGTAGCCGTCGGATCCAAGTCGAGCTGGGGCAGAGCCATGTCGATCAAGCCCTGCAACGTGCTGCTGGTATCGCCGAAGTTCCCGCTGAACACGTTCTGGAACAATAAGGCCACGTGCCGCGTCGGCGGTGCGCGGCACTCCGCCGTTCCGCTTGGCCTGCTGACGGTCGCGGCCCTGCTGCCTGCCGAATGGACGTGCCGGCTGATCGACCGGAACGTCAGGGACGTCACTGAAGCCGACCTCGATTGGGCCGACCTGGTCATGACGGGCGGCATGAATGTCCAGCGCCTCGACTGCCTGGACTTCATTGCCAGGGCGCAGAATCGGGGCAAGGTCGTGGTTGTCGGCGGCCCGGACGCGACCTCGGAAGCACATTTCTATGCCCGGGCCGATTTCGTCGTCGTTGGCGAAGCCGAGGTCGTCATCCAGGAGTTCATTGCCGCCTGGGAAGCCGGTCGGCGGCGAGGGACATTCACGGCGGAGAAGTTCAAGGTCGACGTCACCAAGTCTCCAGTGCCCCGTTTCGATCTCGTCCGGCGGAGTGATTATCTGTACTTCGCCACCCAGTTCTCGCGTGGCTGCCCGTTCAACTGCGAATTCTGCGATATCATCGAGCTGTACGGGCGCAATCCGCGTGTGAAGACCGTGGCGCAGATGTTGGGCGAGCTGGATGCTCTTTACCGCGGCGGCTACCGCGGGCATGTCGATTTCGTCGACGACAATTTCATCGGCAACAAGAAGGCGGTTAAGGCCTTTCTCCCGCACCTCGTCGAATGGCAAAGGCAACACGACTACCCCTTTGCCTTTTCGACCGAGGCATCGATCAACCTTGCCGACGACGACGCGCTGCTTGCCCTCATGCGCGAGGCGCGGTTCTTCGTCGTGTTCGTAGGAGTCGAGAGCCCTGACGGCGATACGCTGGTTGCCATGCGGAAGAAGCAGAACGCCCGTCGAAGCCTCGCTGATAGCGTTCGCAAGATCTACCGTGCCGGGATGTTCGTCATCGCGGGCTTCATCGTCGGCTTCGATACCGAGAAAGGCAGCGTCGCCGACGGCATGGTCGAGTGTGTCGAGGACACGGCCATACCGGTATGCATGGTGGGCCTGCTCACGGCCTTGGCCAACACGCAGCTCACGGCGCGGCTCGAGCGAGAGAAGCGCATGTTTCCCGCCACGTGGCTCATGGACAGGGCAAGTGAACGAGGCGGCGGCGACCAATGCACGCTCGGCCTCAACTTCGATACCCTGCGGCCGCGACGCGACGTGTATGCGGACTACAAGAGCATCATCGACCGGGTCTACGCACCTCGCGCTTTCTTCGGACGGGTGAGCCGCGTCGCGCGCGAGCTTCGCTGCTTCTGGCCGCCGAGGCGAGGCGGCGCCAAGCCGGCGCGGCGGATCGCCGGCATTGCCCTGGGCGACTGGGTGGCGCTGATGCGCCTCTTCAAATGCGTGATTGTCGAGCAACCCTTGCTGCTCGGACACTACATCAAGGCGCTTCGGGATTGCGCCCGCGAGAATCCGGGCGCGCTCGAGGCCGTGGCGACGATGTTGGCTTTCTACCTTCATCTCGGACCATTCTCGCGCATGGTGTCCGCGTCCATAGCGAGGCAAATCGACGAACTCGACAATGGAGAATGGCGATCTCCCGTCGTTCCCATGGGAGCCGGAAGCGAGGCGAAGGAGGATGCCGCCATTGCTTGACGATCCCCCCTTGCCGGCGCGGCTCCCGCTGACCTGGCAAGGCTACACCGCCGTCGTCTTCCCCTTGAGCGGGCGTCGGCGGGGGCGTGACGGATGTAGTGTATGGCCTATTAAATCTAGATTTATCGAAGCCACCCCTTACCTTTGACATGCACAGCAGGGCCTTGGCTGCCTCTGGGGTCGCCCCATCTTCGCCTAGCCACGTTGCCCAGACGTCGTCATCGAGGATCGCCGGCATGCGCGGGTCGTCCTCCTGGACCTTGATCGTGCGACGGATGAGTTCGTTGGCGCCCACGGTCGCCATGACACACGCCAGGATCGGCGCGGGCAAATCGGCAATCTCGAACCGACGCCACAGGAAGGCGAAGCCGCGCGGCTGGCCGTCCATCGGGTCGACCGTTCATTGGCGCGTCTCCGTCCGTCCGGCCGTCTTCGTGATCTCCTCGCCCTCGTTGAAGGTTCGAAAGATCACGATGCCGCGCTGGCCGCCATGGAAGAGCGTTCGGAACGGTTCCTTGCTGTCGATCGTCTCCGATCGCGCGTGGATCGGCCGCGGGCGGCGCCAGTCCCGAGGGTCGGGAAAGCCCCAGCGCATCTTCACCACGCGCCGCTTGCCCTGCTCGGCATCCCAAACGATCACCGGCAGCAGGCCACCGACGCGATAGGTGACGACTTCGTCGCTGCCCCCATCGCCGCCACCTTCGCCGCCGCTCCCCGTTAGCGGCTGCGAGAAGTCGACCAGGCGTCTCGCTCGAGGTCCACGCTCGACGCCAAGCGCTGCCAAAACTCGCGATCGAACGCCGCCCGCAATGCCTTTGGCGTGGTCCGCACGCTGCGGCGGTCGGAACTCGGCTGCCACATCTGGTCATGTTCGATCGGCATCATGTCGCTGCGGTTCATCGCCCGTCCTTTTCGGCTGCGTGGGCTTCGGCCGACCAGGGCAGACCGGTGATGATCGCCGTAGGACCCCCTGCTGCTCGAGCGCCGCCATCACCGTCGGCGGTTTCGATGCAGAAGGAATGCACCGAATGCAAGCAAGACGGTGGCTGCCGCGCCGCAGCCTACTGCAACATAGCCTGCAATGTCGCCCGCCAGCCATGTATCTTCCGCTGTCGGAGGCACCACCACCGCCACGTACGCAGCGAGCCCCATGAAGATAAGGCAGAGGACCATGAGCGACCAGGCCGTGGTGCGCATGGGGCGTTGGCTCGTCCGTCTCGTGAAGATGGATATGATGGTTAAATTTCTAGAGCGACGCCGCGGTCCGACTCCAAACGTTCCAGGCGATGCCGGCGCATCTAAGCCGGACCAGCCAGCCGAACGAAGAGGCTGTCGCAGACACGAACACCGATCCCTGACTCGGGTTGCGCGCTCTTGCAAATTATGCGGCCCAAGCGCATGCGCGGCGCCCGCGCGCCGGGCGCAGTCGCAGACCGCCCTATCTTCATAGGCTAGCAGCTGCCAGAGGTTGGCACTGTGTCAGCTCGGCTGGGCGCAAGCAGGATTGTGTGACGCAACGTAACCTCGAGGCCAGCGTTTGGGAATGAAGGAGGACACTCCATGTTCCACCGCGTCCATTGGCCTGCTACGTCAAATTCCCCCATGCCGTCGCCATCGCACTCGGGGCGCACACCGCTTTATCTGGCGTTCGTTGGAGGCGTGGTCGCCTTGGTATTTGCAGGTGTGATTGCATTATAGGCTCCGTCTGTTTGCGGCCCTCCGGCAGTCGCGCCAAGGCCCTTGGAGGCTTGCCGCTGCGATGTTGGCAGCGTGACGCGGCCTAAACGAGCCAGCGCGCTATCGATTCTTGATCAGATCCCGGCCGGCATCGGTCAGGCACACACTCCTGTAATGTCCTTCCAGGAGCATCCAACCGCGATCGACTGCCCAATCGACGGCGTTTTTGGTTGGTTGGTTAATATTCTTCGGCAATGACCACCAACACGGCACTCCGTCGGTAGCATAGTACAGAGTTCTCACCAGATGACGGGCGAAGGCGTCTACCTCGTCGACCATATCCAAACGACGGCGTTCGGCCTCAGCAGTTGCTTGGCTACCGATGGGCACCGCTGACCACCTCTGGGGTAGTTTCAGGCATGCCCAATCCCAACACTGACCAGTATTCGATCGAAATTAAGAACCTCACGACGGGCGAAACCGTCATCTTGACCGCAGTCGAGATGACCGATCACGAGAAGAACGTTGTCGTGCGCCAACTACTTCGGCTGTCGGGTGCACCAGCAGCGCTATGGATCGAAGAAGACGATGAGCCTAAGAAGCCGTTTTGAGGCGCAAATGTACACGGCGTTGGGCTCGATTCCTCCGCGACCGCCCTTGAACATGAAACGCCCGTCCTCCGAGGCGACGGCGCCTTCATCTCTTGCGGGGCGGGATGTGGCACCGCCCGTACGACCTGCAGCGGCGCCAGGACGCCGGCCAGTCGCTTCAGTTCCCTGTCGTGCCTGCCGGTTCCCGCGCAGCCGGCATAGCGAAGTTTTCAATCTTGGGTCTAGCCAACACAACAGGAGGGACGCCCGCGTGCTCGCTTGACCATGGTGGCGGGGCGGCCGATTCTGCGGCCGTCGGCTGTGGGGTAGGCGGCATGCGCTATCTCGCGAACATACACTACGGCACCGAGGCCTACCCCGAAAGCGTCGCCCGGCGATTGCGGGCCACTAACATTGTGGCCTGGAGCAGCGTGGGCGTCCTCGGTCTCTTCTCGGTCTGGCGCCTTCTCGATGGCAGCGCTCATTGGAAATATGTCGCTCTCGTGGCCATCCTCTACAGCATCGCCCCCTTACTCCATCGCTTCGGTTCGCTGACGGCGCCGCTTTACCTCGTGGTTCTCGCCTATAGCTGGCTTTTTGCCATCAGCATGATCGTCGGCATCGACGGCGGGACGGTCTTCTTCTATCTGGTGGCCGCCGCATTGGGCATTGCGTTGTTAGGCTCCGAGAACCTTCCTCTTAGTATCCTGGTGCCGGCCGCAGGAGCGGCGGCCATGATCGTCCTGCGCTTCGTCGCGCCGCGCGACGTCACGGTCGCGCCGGTCACCCGCTATGGCAACTTCATCGTCAACACGATCGGTGCCATCAGCATGCTGTACGCCGTCGTGTTCTATGTGGTCCGGCAGCTGACGCGGGCCGAACAGCGCGCTGATCGCGAGCGCCAGCGGTCCGAGAAGCTGCTCCTCAATATCCTGCCGCCGACCGTGGCCGAACGTCTGATGAGCAATCCGGGCGAGACCATCGCCGATGCCTTCCCCAACGCCTCGGTGTTATTTGCCGATATGGGTGGCTTCACCGCCATGTCGAGCGACACCACGCCCGAGGAGCTCGTGGGCTTCCTCAATCGGGTCTATACGAGCCTCGACAGCTTGGTCGAGCGACACGGGCTGGAGAAGATCAAGTCGGCGGGCGATGCCTACATCGTGGTAAGCGGCGTGCCTCGGGCGACGCCTGATCATGCCGCAGCCATCGCCGACCTGGCCCTCGATATGCGCGATGCTTTGGCGGGTCTGGTCGATGCGAGGGCCCGCCACGTGCCCGTCCGCTACGGCATCGCGTCTGGGCCAGTGGTCGCGGGTGTCGTCGGAACTAGCAAGTTCTTCTACGATGTCTGGGGCGATGCCGTGAACACTGCCTCACGCATGGAAGCCAGCAGTGAGCCGGGCAGGATCCAATTGGCGCCGGAGACACGCCGGCTGCTCGACGAACGCTTCGAGCTCGAGGACCGCGGGGTCATTGAAGTGCGCGGCAAGGGCCCCATGCAGACATGGTTTCTCAAGGGCAGGACCAGGCCGGAGGCACGGCCGTCCGCGGGCTGACTTTTTCGAGCGCTTCATGCACCAGGCGCGTGAGCGGCGGCTTGGTCCATTTCGGCGGCTGAGAGGTCGTTCCCACCGGCCCACTGGAGCACACCCTGCCTGTGAGGCAAAGAACCAGTGAGCCTGTCGATCCTCAGCGGTCAATTTGTGGGCTTCTGATCCAGCCAATCCATGAAAAGCTTGTAGCAGCCGCCGCAAATGGCGGTGGGCCGCCGGTCGATCCCCATCTCCCGCAGTATCGCCCACCGCCGGCTGTCCAAACCCTTCGGGCGGACCCTGTCGAAGGTCCGGCCGCAGGAATTGCAGGTGACTGATTCATGAGGGACATGGGTCATGATCGTTGCCCCATCCTAGCTTAGCGCGTCGTGTCGCCTTCGGTGGTGGGCTGGCGCGTGATCTCGTCTGCGATCTCGATGATGATGCACCTGACGTGGACACTCCGCTAGCGATCGAGCTGGACGTGGGGCAAGACGCGATAACTCAGAGCGCTGAAGGCATCCGGTTTGGTCCTGGGTGCGCTGCTGGCAACGGGATTCCTGCCCAAGGCAGTATCGGCCGCCCCAGGCGGCAATGGCAGACCAGCCACGCCGTAAGAAGGGCCTGTGAGATCCTTCGCTACCTCTTCATGCTTTCGGCTCTCCCCGTTGAACCGCCGTCGTGAAGGGTTGCAGATTAGTCGGTGGCACTGCAACCCAAGCTAGGAGGGACCAAGCGGGGTGTGTACTGCGACCTGTCTGGAGCGGGCGGCGCGAGCTTGTCAGCCTTATAGAGCGCGACAATTTGGTTTTGTGTGGGATGGAAATGTGGGACGGTGCTGCAGCCGAATGCGCGGTGCAGAAAAAATTAAATGACTCAGAATAGTTAGGCGCGGTGCCCTGAGCCCCCGGCCAAAGTCGTCTTCCCCTTGAACGTGCACAGATCGTTCACCACGCACGTCGGGCATTCCGGCGTGCGCGCCTTGCAGGTGTAGCGGCCGTGCAGGATCAGCCAGTGATGCGCGTGCAGCCGGTATTCCTCGGGCACGCGCTTCAATAGCTTCAGCTCGACCTCGAGCGGGGTCTTGCCTGGAGCGAGGCCGGTCCGGTTGCCGACGCGGAAGATGTGGGTGTCGACGGCGATGGTCGCCTCGCCGAAGGCCACGTTCATCACCACGTTGGCGGTTTTGCGGCCGACGCCGGGCAGGGCCTGCAGCTCCTCGTGGGTGTGCGGCACCTCGCCGCCGTGGCGCTCGATCAGCAACTTCGAGAGCGCGATCACGTTCTTGGCCTTCATGCGGAACAGGCCGATGGTCTTGATGTAGCCGATCAGCTTCTTCTCGCCCAAGGCCACCATCTGGTCCGGCGTCTTGACGATCTCGAACAACGGCGTCGTGGCGCGGTTGACGCCGGCATCGGTCGCCTGGGCGGACAGCACGACGGCGACCAGCAGTTGATAGACGTTGTCGTATTCCAGCTCGGTCTCGGGTTCCGGTATCGCCTTCTTGAGGCGGGCGAAGAATTCCGGGATGACGGCTTGCTTCATCAGGGCCATATAGGCTTGTAGCATGACTGAAACGCCAGTCCCCGCAGTCGAGGCCCCGGCAGTCCATTTTGCGACCTCGCTGGTGCCGCACCGCAGCCTGTCGCCATATGGCTTCCGATGGCTGATCCGTGTCGCCATTGCCGCCAATCTGGCGATCGGCCTGCCCTTGCTGATCCTGGGCGCGTGGCCGGTCATGGGCTTCATGGGCCTCGACATCTGGCTGCTGTGGTTCCTGTTCAAGCGCAGCTATCTCGATGCCCGGCGCAGCGAGACCCTGGTGTTGACCGACCGCGAGCTGATCATCGACCGCGTGGCGCCCGACGGCGAACGCGAGCAGCACCGGCTCGATGCATACTGGCTGCGCGTCGAGCTTTTCGGCGAGGCCGAGCGGTTGGTGGTGAGCTCGCGCGGCAATCGGTCGGTGATCGGCCGCTTCCTGGCGCCGGTCGAGCGCGAGCGCGTCGCCGAGCAGCTGAAGGCTGCCTTGGCCGAGATGCGCGCACCGCGCTACGAGCACAAATGGGACTAGCGCTTCGTCGCAGAGGCTTTGACGGTCGATCTGACGCTCCTGGGAGCGACCGCCTTTGCCTTTCCGGGTGCTCTACGGTGCGAAAAAACTCAGTGCAAATTGTCCTGCTGCACCGCAGTTGTTGACAGGTGAGTGTACTTCAGTTATTTTAGATCATGCCGCCGCCCCAGGGCGGCGTCCGCTCTATGCATCGTTGATCAGAGACCAAAAGGCTGCGGCTGACACCGTATGCAGCCCGTCCGGCTGCTCGCATTTGGACGGGCGGGGCTTGCGGTTCGGCTCTCCGAACTCGGAAGCAGGCCCAACCGATGGGGGTGCACTCCCGTGAACTCTACTACGGAGGGACTACCGGAAAGGGCGGAAAGGGCGCTAACCCCCTCACGCTGCTGACGGCAGTGTATGCACTGCCCGCCGGCAACGTCGCGTTCCTAGAGGCCTAGCACATCCTTCATTCCATAAAGCCCGGGCTTCTTGCCGGCGAGCCATTGCGCCGCGCGGACGGCGCCCGCGGCATAGGTCTCGCGGCTGAACGAGCGATGGCTGAGCTCCAGCCGTTCGCCGGCGGCGGCGAACATCACCGTGTGCACACCGACCTCCTCGCCGCCGCGCAGGGTGGCGAAACCGATCTCGCCGGACGGGCGCGCGCCGGTATGGCCGTCGCGGCTCTTGCGCCAGACGTCCTCGAGCTTGACCTGGCGGCCGGCGGCGGCGGCGCGGCCCAGCGCCAGTGCCGTTCCTGACGGCGCATCGATCTTGTGGCGATGGTGCATCTCCAGCACTTCTATGTCGTAGCTGGGATCGAGCATCGAGGCGGTCTTCTCGACCAGCGCCAGCAGGATGTTGACGCCCAGCGCCATGTTGGCGGCCCACATGATCGGCACCTTCTTCGCCGCTTCGTGGATCAGCGCCGTCTGGGCAGGATCCAGACCGGTCGTGCCGATCACCATGGCGACGCCCTTCTCGGCCGCGATCTTGGCGTGGGCCACAGTGGCGGCCGGCACGGTGAAATCGATCACGGTGTTGGCGGCGGCAATGGCTGCAGCACTGTCACCCGTGATCTTCACGCCGCAGGCCTCCAGGCCCGCGACCTCGCCGGCGTCGCGACCGACGGCGTTGCTGTTGGGCGATTCGCTGGCTCCGGCCAGGCTCATGCCTTCGGTGGCTGCGATGCGGCGGACCAGCATCTGGCCCATGCGCCCGGCGGCGCCGACAACGGCGATCTTCATGTCGTTCCCCTGAACTCGATGGAGCTAGATTAGCGGACTCATCGGGAGCCGAATATGCTGTTCATGGTTATCGAAAAGTTCAGGAATCAGAATGGAAAGGCGGTCTACCGCAAGCTGCGCGACGCCGGCCGCGGCCTGCCCGATGGGCTGAACTTCGTGTCGAGCTACGTCAGCGCCGATCTCGGGCGCTGCTTCCAGCTCATGGAGACCGACGACATCACCCTGTTCCAGCGCTGGATCGCCGACTGGCAGGAGGTCGTCGAATTCGAGGTCGTGCCGGTGGTCGAGGGCAAGGTCACGCGCGAGGCCCTGACGCCGCTGCTCTGATTCTTCTGGACCGCGAGCTTCCAGCTCGCTCATGAATCATGAGCGCGCAGGATGCGCGCGGTCCGGAAGGCCATGAACGCTCCCGTTTACTTCCAGGGATCGGCCACTTTCGGCCAGAACGGCGTCTTGCGCTTGGTGTAGGGCCAGCGCGTGACGTCGGGATCGGCGGCGCCCGGCGAGGCGACGTAGAGGATCTCCTTCGCGAGCCCGACGAAGCCGTTATAGAAGTGCTGCGCCGACTTCACGACCACCACGCGATAATCAGCCGGATCGGCGCCGACCGCCTTGAAGGCGTCGGCATGGAAGGTCTGGGTGCGCAGCGTGCAGATCGCCACGTCGACATGTTCCGACGACAGCAGCGCCATGTCGCCCAATGGCACCATCACCGGCCCATAGGGCTGGCGCACGCCGCGGGCGATCTTCTTCACCGTGACGTCGAGATCGACCGGATCACCGCTCACCGCGCCCGACTTGCCGCCGAGCCGCATGCGGATCTTCGCGCCCTCGCCCGCCTCCTCGGCGATGCGGAAGGCCATCGGGTCCCACATCACGCCGAACAGCGCCGGGCCGATCTGCTTGTCGACCAGTGCGCGCAGCACGAAGGTCGAATCGCCCGGCGCGCCCGAGCCCGGATTGTCGGCACGGTCGGCCAGCACCAAGGGCCCCTGGTTGTGCGAGGCCGCGCGTTCCATCGCCTCGGTGATCGACAGGTACCTGGTCGCGTAGCGTTCGCGGTTGTCCCACAGCTCCTGCCCGAGCTGCCTGGCAAGCTTCTCCGCCTTGGCCTTGTCGCCGTCGGCCACCACCAGCGTGCGGGTGCCGACATCCTCGACGTCGGCGAACGAAAAGCCGTGGCTCAGCGACACGGAGAGAATGCCGTCCTTGCCCTCCAGCGACTTCATGCGGGTGACGAACTCGCTGATCGGCGGCACCGACGTCCGGTATTGCGCGATCATGCGGCAGTCGTGGCGCGCCATCACCGGCTTCACCTTGCCTTCGATCGTATCGGCGATGATGGCGAACAGCTCGGCCGCGCGCTCCATCGTGTCGGTATGCGGGTACTCCTTGTAGCCGATCAGCACGTCGGCGCTGTCCAGCATCAGCGCGCTGAGATGGCAATGCAGGTCGAACTCCGCGCCGATCGCCACCTTGGGGCCGACGATGGCACGCACCTTGGAGAGAAGATCGCCTTCGCAATCGTCGTAGCCGTCGGCCACCATGGCGCCGTGCACGTTGATCAGCACGCCGTCGAGCGGCAACGCTGCCTTGATGCCGGCCAAAATCTCTTCGCGGAAGCCTTCGTAGACGGAACGCACCGTGGTGCCGGAGGGCGCGGCGAAGGTCGCCAGGCCCTCGATCACCGTCCAGCCGCGCTTCTCCGCCTCCTTGCGCCAGACATGCAGCGGCGCGGTGAAGTTGGTGGGCTCGTGCCGGGTCGCATCGCCACGCCACACGCCATGCTCCTCGTAGCCGCGCTGGCCGGTCGGAAAGGGAACGAACTGGTTGGTCTCGGTGCCGAGGGCGGCAATGAAAATACGCTTGGTCACGATCATTCAATCCTGATGGCATTCAATCCTGATGGCACTCAATCCCGATGGCGATGGCAGCCCACGACATGGTCGTCGACCATGCCCGAGGCCTGCATGAAGGCGTAGCAGATGGTGGAGCCGACGAACTTGAAGCCGGCCTTCTGCAGCGCCTTGGAAAGGGCGTCGCTTTCGGGCGACTTGCTGGGCACGTCTTTCAGGCTCTTCGGCCGGCGCGTGATCGGCTTGCCGCCGACGAAGCTCCACAGGAACTTCGAGAACGAGCCCTCGCGCTCGACCAGGGCGAGATAGGCCTGGGCGTTGCTGACGCTCGCTTCGATCTTGCCCTTGTGACGGATGATGCCGGGATCGGCCAGAAGCTTGGCGCGCTTGGCCGGCGTGTACTTCGCGATCTTCTTCGGATCGAAGCCGTCATAGACCTTGCGATAGTGCTCGCGCTTGCGCAGCACGGTGATCCACGACAGGCCGGCCTGGCAGCCCTCCAATGTCAGGAGCTCGAACAGCGCATGATCGTCCTTGAGCGGGCGCCCCCATTCGCTGTCGTGGTATTTTTCGTAGAGGGGATCGGCGGACGCCCAGCCGCATCGCGGCTTGCCGTCGGTGCCTTTCACCGTGCTGGGTCTGGTGGCCATGCGCGGACCCTACCCAAGCGCATCGCCAGACGCCACACTGTCGCCGACGGAGGAAACAGCCATGGCCCAAGTTCCCGCGGATCTGAAAGTCTGCATCTTCGACGTGTTCGGCACCGTGGTCGACTGGCGCGGCAGCCTGATCGAGGACCTGCCCAAGCTCGGCAAGAAATACGGCATGGACACCGACTGGACGAGCTTCGCCGACGACTGGCGCGGGCTCTACCAGCCGCAGATGCACCGCGTGCGCAAGGGCGAGCTGCCGTGGACCAACATCGACGAGCTGCACAAGGAAGCCTTCGAGATGCTTTTAGCCAAGCGCGGGCTGAAGCATCCGGGAGAAGAGGGCTCGTGGGAGTTCACCCGGCTGTGGCACAAGCTCCGGCCGTGGCCCGATTCGGTCGAGGGCATCGGCATGATGAAGAAGAAGTACGTCGTGGCCACGCTCAGCAACGGCAACGTCGCGCTCCTGATCAACATGGCCAAGAACGGTGGCATCCCCTGGGACCATTGCTTCTCGGGCGAGACGTTCAGGCACTACAAGCCCGATCCCGAGTCCTACCTCGGCGTGGTCAAGACCATGTACCTGCAGCCCCACCAGGTGATGCTGTGCGCGGCACACAACGGCGACCTGAAGGCGGCGCAGAAGTGCGGCCTGTCGACCGGGTTCGTGCTGCGTCCAAAGGAACATGGACCCAATCAGAAGACCGATCTCAAGGCCGATGGCGAATGGAACGCCGTCGGCGATTCGATGATCGAGCTGGCGAAGAAGCTGGGTTGCAGCTGAGCGACCTCGTCGATCGCATCCCGGAGGACCGTCGCGAGCGGGCGCGGATCGCGCTGTCGGCGGCCTTCGGCCGCTCGCCAGTCACGTCACTGGAACCGATCACGTCGGGTGCTTCGGCCTCGAGCTACAAGATCGAGGTCGGTGGCCGGCTTTACCTGCTGCGCCTGGAATCGTCGCGGCGGGACGAGGTCCGCGATCCATGCCGCAGCTACCTCTGCATGCGGGCGGCAGCCGAGGCGGGCATCGCGCCGGCCGTGCGCCACGCCGATCCTGCGGCAGCCGTGGCGATCACGGATTTCGTGTCCGAGTGTCCACTGTCCGATTATGCCGGCGGGACAGCGGCTGTGGTTCGTGATCTCGGTGGCCTTGTCTCCAGGCTGCAGGCAATTCCGGCTTTCCCACCGGTCTTCGACTATCCGTCGATGATTGGAATCCTGCTTGGCCGCCTGCTCGACTCCGGCCTGTTCGCGCCGGGCCTGCTCGATCGTCATCGCAAGGGTTTCGAACGTATCCGCGAGGCCTACCGCTGGGACAATGAAACGCTGGTCTCCAGCCACAACGATCTCAACCCCGGGAACATCCTTTTCGACGGCAATCGGTTGTGGCTCGTCGACTGGGAAACCGCCTACCGCAACGATCCGCTGGTCGACGTCGCAACGCTCTCAACATTCTTTGCGGCTTCGCCGGAGCTGGAAGTAGCGCTGCTGCGGTCCTGGCTTGGTCGAGAGCCCGGTCGCCTTGTGCGCGCTCGCCTCGGTTTGATGCGGCAGCTCGTGCGCCTCTTCTATGGCTGTGCCGCCAGCCTCAACGCCGCCGACACGCCGGCCGGGATGGTGCCGGCGGCCGACCTCAGCACCTTCACGCGCGAGCAGTTCCGCGATGCCATCGCCCAGGGGCGGCTGATCGCGGGTTCGCCGGAGGCTCAGCGCATCGTCGGCAAGATGGCGCTCGCCAACTTCTTGGCCAGTCTGGCCACACCGGAGTTCGAAGACGCCCTCGTCGTCGCGCGAGCTTAGACGCCGACCGTCGTCAGGTCCTGGAACCAGTGCTGTGCCTGGACGTACGACTTGATCTTGGGCGACAGGGCATGCGGATTGGTGTCGTGGACGACCCAGATCAGCACTGCGTCGTCGACCACCTTCTCGTGCACCTTGGCCAGCAGCGCGTCCTGCTTGGCGGCATCGAACGTCGTCAGCACCTCGTCGATCAGCTTGTCGACATCGGGATTGGAGTAGTAGCTCCAGTTCACGCCGACGGGCGCGGCCTGGTTCGACGCGAAGAAGCGCGTGATGGCGTAGACCGGATCGGACGTGACGTAGGCGATGTTGTTGGCGGTCACATCCTTGTTCATGTCGGCCTTGGCGCCGGCGCGCCATGCCGTGTAGAGCGCCTCGAGCTCGACCACCTTGAATTCGAGGTCGATGTAGACCTCCTTGAACATCTCCTGGATCGCCTCGTTCATCGGCAGCGACAGCATCTGGCCGGTGCCGCCCGAGGCCACCACGAATTTGGTTTTCAGCGGCTGGTTCTTGCTGAAGCCCGCCTCGCTCATCAGCTTGCGCGCCTCGTCGGGCGCGTACTTCAGCACGAAGCTCGGCTTGCCGAACCATGGACTGCTGGCATCGACCTGCCCCAGCGCCGGCTTGGCGAGGCCGCCTAAAAGCTTGACGATGGCGTCGCGGTCGATCGCGAGATTGGCGGCCTTGCGCAGCCGGATGTCGATCCACGGCGAGCCCGGCAGCAGCGACGGATGGTAGTTCCAGACGTGCGGCGTCACGTTCTGCTCGATGCGCATGCCGGCCTGCTTCAGCCGCGGGACGGCATCGGGTGGCGGCGTCTCGATCATATCGACCGAATTTGTAAGCAGCGCCGCGGTGCGGCTGGAATCCTCGGGCGCACAGATCAGCACCAGCTTGTCCGTCTTGGCCGGACGCTTGATGTTCCAGTACGCCTCGTTCTTCACCAGCTCGGCGCGCTCGCGCGGCACCAGGCGGGCGAGCCTGAAGGGTCCGGTGCCCGACGGCTCCGACGCCACCTTGTTCCAGTCCTTGCCGAGCTTCTCCCAGTTCGCCGGGCTCGCGACCAGGAACCACAGCATTTGATAGGGGAAGAGCGCATCGACGGCCTTGGTCTTGATCTCGACCGTCATGTCGTCGAGCTTCTTGTAGCTCGCGATCGACGGCAGGCGCGGCCGCACCTGCGAGGCCTGGCGCTGGTCGAACTGGGCTGAATCCTTGTTGAACACCTTCTCGAGGTTCCACACGACGGCATCGGCATTGAGATCCGACCCGTCATGGAACTTCACGCCCGGCCTCAGCCTGAAGGTCCACAGCGTCTTGTCGGCGTCGTTGACCGTCCACTCCGTCGCGAGGCCGGGGATCAGCTTGCCCGGCCGGTCGGCGACATCCATCTCCCAGGCGACCAACGGGTCGTAGATCGTGTAGCCGGTGAATTGGTAGGCGCCGGCGCCACGGTCGGGCTGGCCGCTGGTCAGCGGGACGTCCGCCATCGAGATGCCGTAGCGGACGAGCTTTTCCTGCGCCGCCGCCGGCACCGCAAGACCCGACGGCAACGCGAGCGCGCCGGCGCCGGCCAGGACGGAACGGCGCGAGAGTCGGGTCTTACGTGTCATGGATGCTCCTAAAGCGTTGGTCGTCGCAATCGCCACGGCGTGGCGCGTTCGTAGGCCGCCCCTGCGGCGAACACGCTGGCCTCGTCGAACGGCCGTCCGGCGAGCTGGAACGCCAGGGGAAAGCCGTCGCTGCCGAAACCGCAGCACACCGTCATTGCCGGCTGCCCGGTGACGTTGAACGGCATGCTGAGCGAGGCCTTGCCGAGGAAGTGGAAGATCGCCTGCGGCTCCTCGAACTTCTCCGGCGGTCCCCACTGGTTGGGCGCCAGGATCAGGTCGTAGCCGCGCATGGCGGCGCGCGTGTCGACCTGAAGCTTGCGGCGGAAGCGGACAGCCGAAAGGTACTGCTCGGCCGTCAGGAACGCGCCGAGCTGGAAGCGCCGTCGCGTCGTGTAGCCGAACTTCTCTGGCGTCTCGATCACCTCTTGGTGGTGAATGGCGTGCGCCTCGACGGTGATGATGACGCGGCCGCAGATGTGATAGTCCCAGATGTCGGGGAAGGTCACTTCCTCGACGACGGCGCCCTGGTCGCGCAGCACGCGCACCGTCTCGTCCATGCCCTTGGCCATGTCGACCGTGAGGTCGCCTTCGTACCAGGTGCGCGCCAGCGCGATACGCATGCCCCTGATCGAGCGCTGCGTGGCCGCGCCGTAGTCGACCTTGGCGGCCTTGGCCGATGCCTGGTCGTTGGGATCGTGGCCCGCCAGCACATCGAGCATCAGCGCGTTGTCCTCGACCGTCCACGCCAATGGCCCGGCCGTGTCCAGGCTGAACGACAACGGGAAGATGCCGCAGCGGCTGACCAGGCCGTAGGTCGGCTTGATGCCGGCCGTGCCGCAGAAGCCCGCCGGATTGCGGATCGAGCCGCCGGTGTCGGAACCCATGGCGCCCATGCACAGCGCCGCGGCGACCGCCGCGCCCGAGCCGCTCGACGAGCCGCCAGGCTGGTAGTCGGTGTTCCAGGGATTGCGCGCCGCCGGGAAAGGCTGGTCGGGCGTCATCGCGCCGTTGGCGAACTCATGTGTCGCGAGCTTGCCCAGGATGACGGCGCCGCCGGCTTTCAGCCGTCGTACGGTCTCGGCGTCGATCGATGGCACGTAATCGGCGCGCAGATGCGAGTGACCGGTCGTCAGCACGCCCTCGGTCTCATAGATGTCCTTGAGAGCGATCGGGATGCCGTGCAGGGGCCCACGGTTGAGTCCCTGACGCAGTTCCATGTCGGCCTGCCTGGCGGCGATCCGCGCGCGATCGGCAGTGACGGTGATGTAGCTCGCGATCTTGTGATCCACGGCTTCGATGCGCGCCAGGAAGGCTTCGGTGAGTGCGGTCGAGGTGATCTCGCCGCGCGTCATCAGGCGGCCGGCCTCGGCGATGCTGAGCGTCGTCAGCTCGGCGGATGTTGGCTTGCTCATGTGGGCTTACTCGTCGGCGCGGAACACATGAGGCGGTTCGGCGGCCCAGGCCCAATGGGTTGGGATGCGCTCCATCAATTTCAGCAATCCGACATAGCCCTTGTGTAGATGCTCGACGTCTTCGGCTGTGAGCGGCAGGCCGCTCAGCGCCGCGTGTGCGCGAAACTCCTCGAGCGTTGGGGGTGTCTTGGCGTCCGTCATGTCGCTTCCTTTTGTCGAGGTCATGCAAGTGACATGCCGCCTCATTCATCGTGCAAGCGCAAGCTTGGCTTGCGGCTTGCATGACTCCCTTGCGGGCGCGCCTTCGTCAGCGCCGAACAGTGGAGCATCGGATGTTCAAGCGCCTTCGCATCGCCGCCATGGGCCTCGGCCTCTTCGCAGCCACTGCAGCGCCTGCCTTCTCCCAGGGCACTCTGCGCATCGGCATGACAGCCGCCGACATTCCCCAGACCACCGGCCAGCCCGACCAGGGCTTCGAAGGCTTCCGCTTCGCCGGCTACACGATCTACGACGCCCTGGTGAACTGGGACCTGTCGAAGGCCGACACAATCGCCGACATCAAGCCGGGCCTCGCGACGGAATGGTCGGCGATCGAAGGCGAGCCGACCAAGTGGATCTTCAAGCTGCGCCAGGGCGTGAAATTCCACGACGGCAGCGACTTCGACGCCGACGTCGTGGTGTGGAACCTCGAGAAGATCCTGAACGACAAGTCGCCCCAGTTCGACCCCAAGCAGGCCGCGCAAGCCCGCGCCCGCGTACCGACGCTGGTCGGCTGGAAGGCGGTCGACAAGTACACGGTCGAGCTCACCACGCGCGTGGTGAACTCGCTGTTTCCGTACGACATGTCCTACATCTTCTATTCCAGCCCCAAGCGCTGGGAGGAGCTGGGCAAGGACTGGGTGAAGGTCGCGTTGCAGCCCTCCGGCACCGGCCCGTTCAAGGTCGACCGCGTCGTGCCGCGCGAACGCATGGAACTGTCGCGCTTCGACGGCTACTGGGACAAGGCGCGCGTCCCCAAGCTCGACAAGGTGCTGCTGTTCCCGATGCCGGAGGCCGCGACCCGCACGGCGGCGCTGCTGGCGGGCCAGGTCGACTGGATCGAGGTGCCCGCTCCCGACGCCATCCCGCGCCTCAAGCAGGGCGGCATGGCCATCGTCACCAACAAGTACCCGCACAACTGGGCCTACCAGCCCGGCATGGTCGAGGGCTCGCCCTGGACCGACATCCGCGTGCGCAAGGCGGCAAATCTCGCCATCGACCGCGCCGGCCTCACCAAGCTCTTGGGCGGCATGATGATCGAGTCCAAGGGCGTGGTTTATCCCGGGCATCCCTGGTTCGGCTCGCCGAGCTTCGACATCAAGTACGATCCCGAGGCGGCCAAGAAGCTGCTGGCCGAAGCCGGCTACGGCCCCAACAAGAAGCCCAAGATCAAGATCGCGATCTCGACCTCGGGCTCCGGGCAGATGCTGCCGCTGCCGATGAACGAATACGTGCAGGAGAACCTGAATGCCGTCGGCTTCGACACCACGTTCGAGGTAATGGAGTGGAACGCGCTGGTGACCTTCTCCTTCCAACCGGTGAGCGGTGAAAATTCGAAGAAGGCCGGCACCAACGGCATCAACATCAGCCGCGCCACGGTCGATCCCTACTCGGCCTTCATGCGGCTCTATCACAGCGAGTTCGTGCCGCCGAAGGGCGCCAACTGGGGCATCCTCAAGGATCCCAAGCTCGATGCCCTGATCGACAAGGCGCACACCTCGTTCGACCGTGCCGCCCAGACCAAGGCGCTGGCCGACGTGCACAGCTACATCGTCGACCAGGCCTACTGGGTCTATATCGCGCACGACCTCAACCCGCGCGCCATGAGCCCCAAGGTGACGGGCTTCGTGCAGGCCCAGAGCTGGTTCCAGGACCTCACGCCCATCACGATGAAATAGCGGCGGACCGGCGATGCTCCTCTATGCCCTGCGGCGGCTGATCTACCTGGTGCCGGTCGCCTTCGGCGTGTCGCTGCTGGTCTTCGGGCTGGTGCATCTGGCGCCGGGCGATCCGATCTCGGCCATCGTGCCGCCGGATGCGCCCAAGGAAGTGATCGACAAGCTGAAGGAGTATTACGGCTTCGACAAGCCGCTACCGGTGCAGTACCTGCGCTGGCTGGGCGTGACCCTGACCGGCGACTTCGGCACGTCGATCGGCACCGGCCGCTCGGTGGCGAGCGAGGTCGGGAGGGCCTTCGGCAACACCATCATCCTCGCCATCGCCGCCACGACGCTCGCCTTCACGCTCGCCGTGATCCTCGGCACGGCGGCGGCCTACGCCAAGTCGCGCATCGTCGATCGTCTGGTGACGCTGGTCTCGCTGGTCGGCGTCAGCGTGCCCCACTTCTGGTTGGCGATCGTGCTGGTCATCATCTTCGCCGTCGAATGGGGCGTGCTGCCGCCCATGGGCATCGGGCCGGAGAACTCGACCGGCTGGCGCCTCGATCGCGCGCATCTCGCCCACATGGTGCTGCCGACCATCGCCTTGTCGGTGATCCCGCTCGGCGTCGTCACCCGCACCGTGCGCTCGACGATCAAGGAGACGCTCAGCATGGAGTTCGTGACGGCGCTGCAGGCCAAGGGCCTGAGCGACCGGCAGATCCTCTACCATGTGCTCAAGAATGCGGCGCCGACCTGCCTCGCCGTCATGGGCCTGCAGGCCGGCAACCTGATCGGCGGCTCGATCCTGATCGAGACGGTGTTCGCCTGGCCGGGCACCGGCTTCCTGTTGAACAGCGCCATCTTCCGCCGCGACCTGCCGATCCTGCAGGGCACGACCCTGGTGCTGGCCGGCTTCTTCATGCTGCTCAACCTCACCGTGGACGTGATCCAGACCATGGTCGATCCACGCATCAAGCGAGGCTGACGTCATGGCGATCCAGACTCCATCGCTCGAACTCGGCGCCGGCCTGGTGCAGGCGACGACGTCCTCGGCCTCGCGCGGCTACTGGAAATCTGTCGGCCGCCGCCTGCGCCGCGATCCGGTGACCCTGATCTGCGCCGGCACCCTGATCCTGATCGTCGTCGCGTCGCTCGCGGCGCCGTGGCTCGGGCTGGCCGATCCCTACAAGACGTCGATGATCCGCCGCCTGCTGCCGATCGGCTCGCCCAACCACCTGCTGGGCACCGACGAGCTCGGCCGCGACATGCTCGCGCGCCTGGTCTATGGCGGCCGGCTGTCGCTGTTCATGGGAGTGACCCCCGTCGTCTGCGCCCTGCTGATCGGCGGCCTTTTGGGCATCACCGCAGGCTTCGTCGGCGGCCGCACCAACATGCTGATCATGCGGGTCATGGACGTCTTCTATGCCTTCCCGTCGGTGCTGCTGGCGATCTCGCTGTCGGGCGCGATGGGCGCGGGCACCGAGAACACGCTGCTGTCGCTGACCCTGGTCTTCATCCCGCCGGTCTGTCGCGTCTCGGAGAGCGTCACCACCCAGGTGCGCGGTTTCGACTTCGTCGATGCCGCGCGCGCGAGCGGCGCCGGCACGCTCACCATCGTGCGCGTCCACGTGCTGGGCAACGTGCTGGGGCCGATCCTGGTCTACGCCACGTCGCTGATCAGCGTCGCCATCATCCTGGCCGCGGGTTTGAGCTTCCTCGGCCTCGGCGTGAAGCCGCCCGAGCCGGAATGGGGCCTGATGCTGAACACGCTGCGCTAGGCGATCTACGTCAACCCGGTCCTGGCCGCCCTGCCCGGCGTCATGATCTTCATCACCTCGATCTGCTTCAACCTGATGAGCGACGGCCTGCGCGCCGCCATGGATGTGAAGGCCTGACATGGACACGGTGATGCCTGTCGATCGCGGCGGTCCGGCCCAGCCCCTGTTGCTGGCGAAGGACCTGCGCAAGCACTTCCCGGTGAGCGGCGGCATCCTGGGCCGCGGCGCCAGGGTCGTGCGCGCCGTCGACGATCTCACCCTGTCGGTCGCCAAGGGCGAGACCCTGGGCGTGGTGGGAGAATCGGGCTGCGGCAAGTCGACGGTGGCGCGACTCCTGATCCGGCTGATCAAGCCAGACAGGGGCACGATGGTGCTGGACGGCGATCCAGTCGACGAGCCGCACGGTATCAGCGTGAACGAGCTGCGCCGCCAGGTGCAGATGGTGTTCCAGGATTCCTACGCCTCGCTCAATCCGAGGCTCACCATCGGCGAGACGCTGGCCTTCGCGCCCAAGGCGCACGGACTGCCGGCGGCCGAGGCGCGCGAGCGCGTGCGCGACCTTTTGGGCAAGGTCGGGTTGGATCCCAACAACTACGCCGAGCGCTATCCGCACGAGCTCTCGGGCGGCCAGCGCCAGCGCGTCAACATCGCCCGGGCCTTGGCGCTCCGGCCGCGGCTGGTGATCCTCGACGAGGCTGTGTCGGCGCTCGACAAGTCGGTCGAGGCGCAGGTGCTGAACATGCTGGTCGACCTCAAGAGCGAGCTCGGCCTGACCTACGTCTTCATCAGCCACGACCTCAATGTCGTGCAGTATCTCAGCGACCGCGTGCTGGTGATGTATCTCGGCAAGATCGTCGAGCTGGGGCCGGTCGAGGCGATCTACGGCGACCCGCGGCATCCCTACACCCGCGCACTGCTGTCGGCGCGGCCGTCGATGGATCCGCGCAAGCGCACCCGGGAGGCGCCGATCCAGGGCGATCCGCCCAACCCAATCGATCCGCCGTCGGGCTGTCGTTTCCGCACGCGCTGTCCCTTTGCCGAGGATATCTGCGGTAAGCTCGAGCCGGCGCTGAGCGACATCGGCCGCCAGTCGGTGGCCTGCCACATGAGCATTCCGGGTTCCGGCCATTCCAAGGCGCTCGCCGCATGAGCGACCTCCTGCAAGTCCGCGACCTCCACGTCACCTTCAAGACGCCGGATCGCACCGTCCATGCCGTGAACGGCGTAAGCTTCGATCTCAAGCGCGGCGAGACCTTGGGCATTCTGGGCGAATCGGGTTCGGGCAAGAGCGTCACCCTGCGCTCGATCCTCCGCCTGCACCCCGAGCATCGCACGCGCTGGTCGGGCAGCATCCGCATGGAAGGCGACGAGGTGCTGGAGATGGGCGCCCGCGCGCTCGCCGATCTGCGCGGGCGGCGCGTCGCCATGATCTTCCAGGAGCCTGCGACGGCCTTCGACCCGGTCTTCACCGTCGGCCATCAGATCGCCGAAACCATCCGCCGCCACACCGGCAAGAGCGAGACCGACGCTTTCAAGCGCGCCAAGGAGCTGCTGGAGCTGGTGCGGATTCCCTCGCCGGCCCAGCGGCTGAAGGCCTATCCGCACGAGATGTCGGGCGGCATGCGCCAGCGCGCCATGATCGCGCTGGCGCTGTCGTGCAATCCCAGTTTGCTGCTGGCCGACGAGCCGACCACGGCGCTCGACGCCACGGTGCAGATCCAGGTCCTGCTGCTGATCCGCGAGCTGCAGCGCGAGTTCGACCTCGGCGTGATCTTCGTCACCCACGACATCGGCGTGGCGGTCGAGGTCTCCGACCGCATCGGCGTGATGTATGCCGGCAAGATCGTCGAATTGGCTTCGGTCGAGCAGATGGTCGATGCGCCGCAGCATCCCTACAGCCGCGGCCTGCTAGCCTCGACCGTGCACGACGGCATGCGGGGCCAGCGGTTGGAAGCGATCCCCGGCGCGCCGCCCGACCTTGCCGAGGTTCCGACCGGCTGCAGCTTCGCACCGCGCTGCAAGTTCGTGCGCCCCGATTGCACGGCGCAGCCACCCAACCTGCTGGCGACCGGCGACAGCCACCTCGTGCGATGCGTGTTGGGTAAGGCGGCGGCTTAGACCGCGACAGCTTGCCGACGACCCCGAATCCGACAGCTACGGGCGCTCATCGCCCGCGTCCGGTCCGAACTCCGCTCGCCAGCTCTCAGCGGTCAACCGCTCGACCGCTTCTTTGTAGTCCTCGAGTCTGTCGGGTTGCGGGGCATCGGCCGTCATGAGGTCGTGCAGGTACGCCGTGAGGACGCTCCCCACCGCGTGAACCGCGTCGTGGCGGTCGAGGCCTTGGCTCATAAGCCGCTCGATCGCCCGGCGCACGGGCAGTTCGTCACCGAGCGCCACCTGGTTCTCGATGATGACGTGGATCATCGCGTGTGCTTTCAGGTTCGGTAAGTCAATTCCAGCTCGGCGATGATACGCCTCGGCCAGCATGATCCGATCGTCCTCGTCGAGCTCGAGCCACGCGGCTGTATCGGGGGCCAAGTCCGGATCGTAGCGCATGCCCGTGACGGACTCGACCGCATCGTCGATCTCGGCCTCGAAGCCCTCGTCGGGGTCGATATCGCCGTCATCATCGAAGATCTCGTCGTCGTCGAATTCATCCAACTGCGCAAAGTCGAACCCATTTTCTCCGAGCTTGCGTCGCAGGGCATCGATCCGTTGTCTGATGCGAGCGCGCGTATCGAGTGGACCGGGAATCAGGAGCGGCCTGCCGTCCTTGCCGAAGCTGAAGTTCTCGACGCAGGCGTCGGCCGCAACATCGCCGAACAGGAGTTCCGCACCGGCATAGTCGGGATGCGGCGCCAGCCCGATCGAGCGGGACCAACCGACGAGGTCGCGCAGCAGTTTGCGCGCACATGCAGTGTCGATCTCGGTCAGCGGTTGGACGTCGCCGAGAGTCGCTATGACGCGCTCGATCTCAGCCGGGTCGTCCAGCCGGAGGATGACATCCTTCACGCCGACGCAGTAGACGTCGAGCATGAAAGCTGCCAGGCCCATTCTTCCATCTGCTGCCTTGCGGGCCAGCAACAGGTTGCCATTGCCAACCTCGAACAGCGCCTCGTTGACCAGGCAACAATGGATCGGCGCCGCCGCCATCCGCCGCATCCGCTCCGCGCGCGGCGACTGCTTCTCCGCCATGGCAACCTTGCGCCGCTCGGCAAGCAGCTTCTTCCTGCGCGCCGCCTTGGCTGCACGTCGCTGTGCGTGTCTGTTCGACATTGCCTGCCCCTGCGAATGAAAGGGCGGTCGCATCGCTAATCGCCGACGCGACTAGGCTGGCCCTAGTCCCCGCTGAACATTTCCTTCACCTTGCTGAAGAAGCCTTCGGATTCGGGGCTGGTCTTGCCGGCGCGCTCGAATTCCTTGAGCAGTTCCTTCTGCTTGGACGTGAGGTTGGTCGGCGTCTCGACGTTGATCTCGATGTACATGTCGCCGCGCTGCGCCGAGCGCACGATCGGCATGCCCTTGCCGCGCAGGCGGAACTGGTGGCCGCCCTGCGCGCCCGCCGGAACATTGATGCGCGCCATCTTGCCGTCCAGCGTCGGCACCTCGATGTTGCCGCCGAGCGTGGCCTGCACCATCGAGATCGGCACGCGGCAGTGCACGTCGGCCCCTTCGCGCTCGAAGAGCTGGTGTCGGCGCACCGACAGGAACACGTAGAGATCACCCGCCGGCCCGCCGCGCGCCCCGGCCTCGCCCTCGCCGGAAAGGCGGATGCGCGTGCCGTCCTCGACGCCGGCCGGGATATTGACCTTGAGCGTCTTGTCGCGCCGCGTGCGGCCTTGGCCGGCGCAGGCGCGGCAGGGCTTGTCGATCACCTGGCCCGCGCCATGGCAGGTATGGCAGGTGCGCTCGACCGTGAAGAAGCCTTGCTGGGCGCGCAGGCGGCCGCGGCCATGGCAGGTCGGGCACTGCTGCGGCTTGGAGCCGGGCTCTGCGCCGCTGCCCTTGCAGGCCTCGCAGGCGACCGATGCCGGCACGCGCACCGTGGCCTCGGTGCCGCCATAGGCCTGTTCCAGCGTGATCTCCAGATTGAAGCGCAGGTCCTGGCCGCGCATGGCGGCGCGGCCACCGCGGCCGCGCTGGCCGCCGGCACCGAACATCTCCTCGAAGATGTCGCCGAACACCGAGCCGAAATCGAAGCCCTGGGCGCCGCCGAACGGGCCGCCCGGCCCGCCGGAACCCATGCCGCCCTCGAAGGCCGCCGGTCCGTAGCGGTCATAGGCCGCGCGCTTCTCGGGATCCTTCAGGATGTCGTAGGCGTGGTTGATGCTCTTGAACCGCTTCTCGGCTTCCTTGTCGTCCCGATTGCGGTCCGGATGATGCTGCATGGCGAGCTTGCGGAACGCCTTCTTGAGATCGTCGGCGCTCGCCGTCCGGCTGACTCCGAGCAGCTCGTAATAGTCCTGCGACATACGCCCTACGCAGCCCCCACTTGCCGCCTAAAGTTCGGCCTCCCGCTCGCGCGGGAGGCCGTGTTTCTTGCCTTGCTCCGGATCAGCCGGAGCCCGTCTTCTTGTTCTTGTCGGTGACGTCCTCGAACTCGGCATCGACGACCTTCTCGTTGCCTGCCTGGTTCGCGGCGCCGCCGCCCGGCGCCTCGCCGGCGCCGGCCCCTGCACCCGCTGCTCCGGCTTGGGCATCGGCCTGCTGGGCCTTGTACATCGCCTCGCCGAGCTTCATCGCGGCCTGCGCGAGATCGTTGGTCTTGGCCTTGATGGCCTCGGTGTCCTCGCCGGCCAGCACCGACTTCAGGTCAGCGAGCGCCGTCTCGATCGCCGACTTCTCGGCCGCGCCGACCTTGTCGCCGAACTCCTTGAGGTTCTTGTCCGTCGAATGGACCAGCGCCTCGCCCTGGTTGCGGGCGTCGATCAGCTCGCGCTTCTTCTTGTCCTCCTCGGCGTGCAGCTCGGCGTCCTTCACCATCTTCTGGATGTCGGCCTCGCTGAGGCCGCCCGAAGCCTGGATGCGGATCTGCTGCTCCTTGCTGGTGGCCTTGTCCTTGGCCGAGACCTGCACGATGCCGTTGGCATCGATGTCGAAGGTGACCTCGATCTGCGGCATGCCGCGCGGCGCCGGCGGGATACCCACCAGGTCAAACTGGCCGAGCAGCTTGTTCTGGGCGGCGATCTCGCGCTCGCCCTGGAACACGCGGATGGTCACCGCGGTCTGGTTGTCGTCGGCGGTCGAGAAGGTCTGGCTCTTCTTGGTCGGGATCGTGGTGTTGCGCTCGATCAGGCGGGTGAACACGCCGCCCAGCGTCTCGATGCCCAGCGACAGCGGGGTCACGTCGAGCAGCAGCACGTCCTTGACGTCGCCCTGGAGCACGCCGGCCTGGATCGCGGCGCCGATCGCCACGACTTCGTCCGGGTTGACGCCCTTGTGCGGCTCCTTGCCGAACAGCTGCTTCACGACTTCCTGGACCTTCGGCATGCGCGACATGCCGCCGACCAGAACCACTTCGCCGATCTCGGCTGCGGTCAGGCCCGCGTCCTTCAATGCCTTGCGGCAAGGCTCGACGGTCCTCTGGACGAGATCGTCGACCAGCGCCTCGAACTTGGCGCGGGTGAGCTTCATCGTCAGATGCTTCGGACCGGTCTGGTCCGCGGTGATGAAGGGCAGGTTGATCTCGGTCTGCGTCGTCGACGACAGCTCGATCTTGGCCTTTTCAGCGGCTTCCTTCAGACGCTGCAGCGCGAGCTTGTCGTTGCGCAGGTTGATGCCCTGCTCCTTCTGGAACTCGTCGGCCAAGTAGCCGACCAGGCGCATGTCGAAATCTTCGCCGCCGAGGAAGGTGTCGCCGTTGGTCGACTTCACCTCGAACACGCCGTCGCCGATTTCGAGAATGGAGATATCGAACGTGCCGCCGCCGAG
>JACPOB010000168.1 GCA_016185145.1 Rhodospirillales bacterium | reverse complement strand
CACGTCCGCGCACGCCCCGACACCCGCAAACCGCTCTGTCCGGCCACTTTGAACCTGCCAGATCGCAACTTCTTGTCCGCAGATGACAGCGAAAAAGTGCCCGACCCCCCACACAAAAGGCCTTTCGAGACAGAAACTAGTCTATCTGTTCGCGGAACCTGAGAAGCGGGGAGAGGTGTCGATTCCTTCGGCGGCTTTTGCCAGGCACCGGGCGGAGATCACGCGCTTCAGCGCCGCGGTCGCGAATGCGCAGGTCGCCTTCCACGCCATTTCATACCGGGAATGGCTGGCGACATGGCCGGCTCCGCCGTCACCTGTCGGACGGCACGCGGCCGCGATACTGGAGCGATTTCTTCCATGAGAGGGTCGCAGTTCTGGTGGGCCGAATATCGCGCTTTAGGGGCAACACCAATAAGGCGTGCTCGTCTGCTTCTGTTTCCGAGCCGATTCCGGACATCGGCTACGTCGAGCGGCTTGTCAGAGATGGGGCGGAACACTGGCCCTAGTGTCGTGTATTCACTGGCGGTGAGCGCCAAGCGTATCCAAAGCCAGCGTGACTTTCGATTTCGTCAAAGCCAGGGTCGATTTTCAGGAACTTCTTGCGGATTCGCTTGATGGTGGATCGAACATTCACCCGATGGCCCTCTTCGCCACAGCCCGCGATGAAACCTTGGTAATGCATCGTGTCATAGATGGCGCGATAGCTGATCGGATGGCCGATATTCGACGCCAGCAGTGAGATTATCTTGTATTCGCAAAGCGTCAGTCCGACATCGGCGCCGTTCCAGAAAAGGCGCCCGATCGAGGGCCTCAAGACGAGATTTCCGAAGATGAGAGTCTGATCGGTCGGCAGTTCAGGTACGGGAGGCTTCGCCATGTGGGCGGCCCGCCGCAGACGCCGAGCCAGGACATCCACCCCGCGCAACTTGTCGATGAAGTCCATTGCGCCCCGATCAAAAGCCTGGGCTTCCCGCAGGGTGGCCGAGTGGCCGGTGAGGAAAATCACGGGCAGTTCGATACCCCTCTGGCGCAGCTCGGGCACCAGGTCGATGCCTGACGTCCGAGGCAGGCTCCAGTCCAGGAGAATGACGTCGGCCTCCGGGGACTGCTGGAGCGTCGCGATCAGCGACTCGCCATCGCTGAAGCACTGGATCGCAAAGCCTTGATCCGAAAGTTCCCCTGCCAGCGCCTCGCGAAAGTCGTCGTCGTCGTCCACGAACAACACCTTCACCGGGCGCGGCTCCGACGCGGAGTCGCGGACGCGTCCAGCGACTTCAGTAGATTGCATGTCCTTCCCCACCTGTGGATGCCCGGCTGACAGGTGAATTACGGCGAGCCGGCAGCCTTCATCCCTCTGTCGACTGTGACCGCCCTGTGATTTGGAATCGGCGTTCTCGACGTTTGGGAACAGCGGTTTGAGACTCGGGTGGATCACCATCACACCGCCGCGAGGACGACGCCCTCCTTGCGCGCCGCCTCCGCGAGGCGGTCGTCGAGAGTCACCACCTCCAGGACCGATGGTCGGTTCTCGGTGGCGGCTTTCGGTGACAGCACTGCTGTCATCGTGCGGAACGGTCGGTAGCAGGACCAACGGCGACCACAACATCTTGTGTCCCTCGAAATTCCTGGCACTTCCCTACGGTGCGAAAAAACTCACTGCAAAAATATCCTCAAATACGTTCTTGCAATGTTCCTATACCTGAGTTATGGTTTGTTCATGAACCCCAACGGACGTCCCGCGGCCTACAAGCCCGATTTCTGTGAGCAGGCCCGCAAGTGCTGCCTGCTCGGCGCCACCAACGAGGAGCTCGGCGAGCTCTTCGGCGTTACGCGCCGCACCATCGACAACTGGATCGCCACCCAGCCCGCCTTCGCTGCCGCCGTGCAGAGCGGGCGCCTGGTCGCCGATACCAAAGTCGCGGGCGGCCTCTATGCCCGCGCCACCGGCTTCGAGCGCACGGTCAAGCGCACCGCGCTCTATCGCGGCGAGCCCAAGGACTTCGAGACCAACGTCTATTTCCCGCCCGACACCCAGGCCTGCATCTTCTGGCTGCGCAACCGCCGCCGCCAGACCTGGCGCGACGGGCCGAACGCCGCCACGTCGGACGACGGCAGCGACGACATCGCACGGCTCGAGGCCTCCAGCGAAAGGGCACGCCACCATGACGGCGATTGATGCCCTCGAGGGCGAGGCGTCCGAAAGCGACGCCGGCGCGGAGCGACTCTCCGACAGGCTCGGCGTCTATCGCTTCGATCCCCTGGGATTCGTGCAGAGTGTCTTTCCCTGGGGCCAGCCCGGCAGCGCGCTCGCCGGCGAGAGCGGCCCCGAGCCGTGGCAGTGCGAGGTGCTGGAGAAGCTCGGCCGCGGGCTCAGGGCGCGCGACAAGTCGCCCGCCGAGGCCGTGCGGCTCGCCGTCGCCTCGGGCCACGGCATCGGCAAGTCGGCGCTGGTCGCCTGGGTCATCCTGTGGGCGATGTCGACGGTGCCCGACACGCGCGGCATCGTCACCGCCAACACCGAGGGCCAGCTGCGCACCAAGACCTGGCCCGAGCTCGCCAAGTGGCACGCGCTCGCGATCAACAGGAGCTGGTTCACCTACACCGCGACCTCGCTCCATTCCTCGCGTCCCGGCCGCGATCGCACCTGGCGCGTCGATGCCATCACCTGGTCGGAGAACAACACCGAGGCCATCGCCGGCCTGCACAACAAGGGCCGCCGCGCCTTCGCTCTGTTCGACGAGGCCTCGTCGATCGCCGACGGCGTGTGGGAAACGATCGAGGGCGCACTGACCGACGCCGGCACCGACCTCTTCTGGCTCGCCTTCGGCAATCCCACGCGCACCACCGGCCGCTTCCGCGAATGCTTTGCCGGCGGCCGCTTCGCCCATCGCTGGCAGCCGCAGCAGATCGATTCGCGCTCGGTGTCGATGACCAACAAGGCGCAGATCGCGACCTGGGTGGCGGACTATGGCGCGGACTCCGACTTCGTGCGCGTGCGCGTGAAGGGCGAGTTCCCGCGCGCCGGCACCATGCAGTTCATCGACAGCGAGCGCGTCGAGCAGGCCGTCGCGCGCGAGCTGTTCAAGGATCCGACGGCGGCGCTGGTGATGGGCGTCGACATCGCCCGCCACGGCGAGGACCAGACCGTCATCCGCTTCCGTCGCGGCATCGATGCGCGCTCGATTCCGGCGGTGAAGTTCCGCATTCCCGACCTGATGGCCGTGGCAGGGCGCGTCATGGAGCTGGTGAATTCCTACGAGCCCGACGCCGTCTTCGTCGACGGCACCGGCATCGGCTGGGGCGTCGTCGATCGGCTGAGCCAGCTCGGTTGCTCGGTGGTGCGCGGCATCGATTTCGGTAGCAACGCCGACCGCACCGACGGCAGCGAGGCCGCCGTGCGTTACGCCAACAAGCGGGCCGAGATGTGGGGCCACATGAAGGAGTGGTGCAAGTTCGGCTGCCTGCCGGACGATCGCTCCCTGCAGGCCGACCTCACCGCCGTCGACTACGGCTACGATGCGTCAGATGCCATCAGGCTCGAGCGCAAGGACGACATGCGGAAGAGGGGCCTCGCCTCACCCGACGACGGCGATGCGCTCGCGCTGACCTTCGCCTACCCGGTCGAGCGGCGTAACTGGCAGGAAGAATGGCGCATCCAGGAGAAGCTCGCCGTCCTCAAGCGCCGTGTCGTTTGAGTCATGCTCTTCCGGACCGCGCGCTTCCAGCGCGCACATGAGCGCGCGGGAAGCGCGCGGTCCGGAAGACTCAATCCCCCTTCGCGACCTGCGGCGGATCCTTGTCCTTCGGCTTCTTCGCGCCAGCCACGACCGGCGCGTTCTTGAGCTGCGCCAGGTACTGCCTGGCCAGCGCGTTGAAGCGCGTCGCATCCTTGCCTGCCACCTGGGCGCGCATCGCGAATTTCTGCGCCAGCGGATTGACCTGCTTGCCGCCGCGATGGAACTCGTAATGCAGATGCGGTCCCGTCGACATGCCGGTCGAGCCGACGAAGCCGATCACCTGTCCCTGGCGCACCGAGACGCCGGGCTTGATGCCGGGGCCGATGCGAGACATGTGCCCGTAGGCCGTGCCGACGTCGCTGGTGTGCTGCAACTTGACGTAGAGGCCGTAGCCGCCGTTCGGGCCGGCCATCACCACCTTGCCGGCGCCGGCCGCGAGGATCGGCGTGCCCGGCGGCGCGGCGAAGTCGACGCCGGCATGCAACGCGCTGTAGCCCAGGATCGGATGCTCGCGCATGCCGAAGCGCGACGAGATCTTCGACGCATCCATCGGCGTGCGCAGGAAGGCGCGCACGACGCTCTCGCCGTTGGGGTTGTAGAAGCCCTCGGCGCCGCCTTGCGGGCGATAGCGGATCACCGTCACCGTGCGCTTGAGCAGGCGCAGCTCGCCCGCCAGCAGCCGGCCGGGATGGGTGACGCGGCCGTCGCTGGTCACGAGCTGCTCGAGCAGCACGGTGAATTTCTGGCCTTCCTTCAGCTCGCGCTGGAAGTCGACGTCGTAGGAGAGCGCGCGGATGAACTCGACCATCGCTTGCGATGGCGCGCCGGCCTTCACGCCGCTCTGCTCCAGCGAGCCATGACGCTCGGCTTCGACGCGCACGATGCGCGGGCTCACCTTGTAGACTTTTTCTTCGCCGACGTAGCTGCCGTCGTCGCGGCGCGTGATGATGTACTCGCGCTCGGGTTGCGGGCGCACCGACAGCGACAGCACGCGCGGCGCGTCAGGCTGCTCGGGAACGTTCTGCAGCAGGAGCTCGATCTCTTGGCCGACCGGCAGCCGGCGCTTCTTGAGGAGCGCGTTGAGCTTCTCGTGGATCTGCTTGCGATCGGCCTCCGGCACGTCGATGTCGGCCAGCATCTTCTCGATCGTGTCGCCCTTCTCGAGGCGCAAGGTGAGTTCGTAACGATCCGGCGCCGGCGGCTCGGGCTCGCTGTTGGGCTCCGGCGGCTTCATCGAGAAACCGCGGAGATCGCCCCCGAGATTGGGCGACGAGGCCTTGAAGTCGGATGGCGCGACCGGCGGCGCGGGCTCCGAATCGGCCAGAACGATGGGCGCCGGCGGTGCGGCAGGCTGCGGCACCGGAAGTTTTGTCGGTGCCGGCAGGGCCGCGATCTCGGGATTCGACCGATGCACCAGGACCAGCCCACCCAGGGCCAGGCCGACGACACCGACGGCAAAAAGGACAGGCCGGAACGGCGCAAAAGCCAGGCTTTTGGCCGTTCTGGGCCGGTCCGACGGAGGAGGGGAATCCGTCATGACCATTGACCTATCGCGGGTCCGGTGGGTCCGGACCTCGGCTGGGGTTGGACCGCCGTTTGAGGATTTTTCCCCAACGGTGGGATATCGGAAATTGCTAGATATTGATGCCGGAAAGCCCCGGCGGGCACAACAAATACTATAGGTTTGAAGGACTTAACAGGCGCTCCTGACTGTCCGTAAACGATCTGCAATTTTGCGTTTGACACCCCAAACCCACCCCCATATAAGCGCGGCTCCCACGGCGAACGGGGCGTACCGAAAACGTCGCGCGTAATTGCGGCGAAGGGTTCTCTGACCCAATCGGTGCCTCGCTAGCCAAAGGTCTCGGTCCTCGGACCGCGCGCTCTATGCATCGTCTGTTTGGAAAGGGATACGCCAGCGGCGGCGGACGTCAGTGCTTCGCGCACAGATGTTTCTGCCGTCGCTAGTTCGAAAGCTCGACCTCATGGGTTCGCCCAGAAGGGTCGGGTGGTAATTAGTGACGGGATCTCGCTCCTCCCCCCGGAGGAGCACGTTAAACTTGAGAGTTTGATCCTGGCTCAGAACGAACGCTGGCGGCAGGCTTAACACATGCAAGTCGAACGCGTGTAGCAATACACGAGTGGCGCACGGGTGAGTAACACGTGGATATCTGCCTTTTGGTTCGGAATAACTCCGGGAAACTGGAGCTAATACCGGATGGTTCCTACGGGATAAAGATTTATCGCCAAAAGATGAGTCCGCGCACGATTAGCTAGTTGGTGAGGTAATGGCTCACCAAGGCGACGATCGTTAGCTGGTCTGAGAGGACGATCAGCCACACTGGGACTGAGACACGGCCCAGACTCCTACGGGAGGCAGCAGTGGGGAATATTGGACAATGGGGGCAACCCTGATCCAGCCATGCCGCGTGAGTGATGAAGGCCTTCGGGTT
>JACPOB010000167.1 GCA_016185145.1 Rhodospirillales bacterium | reverse complement strand
GCAGCTTGCGCTTGGTGGCGACGAAGACCTTGACCATCTTCATCACGCCCGGCGGCAGCTCGTCGCCGCGCTGCAGCTTGTCGACCTTGCTGTCGAAGCGGTCCTGCAGGCGCTTCATCGATTCGTCGAACTGCTTGTTCAACGCCTCGATCTCGCCCTGCTTCTTGTCGGTCTTGACGGCGATCTGGCGCCACTGGCCAGGGGTGTACTCGCCCAGCACCTTGTCGGTGATGCGCGTGCCCGGCTTCAGGCCCTTGAGGCCCCCGGCCACCGTCTGGTTCATCAGCATTTCCTGGATCTGGCTGTAGAAGCTGCGCTCCAGGATGGCCTTCTCGTCGTCGCGGTCCTTGGCGAGACGCTCGATCTCGTCACGCTCGATGGCGAGCGCGCGCTCGTCCTTGTCGACGCCGCGGCGGTTGAACACGCGGACCTCGACGACCGTGCCCTCGACGCCCGGCGGCACCTTCAGCGAGGTGTCGCGCACGTCGGCCGCCTTCTCGCCGAAGATGGCGCGCAGCAGCTTCTCTTCCGGGGTCATCGGGCTCTCGCCCTTCGGCGTCACCTTGCCGACCAGGATGTCGCCCGCCTTCACCTCGGCACCGATATAGACGATGCCCGCCTCGTCGAGGTTCTTCAGAGCCTCTTCGCCGACGTTGGGGATGTCGCGGGAGATCTCCTCCTGGCCGAGCTTGGTGTCGCGGGCCATGACCTCGAACTCCTCGATGTGGATCGAGGTGAAGACGTCATCGCGCACGATGCGCTCGGAGAGCAGGATCGAGTCCTCGAAGTTGTAGCCGTTCCACGGCATGAAGGCGACGAGCACGTTGCGGCCGAGCGCCAGCTCGCCGTCACGCGTCGACGGACCGTCGGCCACGATGTCGCCCTTCTTCACCTGGTCGCCGACCTTCACCAGCGGCTTCTGGGTGATGCAGGTGCTCTGGTTGGAGCGCTGGAACTTCAGCAGGTTGTAGATGTCGACCGCCGGCCGGTTGGGCCCGACATCCTCGGTGGCGCGCACGACGATGCGCATGGCATCGACCTGGTCGACCACGCCGGTGCGGCGGGCGGCAATCGCCACGCCCGAGTCGCGCGCGACCACCTCTTCCATGCCGGTGCCGACCAGCGGCGATTCGGCCTGGATCAGCGGCACCGCCTGGCGCTGCATGTTGGAGCCCATCAGCGCGCGGTTGGCGTCGTCGTTCTCGAGGAACGGGATCAGCGCGGCGGCGACCGAGACGATCTGCTTGGGCGACACGTCGACGAAGTCGATCGTGTCGGGACGGCCGAGAATGT
>JACPOB010000002.1 GCA_016185145.1 Rhodospirillales bacterium | reverse complement strand
CCTTTTTCCAGGCGACGGTCGCCAAACCGGCCCAGCCCGTACTCGTGCCCTGACATCCACACCTCCAGCTGCCATCATGACAGACAGAGAATCGAGCTTCTCTCTCCCTCGCAACTGAGATGTGTGAATACGACAGGCGCTCCGCGCGGGGAGGTGTCCGCGGAGCGGACGGAGGGGTCATGAGCGCCAAAGGCTCGCCCATGACCCCTCCGTCGCCGTGTGACGGCGACACCTCCCCAGCTTCGCTGGGGAGGAAGCTGCGGGGCCTCTTCGTCGGGTTGGCACTCGTCGCCACATCGCTGGCGGCGGGGGCGTTGGCGCTCGACCAGCTCTTTCCGCCCAACCTGTCGCGCTACCATGACCGCTCGACGGAGGTCGTCGATTCGAATGGCCGCCTGCTGCGTGCCTTCACCACGGCCGACGGCAAGTGGCGGCTGAAAACCGCGGTCGACGACGTCGACCCGGTCTATCTCGGCCTGCTCAAGGCCTACGAGGATCGCCGCTTCGACGATCATTGGGGCGTCGATCCCCTGGCCGCGGTGCGCGCCGCCGAGCAATGGATCAGCCGCGGCCGCATCGTGTCGGGCGCGTCGACACTCTCCATGCAGGCCGTCCGCCTGCTGGAGCCTGAGCTCTTCCGCATCGGACCGCGACGCACGCTCGGCACCAAACTGCTGCAGTCGGCGCGCGCCCTGCAGCTCGAATGGCGCTACTCCAAGCGCGAGGTGCTGGGCATCTATCTGACCCTGGCGCCGATGGGCGGCAACCTCGAGGGCGTGCGCGCCGCCTCGTTCGCCTATTTCGGCAAGGAGCCGAAGCACCTCAACGCCGGCGAAGCGGCGCTGCTGGTCGCCATCCCGCAATCGCCCGAGCGCCGCCGGCCCGATCGCTCGCCCGCTGCCGCTCAGGCGGCGCGCGAACGCGTGCTGGAGCGCGGCTTCCAGCACGAGGTGATCGATGCCTCCCTGCGCGACCTGGCGTCGAGCCGGCCGGTGCCCAGTCGGCGGTTGGCCATGCCCCTGCACGCGCCTCATCTGTCGGCATGGCTCGCCGGCCAGTCGCCGGGCACCGTGGTGCCGACGACCATCCGATTCGAGCTTCAGTCGGCCATGCTGCAGCTCGCCCGCGAGGAGCGCGGCCGCATCGCCGACCGGCCGGACATCGCCATCGTCGCGGTCGACAACCGCACCGGGACCGTCGTCGCCTGGCAGGGCGGCTCGGACTTTTTCGGCCGCGCCGGTCAGGTCGACCTGGTGCGCGCCCACCGCTCGCCCGGCTCGGCGCTGAAGCCCCTGATCTACGCCATGGCGTTCGACGATCGCGTCCTGCATCCCGAATCGCTGATCGAGGACGTGCCAGTGCGCTTCCGCGACTGGCTGCCGCGCAACTTCGACCGCGACCACCAGGGCGCCGTCACCGTGCGCCGGGCGCTACAGCAGTCGCTGAACGTGCCGGCAGTGCTGGCGCTGGAGAAGGTCGGGCCGCAGCGCTTCCTGTCGACCCTGCGCACGGCCGGCGCAACACCCGGCCTGCCGCCCGGAGATACCGGCGCGTCGCTGGGCATTGCGCTCGGCAGCGCCACGGTCTCGCCGCTCGAGATGGCCGGCCTCTATGCCGGGCTGGCGCGTGGCGGTGAGTTCGCGCCGCCCATCATCCGACGCGACCGCGCCGCACGGGAGCCCGTGCGCCTGATCGGGCCGGCTGCGGTCTGGTACGTCGGCGACGTGCTGGCCGAGGCACCGCTGCCCGACGGCTTCGCCAACCTGCCCGTCGGCTTGCGCGAGCGCCGCATCGCCTACAAGACCGGCACGTCGGCGGGTTTCCGCGATGCCTGGGCCGCGGGCTACAGCGCCAACTGGACGGTGGTCGTGTGGGTCGGCCATGCCGACGGCACGTCGCGGCCGGGCCAGCTTGGCCGCCACGCCGCCCTGCCCGTCCTGTTCAAGGCTTTCAGCCGCCTGCCGGCCGAGGACAACATCGCCAAGCCCCCGCCGGCCGACGTCCTGCGCGTCGCCTCGTGGCGCGACCTGCCGGTGCGCATGCGCTCGCTGGGGCCAACCGCCGAGCCCGGCAGCCTGCGCATCGCCTATCCGCCGGCCGACGCGCGCATCGAGCTCGCGAACCGCGAGGCCGTGCCGCTCACCGCCAAGGGCGGCAAGGGCAGCCTGCGCTGGCTGATCGACGGCCGGCCGCTCGACGGCACGAAGTGGGTGCCCGACGGACCCGGCCAGGTCCGCGTCGCCGTGGTCGACGAGGCAGGCCACTCCAGCGCCGTCACGGTGCGCATCGTCGAACGGCGCTAATAGCTCTCCACATAGGTTTTTGGCCGGCCGGCCGCAAACGGGATCGTGTTCGCGCGACCTCCTCGAGAATTCCCGCAAGCCATTGATGCGGCCGCTCGGTCGGTACCGGCGATGGCCGGGCGATGTCGCCTAAAACGCGGCAGCAGCGACAATGCGCGTTCCTCGGCACCGCGCATCGAGGGAGACTGCATGCAATGCAGTCATTGTTGGCGGAGGTTTCCGGCGTTTCCGGCGTTTCCGGCAGAGATCGTAGCGGCGCCCCGGAAGCCGACCCACTATCAGTGGGGCTCGGCGGGCAATTTCGATAGTTACGCAAGTTTAGATATTGGTTTTCGCTCGGCCGGACAGGCCGGCCCGGCTGCGGCCGGGCGCGATGGTATCGGATGAACGATTCAAAGAGCAGAGCCGCCGAAAGGCGAGCGCAAGATAAAATAATCTAAGTTCTTAAAAAAGTCAACTTCAGTTCTGCCAGGAATTTCGTGGACTCGGCCAGACGGCAAGTCGATGGGAATTTTTGCGTGCCATACGGCCCTCTTCGACGCATTAACCTCGGCGTATTTGCCTCCTTCGGAACGAACAAGTGCTGGCACTGCTGTCATCGCGATGGTGTTCAGGCGAAGGCGAGCGCGACCGAAGCAACCAGAAGGACGGCAAACGCGACATTGATCACGCGGTTGCTGCGCGGCTCGCGGAAGAAGCGCGTCAGCCCGGCACCCGCCAGCAGCCAGGCGACGTTGACTGCGACGATGATCAAGGTCAGCACCGTCATCTTGGCGGCGATGTCCGCGCCCATGCGGCCAGGCACCAGCACGAAGCCCGAGTAGAGTGCCGCCATCGCGGCATAGCCCTTGGGATTGACCAACGACAGAGCCAGACCCGCAACGAAGGTCGGTGCCTGACGCCGGCTGTCGCCTTCGGTCAACGGCGGTGCCGTGGCGATGCGCCAGGCAAGATAGAGGAAATAGGCCGCCGCCAGCACGGTGACGACCGGGGTCGCACCCGGCACGGCCATCAGCAGCCCGACCAGGCCGGCCGCCACCGCGGCCATGACCAGCACCATGCCGACGACGATGCCGGCGAGATAGGCCATGCCGCGGCCGGCGCCGAAGGCCGCACCCGTCGCCGTGAGGCTGAGCGTCGCCGGGCCCGGGCTGCCGGCCAGGGCCAGGGCGGCGAGAAGAAAGCCGGACAGAGCATCCATGACCTCGATATCGGCGGCTGCAGCGCCCGAGGTCTTGAACGTTCGTGCGCTATTTGCGGGCCAGCATCGCCGTGACGATCTCGCTCCACTCATCCTGCAGCGACACACCCGACACCGGCTTGTCGGCGCGGCGGTACCAGTATTGGGCGTTGCTCATGTCGCCCTCCTGACGATGCAGGTGCGCGTGCACCCAGTCGCAATCGGCCTCGCCTTCGTGGCCCTGCACGCATTTATGCGCACGATCCCAGTCGCCGCGCTTCAGCCACCACAAGGCCTCGAGCGCAGGCCCGACGCCGGCCGGCGGCGTCACCGCCGACACGCTGGAACGAAATGCTTCGATCGTCGTCATGGTCGTTCAGATCCTCCATTCGAATGATCTTCGACGCCGGCATCCACCAAGCCCACGATATTGCACTCCCGTGGCGGTGGTCCAGAAATGCGATCAGGTGGAACCGCTAGGACCCGCTTTTATGGACGCTGATACAGCCCGACCTCACCCTGAGGAGGCCCGCAGGGCCGTCTCGAAGGGTGGGCTACATCGCCTTTGTTGCCATCCTTCGAGACGCCGCGCTGCGCGCGGCTCCTCAGGATGAGGTCATCCTGTGAATCACCATTCAATGAAAGCAGGTACTAGCCGCTCAAGCCGCCTTCGCCTTCAACGCCTGCGCGACCTTCGAGGCTGGCTCGCGGCCGAGCGCCACGCAGATCTCGCGGCCGGCCCTCGCGATGGCGTCGAGATCGACGCCGTGCTCGATGCCCAGCCCGTTCATCAGGTAGATCACGTCCTCGGTCCCGACATTGCCCGAGGCGCCCTTGGCGTAGGGGCAGCCGCCCAACCCCGCGACGGCGGTGTCGAACACGGCGATGCCCCGCTCCATCACCGCCAGGATGTTGGCGAGCGACTGGCCGTAGGTGTCGTGGAAATGCGCCGCGAGCTTTTCCCGCGGCACCTTCTCTGCGACGGCGTCGATCATGGCGACGCACTCGCCCGGCGTGCCGACGCCGATCGTGTCCCCGAGCGAGACTTCGTAGCAGCCCATCTGAAACAGCCGCTCCGAGACCTCGGCAACCTTGGCAGGTGCAACCTTTCCGTCGTACGGACAGGCAATCACGGTCGAGACGTAGCCGCGGACCTTCATGCCGTGCCGTTGCGCGGCCTCCATCACCGGCGCGAACCGCGCGAAGCTTTCATCAATGGAGCAATTCGTGTTCTTGCGGCAGAAGGCCTCCGAAGCCGCGGTGAAAATGGCGATCTCTTCGCATTTTGCCTCGATGGCGCCGTTCATGCCCTGCTTGTTGGGCACCAGCACGGGATAGCCGACGCCGGGCTTGCGCTTGATGCGCGACATCACCTCGTCCGTATTGGCCATCTGCGGCACCCACTTGGGCGACACGAAGCTGCCTGCCTCGACGGCCGAATGGCCCGCCGCCGACAGGGCGTCGATCAGCGCGACCTTGGCCTCCACCGGCACCGGCCTCGCCTCGTTCTGCAGGCCGTCGCGCGGCCCTACCTCAACGAGTCGCACGCGCCTCGGATGATTCATCGTTGCCTCCGAAAATTCCCGCCATACTTCTAGCAGGCTGATTGGGGTTTGGATGCTCGAGGGGAGCCGTGACGCTGGTCCAGGGACTGGTGCTGCTCATATTCATGTCATTCGGCGCAGCATTCGGCTTTTATCTGGGGACAAGGAGGGTGCGGCGCCGATCGGTTTTCGGCGACGACCATGTGGGGAGTCCCAATCATCGCCGCATCATGGCGAGACGCCAGCTCATGCGCCTGCTCAGCACGTTTCTGTACGGCCTCGGCGGAATTCTCGCCGGCTTTGCCTTTCTCGTGGTGACGCAGCGGCGCTGACGCCTCCGACGCGGATGTCGCTCATCGCAATGCCGCCATCGCCCTGTCGGTCGCCGCCAGAGTCTCGTCGACGATCGCATCGTCGTGCGCCGTCGACAGGAACCACTTGCCGACCCGGTTGATGCGGATGCCTTCCTCCTGCAGCGCGGCGTGGAAGGCCGCCACCTTGTCGCGATCGCAGGAGACGGCGTCGCGATAGTTCTTCGGCGCCGGCCCGTCGGTGAAGAAGACCTGGAAGATCGCCGGCAGGCCCTGCACGCGCATCGCCAGCCGGTGCTTCTCGCCGAGGGCGGCGATGCCCTGCATCAGCCGCGCGCCGCGCCGTTCGAGGTCGCGATAGACGGCGCCGTCGTCGCGCTCGAGCTCGTCGAGGGCGGCGAGCGCGGCGGCCATGCTCTGGACGTTGCCGTTGTAGGTACCGCCATGCATCACGCCCTTGTCGGCCAGCGTGTCCATGACGTCGCGCCGTCCGGCCACCATGGCGAGCGGGAAACCCGCGGCCACGGCCTTGGCGTAGATCGCGAGATCGGCCGTGACTCCGAACCGCCCCTGGGCGCCGGTGAGACCGACGCGGAAGCCGGTGATGACCTCGTCGCAGATGAAGAGCGCCCCCTTGGCGCGGCAGAAATCGCGGACGCCCGCGAGATAGCCGGGCTCGGGCAAGGCGGCGCCGCCATTCACCATCACGGGTTCCATGATGACGCCCGCGATCTCACCGGCATGGCGGTCGAAGGCAGCCTCGAGGGCGGCCAGGTCGTTCCAGCCGGCGACCACGACGTCGTCGAGCACGCTTGCCGGGATACCCGGCGAGCCCGCGACCGGCACCGGCTCGTCGGCAGGGCCGGCCTCGTTCAGCGACGGGCCGGCGCTGATGTAGGCCTGGTCGCTCCAGCCATGATAGTGGCCTTCGAACTTCAGGATCTTGTCGCGGCCGGTGAAGGCGCGGGCGAGCCGCATCGCCATCAGTACGGCCTCGGTGCCCGATGTCGCAAAGCGCACGACCTCGGCGCCGGGCAGCAGCCGGCAGAGCCGCTCGCCGAGCTCGGCCTCGCGCGGGTTCTGGGCGGCATAGACCTGGCCGTCGGCGAGCGATCGGGCGACCGCCTCGATCACCGGTTTGGGCGCATGGCCGAGGATCGCCGGCCCGTTGCCCAGCACATAGTCGATGTGCACGTTGCCATCGACGTCATGCAGCCGGGCGCCCTCGCCGCGCGCGAAGAACAGCGGCACCGGAACGCTGGCATAGCGGACATTGCTGCTGACGCCGCCCGCCAGATGCTTCCTGGTGCGTTCGTAGAGCGCGATCGACTTGGCGTAGCTGCGCATGGTCCCCCGCCCCTAAGGCTATCGCATATTTGTCCCGTCATCCCGAGCGGAGCCGCCTGAAAGGCGGCGTAGTCGAGGGACCTGTTCTTGCCGACGCAGAAACAGAACAGGTCCCTCCACTGCGCCTCGCTTCGCTCGGCTCCGGTCGGGATGACGGGCGTTTGGTAACTGTGATCACAAATAACTCTAGGACCGCATATTTTGGCCGGCAACCATTTTTGTGATCACAAAACACAGGCGATCGGCTATGGTCGCGGACGATGCCGACCGCCAAAGCCAGCATCCCCGCCGACACCTCGCTGCGCAAGCAGGTCTACGACTCCCTGCGCGATGCGCTGACGGCCGGCCGTTTCGCGCCGGGGCAGAAGCTCACCTTCCGCTTCGTCGCGGGCGCGCTCGGCGTCAGCCTGACCCCGGTGCGCGAGGCGCTGCGCCGGCTGGTCGCCGAGGGCGCCTTCGAGATGCAACCCAACCGCTCGGTCCGCGTGCCGCTCATGACCCGGGACCGCATCATCGAGCTGCGCGACATGCGGATCGCGCTCGAGGGTCTCGCCGCCGAGAAGGCGGCGCGGCGCGCCAATCGCCATCACGTCGCCGAACTGCGCCGCATCGCCCTGGAACTCGCGACCGCACGCAGCCGCGGCGACCACGTCACCGACCGCCAGAAGATCCGCGAATTCCACTTCGCGCTCTACGCCATCGCCGACCAGCCGACGCTGCTGCGGGCGATCGAAGGTCTGTGGCTGCAGACCGGCCCCTACCTGAACCTGCTCTTCCCTGAATTCATCAGCCGGCCGCACGGCCCGCAGACCCGCGCCCGCGTCATTCGAGCCCTGCAGGCGCACGACGCGGTTGCGGCGCGGCGGGAAATTGAGAACGATATCGGCGATGCCCTGTCCTACATCGCCGATCTCGCCGACGACGCCGGCAATATCACGCTGGTGACGACGCCCAAGGCCGCCGGCCGGCGACGTAGCGGAGCGGATGCGACGGCTCTCGAATTCAGTCACGCCCAATAACGGAACCAGTCACGGAGATAGTCATATGGCCCAGCAGCTCAGCAACCAACGCATCGCCTGGTTCAACGGCAACTTCATGCCGGAAGGCCAGGTCATGATCCCGTTCCGCGACCGCAGCTGGAAGTATGGCGACGGCGCCTTCGACATGACTCGCACCTTCGAGGGCAAGCCGTTCCGGCTCAAGGAGCATATCGACCGCTTCTACCGTTCGCTGCGCTACCTGCAGATCGATCCCGGCATCGGCCCGAAGGAGATGGTGGCGCACAGCGAAGAGGTCGTGGCGCGCAACGAGCATCTCAGGCCGGCGGTCGGCGACTGGTGGGTCGGCCAGCGCGTCAGCCGCGGTGTCGACGCGGTGGGCGACGAGGGCTGGGACCATACCGGCCCCAACGTCGTGATCGAGGTGATGCCGCTACCGCTCAAGGCGCGCGCGCCGCTGTACCGCGACGGCGCGGAGGTCATCACCACGACGGTGCGCCGCACCGCGCCGTCGATGCTCTCGCCGCGCGCCAAGACGCACAACTATCTCAACATGATCGTGGCCGAGAAGCCGGTGAAGGCGCTGAACCCCAACGCCTGGGCGATCCTGCTCGACGAGCACGGCAACCTCGCTGAGGGGTTGGGCAGCAACATCTTCATCGTGCGCGAGGGCGAGCTGTTCACGCCGTCCGAGCGCTATGTGCTGCCGGGCGTCAGCCGCCAGATGACGATGGACATGGCCAAGGCGCTGGGCATCAAGGTCACGGCCGGCGACATCGACCTGTTCGACGCGGCCAACGCCGAGGAGATGTTCCTCACTTCGACCAGCCTCTGCATCCTGCCGGTCAGGAGCTTCAACGGCGGCCCGGTCGCCGACGGCAAGACGCCGGGGCCGATCACCAAGAAGCTGATCGACGCCTATTCCAAGGACGTCGGCTGCGACTTCGTCGGACAGTATCTGAAGTTTCTGAACTAGCTGCCCGTCATCCCGACCGGAGCGCGAAGCGCGAAGTGGAGGGACCTTTTCTTTTGCCTGCACTGAAGGAAAAGGTCCCTCGACTGCGCCGGCCTGCGGCCGGCTTCGCTCGGGATGACGACTTTTTTTGTGCCGCCAATCGGCGTAGACTCCCCGGTGTGGCGGATCGCGGCTCTCGGTGGCCGACGACCTTGGACTGATGTCAGTGCCACGACTGGACGCCACGCTTGGGCCGCGACCTTCCAACGATCGTTAGGAAGGAGACAACCATGGCCGTGCAGCACCATGTCAGGAACCCCATCGAATGGGGTTGGGATCGCCTCAAGGAAACCGGGAATGCCATCGGTTCGGCGGCGAGCACCATGGATGGCGCCTGGGAGGCGCGCGAAATGGCGCCGCCGGTGGTGCGCAAGATCGGGATCGCCGACCTGCGCCAGGCCCTGCGCGAGGGCGCGCGCGACTTCGGCGCCTGCCGCACCGACGTCGTCTTCCTGTGCATGATCTATCCGATCGCCGGTCTGATCATCTCACGCTTCGTCTTCGACTACGGGATGCTGCCGCTGATCTTCCCGCTGGTCTCGGGCTTCGCGCTGATCGCGCCGTTGTTCGGGGTCGGCCTCTACGAGATGAGCCGCCGGCGCGAGCTCGGCACGGCGACCGGCTGGGCCGACGCCTTCGCCGTCGTGCGCTCGCCCGCCATCGGCTCGGTGATGGCTCTAGGCCTGGTGCTGATCGGCCTGTTCGGCCTTTGGCTGGCCGCCGCCAACTTCATCTACACGGTGACGCTCGGTCCCGATCAGCCGGTTTCGGCCATCGCCTTCGCCCGCGATGCCGTCACCACGCCGGAGGGCTGGACGATGGTGGCCGTGGGCGTCGGCGTGGGCTTCCTGTTCGCCCTGCTGGTGCTGGCGATCAGCGTGGTGTCCTTCCCGCTGCTGCTCGACCGCAATGTCGGCGTGCGCCAGGCGGTAGCGACCTCGTTCCGCGCCGTGCGCGAGAACCCCGGGCCGATGGCGGCATGGGGCCTGATCATCGCCGCCGGGCTGGTGATCGGCGCGATCCCGCTGCTGGTGGGCCTCGCCATCATCCTGCCGATCCTCGGCCACGCGACCTGGCATCTCTATCGCAAGGTGGTGGCATAGCGGAAAAGATGCTGTCATCCCGAGGCCGAAGGCCGAGGGACCTTTACTGATCCGGAAAGGTCCCTCGCTGCGCTCGGGATGACAGTGGGGGAATTGCTTGTTTTCCTGGAAAGAGAGACAGCCGGCGGAAGGCATCGTCGTTGCGCCGGACGAGCGGCTGCCGTGGCCGCAGACGGTGGCGCTGGGCATCCAGCACGTCATCGCGATGTTCGGCGCCACGGTGCTCGGGCCCCTGCTGATGGGCTTCGACCCGAACGTCGCCGTGCTGATGAGCGGCGTCGGCACGCTGATCTTCTTCATCGCCGTCGGCGGCAAGGTACCGAGCTACGTCGGCTCGTCCTTCTCCTTCATCGCCGTGGTGATCGCCGCCACCGGCTTCTCCGGACAGGGACTCAATCCCAACATCCCGGTGGCGCTGGGCGGCATCATCCTGTGCGGCGTCGCGCTTGCCGTCATCGGCCTGGTGGTGATGGCGACAGGTGCCGGCTGGGTCGAGCGGCTGATGCCGCCGGTCGTCACCGGCTCGGTGGTGGCGGTGATCGGGCTCAACCTCGCCTCCATTCCCATCAAGAACATGGCGCCCACCGCCTTCGACGCCTGGATGCAGGCCGTGACGTTCTTCGCCATCGCCCTGGTCGCCGTGTACAGCGGCGGCCTGACGCGCCGGCTGCTGATCGTGGTCGGCCTCGTCCTGGCGACGGCGATCTACGCCCTGCTCACCAACGGGCTGGGTTGGGGCAAGCCGATCGACTTCAAGCTGGTCGAGCAGGCAGCCTGGATCGGCCTGCCCAAGTTCGAGACGCCGGTGTTCGACCTCAAGGCCATCGTCCTGATCGTGCCCGTGGCGCTCATCCTGGTGGCCGAGAACCTCGGCCATCTGAAGGCGGTCGGCGCGATGACCGGCCGCGACATGGAGCCGTATATCGGCCGCGCCTTCCTCGGCGACGGCGTCGCCACCCTGGTGTCGGGCAGCGTCGGCGGCACCGGCGTCACCACCTACGCCGAGAATATCGGCGTGATGGCCGCCACCCGCATCTATTCGACGGCGCTGTTCGTCGTCGCCGCCCTGTTCGCCATCCTGCTGGGCTTTTCCCCGAAGTTCGGCGCCCTGATCCACACCATCCCGCTGCCGGCGATGGGCGGCGTCAGCATCGTGATCTTCGGCCTGATCGCCATCGCGGGCGCCCGCATCTGGGTCGACAACAAGGTCGACTTCACCGATGCCCGCAACATGATGGTGGCCGCCATCACCCTGGTGCTGGGCACCGGCGACTTCACGCTGAGCTTCGGCGGCTTCTCGCTCGGCGGCATCGGCACGGCGACGTTCGGCGCGCTGGTCCTGAATGCCGTGCTGAACGCGGGACGGCGGTGAACGACCGCCTCACCCTGAGGAGCGGCCCAGCGGGCCGCGTCTCGAAGGGTGGGAACGAGCACCTTGTCTGTTGCCCATCCTTCGAGACGCCGCGCGCCGCGCGGCTCCTCAGGATGAGGTCGTGAACGAAACCGTCGCCTTGTCGTAGTCGCCCGAACCCATGCGGCCTTCGGCGAAGATCTCGTGCCGGGCGATCCAGTCGAACGACTGCTCGTAGGCCTGGCGCGAGTACGGCTCGAACACGATGCGCTCGCCCGGACCCCAGCGCCGCGTATCCATCATGGCGTGCCAGCGCTCGGGGAACTCGTTCTTGTAGTAATGCGTGTAGAGCTCGGGCCTGAGGTCGATGTCGCGCTGCGCGCGCTTGAGCGCACGGAAGTAGCGGCGGATGTCCTCGCGATCGGGCTCGCCGTTGATCATGGCGGCGATCATGAAAGTCGTGTCGATCACCTTGCGGAAGCCGAGCTGCTCGGCGAGGTAATACGGCCCGCTGAACAGCGCCGCCGCCCGGCTCTTGCCGTCGATCAGCAGTTCGAGGCGGCGGAACAGCATGCCGTCCTCGAAGGTAAGATTGATCTTGTCGCGCGGCAGGTACTGCTCCAGAGCCTGGATCGTCGAATAGTGGCTGCCCGACTGGAAGCCGACCGAGATCGGCACGCCGGCGAGGTCCTCGGGCGTGCGGATGGGCGAATCGGCCGGCACGAAAATGCCGGCGGGCGCCACCGAATAGGCATCGGCATAGAGCCGGGCATGGCCGTTGGAAGCCGCCACCGCCACGGTCCAGTGGCAGGCGCAGCTCACATCGGCTTCGCGGCCCTTCTCGATGCTCTGGAAGGCGCCCGACGCGCCCTTGTTGTGATGCTGGCCGGCGGTCGAGCGGATCAGCTCGCGGAACTCGTAGTCGAGCCCCTCGGCGCGGAAGTAGCCTTTCTCCTCGGCCACCCACTCCTGCAGACGAAAGTGCGGTTCGACGATGAACTTGCCCATGGCGTTCCTCTCGTGCGGCCGTGTCCTTCGCCCGACTTCTATCAGCCGGCTTCGAACTCCACCAGTTCGGCGCCCTCGACCACCTGCTCGCCGACCGCATAGCGTACGGTCTTGACCGTACCGTCCGCGGGTGCGGCGAGCGTGTGCTCCATCTTCATGGCCTCGAGCACCAGCAAGGGCTGGCCCTTGCTCACCTTGTCGCCGGCCTTCACGCGCAGATCGATAATCTTGCCCGGCAACGGCGCCTTCACAGCGCCCTCACCCGAGGCCGCCGCCTCGTACTGCGTGACGTCGAGCGGATCGACCAGCCGCAGCGTCCGGCTGGCACCGTCGGCGAACACCACATAGTCGATGCCGTCAGCCGTCGATCGACGTGCCACGGTCGCCTTGAAGGCGTCCTCGCCCAGGCGGATCGACAGCCGGCCGTCCTCGCCTTGCTGCACGCGCGCCTCGATCGTGCCGCCGGGCAGCACCAGGCCGATCGTGCCGTCACGCCGTCGGCGGGCGATCACGATCACCTCGCGCTCGCCATCCTTCCAGCGCACCTCGTCATGGCCCTCGTCGAGCAGGCGAAATCCGCTGCGCTGGTCCCATGGATCGTTCGACGGCAGCGACGGCTCCCATTCGAGCAGGCGTCCCAGCGTGGCGATGGCGAGGGTGCGATCGCCGGCCGGCGCCGGCTTGGCAAACAGCGTGTCGCGATGGCGCTCGATGAAGCCGGTATCGACCTCGCCGCCGACGAACGCCGGATGCGAGCACAGCGCCTTCAGGAGGACGGCATTGGTCGTTACGCCGACGACCTCCGTCTCGCCCATCAGCGCCGCCATGCGGCGCATCGCCGACGTGCGGTCGCGGTCATGCACGATCACCTTGGCGATCATGGGGTCGTAGAACGGCGTGACCGTGTCGCCCTGACGCACGCCGGTATCGACGCGCACGTTCGGCCCCTCCTCCGGCAGGCGCAGATGCACCAGCGTGCCGGTCGACGGCAGGAAGTTGCGGTTGGGATCCTCGGCATAGAGGCGGACCTCAACGGCGTGGCCGTCGATGCCGAGCTCCTCTTGTCGGAGCGGCAGCGTTCCGCCCGACGCCACCACGAGCTGCCATTCGACCAGGTCCTGGCCGGTGATCGCCTCGGTCACCGGATGCTCGACCTGCAGGCGGGTATTCATCTCCATGAAGTAGAAGGTGCCGTCCTGGTTGGCGATGAACTCGACGGTACCCGCGCCCTGGTAGCCGATCGCCTTGGCGGCGGCGACGGCGGCCTCGCCCATCGCCTGGCGCCGCGCCGGAGCCATGTTGGGCGCCGGCGCTTCCTCGATCACCTTCTGGTGGCGGCGCTGGATCGAGCAGTCGCGCTCGAAGAGATAGAGGCAGTTGCCGTGGCTGTCGGCGAAGACCTGGATCTCTATGTGGCGCGGCCGCGTCAGGTACTTCTCGACCAGCACGTGGTCGTCGGCGAACGAGGCCTTGGCCTCGCGCTTGGCGCCGGCCAGCGCATCGGCGAACTTGGCCGCCTCTTCCACCACGCGCATGCCCTTGCCGCCGCCGCCCGCCGAGGCCTTGATCAGCACCGGGAAGCCGATGCGCCCGGCTTCCTTGGCCAGCAGCTCGGGCGACTGGTCGTCGCCATGGTAGCCCGGCACCAGCGGCACCTTGGCTTTTTCCATGATCTTCTTGGCTTCGCTCTTGGAACCCATGGCATGAATCGCCGAAGGCGGCGGGCCGATGAAGACGATGCCCGCCTTGGCGCAGGCTTCGGCGAACCCGGCATTCTCCGACAAAAAACCGTAGCCCGGATGGATCGCCTGGGCGCCGGTATGCCGGGCCGCAGCGATGATCCTGTCGGCCACCAGGTAACTGTCGCGCGCCGGCGATGGACCGATATGGACGGCCTCGTCCGCCAGGGCGACGTGGCGGGCATTGCGATCGGCGTCGGAATAGACGGCCACCGTCTTGATGCCCATGCGCCGCGCGGTCTTGATGACGCGACAGGCGATCTCGCCGCGATTGGCGATCAGGATCTTGGAGAACATTTAGTTACATCCCGTTTCGACTCTTCCGGACCGCGCGCATCCTGCGCGCGCCTGATCATGAGCGCGCAGGATGCGCGCGGTCCGGAAGAATATGACTCTGTCGATCAAGTGGCCCATCCTGGCTTGCGCTTGGCCAAGAACGCCCGCATGCCTTCGAGCGCCTCTTCGGTCGTGCATTGAGCGGCGACATGCTCGCCGATCAGGTCCGCCGCCTCGTGATCGTGCGGCCGCGCGTCGAGCTCGGGCACCAGCTCCTTGATCAGCCGCTGCACCGAGGGGGCGCCCAGCATCAGCTCGCGCGCCAGCGTCGCCACCGTCTGGTCGAGCGCCTCGGACGCCACGACCTGGTCGACCAGGCCGATGCGCAATGCCGTCTCGGCATCGAACAAGCCGCCATGCATCAGCAGCTGGCGCGCGAGACGCGGCCCCACCGCTTCGATCAGCACGGGCATGGCGATGCCGGCCAAAAGGCCGTTGCGCACGGACGTCAATCCAAAGCGCGCGGTCGAGGCGGCGACCGCGAAGTCGCAGGCCAGCATCAGGCCGACGCCACCACCGACTGCAGCGGCATGGACGCGCGCAATGGAAGGCTTGGGAAAGTCGTAGACCGCCTGCACCGCGCCCATCATGGCGTCGGCGCCGACGCGGCGCGTGATGGCGTCGAGCCCGGGCCATGTCAGCACCCAATTGAAGTCGCCGCCGGCCGAAAAGGCTTTGCCTTCGCTGCCGAGGACCAGCACGCGCACGCCGTCGTCCTCGGCGAAGCCCTCTACGGCGTCGATGATGGCACGCGCCGTGTCGCCGTCGAACGAGTTCATCTCGTCGGGCCGGTTCAGCGTGAGCCAGGCCACGCCGTCCGCCACCGCCGTCTTTACCGTCGCGCTCATCGGCTACATCCGGAAGACGCCGAACTTGGTCGGGCCGATCGGCTGGTTCATCGCCGCCGACAGGCCGAGCGCCAGCGCCATGCGCGTGTCGACCGGGTCGAGGATGCCGTCGTCCCAGATCCGCGCCGTCGCGTAGTACGGATGGCCCTCGCGGTCGTACTGCTCGCGGATCGGCTGCTTGAAGGCCTCTTCCTCGTCCTTGGGCCAGGTGCCGCCGCGCGCCTCGATGTTGTCGCGCCGCACGGTGGCGAGCACGCTCGCCGCCTGCTCGCCGCCCATCACCGAGATGCGCGAGGAGGGCCACATCCACAGGAAGCGCGGGCTGTAGGCGCGGCCGCACATGCCGTAGTTGCCGGCGCCGTAGCTGCCGCCGACGATCACCGTGAACTTTGGCACGGCGACAGTGGAGACCGCCGTCACCATCTTGGCGCCGTCGCGGGCGATGCCGCCCGCCTCGTACTTGCGACCGACCATGAAGCCCGTGATGTTCTGCAGGAAGAGCAGCGGGATGCCGCGCTGGCCGCACAATTCGATGAAGTGCGCGGCCTTCAGCGCCGATTCGTTGAACAGGATGCCGTTGTTGGCGACCACGCCCACCGGATGGCCCCAGATGCGGGCAAAGCCTGTGACGATGGTGGTGCCGTAGAGGTGCTTGAACTCGTCGAGCTCGCTGCCGTCGACCAGGCGGGCGATGACCTCGCGCATGTCGTACGGCGTCCGGCTGTCGGGCGGCACGACGCCGTAGAGCTCCTCGGCCGCGTATCTCGGCTCGCGCGGCGCGATCAGCGACGCCGACGGGTTCTTCTTCCAATTGAGGTTGGCAACGATGCGCCGCGCCATGCCGAGCGCATGGCTGTCGTTGTGGGCATAGTGGTCGGCCACGCCCGAGGTGCGGGCATGGACGTCGGCGCCGCCCAGGTCCTCGGCGCTCACGATCTCGCCGATCGCGGCCTTGACGAGCGGCGGACCGGCCAAAAAGATCGTGCCCTGCTTGCGCACGATGACGGTCTCGTCGCTCATCGCCGGCACATAAGCGCCGCCCGCGGTGCACGAGCCCATGACGACGGCGATCTGCGGGATGCCCTGGGCCGACATGTTGGCCTGGTTGTAGAAGATGCGGCCGAAATGGGTCTTGTCGGGGAAGACCTCGGGCCATTGCGGCAGGTTGGCGCCGCCGGAATCGACCAGGTAGATGCACGGCAGCCGGTTCTCCATCGCCACTTCCTGGGCGCGGAGATGCTTCTTCACCGTCATCGGATAGTAGGTGCCGCCCTTCACCGTGGCGTCGTTGCAGACGACCACGCATTCCACGCCGCTCACCCGGCCGACGCCGGTGATGACGCCCGAGCCCGGCGCCTCGTTGTCGTACATGTCCATCGCCGCCAGCGGCGACAGCTCGAGGAAGGGCGAGCCGGGATCGAGCAGCGCCCGCACGCGCTCGCGCGGCAGAAGCTTGCCGCGCGCGACATGGCGCTTGCGGGACTCCTCGCCGCCGCCCAGGCGCACCTTGTCGGTACGGGCCTTGAGATCGGCGACCAGGGCGCGCATCGCCTCGGCGTTGCGCTTGAAGGTGTCGGAGCGGGTATCGACCTGCGAGGAAAGGATCGTCATGCCCGGGCAAACTGCCCGGATGGACGCGACCACGCAACTGCCTCCCCAACGAAGTTGGGGAGGTGTCCGCGAAGCGGACGGAGGGGTCATGAGCGCCACCTGGAGCCCATGACCCCTCCGTCAGCGTATGACGCTGACACCTCCCCAACTTCGTTGGGGAGGAAGCCTTACGGCAGCCGCGACAACTTCCGCCAGTCGATGCTCTGGCCGATGAAGGCGCGCTGGTTGGCCAATGCGGCGGCGAAATCGGGATCGCGCTCGGCCTGTTCCTTCAGGACAACCTCGGACTTGGCACGGAACACCTTCAGCAGTTCCGGCGACCACTCCTTGATGACCACGCCGGAAGCCTTGAGCTTCTCCATCGCCTGGCCCTGCAGGTGCGGCGAGCGGCTCAGCATCCAGGCGATGTTGGCACGGCAGGCGGTCTCGACCTGGATGCGCAGCATGGGCTGCAGCGTCTCCCACTTGTCCTTGCGCATCAGGAAGTCCAGCACGGCCGAGGGCTGCTGCCAGCCGGGCATGTAGTAAGGCAGGCCGAGCTTGTCGAAGCCGAGCGAGGCGTCGATCGCAGGCGTCGACATCTCGCCGCCGTCGACCGTGCCCTGCTGCAGCTTGTAGAAGAACTCGCCCGGCGGCAGCGGCACGTTGGTGGCGCCGAGCTTGGCCATGACTTCGCTGGCAAAGCGGCCAAAGCGCAGGCGCTGGCCCTTGAAGTCAGCCACGGTGTTGAGCTCGGTGCGGAACCAGCCGCCGCCCTTGGCGCCCTGGATGCCGCACGGAATGCCGACCACGCCGAGCTTCTCGTAGGCTTCGCGATGGATGCGGCTGCCGTCGCCCTCGAGCATCCAGGAGGTCATGTCCTCGGGTCCGGGCCCGAACGGCACGGTGGCGAACACGCCGAACACCGGCGCCTTGGCCGCGGCATAGCCCGACCAGGTGAAGGCTGCTTCCAGGTCACCGGCGATGATGGCGTCAAGCATGTCGGCGGTCGGCGCGATGCGGCCGGGCTCGACGATCTTGATGGCGAGCGTGCCGCCCGACATGTGCTTTACAGTGCGTGTGAAGATCCGCACGCCCTCGCCCGAGCCCGGCAAGGCCGGATTGAAGGCGGTCTGCATGTGGATGACACGAGTCGAGAGAGGGCCGACATCCTTGGGCTTTTCAGCCAACTTGTCCTTGTCCTGGGCGACAGCAAGGCCCATCGCCGACAGCAAGGCTGTGGCGATCGCAATTACGACTACAATCCTACGGCGCACGACCGACCATCCGTCGCCCGGCTCCCCCTGAAGCTCCCCAAAACCGCTTACTGCGGCCTTCTTGTGCTTTCACACCGGCTGATAGTCGCACGGGGGAAGCCTGGGAACAAGGGATCGCAGGGGCCCTACAAAGCTGACAATCCCCGGCCGATCAGGATGCGCTGCACGTCACTGGTGCCTTCATAGATCTGGCATACGCGAACGTCTCGCCAGATCTTCTCCACCAGGTAGTCCGATACGTATCCGTATCCACCGTGGGTCTGAATTGCGGCCGAGCACACCTCCTCGGCCATCTCCGATGCATATAGCTTCGCCATTGCGGCTTCGGTGAGGCATGGCCGGCCGGCGTCGCGCAACGTTGCCGCATGCAGCACCATCTGGCGCGCCACCGTGACCTTGGTCGCCATGTCGGCGAGGCGGAACTGCACCGCCTGGTGATTGACGATCTTGGTGCCGAAGGCTTCGCGTTCGCTAGCGTACGCCCGCGCGGCCTCGAAGGCGGCGCGCGCCATGCCAACGGCCTGCGCGGCGATGCCGATGCGGCCGGCTTCGAGATTTGCCAGCGCAATGCGATAGCCCTCGCCTTCCTGGCCGAGCATGGCGTCGGCGCCGACGACGCAATCCTCGAAGGCGATCTGACAGGTGTCGGACGATTTCTGCCCCAGCTTCTTCTCGACCGAGGCGACGCGGTAGCCCTGTGACTTTGTCGGGACGATGAAGCAGGAGATGCCGCGCTTCGGCGCCGCCGGATCGGTCACGGCGAAGACCAAGGCCATGTCGGCAGTCCGTCCCGAGGTGATGAATTGCTTCACGCCGTTCAGCACCCAGCCGTTGCCACGACGCTCGGCGCGAGTTTTGAGATTCGAAGCGTCGGAGCCGGCCTGCGGCTCGGTGAGGCAGAAGGCGCCCAGCATCTCGCCACGCGCCAGCGGCTTCAGCCAGCGCTCTTTCTGCTCGGGCGAGCCGTAGGCGAGCAGCGCGGCGCAATCGGGCGAGTTGTTGACGCTCATCACGGTGGAGAGCCCGCCGTCGGCCGCCGCGATCTCCTCCAGCGCCAGCACGTAGGACACCATGCCGGCTTCGGCGCCGCCCCATTCGGCCGGCACGCACATGCCGAGGAAGCCGAGTTCGCCCATCTCGCGCAGCAGCGCGCGCGGGATCTCGCCCGCCGCCTCCCAGGCCCGGACGTGCGGCGCCACCTTCTCCAGCGCGAAAGCGCGCGCGGTGTCGCGGACCAGGATCTGTTCTTCGGTCAGGAGCATGGGCGGTTCCTAGCGCGCCGCGAACAAGCTGTCATCCCGAGCGCAGCGAGGGACCTTTGAGGCCGCAGTAAAGGTCCCTCGCTGCGCTCGGGATGACAGCGAGAGCGTAGCTTAACGTCGGTGACTCAACAGCCTGGACCTCTGGCGCTGCCAGTCGCGGTCCTTGATGGCCTGGCGCTTGTCGTGCGCCTGCTTGCCGGTGACCAGCGCGATCTCGATCTTGGCGCGGCCACGCGGATTGAAATAGACCTGCAGCGGGACGACGGTGCGGCCTTCGCGCTGGATGGCGCCGATGAGCTTGTTGATCTGCTTGCGATGCAGCAGGAGCTTGCGCGGCCGGCGCGGCTCGTGATTGAAGCGGTTGCCCGAGGCGTAGATCGGGATGTTGGCGTTGACCAGCCACGCCTCGCCGCCCTCCTCCGTCACGTAGGACTCGGCGATCGTGCTGCGACCGCCGCGCAGCGACTTCACCTCGGTGCCGGTCAATGCCAGCCCGGCCTCGAAGACCTCCTCGATGAAGTAGTTGTGCCGCGCCTTGCGGTTCTGGGCCACTACCGTGCGGTCCAGCTCCGGTTTCTTCGCCAATATCGTGTCCTCAGTCTGTCATCCTGAGCGAAGCTCGCGCTCAGGACGACAGAAAACTAATTGATCAACCCCGCATGCACCATGGCGTCGTGCACCTGCTTCTTTGTCGGGTCCGTGCATTCGACCAGCGGCAGCCGGAGCTTGGCGCTGGCCTGGCCGATGAGCTCGCAGGCGTACTTCACCGGCGCCGGGCTGGTCTCGACGAACAGCGCCTTGTGCAGCGGCATCAGGCGATCCTGCAGTTCGAACACCTTGTCGAGGTCGCGCTTCTTCCAGGCGTCGTGCATGTCGCCGCACAGCCTGGGCGCCACGTTGGCGGTCACCGAGATGCAGCCGTCGCCGCCCTGCGCCAGGAAGCCCACGGCGCTCGCATCCTCGCCCGAGAGCTGCAGGAAGCCCTTCTTGGCCTTGAGCTTGGTCAGGGTCGGGCGCGCCATGTCGTAGCTCGCGTCCTTGATGCCGATGATGTTCTTGACCTGCGACAGCCGCACGACCGTGTCGACCTGCATGTCGCCGCCGGTGCGCGGCGGGACGTTGTAGAGCAGGATCGGGATGTCGACGGCTTCGGCCACCGCCTTGAAGTGCTGGAACAGCCCTTCCTGCGTCGGCTTGTTGTAGTAGGGCACGACCAGCATGGCGGCGTCGGCGCCGGCCTTCTTGGCGTGCCGGGTGAGATCGATCGCCTCGTCGGTCGAGTTCGACCCGGTGCCGGCGATGACCGGCACGCCGGTGCCCTTGGCGGTGGCGATGCAGATGTAGATCACCCGCTTGTGCTCCTCATACGAGAGCGTGGGCGATTCGCCGGTGGTGCCGCACGGGACCAGCCCGTCGGTGCCTTCCTTGATCTGCCAGGCCACGAACTTCTCGAAGCCTTTCTCGTCGACCGAACCGTTCTTGAACGGCGTGATCAGTGCAACGAGCGACCCGGTGAACATGGCTTTCCCCTCCGATTCTTCTTGGATCGACCAGTTTAGGCTTCACACCTTGTCCCGGCAAGGTGAGCAACTTGCCATTGTGATGCCGCAAGTCCCTGCCTACGATTCCTGGTGTGAAAAGCCCTCTCTACCCCCTCCTCGTGCTCGCTGCGTTGACCGCGGCGCAATCCGTCCATGCCCAACAGGGCGGCGTCACCATTCTGCGCGGGACGAGCAGCGACTCGTCGTCTTCCGGGCCGGCCAGCGGCACGCCCGACACCGGCGTGCGCCGCGTTCCCAACGGCGGGTCGGCGGCAACGCCGGCGCCGAAGCCCACGATCCCTCCCGCTGCCGCTGCGGAGCCGATCAGCGAAGGCACCGGCATCATCCCGCCGCCGGCGCCCAGCGAAACCGCCCAGGCGTTGAGCGGCTCGGCCAAGCCGTTGAGCCCGGCCGAGGCCGCGTCGCTGGCCGCCGCCATCAAGGCCGTCGACGAACGCCGTTGGGCCGACGCCCGCGCCGCCGTCGCCAACTTCCGCCACACCCTGCTCGACCGCTATGTCGAGTGGAGCATCCTGCGCGTCGGCCCAAGAGGCGAGGCCACGTTCGCCGCGACCTGGCGCTTCCTGCGCGAGAGCCCCGACTGGCCTGAGCCCGAGGTGCTGCGCCGGCAGGCCGAGGACAGGATCCTGCCGGAGACGCCGCCCCGGGAGGTCTTCCGCTACTTCACCGCCTTTCCACCGCTCACCAGCACCGGCCACATGCGCCGCATGGAGGCGGCCCAGGCGGCGAGCCCCAACGATCTCAAGAAGTTCGCGAGCGAGAGCTGGCGCGGCGCCACCTTCCGCAATGCCGACGAAAACGAGTTCTCGAACCGCTACGGCCATCTGCTGAGCGGCGAGGACCACATCGCCCGCTTCGACCGCCTGATGCTCGAAGGCAAGCCGCAGGTCGCGCGCGAGCTTCTGGCCAAGCTGCCGCCCGACTACCAGCCGCTCGCCAATGCGCGGCTGGCGATGGCGACGAAAGCGGCCGACGCGGTGACCGTGCTGCGCGGCGTGGCGCCGGCCAAGCTCGATGCGCCCGCGATCAAGCTCGAGCGTGCGCAGTGGATGCGCCGCACCGGCAATCTCGACGATGCGAGAGCGCTACTGGCCAAGCCCGTCGCCAACCCGAACGATGCATGGTGGAACGAGCGCAACCAGGTCGCGCGCGATCTTCTAGCCGCCGGGAAGGCGGCGGAAGCCTATGCCATCGTGGTGCCGCACGGGCTGACCAGGGGCGTCTCCTTCGCCGAGGCGGAATTCCTGGCCGGCTGGATCGCGCTTCGCCATCTGAAGAAGACCGGCGAGGCCCAGAAGCATTTCCAGACGCTGCATGACGGCGTCACGACGGACATCTCCAAGAGCCGCGCCGCCTATTGGCTGGGACGCACCCACGAAACCGCCGGTCGCGCCAAGGAGGCCAACGACTGGTACAGCCGCGCCTCGTCGTACGGCCAGACCTTCTATGGCCAGCTCGCCGCCCGAAAGCTGCCGCGCACGGCGGCGCGCCTGCCGACCGATCCGGTCGCCTCCGATGTCGACCGCCAGTCGCTGGGCGGCCGCGAGCTGGTGACCATGGCGCGCTATCTCGGCCAAGCCGGCGACTATGAGCGCGCGCGTCCCTTCCTGCTGAGACTCGCGCGCATGGTGACGGCGCCGGGCGAGGTCGCGCTGCTGGGCCAGCTCGCCGTCGAGCTGAAGCGCCCCGATGTGGCGCTGACCGTGGCGCGCCGCGGCGCCGAAAGCGGCGTGGTGCTGTTCGACGCGGCCTTCCCCGTCGTCGATCTCGGCGCGACGGGCGCGATCGAGCGGGCGCTGGCGCTCGCCGTGACGCGCCAGGAGAGCTCGTTCAATGCCGCGGCGGTCTCCTCGTCCGGCGCGCTCGGCCTGATGCAGCTCCTGCCGGGCACGGCGCGCGACGTCGCCGGACGGCTAGGCGTGCCCTTCATCCAGGACAAGCTGACGCGCGATCCCGCGTACAACGTGCAGCTCGGCAGCCAGTACCTGTCGGAGATGCTGGGCCGCTTCGGCGGTTCCTATGAGCTGGCGCTGGCCGCCTACAATGCCGGTCCCAACCGCGTGGCGCGCTGGCTCGACAGCCTGGGCGATCCGCGCAATGGCAAGATCGACATGGTCGACTGGATCGAAATGATCCCCTTCCGCGAGACTCGCAACTATGTGCAGCGCATCATGGAAGGCGTCGTCGTCTATCGCGACCGGCTGAACGGGCCGTTCCGCACGGTGCCGCCGGCGGTGGGGCGCAGTTAGCCCAACTTGCGCAGAATCGGCATTGCGATTCAATGGAATCAAAGAGTTAGCCGAAAAGTCGGCACTACATTTTTGGTTTGGGTGTGGTGTCAGGCGGAGAGGGCGAGGGTCAGGTCGTTGTCGGCCCGCATGCGCT
>JACPOB010000201.1 GCA_016185145.1 Rhodospirillales bacterium | reverse complement strand
TGCTTGGGCTTGCGGTCTAAAAGCTCGGTGATGTCGAGGATCTGGGCGGCCTGCTTCACCCGCTTGTCGATCTCCTCCTTGGGCGTGCGCTTCAGCTTCAGCCCGAACGACATGTTCTCGTAGACGTTCATGTGCGGGTAGAGCGCGTAGTTCTGGAACACCATGGCGATGTCCCGGTCCTTCGGCGGCACGTCGTTGACGACGTCGCCGCCGATCGCGATGTCGCCGCCCGAGATCTCCTCGAGGCCGGCGATCATGCGCAAGGTCGTGCTCTTGCCGCAGCCGGAGGGACCGACCAGCACGATGAACTCCTTGTCGACGATGTCGAGGTCGATGCCGCGGACGGCCTGCACCTCGTCGTACATCTTGACGACCTTACGCAGCGTAACTTGTGCCATTGTCGGTACCCTCTTAACCCTTGGTCGCGCCGGCCGTCAGACCCGCAATGTAGTAGTCCATGAGGAAGGCGTAGATGATGAGCGGCGGCGCCGCGCCCAGGAGCGCGCCGGTCATGATCTGCCCCCAGTTGAACACGTCGCCCTTGATCAGGGTCGTCACGATGCCGACCGGGAGCACCAGCTCGGTGGTCGAGGTGGTGAAGGCCAAGGGATAGAGGAACTGCGCCCACGCCACGGTGAAGCAGAAGATCGTCGCGGCGATGATGCCGGGCAGCGCCACCGGGATGAAGATCTTGGTCAGGGTCTGGATCCAGGTCGCGCCGTCGATCAAGGCGGCCTCGTCGAGCTCCTTCGGGATCGACGCGAAGTAGCCGATCATGATCCAGGTGCAGAACGGCACGGTCAGGGTCGGGTAGAGGATGATCAGCGTCCACCAGTGGTTCATGAGCTGGATGCCGAAGGTCTCGTTGACCCAGGCGAACATCTTGAACAACGGGATGAACAGAAGCGTCTCGGGGATCAGGTAGGTCAGGAACACGCCGGTCGCCAAGGTGGCCGAGCCCCAGAACTTCATGCGGGCCAGCGCGAAGGCCGCGATGACGCTGATCGCCATGGTGATCACCACGGTCAGCACCGCCACGATCGCCGAGTTGCGGAAGAAGGTGAGATACTGGTTCTGGGTCAGGAGCTCGATGTAGTTCGCCAGGGTGGGCGAATAGACCCACCAAGGATTGCTCTCCGCCGAGATTTCCGCGCTGGTCTTCAGCGACGTGATGAACATGTAGATCGGCGGCGTCAGGAAGAAGATCGCGAACAGCACCAGAAAGAAGTAGGACCAGCGCAGGGCCCACTTCCGGTCGCGGCTCATGCTGCCGTACTTGCGCCCCGAGATCGTCGTGGCGGTGGGGGAAGCGATCGTGGCGTTTGCCGTCAGACTTCACTCCCCCGCTTGGTGATATCGCGCAGGATGAAGGTCGCGGCCACGGCCAGGATCGGCACCATGAACAGCGACACGCTGGCGCCGAGCGGGATGTCGCCGCTTTCGATGCCCACCCTGAAGGCCCAGGTCGCGAAGACATGGGTGGTGTTGAGCGGATCGCCCTTGGTCAACACACGGACGATGTCGAAGTTGGCGAAGGTCACGATCAGCGAGAACAGCGCGGTGATGGCGATGATGTTGCGCATCATCGGCAGGGTCACGTACCAGATGCGCTGCCACCAGGTCGCGCCATCGATCGACGCCGCCTCGTAGAGCTGTTCGGGCACGGATTTCAGCGCCGCGAGATACATGATCATGAAGAACGGCGCGCCGATCCACACGTTGACGAGGATGACCGAGAAGCGCGCCCAGCCGGTCTCGCCGGTCCATGGAATGCGGTCGATGCCGAAGCCGGCCAGGATCCAGTTGAAGGCCGAGTAGGACGGATCGAACAGCCACAGCCAGGCGAGCGTGCTCATGGCCGGCGGAATGACCCACGGCACCAGCAGCATGCCGCGCCACTTGCGCTGGCCCTTGCTCGGGATGTTGTGGACGAAGTGGGCGACCACGAAGCCGATGATCGCCTTGAAGATCACCGCGGTGATGGCGAACAGGCAGGATTGGTAGACCACCATCCAGAAGGTTTCGCGGCCGAACAGGAAGTCGAAGTTCCCGAAGCCGACGAAGCGGGTCATGCTCTTGTTGAGCATCGCCAGATAGACGGCATAGCCCGCCGGATAGGCGACGAGGATGAGGATCAGGAGGATCAATGGCAGCGCCATCAGGAAAGCGATGGTCGACTTGCGCTGCATCAACTTGTGCAGGCTGCTGCGGCTGTCGCCTCTAGCCGTTACTGCGCCTCTGGCGGCTATGTCTGCCATAGGAAAACTCCCGGCGTTTGTCGTCTTCTTATCGTTATCGGTTCCCGGCGGACGCCATCGCGCGACGGCGTCCGCCAAGGTCGTTGCTGCGCGCCTGCGCGCCGGCAGCGCGCTAGTTGCGCATGAAGCCTTCGATCTCCTTCGCTGCCCAGTCGAGCGTCTTTTCCATGGCCTCGCCCTTGTAGTAGCGAACGACCATCTGCGTCTGGATGCCCTGGGTGTAGATCTGCTCGGCGATCTTGTGCGGCGCGGGCGCCGCGGCGATCGAGAGCGTCTGGTGGTTGTGCGGGTTCGGGTAATGATAGAGCGTGCCCTTCGGCGGCGCCTCCTCGGCCCAGGTCTTGAACGTGGTGAGCTTCTCGAACGACGGCAGGTCGTAACCGCCCGAGGCGATCACCATCTTCTCGGCCGCTTCGGCCGTGCTCATCGCGGCGAGCAGGCTCTTGGCCGCCGACTGGTTCTTGCTGAAGGACCAGGTGCCCCAGAAGAACGGCAGGAACGGACCGAAGCGCCCGGCCGGACCGACCGGGAAGCCGTGCGTCCAGCATTGCTCGGCGACCTTCGGCGCGTCGCGCTTGGCGACCGCCCAGGCCGACGGCGGGTTCATGATCAGGGCGCCCTTGCCCGAGACCAGCCACTTGTTGTTGGAGGCGTCGTCCCACGCCGGCGCGTCTTCCGGCAGGAAGGACATCAGCTTCTTGTAGTACTCGAGCGCCTGTCGGACCTTGTCGTTCTTGACGGTGATATCGCCCTTCGCATCGACCAGCACGGCACCGAAGCTGTGGAAGATCGCGCCTGCAGTGTCGACCGAGTCCGACGTCGTGCCGAGGCCGATGCCGAAGGCATGACCGCCCTTGTTGCAGGCCTCGGCGGCCTTCAGGAAGGCGTCCAGCGTCCAGGCGTCGGCCTTGGGCGGCGAGCCGGCCGGATACATGGCTTGCACGTCGATGCCGGCAAGCTGCTTCATGAGGTCGATGCGCGAGCACGGCCCCTTGATCTGGCTGCCGACGGTGGCGGGTACGGCCAACCACTTGCCGCCGACCTTGCCGAGATATTCGACGGTGCCGTTGACCGCGCCGTTCGTCTTGATCAGCGGCTCGACGACGTCATTCATCGCCACGAGCTGATCGGAGTAGCGCGCCGGCAGCCAGGTCGAGAAAGCGAGGATGTCGTGGCCTGACTTGGCCTGCGATTCGGCGGCGGTCGTCAGCAGGAGCTTGTTGCCCTGCGAGGTGATGAAGTCGAGGGTGACTTCGACCTTCTCCTTGTCGGCCCAGGCCTTGATCACCTCTTCGGTGGCCTTGTTGGCGCCGGGCACCCAGTGGTCCCACAGGCCAAGCGACAGCTTGCCGGCCGCGTGGGCGCCGCGCACGAACGGTGCGGCGACCAGCGCCGTCGAAGCGGCTGCTGTACTCGCCACAAAGCGGCGACGGCTTACTTTTCTCGATACCATTTTACTTTTCCTCCTGTCCCTTTCTGTCCTTTTTTCATGACCCTCATGGGAGTCTTGTCACGATGCTAGGCACAACCTATCGATCAGGCAATGTATTTTCAGACGTAGGGTCTTTCGGAACACAGGTTTGACAGTATTGGACGAGACCAGGATGCTCCGGCTCGCCGAACGAACAGCGCGGGATCGGAGGGAGGGAATTTCGTGCGAAAAAACACTGTGAAATCATTCTAGAGAAGAGCCCGCGTAGCGAGATGCAACAAATTCCCACGGCCAATCCCTGGCTCGCCGCCGTCGAGCCCTCGCCCATCGGCGAGACCAAGCGCTGGGTGCTGAACCGTACCTTCCCCGCCGACCGGCCGCTGATCGATCTCAGCCAGGCGGTGCCCGGCTATCCGCCGGCGATCGAGCTGCGCAAGCATCTGGGCGAGCTGCTGCTCGATCCGACGATGCACGGCTATACGCCGATCCTCGGCGTGCCGGCGCTGCGCGAGACCTACGCCGCCCACCTCTCGAGCTTCTACGGCGCGCCGATCACCGCCGGCGAGGTCGGCATCACCTCGGGCTGCAACCAGGCCTTCTGCCTCGCGCTGATGAGCATCGCCAAGGCAGGCGACCAGGTGATCCTGCCCCGCCCCCACTACTTCAATCACGACATGTGGATGCGCATGCAGGGCGTCGAGCCGGTTTCGCTCGACTTCCGGCCAGGCTCGGGCGCGGTGCCCAATGCCGAGGATGCCGCCAGGCTGATCGGCCCCAGGACGCGCGCCATCGTCCTGATTTCGCCCAACAATCCGACCGGCGCGGTCTATCCGCGCGAGACCATCCACGCCTTCCATGAGCTGGCGCAGCGCCACGGCATCGCGCTGCTGCTCGACGAGACCTACAAGGACTTCCTGCCCGAGGGCGCCCGGCCGCACGAGCTGTTCAGCGACCCCTCCTGGCGCGGGACGCTGGTCCATCTCTACAGCTTCTCCAAGGTGTTCGCTCTGACCGGCTATCGCGTCGGCGGCATCACCGCCGGCGCCGCGCTGATTTCCGAGATCGAGAAGGCGATGGACTGCGTGTCGATCTGCCCGCCGCGGCTCGGCCAGGAAGCGGCACTCTATGGCGTCAAGAACCTGCTGCCCTGGGCGCGGCGCAATACCGAAGGCCTCAAGGCGCGCGCCGACCTTTTAGGCAACGGCCTGCAGCGCTCGAACCGCTGGCGACTGGTCAGCATCGGCGCCTACTTCGCCTATGTCGAGCATCCCTTCGCCGGGCAGCGTTCGACGGCGGTGTCCAAGCGGCTGGCCGACGAGGAGAACCTGCTCACGATCCCGGGCGACATGTTCGGCGCCGGCCAGGAGCGCTTCGTGCGCCTCGCCTTCGCCAACGTCGCCGACGACAAGATCCCGGCGGTGCTGGAACGGCTGGAGCGCTTCGGCGCCTGAGCGGTCAACCGGCCAAGTAGGTGTGCAGCGTCGACACGACCTGCGCGCCCTCGCCGACCGCGGCAGCGACGCGCTTCACCGAGCCCGCCCGCACGTCGCCAACGGCGAAGATGCCGCGGCGGCTGGTCTCCATCGGCAGACGGCCGCCGTCATAGTCCTCGTCGGTGCAGACGAAGCCCTTGTCGTCGAGCCTGACCCCGCTGCGGGCCAGCCAGCCGGTGTTGGGCTCGGCGCCGATGAACAGGAAGACGTGGCGCATCTGCCGGGTCGTTTCGCGCCCTGTCGCCCGGTGCCGCCAGCGCACGGCCTCGAGATCTCCGGCCCCGCCCGCCAGCGCCACGATTTCGGTCTCGGTCAGCACTTCGATGTTGGGCTGGGCGGCGATACGCTCGACGAGATAGTTCGACATCGTGTCCTCCAGGCCCCTGCCGCGCACCAGCAGCCAGACCTTGGCCACCCTGCTCGCCAGGTAGATCACCGCCTGGCCGGCGGAATTGCCGGCGCCGACCAGCGCGACCTCCTGGCCACTGCAGAGCTTCGCTTCGAGCGGCGAGGCCCAGTAGTGGACCGCGCTTCCTTCGAAGTCGGCGACGTTGGCCACGCCGAGGCGGCGATATTTCGCGCCGGTGGCAACCACGACGGCGCGCGCATGGATGCGCTCGTCGTTGGCCAGGCCGATTCGAAACCTGTCGCCCAGGCACTGCAAGTCGGAGACCTCGTCCGGGATGGCCATGTCGACGCCGAACTTCAGCGCCTGGTTGAAGGCGCGCGCCGTAAGCGCCAGGCCCGAAATGCCGGTGGGAAAGCCGAAGTAGTTCTCGATGCGCGCCGAAGCACCGGCCTGCCCGCCGAAGGCGCGGCTGTCGAGGACGATGGTCGAAAGGCCCTCCGATCCGGCATAGACCGCGGTGGCGAGGCCGGCCGGGCCTGCACCGACGATGGCGACGTCGTAGAGCTTGTCGGGGTCGACGGCACGGACCATGCCGATGCAACGCGCCAGGGTCACGTCGCTGGGATTGCGCAGAAGCTGACCGTTGGGGCAAAGCACGATCGGCAGGTCCTGGCGGCCGACTTTGAATCGCTCGATCAAGGCGCGAGCGCCGGCGTCGGCCTCCGGATCCAGCGTCTGGTACGGATGGCCGTTGCGCGAGAGGAAGTTCTGCAGGCGCAACACCGCTCCTTGGTCGACGCGGCCGACGATCACGGGGCCGCCGGCGCCGGTCTCGAGCAGGCCGACGCGGCGCAGGATGAACAGGCGCATGATGCGTTCGCCGAGCTCGGCTTCCTCGATCATGAGATCGTGCAGGCGATCCGGCGAAACCACCGCCGCCTCGACCGGGCGGATCGCGATGGCATCGACCAGGCCCGGCTGACCCGACAGCGCGGTCAATTCGCCGCCGACGCCGCCCGGCCCGTGGGTAACGACCGGCGTGCTGCTGCCGTCGGGATTACGGCGCGTTACCTCGACCTGGCCCGACAGGATCACGAACATCCCCGGGCTCGCCTTGCCGACCTCGACCAGCGGCTCGCCGGCCGCGTACGACCGGAGCTGGCCGAAGCGCCGCAGCTTCGCGACGTCCGATCCGTCGAAGACCGGGAACATCTGCTCGTGACGTGTGCTGTAAACGGTATTCGTGCTCATGGGTGCCGATGGTAGCAAGGTCCGAGCCGATCTTTTGCTGTTTCTGCACGACCGGAAGCCCATATCGTGCACCCTTCCCATGACGGAGACGAGACATGGCCCATGCGACGACCCCCGATGGCGTGAAGCTCTACTACGAGGAAACCGGCGGCGGCACGCCTATCCTGTTCGTCCATGAATACAGCGGCGACTGGCGAAGCTGGGAGCCACAGATGCGCTTCTTCTCGCGGCGCCATCGTTGCATCACCTATTCCTTCCGCGGCTATCCCGGCTCCGACGTACCCGAAGAGGCCGCGATGTACGGCCAGAAGTACGCAGTCGACGATGCCAGACACATGCTCGATCACCTCAAGATCGACAAGGCGCACATCGTCGGCCTGTCGCAGGGTGCCTTCGCCACCGCCCATTTTGGCCGCCAGTACCGGGAGCGCGCGCTGTCGCTGACGCTGGCCGGCGTCGGCTCGGGCGCCGACCGCGAAGGTCATGAGCGCTTCAAGAAGGATGCCCGGGCCACCGCCGAGCGCATCCGCACGGACGGCATGGCCCAGTACGCAAACGCCCTGGTCGGCAATCCGACGCGTTCGCGCTTCAAGCAGAAGGATCCGCGCGGCTTCGCCGAATTCGTGAAGCACCTGTCGGAGCATCCCGACATCGGCTCGGCCAACACCATGCAGGAATACCAGGGCAAGCGGCCCTCGCTCTACGACTTCGAGGCCGAATGGAAGGCGCTCGACCTGCCGGTGCTGATCATCTGCGGCGACGAGGACGAGCCCTGCCTGCAGCCCAGCCTTTGGCTCAAGCATGTGCTGCCCAATGCCGGGCTCGCCCTGTTCGCCAAGACCGGCCACACGGTGAACATCGAGGAGCCCGACGCCTTCAACCGCGAGCTCTGGAACTTCCTGATGCTGGCCGAGGCCGGCAAGTGGACGCCGGCCATGGCCGTCCCGAAGGACGCGCCGCTGATCTGATGCTTGGGGGGCGCCACTCCAGTGGCACGTCATGGTCTTCTGGACCGCGCGCGTCCCGCGCGCTCATGATTCAGGAGCGCGCAAGGATGCGCGCGGTCCGGAAGAGCATGAGATGACGCGCCACTGGAGTGGCGCGCCCCCAGCTATGACCTGACCGTCACGGCGTGGTTGAGCGGGCCGTGGCCGCGGCCGAAGCCAGGGGCGGTCTCGATGGCCTGGCGGACATAGGCGCGGGCTCGCGCGACCGCGTCCCTCAAGCTCATCTTCTGGGCGAGGCCCGCGGCGATGGCCGAGGCGAGCGTGCAGCCCGTGCCATGGGTGTGCTTGGACCTGATGCGCGGATCGGCGAAACGCTCGAAGCGGCCGTCCTGCAGCAGGAGATCGACGACCGTGTCGCCCTCGAGGTGGCCGCCTTTCAGCAGCACCCCCTTGGCGCCGAGCTCGGCCAGCCGCTCGGCGGCACGCCGCATGTCGGCTTCGTTGCGCACCGGAAAGCCCGCCAGCACCTCGGCCTCGGGCAGGTTGGGCGTGATCAGCGCCGCCATCGGCAACAGCGTATCGCGCAACGCCGTTTCGGCCTCGCTCAGCAGCAGGCGATGGCCGCCCTTGGCCACCATCACCGGATCGACCACCAGCGGCGCGCCGGGAGCATGCTTCTTCAGCGCGGCCGCCGCGACGCCGATCACCTCGGCGCTGTGCAGCATGCCGGTCTTCAGGGCATCAGCGCCGATGTCGGTCAGCACGACTTCGATCTGCCGGGCGATGAAGGCAGGCTCGATCGGGACGACGCCGTGAACGCCCTCGGTGTTCTGTGCCGTCAGGGCGGTGATGGCGGTGGCGGCGAAGGCGTTCATCGCGGTAACCGCCTTGATGTCCGCCTGGATGCCCGCCCCGCCGCCGGAGTCCGAGCCGGCGACGATCAGGACGCGACCTTTCATGCGGAGGCCTTCACCCGGGGGATCGCCTCGATGATCTGGTCGACGACGGTACGAACGAGGTCCGAATCGTCGCCCTCGGCCATGACGCGAATCAAGGGCTCGGTGCCGGACTTGCGCACCAGGATGCGCCCGTCCTTGCCGAGCCGCGCCTCGGCATCGGCGATCGCCTGCGCCACCGAGGCTGCGGCGAGGGCTGCGTTGGCGTCGCCGACCCGCACGTTCTTCAGGAGCTGCGGCACCGGCTCGAAGGCGCGGAAAGTCTCGCTCGCCGGCTTGCCGGTCTTGAGCATCGCCGACAGCGCCTGGAGAGCCGCCATCAGGCCGTCGCCGGTCGTGGCGTGGTCGATCATGATGATATGGCCGGACTGCTCGCCGCCGAGATTGTAGCCGTCAGCCCGCATGCGCTCGAGCACGTAGCGGTCGCCCACCGCGGCGCGCACCAGCGTGAGCTTGCGCTGGCCGAGATAGCGCTCCAGTCCGAGGTTCGACATCACGGTGGCGACCAGGCCGCCACCGGACAGCCGACCGTCCTTCGCCCAGTGGTCGGCAATGGTCGCCATGAGCTGGTCGCCGTCGATCAGGCGTCCGTGCTCGCAGGCCAGCACGACGCGATCGGCATCGCCATCGAGGGCGATGCCGATATCGGCACCGTGCATCACCACGTGCTCCTGCAGCACCTGCGGGTAGGTCGAGCCGCAATTACCGTTGATGTTGAAGCCGTCGGGCGACACCGCCATCGGGATCACCTCGGCGCCCAGTTCCCACAATACGGTCGGCGCGACCTTGTAGGCCGCCCCATTGGCGCAATCGACGACGATCTTCAGGCCGGTAAGGTCGAGATTGCCCCTTACCGAAGCCTTCACCGCCTCGATATAGCGGCCGTCGGCATCGTCGAGCCGCTTCGCCCGGCCGATCATGCTGGATCCGGCGAGTCGAATGTCACGCGGCGACGCGACCAGCGCTTCGATCTGCGCCTCGACGGCGTCCGACAGCTTGAAGCCGTCAGGCCCGAACAGCTTTATGCCGTTGTCCTCGTAGGGATTGTGCGAGGCCGAGATCATCACCCCGACATCGGCGCGCATCGAGCGCGTCAGGAAGCCGACGGCCGGCGTCGGCACCGGGCCGAGCAACAGCACGTCCACGCCGACCGACAGGAAGCCCGCCGTCATGGCCTGCTCGATCATGTAGCCGGAAAGCCGCGTGTCCTTGCCGATGACGACGCGATGGCGATGGTCGCCGCGGTTGAAGACCTGGCCTGCCGCCATGCCGATGCGCATGGCGATCTCGGCGGTCATTGGTTCGGCGTTGGCGCGGCCGCGAACGCCGTCGGTGCCGAAGAGATGTCGTGACATGGACTGCAACTTTATCGCATCGCTCGTGAAACCGCGAGGGCCTGCCGCGTACCGGCGACATCATGGACACGCACGAAGGCTGCCCCGCGCCGGGCCGCCTCGACGGCCAGCCATACCGAGGCCGGATCGCGCCGCCGCGGCTCCTCGATGCCGGTCAACCGGCCGATGAAGCTCTTGCGCGAGGCACCGATCAGCACGGGATAGCCGGCGCCGGCCAGCTGCCCCGCCCCGGCGATCAGGGCGACATTCTCCTCGACGTTCTTTCCGAAGCCCAGGCCGGGATCGATGGCGATGCGGTCGCGAGCGACGCCGGCGGCCTCGCAGGCCTCGGCACGCCGCACCAGGAAATCTCGGACCTCGCCGAGGACGTCGGCATAGGGCGGAACGAAGTACTTGGCCTCCGACCGCCCACGGCGATGCATCAGGATCACCGGCGCTCCGCGTTCGGCGACCAGCGGCATGAGAGCCGGGTCGTCCTCGAGGGCGGAGACGTCGTTCACGATGCGCGCGCCCGCGTCGAGGCAGGCGCGTGCGACGCCTGCTCGCCGCGTGTCGATCGAGACAACGAGGCCGCGCCTGGCCAGGCCCTCGACCACGGGCAGGACGCGCTGCAGTTCCTCATCGGCATCGATCGGGCGCGAGCCGGGCCGTGTCGACTCGCCGCCGACATCGACGATGTCGGCACCCTCGGAAACGAAACGCAGGCCATCGTCGATGGCCTGCGCTGGGTCGAGGCGTTCGCCGCCGTCGGAAAAGGAGTCCGGCGTCACATTGACGATCGCCACGATCCTCGGGCGATCGAGAACGACGCCGGCAAAGCTGGGAGCCTCAATATCTCTGTTCATCGCGTACATTTCGTCCGGCTTTCAGCCGGACGAAATGCTCTTGTGGTCACATCCCCGGCTGCGGCTCGGGATTGGCGCCCGGCGACGGGCCGGCGCCCTGACCAGAGCTGGTCGGCACCGAGGCGCGGCGGCGGCGGTCGGCGTGGCCCGCACCACCGGTTTCGTCGCGCACGATCTTCTCGCCCCGCAGGATCTGGCCGATCTCGTCGTTGGACAGCGTCTCGTACTCGAGCAACGCCTTGGCGATGAGATGCAGGTCTTCCAGGTGGTCGGTCAGGATCTGGCGCGCCTTGCCCTCGGCTTCCTCGATCAGGCGGCGGACCTCCTGGTCGATCAGCTGGGCAGTGGCCTCCGACACGTTCTGCGTCTGGGTCACGGCGTGGCCCAGGAACACTTCCTGCTCGTTGGCCTGGTAGCGCACGCGGCCGAGCTTCTCGGACATGCCGTAGGCGGTGATCATGCCGCGCGCGGTCTGCGTGGCGACCTGGATGTCGCTCGCCGCACCCGTGGTGACGTTCTCCGGTCCGAAGATGATCTCCTCGGCGATGCGGCCGCCGAACATGATGGCCAGCCGCGATTCCAGGAACTGCTTGGTGTGGCTGAGATGATCGCGCTCGGGCAGCTGCATGGTGACGCCCAGCGCACGGCCGCGCGGGATGATCGTGACCTTGTGCAGCGGGTCGCTCTTCGGCACGTGCATGGCGACCAGCGCATGGCCCGCCTCATGGTAGGCCGTGAGCTTCTTCTCCTCGTCGGTCATGGCCATCGAGCGCCGCTCGGTGCCCATCAGCACCTTGTCCTTGGCGTATTCGAAGTCGCCCATGGTGACCAGGCGCTTGCCGACGCGCGCGGCGCGAAGCGCGGCCTCGTTCACCAGGTTCGCGAGGTCGGCGCCCGAGAAGCCGGGCGTGCCGCGCGCCAGCACGCGCGGCTCGACGTCGGGCGCCAGCGGCACCTTGCGCATATGGACCTTGAGGATCTTCTCGCGGCCGCCGACGTCGGGATTGGGCACGATGACCTGGCGGTCGAAGCGGCCCGGCCGCAGCAGCGCGGGATCGAGCACGTCGGGGCGGTTGGTGGCGGCGATCAGGATGACGCCTTCGTTCGACTCGAAGCCGTCCATCTCGACCAGCAACTGGTTCAGCGTCTGCTCGCGCTCGTCGTTGCCGCCGCCGAGGCCGGCGCCACGATGGCGGCCGACGGCGTCGATTTCGTCGATGAACACGATGCAGGGCGCGTTCTTCTTGGCCTGCTCGAACATGTCGCGCACGCGGCTGGCGCCGACGCCCACGAACATCTCGACGAAGTCGGAGCCCGAGATGGTGAAGAACGGCACGTTGGCCTCGCCGGCGATGGCGCGCGCCAGAAGGGTCTTACCGGTACCAGGCGGGCCGACCAGCAGGCAGCCCTTGGGGATCTTGCCGCCCAGGCGCTGGAACTTCTGCGGGTCCTTCAGGAAGTCGACGATCTCCTCGAGCTCGGCCTTGGCCTCGTCGATGCCGGCGACGTCCTCGAAGGTGACGCGGCCGTGCTTCTCGGTCAGTAGGCGCGCCCGCGACTTGCCGAAGCCCATCGCGCGGCCGGTGCCGCTCTGCATCTGGCGCAGGAAGAAGATGTAGACACCGACCAGAACCAGCACGGGCAGCCAGCTCACGAAGATGGAGCCGAGGTTGACGCCCTCCTCCGCCGGCCCGGCGTCGACGCGGTCGACGTTCTTGATCAGCATCGGCATCAGCTGCTCGTCGACCGGCGTGCTGGGCACGTAGGTCGCGAACTTCTGCACCCCGTTGCGCGGCTCGCGGAAGGTGCCGGTGATGGTGTTGCCCTGGATGCGGACGTCCTGGACCTGGCGCTGCTCGACGGCGCGTACGAAGTCCGAATAAGAAACCGTGTTGCCTGCCGACCGGGTCGCTCCGCCCTGGAAGACGCTGTAGAGCAGCGCCAGAAGCAGCACGATGACAATCCACAGGGCAGCGTTACGGTTGAAAGGGTTCACGGGTGCTTTCCAACAGGATGAGAGTTCATTCTAGATGGGTAGAAAGAGACGCGCCGCAAGCAAAAAAAGCAGCCGGAATCAGGGGCTGCGCCCCGTTTCTGCCATCTCTCCTGCCATGCTCGGGCCGAACAATCCACTGCAGCCGGCGGCCTTGCGGCACTTGGCGCAAGAGCAACCTACATGCAGACAGGGTGAAATCCTGCGCAAGGCCGGACTTTCCGCGGGCCACCGTTTCGCACAGACGGCCGGTCGCTCGCTCCAGCCGGTCCCGGCGCGGAGGGTGAGCGCCGCCGCCGACCGCCTGGACCACCCGGCTCAACAGCCTGGCCCGCAGGTCATGCTCCAGGCGAACGAAGGCCGACCGGTCGATGGCGACGTCGCCGGCCGGCGAGATTTCCAGAGCCTCGACGGAAGCCCCGGCAAGCCTTTGCTCGCGGGCCGGACGATCGCTATCGGCCGCCGGCGTCGTCAGCCGACGGTCGGCACGCAGCCTTGCCCGCTCGAAGCGCGGATCGGCGTTGGAAGGATCGTCGAGCCACGGCACGCCGCGAGCGATCAGAGTCGCAGTGAGGCGCGACCGGCCAACGCCGAGCAGCGGCCGCAGCAGCCGCACCTCCGGGAGCTCGACCGCCGCCGACATGCCGGCAAGACCATCGGGCCCGCTTTGCCGCGCGGCGCGCATGGCCACCGTCTCGGCCTGGTCGTCGGCATGATGGGCGACCAGCAGATGCAGAATGCCGCGCCTGCGGCACGCTTCGCGCAGCAGCCGGTAGCGTGCCGTGCGAGCCGCATCCTGCAGGCCGGCGCGCGGCTTGGGTTCGGACCAGCGCAGGATCTCGGCATCGCAGCAGTGGCGCCGCAGCAGCGCCTCGGTCGTCGCCGCCTCCGCCGCCGACTCCGGCCGTAGCGCATGATCGACAACCAACCCGACGATCCGACCATCGCGCGCGGCCGCCCACTGCCGGGCCAGCAACGCGAGGGCCAGCGAATCGCGTCCGCCGGAAACGGCGACGGCAACCACGGGCGCGCGTTCGAACGGCTCGAACGGCGCCATCAGGCGCGCGAACCCCGCGGCATCGAGGGGTCGGTTGTCGGCCGTGCTCACCCGCAGCCGTTCTTGTGGCGCTCCTGGTCGACGCGGCGCTTCTGCAGGTCGGTGGCGCGCGGATAGTCCTGGCTGAACTTGGCGAAGATCTGGCAGGCGTCGGCCTTGCGGCCCATCACGGCGAGCGTGATGCCAAGCTTCAGGAGGTTGTCGGGGCCCTTGGGGCTGGCCTTGTAGCTCTTGTAGCCTTCGGCGAACGCCGTCATGGCGTTCTGGTAGTCCTTGCGCGCGTAGTAGCTCTCGCCCAGCCAGTACTGCGCATTTCCGGCCAGCGTGTGCTTGGGATTGCTCTGCAGGAACGTCTTGAAGGCGCGCTCGGCGCCGGCATTGTCGCCGTCCTGCAGCTTCTTCATGGCGTCGTGGTACATCTGGTCGGCGTTACCGCCTCCTGCCGCCGGCGGTGCAGCGGGCGGCGGCGCTGCAGCCGCCTGCGCGCCACCACCCGCTGCGCTGCCGGTGGGACGTGGCCCGGCGCCGCCACCGCGGCCCTTCTCCATCTGGTCGAGCCGGTACTCGTAATCCGCCTGCATCTTCTCGAGCTGCTGCTGGAGCTGCTGGTTGCGGTACTGCAGCTGCTCGATCTGGCCGGTCAGCATGGTGATCTGCTGCTGCATCTGGTTGAACCGGTCGTCGACATAGACCGGGTCGACGCGCTGGGCGCCAGCCGCCGTCGGCAGGACGAGCGCGATCGCGAGCAGGGAGGAACGGAAGATCTTCATGGCGGCCGACAGTTTCTGTGCAAAGGCGGCCATTTTCAGGCATGGCCGCTACGCCTCCAAATGAAAATGCCGGCCCTGTGGACCGGCGGTTGTCCTTCCTCCCCATCGCGGACTCCACGATCGGGAGGTGTCGGCGTCTTACGCCGACGGAGGGGTCATAAGCGACAAGCTCGCTGTTGCCTATGACCCCTCCGCCCGCTACGCGGGCACCTCCCCGCGCTTCGCGCAGGGAGGGAAGCACCTTTTCTTACTGCAGAGCGGTGACGGCGCGGCGGTTGCGCGCCCAGGCCGCCTCGTCGGAACCCGGCGGATCGGGGTTCTCCTTGCCGAAGCTCACGGTGTTGACGCGCGCAGCCGGGATGCCCTGCGCGATGAGGTACTGCCTGGCCGCATTGGCGCGGCGCTCGCCCAGCGCGAAGTTGTACTCGCGCGTGCCGCGCTCGTCGCAATGGCCCTCGATGGTGATCTTGTACTGGGGGTACTTCTTCAGCCACTCGGCCTGGCGGGCCAGGGTCTGCCGGCCATCCTCGCGGATCGACGACATGTCGGTGTCGAAGAACACGCGATCGCCGACGTTCTGGCGGAAGTCTGCAATCGAGCCAGGGGTGACGGTTGTCGTTGCCGGGCCGGCGGCCTCCTGTTGGTTGCTGCTGCACGCGGCCATGACGATCATCGCCGCGATGGCCGCGAAAGCCTTGAAAGTCCTCATCATTCAGCGCTCCCTGACAACATCGACCCGAGCGCTAGGAAGGCGCCCGGGTCGACAAGAAAGATCATATCCTTCGCTACTGCGGAATCAAGGGTGACCAGGCCGGATCCGAAGCATCGCCCGGCGTCGGTATCTGGCGTTCGAAGCGTCCCGTTATGTCGACCTGGTGCAACGTGACGGCCCCGGTTCGACCGGCCGAGCTCGGCTGCTGGCGGAAATAGGCGAGCACGCGACCATTGGGCGCCCAGGTCGGTCCCTCGACCAGGAAGCCCGAAGCCAGCATGCGCTCGCCGCCGCCGTCCGGCCGCATGACGCCGATACCGAAGCTGCCGCCCATGATCTTGGTGAAGGCGATCCAGTCGCCGCGCGGCGACCAGACCGGCGTGGCGTAACGGCCTTCGCCGAAGCTGATGCGCCGCTCGCCGCCGCCGGACGCGCTCATGACGTAGAGCTGCTGGGTGCCGCCGCGGTCCGAGTTGAAGACGATCTGCGTGCCGTCGTTGGAGAAGCACGGCGACGTGTCGATGGCCGACGAGTTGGTCAGCCGGCGCTGGGCGCGGCCGCGCACGTCCATCTCGAAGATGTTGGTCCGGCCGTCGGCGGCGATGCTCATCACCACCTTGGTGCCGTCGGGCGAAAAGCGCGGCGCGAAGCTCATGCCGGGGAAGTTGCCGAGAAGCTCGCGGCGGTTCGAATCGACGTTCTGCAGATAGACGCGCGGCGGGCTGCTGCGGTCCTCCGCGAAGGCCATGTAGACGATCTCCTGCAGCGTCGGCGAGAAGCGCGGCGTGACGGCGATCGTGCGGCCGTCGGTGATGTAGCGGTTGTTGGCGCCGTCCTGATCCATGATGGCGATGCGCTTGACGCGTGCGTTGCCGGGACCGCTCTCGGAGACGTAGGCGACGCGCGTGTCGAAGTAGCCCTCCTCGCCGGTCACGCGCTTGTAGATCGCGTCGGCGATGATGTGGGCGAGCCGCCGCCAGTTGGCGGGCTGGCTGGTGAAGGAGAGCCCGGCGGCCTGCTGGCCGACCACGACGTCCCACAGCCGGAAGTCGACCTTGATGTTGCCGCCGGCCTGCCCGACCTGGCCGACGACGACGCCGGCCGCGCCGATCTGGCGCCACGCGGGGAACTGTGGCGGGGTGCTGGCATTGACGTCCTTCTGGATGAAGGAGCTCGGCGGGATCGACCGGAAGAGACCCGAATTCTGCAGGTCGTTGCGCACGACGTTGGCGATGTCGGCGCCGACGCGGTCACCGGCGAAGTCGACGATCGCGATCGGCACCGGCTCGAAGCTCGGCCTGGTCATGTCGATCGTGAGCTGGGCGCGCGCGGGAACGGCGGCGGCGCCGGCGGCAAGTGCTGCGCCGCCCAGGATCGTCGAGCGTCGGGGAAGCATCATGTCGGACCTCTTGTTCATTGAGGGGGTGTCTCCATAGCGCGACGACCGTCAGTAGTCGCGGGGATCGAAATTGAAAGTGATGTTGCGCCAGGAGTTGTACTTTTCCGGTGACAACGGCCACGGCTGGCAACGCGGATTCATGATCGCACGGTGCGCAGCATCGGCCGCGGCGCGGAAGTTCGGATCGTTGTTGTAGCGGCCGGTGTCCTTGAGCTCTGCCTTCACCGGCGTGCCGTCCTGGTTCATCTGCACGACGAGCGTGATGATCATGTTCTGGTCGCGTCCGCCGCCGATCGTGTTCCAGCACGGACGGATCTTGTTGCGCACGCCCTCGATCTCGCTCGCCGTCACGACAGCCGCGAGGTTGGGCGCGGCCGGCGCCTGACGGGTCACCTGCTGCACGGGCTTGGGCTGCTGCTCGGGCGTCTGGTGCTTCTGCGGCGACTGCTTGTTCTTCAGGATGTCGTCGATCATCGAATCGACGCTCTGCTTGGGCGGCGCAGGCTTGGGCGGCGGCGGCTTGGGCGGCTCCGGCTTCTTCACTTCCGGCGGCGCAGGCTTGGGCGGCTCGGGCGGCTTCTCGACCTTGGGCGGCTCGGGCTCCTTGGGCTTGAGCGCGATCAGGTCGTCCGAGGGCTTGGGCGTCTCGGGCTTGGGCTTCTCGACCGGCGGCGGCGGCAGCGGCTTGGCCTCGGCGGTGTCGACCTTGGGCTTCTCGGGCGCGGGCGGCGGCTCGGCCGACTTGGGCGGCGGCGCCTTGGTCGCTTCCTCGGCGATCGGCACGTCCTTTGGCTGCGGCGGCGGATTGGCGACCTTGGGCGCCGCGGCCTTCTTGTCGATCATCTCGAAGTCGACCATCACCGGCTCGGGATCCATCAAGGGCGGCCGACTGAAGAAGTCGAGGTTCATCACCGCCGCGCCCAGCACGACGACGTGCAGCATCGCCGACACGATGGCCGGCGTGCGCATTTCGACGCTTCTCGGGATACGGCCGATGATGCGGTCGTCCATCGATCGCTTCGCCTCTCCTTCCTGTCGCTCTAGCGGCGCGGCGTCGGCGCCGCCGGCTGCTGGCCGCGCGGTGCGGGTGCCGGTCCGGGGGCAGGTGTGACGGTGCCGCCGCCGCCCTTGCCGAGCTGCTGCGCGGCCTCGCCGAGCAGGCCGAGCTGGCGGAAGCCGCTGTCGATCACCACGCCCATCACTTCCATCATCTTGCCGTAGTCGACGGCCTTGTCGCCGCGCATGAACACGCGCTGGTCGGGCTTCTCCTCGTGCACGGCCTTGAGCTTGGTGCCAAGCTCGCCGAGGTCGTACTTGGTCTCGCCGAGGAACACCTCGCCCTGGGCATTGACCGACACAACCAGCGGTTCGTCCTTGCCGCCGACCTGCTGGGCCGAGGTCTTGGGCAGATCGACCGGCACGCCGACCTGCAGGAGCGGCGCGGTGATCATGAAGATGATCAGCAACACCAGCATGACGTCGACCAGTGGCGTGACGTTGATGTCGGCGATCGGCGTATAGCGCCGCCGCCTGAACTTGCTGCCGCCCGCGCTGCTGCCGGCGGCGGGGATGACGCCGGCCATCAGACCTGTTCCTCGAGCTGACGCGACAGGATGGTGATGAACTCACCGGCGAACGATTCGAGCTGCTGGGCGTAGCGCGCGACCTGGCCCGACAGGATGTTGTAGGCGCCGGCCGCCGGGATCGCGGCGACCAGGCCGATCGCGGTGGCGAACAGCGCCTCGGAGATGCCGGGCGCCACGACCGCGAGCGAGGTG
>JACPOB010000194.1 GCA_016185145.1 Rhodospirillales bacterium | reverse complement strand
GAGATCGATCAACCGTCGCAGCAAAGCCTGCCCCCAGACCCATGCAGCCTCGCTGTCCCTCCCATCACGCACTGCTCCATCGCAGCGCGATGAAAAAGCTCGTCCCACGCCTTGAACTATCGGACATAAGAGGATGAGGTGATGTGAATTCACTGACATCTCATTTCAACGTGTTCTTATGGAACTGCCCCGCCTTCATGATCGCCGGCAGATGGGCGCCCTGGTCGAGGAACAGCTCCAGCTTCTTCAGCGGATTGCCGTCGACCACGATCAGGTCGGCGAAGGCGCCCGGTTCGACGATGCCGAGCTTGCCTTCCTGGCGCAGGATCTCGGCGCCGATGGTGGTGGCCTGCCGGATGATCTCGATCGGCTTCAGCACCTCGGCGCGGAACATGAACTCGCGGCTCTGCTCGATCTGCAGCTGGCCCAAAAGGTCGCTGCCGTAACCCACCTTCACCCCGGCTTCCTTGCAGATCTCGAGCGAACGCAGGGCGCCCTCGAGCACGACGTCGTTCTTCTCGAGCTGGTCGGCCGTCATGCCGAACTGGGCGGCGCGCTCCTTCATGATGAAATAGGTCACCAGGTTGGCCACCATGTAGCCGTCCTTGGACTTGAGCAGCTTGGCCGCCCTGGCGTTGATCAGGTTGCCGTGCTCGATGGTGCGCACGCCGTTGTTGACCGCCCGGGTGATGGCCTCGGGCGAGTAGGCATGGGCCAGCACATAGCGGCCGAAGGCTTTCGCCTCGTCGGTCGCTGCGGCGATCTCGGCCTCGGAGAACTGCAGGGAATCCAGGGGATCGTAGGGCGAGGCGACGCCGCCCGAGCACATGATCTTCACCTGGTCCGCCCCCTGGCGCATCTGCTCGCGCACGGCCTTGCGCACCTGGTCCGGGCCGTCGGCGATGGCGAGGCTGTAGACCATGGCGTTGCAGCAGCCGCACGAGGCCGAGGCGTAGTCGGTGCGGCGGCGCGAATCGCTGTGGCCGCCGGTCGGGCCGATGGCGCGCCCGGAGATGAACAGCCGCGGGCCCGGGATCAGGCCCGAATCGACCGCGGTCTTGATGCCCCAATCGGCGCCGCCGGTGTCGCGCACCGTCGTGAAGCCGCGGTCGATCATGCCCTTCATCAGGTCGGCCGACTTCGCCGTGAGCAGCGTGAGCGGCATGGCCTCGAGCAGGCGGAAGTTCACCTCGACCAGGAAGACGTGGACGTGGCAGTCGATCAGGCCGGGCATCAGGGTGCGCTTGCCGCAATCGACGACCTGTGCCTTGTTCGCCTTGATCGGCTTGGACGACACCTCCTTGATCGTGTCGCCTTCCACCAGGACCTCGTAGCCGCCGCGCGCCTCGCTCCAGCGCGGGTCGAGAAGGTTCAGGTTCCTGAAAAGGTACTGCGGCATCAACGCTCCCCCCAACTTGGCGGCGCAGCCTACGATGGCCGCCGGTTTGGCGCTACAGTTTGCGCGGTTGAAGGGGGTCACGTGCGGCGCGTCGTTGTCATGGGAACCACGGGGTCGGGCAAGAGCAGGCTGGCCGAGCGGCTGGCCGCGCAGACCGGCCTGCGCGTGATCGAGCTCGACGCGCTGTTCTGGGGCAGGGACTGGCGGCCGGTACCGCTGGAGCTGTTCCGCCACCGCGTCGAGCGCGAGACCCGGGACGACGGCTGGATCGTGGTCGGCAACTACAATCAGGTGCGCGACCTCGTCTGGCCGAACGCCGATACCCTGGTCTGGCTCGACCTGCCGCTCTCCCTGGTGATGTGGCGCCTGGTGCGCCGGACGGTGCAGCGCGCCGCCACCAAGGAGGAGCTGTGGGGCACCGGCAATCGGGAGAGCTTCCGCAACGCCTTCCTCAGCCGCCAATCCATCCTGCTGTGGGCGCTCAAGACCCACCGCCGCAATCGCGAGAGATACACCGTCGAATTCGGCTCGCTCGCAAAGGAGAAACGCGTGGTGCGTCTGCAGAACAAGCGCCAGGTCGAGCGCTTCGTGACGATGCATTGAATCTGTCATCCCGAGCGAAGCGCGGGACCTTTCCTGGTCCGTAAAGGCCCCTCGCTTCTCTCGGGGTGACAGGGGTAGGGTGTCGCCCCAGCCTCATCGACACCAAGCGGTATCATGTCGGTCCATACCTTCTCCTGCCTCGACGGCCACACCTGCGGCAATCCCGTGCGGCTGGTGTCGGGCGGCGCGCCCCTGCTCAAGGGCAGCACCATGAGCGAACGGCGCCTCGACTTCCTCGCCAACCACGACTGGATCCGCAAGGCGCTGATGTTCGAGCCGCGCGGCCATGACGTGATGTCGGGCTCGATGCTCTATCCGCCGACCCGGGTCGACTGCGACGTCGGCATCCTGTTCATCGAGGTGAGCGGCTGCCTGCCGATGTGCGGCCACGGCACCATCGGCACCGTCACCATGGCGGTCGAGAACGGCCTGGTGGCGCCGGCGACGCCGGGCACGCTCAACATCGACGCGCCGGCCGGCCGCGTCGTGGCGCGCTACGAGCAGCAGGGCCGCTTCGTCGAGAGCGTGCGCATCACCAACGTCGCCTCCTACCTCGCCGCCAGCGAGATCGCGGTCGACGTGCCGGGCATGGGCGAGCTGGTGTTCGACATCTCCTATGGCGGCAACTTCTATGCGATCCTCGAGCCACAGAAGAATTTCGGCGGTCTCGAAACGATGTCGGCGGGCGATGTGCTTCGCCTCTCGCCGATCGTGCGCCGGCTGCTCAACGACAAGATCCATCCGGTGCATCCGGAGAACCCGACCATCAAGGGCGTGAGCCACGTCATGTGGACCGGCAAGCCGCGCGATCCACGCGCCCATGCGCGCAACGCCGTGTTCTACGGCGACAAGGCGATCGACCGATCTCCCTGCGGCACCGGGACTTCGGCGCGCATGGCCCAGCTCGCAGCGCGTGGCAGCCTCAAGGTGGGCGACGACTTCGTGCACGAGAGCATCATCGGGTCTCTGTTCGATGGCCGCGTCGAGGCTCCGGCCCGCGTCGGCAACCATGACGCCATCGTGCCGTCGATCGCCGGCTGGGCGCGCCAGCACGGCATCAACACCATCTTCGTCGACGACCGCGATCCCTTCGCCCACGGGTTCCAGGTGACGTGAATTCTTCCTCCCTGCGCGCAGCGCGGGGAGGTGCCCGCGAAGCGGGCGGAGGGGTCATGAGCAATGGTACTAATGCTCATGACCCCTCCGTCGCCGTATGACGGCGCCACCTCCCCAGCTTTGCTGGGGAGGAAGGACTTTCACTCCGCTGCCTTCGCCATCGTCACCGGCGGCTTCACGCCACCGCGGGCGAACATCGCGTCGATCTCGGCGGCGCCGTAGCCCAGCTCCTTCAGGATCTCCGCGCCGTTCTCGCCGGTGTGCGGCGCGTGCTGCTGGGCGTCGTGCTGCGAGGCCGGCGGCAGGCCCGGGATGTTGGCGACCGGCATGCGGCCGAAGCCGTCCTGCTCGATCCAGTCGATGGCGCCCGATTCCTTGACGTGCGGGTGCTCGAGATAGTCGCTGTAGTTGTTGACCCGTTCGCAGAACACGTCCTTGGGCTGCAGGATGGCGATCCATTCCTCTGTGGTCTTGGTCGGCATGGTCTCCTGCAGCGCCTTGATGATCTTGGCGGCGTTCTTGATGCGGTCGTTGTGGCTTTGGAGGTCGGGATCGTCGGCGATGTCCTTGCGACCGATCAGCTCGAACAGCAGGCGGAAATGGTGCGGCCGCATGGCCGATACCATGATGTAGCCGTTCTTCGACTTGTAGCTGCCGGCCGGCATGTAGAGCGGCGGCGGCGTGCCGTTGGAGAACACGTACTCCATCAGCTTGGCGCCCTGGTAGGCCGCGGCCGAGCGCATCAGGCTTGAATCGATGTAGCTGCCCTCGCCGTAGCGCAGCTGGCGCATCAACGCCGGCGCCAGCGCCTGGAAGGTGTAGAGGCCGGTCGTGACGTCGACCGCGATCATGCCCTGCCGCCACGGCGTGCCGTCCGGGAGCCGGTTCATCACCATCATGCCGCTGAAGGCCTGGATCAGCCCGTCGACGGTCGGCCGCTTGCTGTAGGGACCGGTCTGGCCGAAGCCCGACACCGAGCAGTAGATGACCTTGGGATTGACCTTCTTGGCATCCTCGTAGCCGAAGCCCAGGCGCGAGATGACTCCAGGCCGGAAGCTCTCGACGATGATGTTGGCCTTGGCCATCAGCTTGTTCACCACCGCCCTGCCGTCGGCCGACTTGAGGTCGAGGGCGATCGAACGCTTGCCGCGGTTGAAGGCGACGGAGTGGGCGCAGTGGTCGCCCTTGAGCTCGCCCAGGGCGCGGCCCCAGTCGCCCTCGGGCGGCTCGATCTTGATGACGTCGGCGCCGTGCAGCGCCAGCAGCATCGTGGCGTGCGGTCCGGCCACGCCCTGCGTGAAGTCGAGCACGGTGAAGCCGTCGTAGGCGCCTTTGATCATGAGCTTCGCTCCTCCCTGACGCGCTGAACGTACGTTTACCCGGCGCGGTCAGGCAAGGTCGGCGCTGCAGGGAAGCCATGCGCATGAAGAAAAGTTACGTCAACGCGCAGACTTCTTCGTTTGAATGCACGCCCCGGGCAACGCCAGATGGGTGCAATTACACCTTTGGGGCTAACTGATGTCCGCTGTTCCGCTGCCGATCGCCGCCCTCGCCGCTGCGAGCCATGTCGCGCCGTCGCTGGTGGCGCCGTTCTTCCGTCGCATGATGCTGAAGCCGCGTCGCCACGTGCGGCCGCCACCGGTCCTGCCGCTGCCGCTCGCCGACCAGCGCATCGATCTCGGCGACGGCCTTGTCGCCTGGCGCTGGGGCCAGGGACCGATCGTGCTCCTGGTGCACGGCTTCGAGGGCAATCGCGCGCAGTTCGGCGCCGTCATCGCCGCCCTGGTCGAACGCGGCTTCTCTGCCGTCGCCCTCGACGTGCCGGCGCACGGCGAATCGGCGGGCGACGAGCTCACTGCCGTGAAGTTCATCGCCGCCATCGAGCGCACGCTGGCACGGCTCGGCACGGTCCAGGCCGTGATCGGCCATTCGATGGGCGGCGCCATGAGCCTGTACTCAGTCGCCAACTCAGGTGGTGCGCGCCGCGTGGCTCTGATCGCTGCCCCCTCGTCGCTCAAGCGCGAGCTGCAGCGCTTCGCCGAAGCCGTCGGGCTGGGCGAGCGCGGGACGCGGGCATTCATCGCCTCGGTCGAGCGCCATGTCGGCCGGCCGGCGGCGGACTTCGACGTCCGCCACATCGTCGGCAAGGTCGACCTGCCGCTGCTGCTGGTCCACGACCAGAACGATCGGCAGGTGCCGGTGCTCGAGGCGGCGCGCAACGCCCATATGCTGCCGGGCGCGGAATTGATGGTGACGCGCGGACTAGGCCACAATCGATTGCTTGCCGATCCCGTCGTCGTGCGGGCGGTCGTCGACTTCGTTACTCAGGAGACAATCGGCAACGCCTGCACGGTGTAACTGTGCGAGAGCTTGCGGCCGAGCACCGGATCCTCGATCTCCATGTCGAAGCGCGACGAGGACCGGATGCCGCCGATTGCCGGCAGGGTGCCGCAGAACATCGCGACGCCGGTCGGCAGGCGCTTGTTGCCGCTGTTCCAGCCGGCGATCAGATCGCGTGGCGTGCGCATCTTGGCCAAAAGGCCTTCCTGGTAGGGGACCTTCTTGCCGCCTTCTTCGATGAAGCTACGCAGGATCAACTGGTCCCAGTGCGGCTCGACGTCCTCGAAGCGCCAGGCCGAGCGGCCGATCACCTTGGCGCAGACCTGCTTGGACTGGGCGACGCCGTAGGTTTCGAGCTTGCGATCGGTATGGTCGGCGCCGACCGTGACCCACAGCCGGTCGGCCGTGCCGACAAGCACCGGCTCAGCCTCGCCCGAGGTGTCGTCGCCCACGACCTGGATGGCTGCGGCCTGCGTCAGCAGGCTGGCGGCGACGCGGTAGTACAGCGGCACCTTCGACGGCGGCTGCACGCCGATCGCCTTCAGCTCCTCGATGTGATGCTCCAGCGCCGCGACATCGCGGCCGGTCCAGCCGGCGATCACCAGGTCGTCGATGTCGTAGCTGCGGCCGTCGAGCTCGACGCGCGCCATCAGAGGACGGCGAGCTGCGAATTCAACAGGTCGGTCACCAGCATGTAGCCCGGCGCGTGGGTGATGCAGAACTCGGGCTTCACCGTCGCCACCACCGACTGCGGAGTGACGCCGCACGCCCAGAATACCGGCAGCTCGTCGTCGCGCACCGGCACGGCGTCGCCGTAGTCGGGCTTGGCGATGTCCTTGATGCCGATCAGCTCAGGCTTGCCGAGATGGACCGGCGCGCCATGCACCGAGGGGAAGCGCGTCGTCACCTGCACGGCGCGGATCGCCTCGGCCGGCCGGAACGGCCGCATCGACACCACCATCGGCCCATGGAATGGCCCGGCCGGCGCGCACTCTATGTTGGTGCGATACATCGGCACGTTCACATTGCAGCTCTGGTGGCGGATCTCCAGGCCATTGTCGATCAGCGCCTCCTCGAAGGAGAAGGAGCAGCCCAGCACGAACGACACCAGATCGTCGCGCCACACCTTCTTGAGGTCGTCGACCTCCTCGATCAGCTCGCCCTTCTTCCACACGCGGTAGCGCGGGATGTCGGTGCGGATGTCGAGATCCTCGCCCAAGGTCGGCAGGCGCCAGTCGCCGGGCTCGGACTGTCCGAGCAGCGGGCAGGGTTTCGGATTGAGCATGCAGAAGCGCGTGAAGTCGGCGGCGAGCTCCTTGGGGAGAATCGCGAGGTTGCCCTGCACGTAGCCCGGCGCCATGCCCGAGGTCGGCTGACGGAAGGCGTTGCTGCGGATGCGTCGGCGCGCGTCGCGACCTGTTTCGCCCTTGATGCTGGTGATGGTGTCCATGGCTGCTCCTAGACGTGCTGGCCGCCGTTGATCTGGATCTCGGCGCCGCTGACGTAGCTCGCGCCTTTCTCGCACAGGAAATGAACGACGTCTGCCACTTCGTCGGGCGTGCCGAGGCGACGCATCGGGATCTGCTCCTCGACGATCTTCTCGGTGCCGGGCGACAGGATCGAGGTGTCGATCTCGCCCGGCGCGATCGCGTTGACGCGGATGCCGAGCGGGCCGAAGTCATGCGCCATCTCGCGGGTCAGCGCCGCCAGCGCCGCCTTCGAGGTGGCATAGGCGGAGCCGGCGAAGGGATGCACGCGGCTGCCGGCGATCGAGGTGACGTTGACGACGGCGCCTTGCGCGGCCGCCAGCTCGTTGACCAGGCCGCGCGCCAGCGCCACCGGTGCGAAGAAGTTCACGTTGAAGACCTGACGCCACAGGTCGAACGGCGTGTCGATGGCGCCCAGCCGTTCGCCCTTGGCGCTCTTGGGCGAGATCGCCGCATTGTTGACCAGCGCGTCGAGCCTTCCGCCGGCCACGCGCGCTCGGATCTGCTCGATGCCGCGGCCGATATCGACCGGGTCGGCGAGGTCGAGCTGGACATGGTTCTCGCCGCCGCTCGGCCATGGGCAGAGCGCGCTGAACGGCTGGCGCGACACTGTGATCACCCGCCAGCCACTGGCACTGAATTTCTTGACGGTGGCATGCCCGATGCCGCGGCTCGCGCCGGTCAGCACCAGAGTGCGGATATTGTCGTGACGTGTCGCTGTTGCGGTCATTGGACGATCCTACTCTGCCTCGCAGACAATGGCGCGACAGATATTGGAAGGCAGCGCCAGGACAATAAGAGGTGGGCGGCAACGGCTTGGACCGCGATCTATTGTGTGTTCGAGTGAAACTGTCATTCCGTAAGCTAAGTTGTTGTGTTTGATACATTTTTCTTGAACGGCGATGTCTTGTGTTTTATGGTCCGCGCGGCTCGGCCCAATATTCGGGGCCAGCGGCCGTCGTTTTGAAGAAGCAATTTTCGGAGGTCCGCATGTCGGACGACCGCCGGGCAAAGGACCCGACGCCTGTTCTGCGCACACGACCTGCAACCATGCTCACGGCCATCGGCCTGTGCGTGTTCATCATGGTCATGCAATTGTTGCCGCAATTCAGTGACGGCGGTCTCGACCGCATGACCACGACCGCCCCCACCACGACCACCGTCGTCGCTCGATAGGTCTTTGGGCGCTTGTGCGCCCGCCCGAGAACGCGCATCTAGGAGCGAGGTGCGCGTGCAGATGTCCTCCGACAACGTCCAGGCCCTCACTCCCGGCACGCGGCTCGGCGATTATCGGCTCGATGCCGTGATCGGCCATGGCGGCTTCGGTATCACCTATCGCGCCTTCGACACCCAGCTCGCCAAGTTCGTCGCCATCAAGGAATACCTGCCGGTCGAGTTTGCCGTTCGCGGCGGCGACGGCAACGTGGTGCCGCGCGGCGCGCGTTTCGCCGAGGACTTCGCCTGGGGCCGCGAGCGCTTCCTCGATGAGGCGAGGGCGCTTGCGCGTTTCCGCCATCCGCACATCGTGCCCGTGCTGCGCTACTTCGAGGCCAACGGCACGGCCTACACCGTCATGGAGTTCGAGGACGGCAAGAGCGTGGGCGAGCTGCTGCGCGAGCCGGCCGGTCGCCTGTCGCCCGAGGACGTGCGGCGCCTGGCCGACGGGCTGGTCGGCGGCCTGAGCGCCGTGCACGCGCAGGGCTTCCTGCATCGCGACATCAAGCCCAGCAACATCATCATCCGCCGCGACGGCGTTCCCGTGCTGATCGATTTCGGCGCGGCGCGTCAGGCGATGGGCGAGCGCACGCGCACGCTGACAGGCGTGCTGACGCCGCAATATGCGCCGATCGAGCAGTATGCGCTCGACGGCAAGCAGGGGCCGTGGAGCGACATCTACGCCGCCGCCGCCGTGCTCCATCATGCCATCACCGGACAGCCACCGCCCGACGCCGCCGCGCGCGTCGGCACCGATCCCTATCGTTCGCTGGCGACGATGCATGCCGATCGCTTCGAGTGGCCTTTCCTTGGCGCCATCGATCGCGGGCTTGCGTTCGCGCCCGCCGACCGGCCGCAGTCCGTCGAGGAATGGGCGGCACTGTTCGGCCTGTCGATCGCCCGCGTCGCCGACGCGCCGACGCAACGGCTGGGTAGCGCCACAGGGGCTGCGCCGCGTCTTGGCGCCCCGCGGCGCGAGGTCGATCAGCCGGCAGAGCCGGTACGAGCGCGGCCACCCCGGCGGCGCGTGAGGCTGTGGGTCGTCATCCTGCTGATCGTCGTGGCCGGATCGGCCTTGGCGTGGCGTTTCAGGCCTGAGCTGCAGGCCCTGCTCTCCAGTCCGCCGCCTCCGGTGGAGGTCGCGCAGCCGGCTCCACCGCCTGCGCCCGAGCCGGCATCACCGCCGTCGCAAGCAGCACCGACGCCGCCGCAAACGGCACCGACGCCGGCGCCGCGACCTGCCCCTGCGCCCGCACCAACGCCGGCGCCGGACAAGTCGAAGCAAGCCTTGATCGATCAGGCGACGCGCGCGGCGGTGCCGGCGCAGGCGGTGACGGAACGCGCCGACGAGGCGGCCAGGGCCGCGCGCGCCATGGCGGGCGAGGCTCGCATCGTCGCGGCACGGGCGGCTCGTCCGGACCTGCCGAATGCCGAGCGGCTCAGCAGCGATGGCGTAAGCTATGTCGGCCAGGTGAACGACGGCAAGCGCCAGGGCCTGGGTGTCGCCGAGCTCGGCAGCGGCGAACGCCAAGCCGGCGACTTCCAGGAAGGTCGCCTGAACGGACTCGGTACCGTGCGCTTCGAAGACGACACGCGCTATGCCGGTCAGTGGCACGACGGACAGCCGACCGGACTAGGCACGCGAGAGAAGCCGGGCATCGAGCGCGCCGAAGGCAACTTCATCTCGGGTCGACTCGAAGGCCTCGGCGTGCGCCGCACGCTGGGCGAGCCCGCCACGGTCCAAACGGGAGAGTTCCGTGCCGATTTGCTGGAAGGCCCGGGTGTCGAGACCGTGGGCGACCAGCGCTACGCAGGCGGCTTCCGGGGCGGCAAGCGCAACGGCTATGGGCAGGTCACGAGCGCCGACGGCAAGGTCCAATCGGGCCGCTGGCAAGATGGAAAGCCAGTAGAAACAACGCCCTGAGCGGCTGGCACGGTTGTTGCGCCCAAGGCGCTGCAGCGAGCCGCCCCCGTGACCAAGCCCCTTTCTGTCCTCTTGATCGACGACAACCCGACCCGCGCCGAGATCGTGGAAATCGGTCTCGCCGCTGCGGGATATCGGCTGTTGGCGCGGCTCGAGGGCACCCAAGATCTGATCGGCCGCGTACGTGAGCTCGAACCTGACGTTGTCGTCGTCAGCATCGACAGCCCCAGCCGCGACACCATCGAGGACATGCGGCGCACCACCGACCTCATGCCGCGCCCGATCGCGCTGTTCGTCGATCGCTCGGATCCCGCCACCATCGCGGCGGCCATGGAAGCCGGCGTTTCGGCCTATGTCGTGAAAGGCCTGGCGCAGGATCGCGTGCGACCCGTGGTCGACGTCGCCGTCGCCCACTTCAATCGCTACCACGCCATGCGCGAGGAACTCGATCGCGCCCGCCTGTCCCTGGTCGAGCGCAAGACCGTCGAGCGCGCCAAGGGCCTGCTGATGGAGCAGAAGGGGCTCAGCGAGGACGCCGCCTACAAGCTGCTGCGCAAGCTCGCGATGGACCAGAACAAGCGCATCGGCGAAGTCGCCCGGGAAATGGTGACCTACGCCAAGGTGCTTAAATCTTAGGCGTGCCTGTGGATCGATCATGCTGCACATGCGAGCATCAAGATTCTGCTCGTTCATCGGTCGCCAATTTTACACTTCGATACCCATAGATCTTTGTATTTCAAGTACTTACGCGCTTGGCACGCTTGCTGCTCCCTTTATCGACGTGAGCCCAATGATGGGCTCCTTATGAGTTAAGACGGGCCAAAGGCGGTCCGTCGCTTGGACAACGGCGTCCTGAACGGTCGGCACCTGCCGGCCGGGCGGGGCGCTGTTTTCGTTTGTGGAGTGCGTGCGGCATGGCCGATCTGGAGCGACCGAAGATCAAAGTCGGGTTCATCCCGATCATCGACTGCGCGCCGATCGTGCTGGCCGAGGAGTTGGGCGCATACGAGCGCCAGGGACTCGAAGTCGAGATCCGCCGCGAAGTCTCGTGGGCCAACGTTCGCGACAAGCTGGCGTTGGGCAAGCTCGATGCCTCTCACATTCTCGCTCCCCTGCCGCTGGCGCTGACGCTCGGCATCGACAGCGTCAGCGTGCCGGTCGTCAACGCCATGACCCTGCAGGTCAACGGCAACGCGCTCACGCTCTCCAACAGCCTGTGGCGCGAGATGGAGGAAGCAGCCCCCGAACTGATGGCTGAAGGCTTGCCGCTCGATGCGCGCGCGCTGGCCGCCGTCGTCGCCAGACGTGCGTCCGCCGGCATCAAGCAGGTGGTGCTGGCCTCGGTGTTTCCCTACTCACCGCAGAACTACATGACGCGGCTCTGGCTCTCGTCGGGCGGGCTCGATCCCGATCGCGACGTCCGTCTCGCCGTCGTGCCGCCGCCGCACACCGTGGCCTATCTCTCGGGTAGCGCGATCGACGGCTACTGCGTCGGCGAGCCGTGGAACCAGCAGGCGCAAGCGCTGGGCATCGGCCGCATCGCGCTCACCGGTCCCGACATCTGGACCGGCATGCCCGAGAAGGTGCTGGGCTGCACCGAATCGTGGGCGGCCAACAATCCCAACACGCTGAAGGCGCTGATCAAGGCCTTGATCGAAGCCTGCCAGTGGCTCGACGAACCAGGCAACCGGCCCGAGGCGGCGCGCATCCTGTCGAGCCCGCGTTATCTCAACATGCCGGCCGAGGTCATGGCGCGCACCCTCGACCTGCCGGGCTTCCACGTCTTTCAGCGCAACGCCGCCAACTTCCCATGGCGCAGCCATGCCGACTGGTTCCTGGCGCAGATGGTGCGCTGGAAGCAGGCGCCGGCCGACACCGACATCAAGGCGGTCGCCGACCGCGTCTATCGCACCGACATCTACCGCGCCGCGGCGCGCGAGATGGGCGTCGATTGTCCCGAGGCCGATCGCCTGCCGCCGGGCGGCCACGGCGAACCGCTTCCGACGGCACAACAGACTTCCGAGGCTTCTTCTTTCAGGAGACGAGTATGAGCAGCACCAAGTTCGGACGACGCGGCATCCTCAAAGGCGCCACTGCCACCGCGGCGTTGATGGCCTCCGTGCGCGCGTCCTTCCCGTCGGGCGCCTTCGCGCAGGGCGCGGGGCCCGAGACCAACAAGGTCACGCTGGGCTTCATCGCGCTCACCGATTCCTCGCCGCTGATCGTCGCCAAGGAAAAGAAGATCTTCGACAAGTACGGCATCACCGACGCCAACGTCGCCAAGCAGGCTTCATGGGGCACCACGCGCGACAACATCGTGCTGGGCTCGGGCGCGGGCGGCATCGACGGCGCGCACATCCTGACGCCCAAGCCGTACCAGATCTCGCTCGGGCTCACGACGCCGGAGAACAAGCCGCTGCCGATGTATGTCTTGTCGCGGCTCAACACCAACGGCCAGGCAATCTCGGTGGCCAAGGACCTGATGGCGACCGGCGCCAAGACCGACGCTTCGCCGCTCAAGGAAGCGTTCGCCAAGATGAAGGCTGCGGCCAAGGAAGTGAAATGCGCGATGACGTTCCGCGGCGGCACCCACGACATGTGGATCCGCTACTGGCTGGCCGCCGGCGGCATCGATCCCGACAAGGACGTCTCGACCATCGTCGTGCCGCCGCCGCAGATGGTGGCCAACATGAAGGTCGGCAACATGGAGGCCTTCTGCGTCGGCGAGCCGTGGAACGAGCAGCTCGTCAACCAGGGCATCGGCTATTCGGCCTGCACGACCGGCGACATCTGGAAGGACCATCCCGAGAAGAGCCTGGCGGTGCGCGCCGACTGGGCCGACAAGAATCCCAAGGCGGCGCTTGCCGTGCTGCAGGCCGTGCTCGAGGCCGCGCAGTGGTGCGACAAGCTCGAGAACGCCAAGGAGCTGTCGGAGATCGTCGGCAAGCGCCAGTGGTTCAACTGCCCGCCGGCCGACATCATCAACCGCATCGAAGGCAAGGTGAACTACGGCGACGGCCGCAAGATCGACAATCGCGACCTGTCGATGAAGTTCTGGCGCGACCACGCCTCCTATCCATTCCAGAGCCACGAGCTGTGGTTCCTCACCGAGAATCAGCGCTGGGGCATGATGGCGCCGGACCTCGACACCAAGGCGATCATCGGCAAGGTCAACCGCGAGGATCTGTGGCGCCAGGCCGCCAAGGCGATCGGCGTCGCCGACAAGGACATGCCGGCCGGCACGTCGCGCGGCAAGGAGACCTTCTTCGACGGCAAGGTCTTCGATCCGGCCGATCCCAAGGGCTACCTGGCCAGCCTGCAAATCAAGAAGGTGGCGTGATGGCGGCCGTGAACAAGGCGACCGCTGTTGCCGCCACGGTAGACATGCCGGTGCCCGAAGCACCGGTACGGTCGGCCGAGATCATGCCGTTCCGGCCGCCGATGCGGCCGGCGCTGGAGCGCGTGGTCGAGACCCTGCGGCATCTGGGGCAGGTCATCCTGCCGCCATTGATCGTGCTCGCGATCACGCTGTTCGTCTGGCAGCTGCTGTGCTCGGAGCCGGGTGCGCGCCTGCCGCCGCCGACCAAGATCGTGGCCGACGCGTGGGATTTCATCGTCGATCCGTTCTACGACAATGGCGGCATCGACAAGGGTGCGTTCTGGCAGATCTCCAAGAGCCTGGGCCGCGTCGCCATCGGCTTCAGCTTCGCGGCCGTCGTCGGCATCGCGCTCGGCGTGCTGATCGGCCAGAGCACCTGGGCGATGCGCGGCCTCGATCCGATCTTCCAGGTCCTGCGCACCGTGCCGCCGCTCGCCTGGCTGCCATTGTCGCTGGCGGGCTTCCGCGATTCGCACCCGTCGGCGCTGTTCGTGATCTTCATCACCTCGATCTGGCCGATCATCATCAACACCTCGGTGGGCGTGCGGAACATCCCGCAGGACTATCGCAACGTCGCCTCGGTGATCCGGCTGTCGTGGTGG
>JACPOB010000193.1 GCA_016185145.1 Rhodospirillales bacterium | reverse complement strand
GTGTCCAGGCCAACCCAAAGCGTATCCTTCTTCATGACCGGTCCCCCATGCTTGAGGCTCGGCGCCGGACCACCCGGCGCAACCCTCGTTCTTGCATGCCGTGGGGCCGGTCACCCTGTGGGACATGTAGACTGAGGAGCATCGCGAAGCGATGCGTCTCGAAGGATGGGCAACAGGCGCGGTGCGCGTTGCCACCCTTCGAGACGCACGCCTTCGGCGTGCTCCTCAGGGTGAGGCTGTTCTGCATCGTCGCGGTTTTTGCCGCTCTGTTCTCTTTTGCTTCGGCCCGCGCCGATACGCCCGACGCCGCCCTCGCCGAACTGCTTCAGCAGGCGCGCGCCAAGGTGCCGGCCGAGTGCAATCAGCCCAATGTCGACCGGCTGATCAAGATCCTGTGCGCCAAGAAGATCCGCATCGGCATCCGCGACTACTATCCGCTGTTTGCCGAACGCAAGGGCGACAAGCGTGAAGGCTATGAGGTCGATGTCGCGCTGGCGATCGGCCGCATGCTGGGGGTCGATGTCGATTTCGTGCGCGTCAACGCCGCGACGCGCATCCCCCTGCTGGCCGAGGACCGCATCGACCTCGCCATCGCCACCATGGGCCACAACACCCAGCGCGACGGCCAGGTGCGTTTCATCCGTCCGCACTACTATCGATCCGAGACGACGGTGGTCGGCCCGCGCGAGCTGCCGGTGGCCAGCATGCTCGACCTGCCGGGCCGCACCATATGCGTCACGGTCGGCAACGGCTCGAACGCCGAGCTGGTGTCGCAGGGTGCGCGACTGATGCTGTTCGACGAGGCGGGCGTGCTGCCGGACCGGCTGAAGGATCAGACCTGCACGCTGGCCGCCCAGGACGACAGCTTCTTCGCCAAGTACTTCACCGATGACGACTTCAACTCTCGCTACTTCCAGAAGTTCGGCTTCGCCCAAGTGCCATGGGGCATGGCCGTGGCGCGCCAGGGCAGTGCCCAGCTGGCGCGCGCGCTCGACCTGATCAGCCAGGTCTTCCATCGCGACGGCCTGTTCATCGACATCGGCCGCCTGCACAGCATCCGGCTCGGTTTCCTGCGCGACCAGCAGCAGGTCTGGCGCAAGCCGGAGTGCAATACCGACACCGGCTCCATCGATGCCAATTGCGTCCTGCCGCCGCTCGATGCGGCGCTCCAGGCGACCAGCTTCGCCGCCGACGTGACCAGCTTCGAGCGCTGGGTCGACGACCGTACCGGCGTCGAGCTCGCCTTGCCGATGCTCAAGACGGCGCCGGCCTGGTCGTTGTTCAAGGACGGCGTGTTCTATTCGCTGATCCTGATCGCCGGGGCGCTCGCCGCGACCTTGGCTTTCGCCCTGATATTGGGCGCGGCCATGGGCTCGCGTTCGCTCGTGCTGCGCTGGCCGGCGCGGCTGCTGACGATGACGCTGCAGTCCTCGCCCATCGTGCTGACCCTGGTGATCGCCGCGACCGTGGCTCACGGCCTCTTCGCCCTGTCGACTGCATCCGTGCTGGGCGCCGCCATCGCAGCGTTGGGCCTGGCCAACGGCAGCAACGCCGGTCAGGCGATCGGCGAGGCGATGTGGAGCCTGCGCGCCGAAGGCGTGAAAGCCGGCCTGTTCGGCCGGGCGCTCAGCCGCGCGGCGACCCAGATCGTGGCCTTCCTGATCAACGCGTCCAAGGGTACGCCGATCGCGAGTTTCATCGGCGCGCCCGAGCTCCTGAGCTCGCTCACCGACATCACGTCGTTCTCCAGCGGCCGGGTCACGACCTACACCATCCTGCTGATCTTCTACACCGTCGTGGTGATGGTGGTGGTCTGGCTGTGCGGCAGGCTCAAGCGGGTCCTCGAGCATCGGCAGGCGGCGGCATGAGCGAACTGATGGAACTCCTGTCGGGCGACTTCCTGCCGAGGTTCCTGGCCGGCATGGTGGTCAACTTCGAGATCGCGGCCATCGCACTGGTCATCGGCCTGGCGCTGGGTCTGCTGCTGGCGGCGGGGCGGCTCGCCGGCGGCGTAGTCGTGGCGATCACGGTGTCGATCATTTCGCTGATGCGTGCCGCGCCGACCTTCGTCGTCATGTTCTTTCTGCTGAACGCCATCCCGCGCGATGCAACCCTGTTCGGCGTACCGTTCGCGCTTTCGGGCGTCATGACCGTGGCGCTGTCGCTCGTGCCCTATTCGGCGGCCTATGTCGCCGACGCCGGGGTCGACAGCGTCGGGCACCTGCGCGCCGGGTCGACGCACGGCGCGTTCCTGTTCTTCCCCAACATCACCCGCGCCTTTTTCGTGCTGGTGATGTCGTCGAGTGCCGGCGCGGCGATCGGCGTCACCGAGGGCATCACGGTCATCCTGCGCCAGGCCGAGCAGCTGCAGAGCTTCGATGACCGGCTGGTGCTGTTCGCCCTCGGGATCGTGCTGTTCGGCATCCCCCTGCAGGCGGGCTTCATGCTGATGAGCCTGTTCCAGCACCGCTTCGGTCGCTCGACGGTCGAGGAAGAAGCCAGCGCTTAGAGCGTTTTCCGTTGGAATGGACCTACTGGAGCGCAGTTCGGCTGATTCCAGCCGAACTGGATGTGCTCTCATGATACCATCCACGATCACATGGAGGTGTTGATGCCTTTTGGACGCTGGTTCTGTGCAGTCACGCTGACAGGCTGTCTGCTTTCGCTCCCCGCCCATGCCCAGTCGGCAAAGGCGGCATTGAAGGATGCCCAAGGCAAGGACGTCGGTCAGGTCCAGTTGACCCAGACCCCGCACGGCGTTCTCTTGAAGATGACGCTGAAGGGCGCGCCTCCGGGCGAGCGCGCTTTCCATATCCATGCCGTCGGCAAGTGCGAGCCGCCGTTCACCAGCGCAGGCCCGCATTTCAATCCCGCCAGCCACAAGCATGGCATGGAAGCCAAGGAAGGTTCCCATGCCGGCGACATGCCCAATCTGCACATTCCGGCGAACGGCGAGCTCGTGATCGAAATCGCCAATCCGATGATCTCGCTGGTCAAGGGGCAGCCGAACTCGCTGTTCGACGCCGATGGCTCGGCCATCATCATCCATGCCGGTCCCGACGACTACAAGACCGACCCCACCGGTAATGCCGGCGACAGGATCGCCTGCGGCGTCGTTACCGAGTAGACCCGGCAGTGGAATAGGCCGTCCAGCTGTTTCCAGCTGGACGGATCGTGTTCTTGATCAGCCTTCTTCCTGGAAGGCTTCTTCGCGCGCCTTCTTGATGCTGGGCAGGGCCATCAGGATGAGCAGGAGCGCGGTGGTGATCAAGAGGCCGAGGCTGATCGGCCGCTCGATGAACACCATCGGATCGCCGCGCGACAGCAGCATGGCGCGCCGGAAGTACTCCTCCATCTGCGGACCCAGCACCAAGCCCAGCAGGAATGGCGCGCCCTCGCAGCCCAGTCGCACGAAGATGTAGCCCAGCACGCCGAACATCGCGACCTGCTCGACATGGAAAGTGCTGTTCTGCAGGCTGTAGGCGCCGATGCAGCAGAACAACAGGATCGCCGGGGCGAGGAAGCGGTAGGGGACGGTGAGCAGCTTCACCCACATGCCGATCATCGGCAGGTTGATGATGACCAGCATCATGTTGCCGATCCACATCGAGACGATCATGCCCCAGAAGAGGTCCGGCTTCTTGGTCATGACCTCGGGCCCCGGCTGGATGCCCTGGATGATCATGGCGCCGACCATCAAGGCCATCACCGCGTTGGACGGGATGCCGAGCGTCAGCATGGGGATGAACGACG
>JACPOB010000177.1 GCA_016185145.1 Rhodospirillales bacterium | reverse complement strand
TCCCGCCCAGCCGCCGGATACACGATCCAGGACGGGCCACCAGCGCCGCATGCAAGCACGCCCCCCTTTTTCCAGGCGACGGTCGCCAAACCGGCCCAGCCCGTACTCGTGCCCTGACATCCACACCTCCAGCTGCCATCACGACAGACAGAGAATCGAGCTTCTCTCTCCCTCGCAACTGAGATGTGTGAATACGACAGACGCAAAGCGTGGGGAGGAAGACAATGTTGCGCGCTAACCATCGCGCGCCTCGTCATCCGTGCCGAGGTAGGCGCGGATGACCGCGGGGTCGCGCTGGATGGCCGCCGGCGCGCCCTCGGCGATCTTGCGGCCGTAGTCGAGCACGACAACATGGTTGGAGATGCTCATGACCACGCTCATGTCGTGCTCGATCAGCAGCACGCCGATGCCGTCGCGATCGCGAATCGACACCAGGAGGTGGTTGAGCTCGGCCGATTCGCGCGGATTCAGGCCGGCCGCCGGCTCGTCGAGGCAAAGCAGCCTCGGCTCGGTGCACATGGCGCGGGCGATCTCGAGCCGCCGCTGGGCGCCGTAGGGCAATTCGCCGGCCGGACGGTCGGCCGCAGCCAGAAGGTCGATGCGCTCCAGCCAGTTGCGCGCCAGCGCGATGGCGGCGGCCTCGGCGTCGCGATAGCCCCCGAGCCCGAGCAGGCCGAACACGCTGTAGCCCGAGGCCAGCATCAGCTTGTTGTGCTGCGCCACCAAGAGGTTCTCCAGCACCGTCATGGCCGGAAACAGGCGGATGTTCTGGAAGGTCCTGGCCACGCGCGCGCGTTGGCCGATCTCGTGGCCCAGCATGCGCTCCAGCAGGTAGTCGCGGTCGCCGCGCAACAGCAGGCGGCCGACCGTCGGCTTGTAGAAGCCAGTGATGCAGTTGAAGACCGTGGTCTTGCCGGCGCCATTGGGTCCGATGATGGCGGTGATCTCCTGCGGCCGGGCGACGAAGGAAACGTCGTCGACAGCGATGAGGCCGCCGAACCTCATGGTGAGGTGCTCGACCTCGATCAGGGAGGCGGTGCCGTTCATTTGACCAATTTTCCCGTCATCCCGAGCGAAGCCGCCCCCTTTTTTGCAGAGATGGGGGCGGCGCAGTCGAGGGACCTTTTCTTGTCGACGCACCAATAAAAACAGGTCCCTCCGCTACGCCTCGCTGCGCTCGGCTCCGGTCGGGATGACGGGACTTTGGTCATCCGCTGCCTCCCGACGCGACGGGGTGCAGCCTGATCGAAGGCTCGCGATGGCCTATGAGGCCGCGCGGCCGGTAGACCATGATCAGCACCATGGCGAGCCCGAAGGCCAGCATGCGGTAGTTGCCGAGCTCGCGGAACCATTCCGGCAGCCCGATCAGCAGGATCGCCGCCAGCACCACGCCGACCTGGCTGCCCATGCCGCCCAGCACGACGATGGCGAGGATGATCGCCGATTCGATGAAGGTGAAGCTTTCGGGACTGATGAAGCGCTGCTTGGCGGCGAAGAACGATCCGGCGAAGCCCGCGAACATCGCACCGACGGCGAAGGCCGTGAGCTTGGTGTTGGTCGGATTGATGCCCAGCGCCTTGCAGGCCGTCTCGTCCTCGCGCAGCGCCTCCCAGGCGCGGCCTACCGGCAGGCGGCGCATGCGCTGGGTGAAGAGGTTGGTGACCAGCGCCAGCACCAGGATGATGTAGTAGAGGAAGATCAGACGATGGATGCCGTGGAACGGGATGCCGAGCATCTCCGACACGGTCTGCTTGCCGGCGGGCGCGGTCTCGGCGAACACCGCACCGAACAGGGTCGGGCCCGGGATCGAGCCGATGCCGGCCGGCCCGCTGGTGAGATCGGTCCAATTCAGGATGACCAACCGGATGATCTCGCCGAAGCCCAGGGTGACGATGGCGAGATAGTCGCCGCGCAGGCGCAGCACCGGGAAGCCGAGCAGGAGGCCGAAGCTCGCGGAGAACATGCCGGCGAGCGGCAGCACCGCCCAGAAGCCCAGCCCGTGCTGCGTGCTGAGCAGCGCATAGGCGTAGGCGCCGACGGCGTAGAAGGCGACGTAGCCGAGATCGAGCAGACCCGCGAGGCCGACCACGATGTTGAGGCCCCAGCCCAGCATCACGTAGGTGAGGATCAGCACGCCGAGATCCATCGTCTTCTGGTCGGCGAACGGCGTGAACGGCATCACGACGGCGATGGCCAGCAGCACCCAGCCGAGCCACTGCGTGCCGATCTTGTCGACCACCCTTCCCGTCGGCGTTTGTGCGACCGACTTGATGGCGCTGTCGGCCCACGGCCAGACCGCCCGGATCACCAGCAGCACGCCGCCGAGGGAGACGAACCAGTGCAGGAAGCCCGACGGCAGCTTCATGGGCGAGGCGCCGACCGCAATCATGACGATGCCGAGCGCGATGGCCGGCCAGCGCAGGCCCATGGACGCCATCGAGAGCCCGAGGCGGCCGAAGAAGACGACGATGCAGGCGACGGCGAGATCGACGAACTCGTAGTCGAAGGCAAGGCCGGTGCGCGAGCCGACATCGACGGTGCGGAAGCCGACGATGAAGATGCCGAGGGCGGCGGCGACGAAGGCTGTGAGAGCCGCGTCTTTCAGCATCTGGGGCAGACGCGGATCCCGCATGTCAGACCTTCTCGATCTCCGGTTTACCTAGAAGGCCGGTCGGGCGGAAGATCAGCACGAGGACGAGAATGCCGAAGGCGGCGACGTCCTTGTATTCGCTGGAGAAGTAGCCGGCCCAGAAGACCTCGATCAGGCCGATCAGCAGGCCGCCGAGCATGGCGCCGGGCAATGAACCGATGCCGCCCAATACTGCCGCGGTGAAGGCCTTGATGCCGGCCAGGAAGCCGATGAAGAAGTCGATCAGGCCGTAGTACATCAGGAACAGCATGCCGGCGACGGCGGCCAATGCCGCTCCGAGCACGAAGGTCAGCGAAATGGTGCGGTCGACGTCGACACCCAGCAGCGCCGCCATCTTCATGTCCTGCTCGCAGGCGCGCTGGCGGCGGCCGAGCGAGGTTTTGGCAATCAACCAGGTGAAGCCGCCCATCAGCACGACCGTCACCAGGACGATGATGATCTGCAGCCACGAGATGCGCACGTCGAAGCCGTCGAGGCTGAACAGGTTGAAGCCGCCCGAGACGATCTGGCCGCCGGGCTTTGGTCTCGCCCCCTGCACGAGCTGGACGTAGTTCTGCAGCGCTATCGACACGCCGATCGCCGAGATCAGCGGCGCCAGCCGGAACGAGCCGCGCAACGGACGATAGGCCGTTCGTTCGATCGCCCAGCCATAGACCGAGGAGAAGGCCATGGCGATCAGCAGCACCAGCACGATCGCCACGGGCGCCGAGCCGATGCCCAGCATGCTGCAGATCATGAAGCCGATCAGCGAGATGAATGCACCGATCATGAACACCTCGCCGTGCGCGAAGTTGATCATGCCGATGATGCCGTAGACCATCGTGTAGCCGATGGCGATCAGCCCATAGATTGCACCCAGCGTGATGGCGTTGATCAATTGTTGCGTGAAATACGCCATGTCTGTTGTTTTTCCCTGCCCCTGCGACCTACGACGCTTCCCTCACCTCTTGCAAGCGAACTATCCACCATGGCGGCGGGAAATGGCCGGTGGACGCGCGGGGATCGACGTGCAAGTCGCGGACCAGGCCGGCTCGATGCCGGCGCGAGGTGTTTCCGCTATTCCCGCTATTTCCGCTACCGGGTTTCGTCGACCTCGCTTCCGCCATCCCAACCGGAGCAGCGGCCCTCGACAACAGGCCCTCCCCTTCGAACGGCTCCGCGCAGGGCGACGACCTGAAATTGAACTCCTCTCCGTTGGCTGCGCCCGAAGTGAGACAGTGAAACTCCGGACAGTCGCCAGATCATCGGTCCGCTTGCCGAAGCGACCAAGCGATCCTGGGCCACCACAATAACCCAAGTAAACAAAAATTGCCAGAAGAATAACCTAGGTGCTGCAAAGCAATCGCAATTTCGATTTCGAGACTTTTTGGGCTCCATACGGCACCACGAATGGGATGGCATCCGACGACCGATACCAGCTCTCGTTCATCGGTCGTCACCTGCATGCAATGCTGTCAGCGCTCTCCATCAGGGACGTCGAGGCCTGCCTCGACCTCGATCGGCGCCGAACGAAAACGCGAGAGGCAAAAGATGTCGAGCCGTGACCGTCCCGCGCGGGACAGGCGCCAAGAGATTTCAGATTCGGACCACAGATGGGATCCACCCCGATCGAGACGGAAAGTGCAGCGCGGCGTCATGCGCACCGCGCCGATGTCGTTCTCTTCGAAACAGTCGCACCCGAACAGGCTTGACTTTCCCACGCCTCAACATTCAATGCGCAAAAAATGCACTGCGCCAGCCACGGTCAGAAATCCAATCCTGGCAGTGCTCCATCACTACGCTGAATGTTCGTGCGCTTCCTTATGGAGGACGTTCCTATGAACTCATTCCAAGCTGCCGGTTTCTCATTCGCGAACCCAGACCTTGCCAAGGCATGGACCGGTTTCAGGTTGCCGTCGCTCGGCATCGATGCGCTGCTTCAGGTTCATCGCAATAACGCTGCCGCTCTGACCAATGCCGGCCAGGTGATGTTCGACGGCCTGAAGACGTTGGCGCAGCATCAGGGCGAGTCGTTCAAGGTCACGGTCGACCACTACGGCAAACTGGCCAGCGGCGCCATGGCCGGCGCATCGTTCGAGGAAAGAACCGCAAGGCAGGTCGATGCCGCCCGACACATCTGCGTCTCGAGCGTTGTCCGTTTCCAAGAGCTGTCCGACATCGCGGTCAAAACCAATATCGCTGCAGCGGAAATCCTGAACGCCCGGGTCAGCTCGGCATTCGATGAGTTCAGAGCACTCTTCGCTGCGCCAGTTGCGCCCACTACCGCGGCTGCCATGGCAACGCCTCCGGTTGCTGACGAGCCCCCGGCTGCTGCGGAAGCAGTCTCCGAGGAGGAAGCGATCGCCACCGAGCCTCCTTCCCTCGTCGAGGCAATCCCGGACGACAACGCGGTGGCTGCGGTAGAACCCGAGCCCGCCGACAGCGCTCCGACGACCGCACCGAAGCCGAAGAAGGCGGCACGGTCCGCCAAGGCCGCCCGACGTCCTAGCTCACGCCGCTAAAGGGCGTGCTCAAGGACTTCTCCGGCGCGTAGCGGGCAACGGAGACAATCGCGCGTCACCCGAGTCGACGGGGCACGGACTCCGCGCCCCTGCGCAAGCGCGGCAACGGCCTCGCGCGGCCGGGACGCGATACGAGTCGGGTTTGCCTTCATCTGCTGTCGGGGCGAGCGTTGCATTCCCTGTGCATTGGGCCGCTCGTGCGAATATAGTGCGCGCGAGCGTAGCGTAGAGAGCGGGGCGTGGCCGGCAACGATGGACAATACGGAGCTGTTCGACACCATCGGTGCGCTCTACGACTGTGTGACCGAGCCTGATTGCTGGCCCGGTGCGCTGCGCCGCATCACCGAGGTGACGGACAGCGTGATCTCCATGCTGGCGGTCATGGATATCTCGAAGAAGACAGCGCGCTTCTCGGCGATCCACGGCGACCCAGTCTTGCTCGAACCGCTGATCACGACCTACGCGGCCCATGTACCGTTCTATTCGATCCTGCCCAGGTTCGAGATCGATGTGCCGCTCGATTTCGACGCGTTGTGCAGTCTCTACGGCCCCGACGGCTACGATGTCTGGCGTGCCAGCCGCACCTACCGCGAATGGATGCAGCCCAACCGGCTTCGCACCGGCTTCAATCTCGCGGTGATGAAGCGCGACGAGTTCGTCGGTGCGCTCACCACCATAACCCGCGACGACACCCCGTCGACGCCGGCCAGCATGGCGCGTCTGTCGCAGCTTGCGCCTCATATCCGGCGTGCCGTCGTCATTGCGGACCTGTTCGAGGCGGAGCAACGCAAAGCCGGCATATTCCGGGAAGTGATCGACAATCTCGCCCACCCGGTGCTGGTCGTGACGGACGCCATGCGCCTGCTCCACGCCAATCCTTCGGCCGAGGCGCTGCTGCGGGACGACACCCTCATCCGCCAATCGGAGGGACGGCTTGCCATCGCCTACGCGCCGGCGCAGGCGTCAGTCGCGCATGCCGTCGAGCTCGGCCATCGCGACGAGGTCCTGCTCGGGGCCGTCGGGATCGGCGTGCCGCTCGTCAGGGCGGAGCGGCCCTCGATTCTGCATGTGCTGCCGCTCAGTCGTCGTCCAAATGTCGGCCTGTCGCGCCAGGCGACGGCGGCGATCTTCATCGCCGCTCCCGGGACCAATCCCCTCCCGGCCCTCGAGGCGATCGCGGCCTTGTTCGGCCTCACTGCGGCAGAGAAGCGGGTCGCTGCCCTGGCGGCCGAAGGCCGGACCCGCAGCGAAATCGCCCAGTCGAACGGCGTGTCCGAACACACCGTGAAGACCCAGCTCGGCGTCGTCTACGACAAGACTGGCACCCGGGACCAGCGCCAGTTGCAGCTCCTGATGCGCGAGCTGACACCGCCCATTCGGTTGGACCGGTCCGACGAGGTCTGACCGGGGTTCTGCACCGGCATCACCCTATAGGGCGATGCCGGCGCCGCCCGTCTCCGATACTTCCGCCACCCCGTTTGTCATCGGGAGTGCACAAGTGTCGGTCAATCTGCAAGAACTCCGCCGCTCCGCCGCTCGGCGTCTTCTTCTCAGCTCTGTGTCGATCTTGGCCCTGACGGCCCTTCCCGGGCCACTGTTCGCACAGAGCGTCTGGACCGGCGCGATCGACAACGATTGGTTCAAGGCCGGGAACTGGGCTCCGGCGATTCTCCCGACCGGGCCCACCTGGATCAACTCCGATACTCCGGGCCCTGTCATCGACGGTGGTCCAGCGGTTTCACTTACCGGCCTCACGGTAGTTGCCCGGGACCTGGGCACGACAGGCAGCCTGGTCATTCGCAACGCCGGCTCTCTGGCCGCCGAGCAGGGCATCATCGGCTTCTTCCCCGGCTCGACCGGGACGGTCGCCGTCGACGCGGCAGCGTTGACCTTCGACACAAGCCTCAAGGTCGGTGGAGGCGCCCGCGGCACGCTGACGATCCTCGGCGGCGGCACGGTCACGACCGGCACCTATCTCACGATCGCAGATCAGGACATCGCCACGGGTCTTGTGACCGTCGACGGAATGGGATCGACCCTGGCCGTCGGCGGGGCTCTCGAGGTCGGCTGGGCCGGCAAAGGCACGCTCGAGATCCACAACGGTGGCGTCGCGACGAGCGGAGCCGGGCGGATTGCATCGGGCGAAGGCTCGCTTGGCGTCGTGACTGTGGACGGTGCCGGCTCGCGCTGGAGCAGCAGCGCGATGATCACCATCGGCACCTTCGGCAGCGGTATCGTCACGGTTCGCAATGGCGGCTCGATTTCCGCGGCAGGCGGAATCGCCGTCGCGGTGGATGCGCAGGCCACGGGCAGGCTCAACATCGGCGCGGCCGCAGGCGATGCGCCGGCGGCGCCGGGAGCAGTGGATGCCGCGACCATTCAGTTCGGTGCCGGAGACGGCAGGCTCATCTTCAACCACACCAGCAGTGCCTATTCCTTCGCGCCCGTCGTCGCCGGCGACGGCAGGATCGAGCAGATCGCCGGCACGACGATCCTGACTGGAGATTCCGCCGCCTTCACGGGCCCGACCAGGGTGCATGGCGGCCAGCTCATCGTGAACGGCTCGCTTGCCGGGTCGAATGTCACCGTGACGGGCGGTGTGCTAAGCGGCACCGGCACCGTCGGTTCCCTCGGAATTCATCCCGGCGGGACAGTCGCGCCCGGCAACGCGTCCATCGGCACGTTGACGGTCGGCAACTTCGGCCAGGCTCCAAACTCCATCTATCAGGTCGAGCTCGCCTCCAACGGCACGGGTGATCGCATCAACGTCGGCGGCATCGCCGAGCTCGTCAACGGCGCGGTGCTCCAGGCCGTGCAGGCAGATGGCGGGCCCTATGTCCTCGGCACCCGCTACACGGTGCTCACGGCGAATGGCGGCATCTCCGGAACCTACGTGCTCGCCGGTGACACGCAGCTAACGGCGTTCCTGGGCTTCGCCGCCGCCTACGATCCCAGCAATGTCTACATCGACGTGCTGCAGAACCGTCCCTTCACGGCCGCGGCGCAGACCGCCAATCAGCTCGGCGCCGCAGGCGGGCTCGGAACATTGCCGGCATCGGGTGCGCTTGCGTCTGCCGTCCTCAATCTTCCCAACGATGCGGCAGCCCGCTTTGCGTTCGATCAGCTTTCCGGCGAGATCCATGCCTCGACCAAAAGCGTGCTCCTTTCCGACAGCCAATTCGTGCGCGATGCCGTCTTCGGCCGCCTGCGCAGCAGCGCTGCCGGCGGCTCTGCCAGCGGCTTGGGCAGCGGCTCGGGCACGGCCATGGCCGAAGCGGCCTGCGACGCCACGACGACCTGCGCCGGCCTGAACGACGTGACGTTCTGGACGCGAGCCTTCGGCTCCTGGGGACAATGGAACAGCGACGGCAATGCGGCCACGCTCTGGCGCAACACTGGCGGCTTCTTCGTCGGCGGCGATATGCCGGTGATGGAGGCGGGCCGTATCGGCCTTCTCTTCGGCTATAGCCGATCGGGTGTCCAGGTCAGCGACCGCAACTCCTTCGGCACCAGCGACAACTATCATCTCGGCCTCTATGGCGGCTCGCAATGGGGCGACCTCGCCTTCCGCGCGGGCTTCGCCTACACTTGGCACACCCTTTCGACCACCCGCTCGATCGCCTTCTCCGGCTTCTCCGACACGGCAAGAGGCAACTACTCGGCCGGAACCGCGCAGGTGTTCGGCGAGCTGGGCTATGGCTTGCGTTGGGAAAAAGCCTCCTTCGAGCCCTTCGCCAACGTCGCCTATGTCGGCGTGCAGACCGGCGGGTTCGGCGAGACCGGCGGCGCGGCGGCCCTGACGAGCTGGGGTTCGTACGCCGACGCCACCTTCACGACCCTCGGCCTCAGGGCTTCGACCGACTTTGCGGTGGGCGGCGTCGACGCCACTGCCAAGGCCAGCGCAGGCTGGCGGCATGCTTTCGGCGACACGACTCCGGGATCGACTTTCGCCTTCGCCGGTGGCGGTGCTTTCAACGTGCTGGGCGTACCGATCGCCCAGAACTCGGCCGTCGTCGAAGCGGGATTGGACGTCCGTCTCGCCCCCAACGCCAGCCTTGGAGTGTCCTACGGCGGCCAATTCGGCTCCGGCGCTCTCGACCAGTCTGTCCGCGGAAGCTTCAGCATCCGGTTCTGAGGTCGCTGTAGCCGCGAGAGCTGCGCCGGGCCTCGAATGCCCTGAACAACGTCTGTCGCCTTGGCGTGCCTGGCCCAGTCACGTCTAAGCGAAGGCGTCGGCCACCAACCTGTACTGCACGCGCATCATGGACAGACGGCGATAGAAGTTCAGCAAGTCCCTGGCCGGGCCGGTCATCCGCTCGTAACCCGACATGAAGGCCACGATGATGCCGATTTCCGTTCGGCCCTGAATGGCAAGCCACCCACCGACCAGGAGAATGCTGAGCAGTCCCAGTCCGGTGATCAGCTGGTTGAACGATTTCGTCGCGATCTTGAGATTGGCGAAACGAAGGCGCAGGTCATAGATACGCTCGACGAGCGCGTCGGACTCCACCCCTTTCCCAGCATCGTGGCCACCGTCGCGAAGAACAGAATCGCCCAACGAGCGCACCACGGTGATCTTCGATCGGGACAGCCGGTTGAGAACAGGTTGCGCCAGGCCGACCACGACGACTGATGGTACCAGGAAGACGATCGCGACCACCGCGACCAGTGGCTCGATGACCAGCATGTAGGCGGCGATGCTGAGCACGGTGCCGGCTTGCAGCATGGGCAGCGATATGCTCTCGGCGACAAAGCCCCCAACCTTCTCCGCCTCTGCCGAGATGATGGCCTGCTTCGTGCCTCCTTCAACGCCGACATTGCGCGGTCCGAGCCGGACGAATTTCCTGCGCAGCACGCGCGTGACACCTTCGGCGATCCTGTACATGTAGACGTCGCGCAGGAACTTCAAGCCGCTCTGCAGCAGCAGGACGCCGAGATACAGTGCACCTAAGACCAGCAGCAGTTCGATGGCAGAGTGGGCTACAGCATAGTTGATAATCCGCCGCTGCAGCTCCAGCGGCACCAAGGAGAGGGGAAAAACGGCCAGCGTGAGCAGGCCGAGCCGGACCTGCTGCCGGCGGCTCACTTTCAGAACGTAACCGTAAAGCGACGACGACATCGGCCCGCCGGGCCAATCGCGAACGGACGGTAGCGCCCACCTGTAGAGCCGCAAGAGCGGGGAAGTCACGATCGAGCACCCCCGGGGCCAGCTGTGCCCACCTCGGTGCGACTGGGGTTCGTCAAGCGTGAGGCTTCGCACATAGTAACCCCGGGCAAACGCTCCCACGATTCACTCTTTCACTCGCATCGTAGCGCAAGCGTGCGACACAGACCAACCTGTGCGCCTGAACGTAGCCCGCGTGCGAGCGGTGCCCAACGCTGGCGAGCAGGGATGTATCTCAGCAACGACAGCGGCAACGTCGACCCGGTGCCCGTCTGCCGGTCCGCGGACCGAGTCTTCGTCGATCGCGTCGTCTGCGAAGTCACTGCGCCGTAGAGGGACGGAAACGGCCTATGCCGGCATTCCCGATGCGCCAGGCCTAGTCCCTCGGCGCCCACGCCTGACCATGGCGACAAGTCGGACGACCGCCATTGCCAGAACCAGGACCGCCATTGGCCAGTAGAAACCGTCGACTGGCACGCGCTTGCCCACCGCTACGGCGAAGCTGATCCAGATGTACCAGCCGCCGATCAGGTGCAGCAGGCGCCACTTACGCGGGCCAAGCCACTTCGCGGTGCTGTCGAACGATGTCGTCGTCATCGCGGCGATGAACAGGTAGGCAGTGCCGGCCAGCACGATGGTGGTGACGTTGGTGAGCTTCCAGAACAGCTCCCGGTCGAGGCTGGCCAGCGTCAGGATCGCGCCGAGGTGGATGAAATGCGAGACGGCAAAGGAGATGCCGAGATAACGCCGGTTGCGGCGCTGCCAGCGGGTCGCCTCGGATGGTACGAGCTCGGCCAGGGCGCTGGCGGTGAAGGCGAGCGCGAACAGGACCAGGGAGGTCCGCGCCGTAGCACGGATCGCGAGCCGCACGCCCTCGACGTCCCAGCCGTGGCTCGCCGCGAGGCCGAGCGTCATCGCGCCGAGAAGCAGCGACAGGGTGCCGACCAGGCGCCATCCGTTCATTGCGCTCTCCCCCTCAACACCGCCGTGCGCCTGAGACGCTGGCCCAATCCGATGACGTGGACCGACAGCACGCCGATCAGCACGACCTCGCCCGCCGCGGATATGAGCACGTGGATCGGTGCACCGTTGGCAAACAGGTCGGCACGCACGAGGCCGGCGCCGATGGAGGCTGAGAGGCCGACGAGACAGATTGCGAGTGCGGCCAGCGACCGGCGAAAGGCGAACCAGGCGATCACGCCTACCGTGAGCGCGACGATGAAAGCATAGCGGTCGACCAGCGGCGCAATGTTCGTCAGAGGGGCCAGCACGTCGTCATCCAGCCAGATCACGCGCAGCCGCATGGCGATGAAGGTAACCACGACGGTGACGGCGAGCGTGATCCAGGTGCGGCGCGCCTGGCGGTCGACAGCATCGACAGCGAATTGCGCGGCGATCTCGCGGCCAAGGCCGAAGCGTTCGACGGCGCGGCGCTCGGCCTCGGGTGACGGCCAGGCCGGATCGGCTTCGGCGGCGTCGCGCAGATGGTCCTCGACCTCGCTCGCGAGACGCGAGGCCAAGGCGGCATCGAAGTCGAGCTCGCGGCGCAGGTTGGCGACGTAGTCGTCGATGACGCCGCTCATGCGCGCCCTGCCCCCGTTACCGTTCCCAGGGCCGTGTCGACCGCCTGCGAGAAGCGGCCCCAGGCCTTGCGGCGCTCGCCGAGCGCTGCCGATCCTGCCTTGGTCAACGAATAGACGCGGCGCTTGCGTCCGTTCGGCGGCGTCGTCCACGCGCTCGACAAGAGCCCCGCCTGTTCGAGGCGATGCAGCGCCGGATAGACCGTGCCCTCCGGCAGATCGAAGGTGCCGACACTGCGCTGCTTGATGGTCTCGATGATGGCGTAACCGTGCGCCGGTCCGGCCTCCAGCGCGGCCAGCACAATGGCATCGAGGTGCCCTTTGAGCATTTCTGCTTCCATACCTAGTATAACTAGGTATGGAAGCGGCCGCCGTCAAGCGTCGTGTTCACTCGATGATGCGATCGGCCCGTTTCAGGATCGCATCGGGAAAGGTCAATCCGAGCGCGCGTGCGGTCCCGAGGTTGATGACGAACTCCCGCCGCGTCAGCGTCTCCACCGGCAGCTCCGAGGGCTTCGCTCCCTTCAGGATCCTGTCGGCAATCGCCGGCAAGCGCGGCCAGGTGTCGAGCACGCTCGTGCCGTAGGCGATCAGCCCGCCCGTGCCGGCCTGTCCGCCCGGGAACACGGTCGGCAAACGCCGCGCCGTCGCCAGCCCGGCGACCGTCTTGCCGTCGCGCAACGGCATCGGCACTTCGAGCACCAGCAGCGCTTCCGCACCATCGGCGACCATGCCTTCGAGCGCGCCGGCGTAGTCGGGAGAGATCCCGCCGGCCACCTTGCGAAGCAGCGGCTCGATGCCGACGCGACGTGCGGCCATCACGTTGGCGCGGTCGATGGGCGCAAGGCCATTGGCATCGGCGCCCGGGATGGTGGCGTCGCTCAGGATGCCGACGCGCCCAAGCTTCGGGAAGACGGCGCGGATCAGCTCGAACTGACGGTCGGCCTGCTCCGGATCGAGGCTGGTGATGCCGGTGGCGTTGCCGCCGGGCCGCTCCAAGCCGGCGACGAGGCCGAGGGCGACGGGATCGGTCACGATCGAGAAGACGACGGGAATCCCGGACGTGGCCTGCGTGGCTGCGCGCGCCGCCGGCCCGCCCAGCGCCAGGATGACATCGACGCCCGACTGCACGAGGTCGGCGGCGAGGCCCGGCAGCCGGTCGAGTTGGCCGTGGGCGTAGCGCGGCTCGAGGACGAAGCCCTGCCCCTCCCCGTATCCCAGCCTCGCGAATTCCCGCCGCAGGACGTCGACAGCCGGCCCCGGTCCGCCATTGATCAGGACGCCGGCCTTCACGACCTGCGACGCCGGTTGCGCCCGTGCGGCGGATGCCGCGAGACACGCCGCCATCGCAGTGACAAGGTATTGGCGCCGATTCATGGACCAGACCTTAAGTGCATCGGGACCGCCGCGCTTCACCGGCCCGTCACTTCTCGTCACTACTGGCGCACAATCGCGCGTGATAGGCTACCTGCCGGCCCTGCTGGCGAGCTCGCGTGCACTACCGCTTCGAAGACTACGTCCTGGATACGGACAGGCACGAGTTGCAGCGCAACGGCGTGATCGTGCCGGCGGCGGCGCAGGTGCTCGATCTGCTGGGATATCTCCTGCAGAACCGCAACCGGACGGTCACCAAGGCCCAGTTGGTAGCCGCCATCTGGGACGGCCGCGCCGTCTCCGATTCCGCCCTCACGACCCGCATCAACGTGCTGCGCGGCGTGCTGGGCGACAATGGGCGCGAGCAGCGCCTGATCAGGACATTGCCGCGCAAGGGCTTCCGCTTCGTAGGCGAGGTCCGCGAGGAGCGAGCGCCCGGCGAATTGCCGGAGCGGCTGGCGAGCGGGCTGCCGTCGATCGCAGTCCTCCCCTTCGCCAACCTTTCCGGCGATCCGGCGCAGGATTTCGTCGGCGACGTCATCGCCGACGAGGTGCTGACCGAGCTGGCGCGCCTGCGCTGGCTGCTGGTGATCGCCCGCAACTCGAGCTTCATGTTCAGGGGCACGGCTGGCGACGTCCGCGAGATCGGGCGCGAGCTCGGCGTGCGCTATGTCCTGGAAGGCGGTTCGCGGCATGGCAACGGCCGCGTGCGGGTGACCTGCCGGCTGGTCGATGCCCGGACCGCCGTCCAGATCTGGTCGGCCCGGTACGATCGGACGTTCGCCGACATCTTCGACCTCCAGGACGAGATCGTGGAAGCGGTGGTTACCGCGCTCGTCCCGGCCCTCGTCGAGGCCGAGCGCCGGCGCATCGCCCGCCAGGCGCCGGAAACCCTGAGCGCCTGGGAAGCGCACCAGCGCGGTGTCTGGCACATGCTGAAGCAGACGGCGGGCGACAACGAGCGGGCCCGGCAGTTCTTCCAGCAGGCGGTCGCCCTCGAGGCCGACTACTCGCCAGGCTACGACGGCCTTGCCTGGACCCATCTCATGGAGGCGTCGACCTTCAGCCGCATTCCGATCGCGGAAGGCTGCCGTCGCAGCGAACCGCTGGCGCGCAGGGCTATCGAGCTCGACCCGGACAATGCCGAGGCGCGTGCCCGGCTCGCCCTCACCGTCTATCTCGAGGGCGAGAACCGGGCGGCCGTCGCCGAGGCCGATGAAGCGCTGGCTGTCAGCCCGAACTGCGCCGATGCCCACGGGGTGCGCGGGACGGCACTGGTATTCTCCGGCGCTCGCCAGGAAGGCCGCGCCGCCCTGGAAACGTACCTGCGGCTCAGTCCGCGCGATCCGGCGCGGCCGATCCGGCTCGCCCAGGTCGCGGCGTCGCATTACTTCGAAGGCAACTATCGCCGCTCGGCCGAGGTGGCCAGGGACACCGTTCGACAATACCCCACGATCCCCATCGCCTATCGCTGGCTCGCCGCGTCGCTCGGACAGCTCGGGGATGCCGCTCAGGGCGCGAAGGTCATCGAAGACCTCAGGCGGACCTGCGCCTCGTCCATCGACATGTACGTGACCCGGCTGCCGCCGCAATATCGGCGGGAAGACTACGACCACATGATGGAAGGCTTGGCGAAGGCGGGGTTGCGCCGCTAAGGCGCGACTGCCCAACGGAAAGCGCGCGTCATCGTCCTGCCGACGGAGCTCATCCTACTGGACGACTCCGTACTTCCGCTCGAGGACTTCGCTCCATTGCGTGATCGGATAGCAATAGATGAAGAACCAGAGCATCAGATAGAGGTACATCGGGATCAGGAGCTCGAAGCGCCCCTCCGCGACGAGCGCCTCGCTGACGACCTGCATCGCCTCGCTGACGCCGACGATCGAGGCCAGAGGCGTCGCCATGGTGAGAATGGCGTACCAGTTCATCCACGGCGGAATGGATGGCTTGATGCATTGCGGCAGGACCACGAGGCGAAGCGTGAGCCTGCGGTTGAGCCCCAGGGCGCTCGCGGCCTGCCACTGGCCCGGGGGCACGGCCTGGATCGACCCGCGCACGATCTCGGCGACGTTTGCCATCACCGGCAGGGCCAGCCCGACCACCGCCTTCAGCCAGTCGGGGATGATCACGCTGGTTCCCGCGATCATCACCTTGTGCGGAATGGCGTAAACGCAGAAGAACAGCAGCGCCAGCCACGGCGCGTTGCGGAAGAACTGGACGATCACGCTGGAAAACCGGCGAACGTTCGGCATCAGCGAGATGCGGGCGAGGCCGAGCGCCACCCCGGCGATCGTGCCGATCAGCATCGAGAGGAAGCTGATCGCCAGGTTGAGGGCGAAGCCCTGCGCGATCAGCGGCGTCCATTTGATCAAGGTCGCGACGACCGACGGGCCCTGTCCCGACGTCCGGTGGAAGAAGACGAAGGATATGCCGGCAAGCGCGATCGCCAGCACGAGCGCGCCTTTCGCCAGCCACGCCGCCCTGGGCCTGGCCAGCCAGCTGTCGATCGTGAAGGCGCCCTGTCCCTTGGGCGCCGGCAGCTCGGCGGAAAGCGGCTTTTCACCCGCTCGCGGGGACGTCATGTGCCGGCGCCCGGAAGCCTGAGGCGCCGTTCCAGGAGATGCATCAACGCGATGAATCCGGTGGTGATGCCGGTGTAGACGATCAGGACGACGACCATCATCTCCGTCGCGTTGAACTCGTCCGACCAGATCTGGGCGGAAACATAGAGCACTTCCGGAACGCCGATGGCGTAGGCCAGCGTCGTCGACTTCAGCAGGTTGACGAGATTGTTGTTGAGCGCCGGCAGGCAAAACCGGAAGGCCAGGGGAAAGACGATCAGGAAGAAGATCCTCGAGCGGGTCAGCCCGAGCGCCGCCCCGGCCTGGCGCAGGCCGTGAGGAACCGCTTCGATGCCCGCCCTGAAGATCTCGATGTTGAAGGCGCCGGCGACGGCCGACAGGCCGATGCAGGCCCACGTGAAATTGGTCACGAGCGGCACCGACCGCCCGTCGATGCCCCGCAAAGAGAAGATCGTCCCCAGCGCGAAGAAGAAGAAGTAGAGCTGGATCAGCGGCGGCGTGTTGCGGAAAGCCTGGATATAGATCCGCACCGCCTTGCGGACGACCGTCGAGCGGCTGTCGTGAAGCCACACCCCGACGACGCCGATGACCAGGCTGCCGATCAGGCTGATCACCATGAGCTGGAGCGAGATGCCCAGCCCGTAGACGAATTTCAGCTGATCCCTTCGATCGTAGAAGATGCTGAAATTGATGCCCGTCGAATCGTAGAGATGTTGAAACAGGCTCGCCAAAAAGCTCTCCTACTTGGAGGCTCCGGAAGCGAACTTGGTTTTCTCGTTCGCCAGCCACGTCGACGGCGGCAGACCCCACTTCTTCTCCAGGGCGATGAGCGTGCCGTCCTTGTGCCATCCCGCGAGGAGATCCGAGATCGCCTTGGCCAGTGCCTTGTCCTTCTCATCGAGCTTCACCGCCATGACCCACGGCGATTCGTTGATGGTGAGAAGCGGCGCGTCGTAGTTGCCCCAGTTCGCGGTATCGGTCAGCAGCTGGGCAATCGCGGTATTGCCGTACAGGAAGCCGACGCATTCGCCGTTCTTCAGCGCGGTCTGCGCCTCGGCGACGCCGCGGAACGCGACGACTTCGGCACCGTAGCGCTCCTCGGTCGGCTTGTTCCAGTTGGCGCCCTGGGTCCCGCAGAGCTTCTTGCCCTTCAGGTCCTCCCACTTCTGGATCTTCAGCGACTTCGGGGCCAGCAGGCTGGCGCCCGAGGCGTAGTACGGCGGATCGATGAGGCCGACCGTCTTGCGGCGCTCGGGCGTGTCGTTCATCGTCGCGATGACGAGGTTCACGCGCCCCTGCGTGATGTAGGGCAGGCGCGTCGCGTCCTGGACCGGCTCGAACTTCACCTTGACGCCCAGGGCCTTGCCAATGGCATTGGCGATGTCGATCTCGAAGCCCTTGATCTCGCCGTTGGTGTCGCGAAAGCCGAACGGCTTGTACTCCGCCTTCGCTCCGACGACGATCTCGCCCTTGCTCTTGATGTCCGCCAGCTCATCGGCGCGCGCCTGCGACGCGCCCGCGACCAGAAGCGCGGCCGCCAGAACCTTGACCAACTTACCGCCAGCTCGAACGTGCATCTCCAGCACCCTTCCCTGATCCCTGACTATTGCGCCCGCACGGCTTCGCTCATCAAAGCCGCGTAGGAGGAAACGTTCGGCGAAGCCCACAGGCCCTTGATGTCGGCTTGCAGGGCAGCGATGCGCGCCGGACTGGCAAGCGCACCGAGCAGATGCTCGAACTTCGCCTTGATCTCGGCATCGGACAGCGGAGCCTCCGGATAGCCGCGAGCGATGCCGCTCTTGCCGGAGAACTTCTTGCCGCTCTTCGTCTCGACCTCGACGATCGTCTCGTAGGCGTCGGGAAAGCCCTTATCCAGGTCGTCGTCCTTGATCACCTCGACAGCAGCCGAAAGGCGTGCGACTTCCTTGTCGGCGAGACGCCGATCGACGAACAGGTCGAGGACCTGGAGGCCGGCGCGCGACAGGGCGACGGGAAGAATGTACTGGGCGCAGTGGCTCTTGAGCGGGTTGTTGTCGATGCAGTGCGTGCCCGAGCTGGGGAAGCGCAGCTTGATGGCGGCGACGTCCTCGCTGGCGAGCGATTCGCGCCGGGCGATGCCCAGCAGCAGATCGAGGCCGGGATGGAGGAAGGACACGCTGGAATACGGCTTGATGGCGAGTTCCATGATGCCATCGAACTTCGTGCCGAGGTCCTTCAGCATGTGCGTCTGGTCCGGCTTGCGGCTGAACGCCTTGAAGACGGTATGGCCGTGATCGAAGATTCCGATCGGACCACCGAAGCCTTGGGAGGCGAGCAGAGCCGCGGTCACGCCGTTGCGCGCCGCCATGCCCATCTGGAAGGGACGTGAGTTCTCGGTCTCGTCGCTTTCCCAAGCCATGAGACCCGACGCCTGGCAGCCGGCGAGCCCGAAGGCGCGCGTCACCTGCAGCTCGTCGAGCTTCAGGAGAAAGGCAGCGGCTGCGGTGGCGCCGAAGCATCCGCACACGGCCGACGGATGGAAGCCGAGGTTGTACTGCTCGACCGGCCCCAGGGCCATCGACAGCCGGTACTCGATCTCACAACCGAGAACGACGGCAGCCACGAAGTCGGCGCCCGATGCGCCGGTCGCTTCAGCGACCGCCAAGGAGGCCGGGATCATGACGGCGATGGGATGCAGGATGCCTTCGGGGTGATGGGGCTCGTAATCGCAGGCGTAGCCCATGGTCCCATTGGCCAGCGCGGCGTTCACGATGCTGGTCTTGAAGCCATGTCCCACGATGCTCGCGTCGGCATTGCCGCCGAGATTGGAAACGAACTTCGCGACGAGCCGTCCGGTCGAGATCTTGGGATCGGCGGCCGCAAGCAGCGCGCCGCTGCCGTCCAGGATCATCTGGAGGGCCCGCGCGCGAACCGCTTCGGGAATGCTCGCGGCCTTGAAGCTGCTCACATAGCTGGCCCAGCCACTCGTCAGCGGACCTGAGGTTGAAACTGCCATCGTCCCTCATCACAGGAAGTTACCGACCGCCGGAGCAACACGGCCGGCAAGCCGGTGCCTCCGCCTCATGCGCAGAAGCCCTGAGGACAACGGACCTTCACATTATTCAGTATGGTATGCAATGCCGTATTCAACAATTATGTAGCATTCAAGCCGAGTTAGGTGCACATATGCTCGCGGAGTCCAGAACTGCGGCCCGCTGCATTGCCCCTTGTGTGCACGCCTGAATACAAGATCTAGCCCCGTGAGGCAGCGACAAGTGCGTCGGGACCCGCAGTCCGATGGGAGGAATGAAATGCGCGTTCTTCGCGAGGGCGCGGCAGCGGACGCGCAACCCAACTCCGACAGCATCGTCGACCGCGTCTACGAGCAGACCAAGACGATGGCGGTGCTGTTCGAGTTCAAGCCCGGCGAGCGCCTCAATGAAGGCGACATCGCCAAGCGCCTGGGTGTCAGCCGCACGCCGCTGAGGGAGGCGCTGAACAGGCTGACCACGGAGGGCTTCCTGCGCTTCGTCCCCGGCAAAGGCTTCTTCTGCCGGGAACTCGACGCGAACGAGATCTTCGATCTCTACGAATTGCGCAAGACGATCGAGGTCGCCGCGGTCCAGCTCGTCGTGGAGCGCGCCCAGGACCAGGACATCGATTCGCTGCTGAGCTTCCTCGACGAAACCGGGCCCGATCCCGGCGAGCGCACCACAGCGGAGCTCGTGGCGCTGGACGAGACCTTCCACGAGCGGCTGATCGCGATGTCGGGCAATGCCGAGATGCTGCGCGTGCTGCACAACGTGAATGCCCGCATCCGCTTCGTGCGCTGGATCGACATGGATCGCGCCAACCGGGTGAACACCCAGATGGATCACCGCCACATACTGTCGGCGGTCAAGGCGCGGGATGCCAAGGCGTGCGCCGGCGCCCTCGAGCGGCACATCGACCGGCGCCTCGACCAGATCAGCGGGGCGATCAAGGAAGGCTACGCCAAGATATATGTCCCGCAGCTGCGCGCCGGCGTGCGCTAGCGCTTCGAGGCGTCCTACCGGAAAGAGGCCAAGATGGAACTCACGCGCGAAGAAGAAGACATGCTGGCCGGCAAGCAAGGGGCCACCAAGCGCGTCGCCATGGAAGGGCTGGTCCAGCTCGGCCGGGCCTACGGCGCGCCGCGCATGGTCGAGATCGGCTACGCCCACGTTCACGCCGGCATGGCGCTCTATCTCGAAGATGTCGAGATGATCGAGGAGCTGGCCGGGCAGAACGCCCGGTTCTCGGTGCCGACGTCGGTCAACATCGCGAACGCCGACACCGTGAATTGGCAGCAGACCGGCGCGCCCGAGAAGCTCGCCCGGCTGCAGCAGCGCGCCGGTACGGCGCATCACAAGTTGGGCAGCAGCTGCACCTTCACCTGCACGCCCTACTGGGCCGGCCATTGGCCGACCTGGAACATGCACATGACGTCGATCGAATCGGGCGTGACCGTATTCTGCAATTCGGTGATCGGCGCCAAGAGCAACCGTGACGGCTACTTCTCGGTCTACGCCGGGCTGACCGGCCGCTATCCCCTGTTCGGCTACCATCTCGACGAGAATCGCCGCGGCAACATGCTGTTCGCCGTCGATGCCCAGCTGAGCGGCACCACCGACTTCAGCTGTCTAGGTTTTCACATCGGCAAGGTGGTGGGCGACGGCGTGCCCGTCGTCACCGGCTTCAAGCGGCGTCCCAGCCTCGACGAGCTCGACGCGCTGGGCGTCGGCATGGCGACATCCGGCGGCGTCGCGCTGTTCATCATCCCGCAGATCACGCCGCCCTACGCAAGCATCGAGCAGGCTTTCGCCTTCGGACCGGTACCCGACCCCCTGCCCGTTCGCCGGGCCGACATCGATGCGGTCTACGACTACTTCTGTACCAGCCCAACCGGCGACGTCGACATCATCCATGTCGGCTGTCCGCACGCCTCGTTCGAGGAGATGCGCGAATACGCGGAGATGCTGCGCGGCAAGAAGGTGAGCGCCAACGTCGAGTTCTGGATCACCACGAGCCGGGCCGTGCGGAACATGTCGCAGGAGCAAGGCCTGTTGAAGGTCCTCGAGGCTGCCGGCGCCAAGGTCATCGCCGACACCTGCCCGATCTCCTGCCACTTCGCCCGGACCGTATCGCCCGATCCGGCACTGGGCGTCGTGCCGCCCACCATCGGCACGGTGCTCGTCGATTCGGCCAAGCAGGCCAAGTACGTTCGCGACATGATCCGCTGCGATACCTTGCTGGCGCCGACGGCGCAGGTCATCGAAGCCGCCATCGCCGGCCGTTACGCCGGGCCAACCGCACAGGGTCGGACGCCATGAAGGAATTCCACGCCCGCGGCATCGTCTCCGGCAAGGGCGCCGGACCGGCACTGGTGTCGGAGGAAGCCATCTCCTTCCTGGGCGACATCGACATCAAGAGCGGACGCGTCGTCGGCGATCTCGCCTCGGTGCGCAACGCGTCGGTCCGCGGCACCGTCCTGATCATCCCGTACACGCGCGGATCGGCCGGCGCCTGGCGATTCCTTTACCAGCTCTTCAAGCATGGCAATCACCCTGCCGCGATCGTTTCGAACATCGTCCCCGACCCGGCGGTGATTCAGGGAGCGATCCTGGCCGGAATCCCGACAGTGTGTGAGCCGCAGGGCGACTTCAAGGAAGCGATCGCCAACGGCCAGCGAGTCGAAGTCGAGGTCAAGGATTCGATCGGCATCGTCAGGCTCGGCTAACCCGGACTGGAACCGCCGATCAGGACGCCAGCCGCTCCCTGCGCTGGTCGAGAGTGAGACGCCGCAGCACCGGCAGGACGTCGGCGCCGAACCGCTCGAGCGCGGCGAGCACGCGCGGCGCCGGCAGCCCGCTGAAGCCCATGTACAGGCTCCAGTGCGTCGGCGAGAGCGCTTCGTAGTCCTCGGCCAGCCGGTCGATCACCTGCTGAGCCGGTCCGATCGGCGCATTCTCGAGCAGCCATTCGATCGTTGGCTCTCCTTCGAAGGCGACGGAACGTATGAACGCGGCGTCGCGCGGCGGCTCGTGGTCGCGCAGCGACAGCGTCGTGCGCGCGAGACGAAGCAGGCCGGCCGCCACCTGGCGCGCTTCCGCGGCATCGTCGGTCACGAAGACATAGCGCTGGACCGCGAGCTTCAGGGCCGATTCCGGCACGTTGCCTGCACGCAGGGCGGCAACGATCTTGTCCCGCATTGCCAGCGCACGGCTCGCGCGATGATATCCCTGGCTGATGAACAGCGAGCCGCCGGCGCGCGCGGCGCGCTGCAGAAGCCGCGGCTCCCCGCCCGCCAGGAAGACCGGCGGCATGCGGCCGGGGAAAGCGGCAATCGGCGCATCCGGGACCTTGTAGTGACGTCCTTGATGACCGACGCGGCCGGTGGTCAGGCCACGCTCGATGATGTTCCACCCCTCCTCCAGGATGGCCGTGCGTTCGGCCATCGAGATGTCGTAGGCGCGGAACTCGTGCGGCTGATGGCCGGTTCCCAATCCGAGCTGGAGACGGCCGCCTGTCAGCGCCTGGAGCATGCCGATCTCCTGCACGATGCGCAGCGGATGATTGAGCGGCAGGACGACCACGGCCGGCCCGAGCCGCAGGCGCTTCGTCACGGCCGCGCAGTGCGCCACCATCATCAGAGGCGACGGGCAGACCGAATGGCTGGTGAAGTGATGTTCGGCGAACCACGTGCCATCGAAGCCCATCGCTTCGGCCAGCCGCACCTTCTCCACCGTCATGTGGAGGATGTCAGCCGGCGTCTCATCGGCCCGGTTCTGCGACATCAGATTGAACAGGGCGATTTCCATTTCCCGCTACTCCAGGACGCTGACAGGCAAGCCAAATCGGCCTGAGCCACGGAATACAACAATGCGTACAGATCTGTATACAGGAATCCTTGACTCGATGGTCGCCGGCCAGCAGCGCACGATCGACCGACGCGAGCGCCAGGATCGCGGCCGGGATCGCTGACGTGCGATACCGCGAACGAGGTGCCTTTCACCTCAAAGGGCGCGGCGCCTCAGGGAATGCCGAACTTGTCGGTCTCGATGTCCGTGATCAAGCCGTAGGTCGGCGCGGACGTGATCATGAAGTCCACCTTGGCGGCGATGGCCACGACCTGCGGAGTGACGACGCACGCCCAGAAGGTCGGGATCAGCCCTGCCGGCATCGGCGGCGGCGGCGATCCCGTCAGGGGATGCTCGAGGTCGCATCCCAGCACCGCGGGATCGCCGACATGAATCGGTGCACCGTGGTTGAACGGGAAGCGGCTCGTGAGCTGCGTAGCGATGATCATCTCCTGCGGCGTCAGCCAACGCATGGTCACGACCAGCGGACCGTGGAACGGACCGGCCGGCTCGGTCGGGATCTTGGTCGTCACCGGCCACCGGTAGCGTTCGGTCTGCACGCCGGCTCGCTGCAGGGCGAGATCGAGGCTGGTGTTGGATCCCATGAGGAAGGTCACCAGGTCATCGCGCCACTCCTCGCGCACGTCGGGCACGTCGCGCACGCGCACGCCATCCCGATAGAGCGAGTACATCGGCAGGTCGGTCCGGACGTCGGCGCCCGGCGCCGACTTGCGCGGCTCGACCTGCCCGGGTTCGAGAACCTCGATCACCGGGCAGGCCTTCTGGTTACGCTGGCAGAAGATCATGAAGTCGAGCGCCTGGGCGCGCGGCAACGACACGAGCCCGACCTGGACGAAGCCCGGGCATTGATTGCGCGTGAGCACGACGAGCCCCTTGCGCGCCTCCTCGCGGAACTGCCGGGGCGACGTGTATTGCGGAACGGCGGGACCGTCGTTGTTGCGGACGAGCTTGCTTTGGACGTTCATGTCAGTTCACCGCGACCTTGCGGCGGCGGATCAGGTCACCCCAGCGCTGGTATTCGAGCTTGGTCAGCGCCTCGAGTTCGGCCGGCGTCGAACCGACCGGCACGGCGCTGAGCTTGGTCAGCTTCTCGACGGTCGCTGGATCGCGCACCGCGGCGACGGCGGCGGCGTTGAGCTTGGCGACGATCTCGGGCGGCGTTGCGGCCGGCGCGTAAAACGCCGTCCAGGAATCCGTGACCATGTCCTTGTATCCCGATTCGACCATGGTGGGCACGTCGGGCAACACCGAGACGCGCTTGGCCGAGAACACCGCCAGCGCCTTGAGGCGTCCCGCCTGAATGTGCGGCAGCGCCGTCGGCAGGTTGTCGACGATCATCGAGGGCTCGCCCGCCAGGACGGCCTGCAAGGCGGGGCCGCCGCCGCGGAACGGCACATGCACGATGTCGGTGCCGGTGACGTCCATCAGCCACTCGCAAATCAGGTGGGCATGCGTGCCGTTACCGCCGGTGGCATAGTTGTGCTTGCCCGGCTCCTTCTTGTAGAGCGCGATCAGCTCCTGGACGTTCGAGACCGGCAGGTTGGGATTGACGACCAGCACCGCCGGGCCATTGACCAGCAACGAGATCGGCGCCAGCGCCTTGAGGCTGTCGTACGGCAGGTTCGTGTAGAGGTTCGGCGCAATCGCGTTGGTCGACGGCGAACCGGTGAGCAGCGTGTAGCCGTCGGGCGTGGCGCGTGCGACCTGCCCCGCCGCGATGGTGCTGCCGGCGCCCGCCTTGTTATCGATCACGATGCGCTGGCCGAGTATGCCTTCCATGCGCTCCGAGACGATGCGGGCGATGACGTCGGTGTTGCCTCCTGGCGGAAAGCCCACCGTGACGGTGATGGTCTTGCTGGGGAAGGCATCCTGGGCCTGGGCCGCGAGCGGCGACATCAATGACACTAGCGCAGCGGCGAGCCCGCTGATCGATACAGTCAACAAGCGCATATTCGATTCCTCTCCCAGCTCCCCACCAAACTCTAGTGGAGCCTTCAACGCCTTGTCACGCGGTCACGTCGGTTGGACCGGTATTGGCTGCATGCAAGAGTTGCGCCTTCTCGAGCGGCCGACGTCCGTCGCGGCGCCGGCCAGAAGCTGACGCCTTACTCGATATGCGCCTTGTCGGCATGCTTGTATGGCATCGACGCCAGGTCGATGCCGGCGGGCCCGGGCGTATCGACTTCGACGATGCCGGCGCACAACGGCGCGAACGCCGCGCGGAAATGGTTCTTGGCCTTGACGCAGAGATACTTGACGTTCGCCACGTCGACGCCGAGCAGCGCGAAGTAGCCACGATCGTTCACCGGCAGGCGCTTGGATGTCACGACGACGTCGATCTTGCCGAGGCGCAGCAAGGCGGATCGGCCCATCTGGGCCTCGACGCCACGCTGCATGGGCCCCTCGTTGACGAACGTGCCTTCGGTCAGCCGCACGATCTTCGCCCGCACCGGCACCGGCGCACCGTATTCGGGGGCGACCCGCCCTCCCAGCGAGCAATCGAGATCAGCGCCGACACCGGCGGCATGCGCCCGTTCGGCCAGCGCCGGATCGTGGAAGTAGGCGAAGACTGCGGGCTCCGGCGGATCGAAGGCCAGGAGCGCCCTGAACAGCCCGGTCGTATCGGCGATGCCGCCCGAGTAGGTGTTGTCGCCGGATTCGATGACGGCGACAGGACCGCCGTCGATCTCGCGCGCGCTTTCGAGGCCGGCTCGGGCACCCGGCCGCTCGACGGCGAACTGCGGCGACAGGCGCTTGATCTCGGCCGAGACCTCGTCGGCGACCCGCCTGGCCGCGGCTGCGTCCCCGTCGGCGTAGACCACCACCGAGGCGCCGGTGAACGGAGAATCGGCATACGGGAAGCCGCCGTAGGGCGTGATGTCGAGGATGGGATGGACGGTGCGGGCCGCGGCGAACTCCTCGAGCTCCTTCATCGGCCCGTCGGTCGTGCGCATGTTGTGGCTGTGCAGGATGCAGCCTGGACGCGCGACCGCACCCACCGGTTTGATGCGGCCGTCGACCCTGTCGACCAGCATCTTCAGCACCTTGAGGGCCGCGACGTCCATGTCGAGGTGCGGCAGCATCTTGTAGCCAGCCGAAACGTCGACCAGCGTGGCGACCTCCGGCGAGATGTTGGCGTGCATGTCGAAGCTGGCGCCGATCGGCACGTCGCCGACGATGCGGCGCACCATCTTGAGGACGTCGATGTCGGGCGCCGTGCGGCGCTCGGTGATCAGCGCGCCGTGCAGCGACAGATAGACAGCATCCCATTTGCGGCCGGCGAGGCCGCGCTCGACGTCGGCCAGGAAGCGCTCGAACAGGGCTTCGTCCATCGGCCCACCTGGATCGGCCGCGGCGGAGCGCAACAGCTGCAGGTCCCAGTCCGGATTGGCCTCGGCGAAGGCGCACACGCCTCCGAGTTCGGTCGGCGTCCCGGCGAGCGCCGCCATCTCGCCGCCAGCGAGCCACTCCTTGGCCTCGAAATCGGCGAGCACGGTCGGCACCGGCGAGAAGGAGTTCACCTCGAGCCACAGGCGGGCCACGGCAATCGATCGTTTCATGGTCGTCCCTCGTCCGGCGCGTTCATGAGCCCGAGACGACCGGCGCCACCAGGCTGCGCAAGGCAGCCAAGATGCTGGGGGCGACGATGCGCGACGTGCGTGGGTTCTCGGAAGGCCGGTTCCGGCTGGTCATGGTGAGGCCGATCTCATCGCCTTCGAGCTCGACCTGATGGATGGCGCCGGGGATATCGGGATCGATCCAGATCTCGACCGTCGTCCGGTCGAAGCCGATGCCGGCCAGGCTGAGCGACACGGCCACGTTGAAGTGCCGCGGAAAGTGGCCCGCCGCCACGCCCGCGGTGCCTTCAAAGATCGGGTCTTCAGGGAATCGAGTGGGTGATCTGGGGCGATCATAACGCGGGAAGCATGCAGGTGAGAACCTTGAGGCGAAGGTATTCCTCGTCGCGCAGGCCGTAGGCGCGTCGCTGGAGGACACGGATCTTGTTGTTGAG
>JACPOB010000001.1 GCA_016185145.1 Rhodospirillales bacterium | reverse complement strand
CTTCCAGCTCGCTCATGAATCATGAGCGAGCTGGAAGCTCGCGGTCCGGAAGATATGACGCGCCACTGGAGTGGCGCGCGCCCGGCGCTAAGCCCGCTTCAAGAGCTCGTCGCGCACCGAGCCGCGTTCGGCTTCGATGCGGATGAACCAGATCAAGAGCGCCGCCGCGATCTTGATGGCCACCGGGAGCGCGATATAGACGAAGATCAGCGCGGTGCTGCTGTATTGGCCGCGGCTGGGGTTGAAGCCCAGGAGCGCGGCGACCGGCAGCGAGCCCGCCGCGCCGATGGCGGTGGCGAGCTTGGTCGAGAGCGCCCACAGGCCGAAGTAGGCGCCGGTGTCGCCTTGCGTGTCCTTGCCTTCCGGCGCGTTGATGATGTCGGCCAGCACCGACGGCGGCAGGCCGTAGTCGGCGCCGATGCCCATACCCGTGATCACGGCGATGGGCACGAACAGGGCGAAGTCGCCGGCGCCGAGGAAGACGGCGAGCGACATGGCCGCCACGGTCATGACCATGGCGATGAACCAGGCCACCGTCTTGGTGTAGCGGCGCGACAGCATCAGCCACATCGGCACGCTGAGCGCGGCGGCGCCGAAATAGACCAGCAGGATGATGCCGGCCTGCAGCTTGTTCCCCTTCAGGACATGCTCCACATAGAACAGCATCACCGAGACGGCGACGCCCAGCGCCGAGCCGTTGATGATGAAGACCAGCAGCAGGCGCCGGAACAGGCGGTTCTTCATCGGCGCGAAGAACGGCACCAGCGCCTTGAGCGAGGTGCTCTTTTCCATGTTGCGCGTCGGACGCGCCAGCGCCGGCGCCAGGCTCACCAGCCAGTCGCGGAAATAGCGGACATGGATCTCCGGGTGCTCGCGCACGACCGGCGGATGGACCGACGGCGGCGACCAGACCAGCGTGGGCAGGGCGAAGGCGAGAGCGATAGGAATGAACGCCAGGCCCATATAGACGTAGCCCTGGTGGTCGCCGAACCTGGCCGTGAAGATGGTCGGCAGAACGACGGCGAGCGTCATCCCCAGCAGGCCGAACACTTCGCGGCCGACCGTGATGCGCGTGCGCTCGTTGTAGTCGTCGCTGAGCTCGGCGCCGTGCGCGTGGTAGCTGATCGACACGCCGGCATAGCCGAGATGGACGATGAACAGCGCCACGAACAGCCAGATCGCCAGCAGCGTCGACTGCACGAACAGCGCCTCGGGCGGATGGAACAGCATGTAGAAACCGCCGATCAGCAGTGGCAGCGACAACGCCACGAAGGTGAGCCGGCCGCGTGGTCCGCGATGAGTGAACTTGTCGCTGATCAGGCCGATGACGGGATCCTGGATGGCGTCGATGACGCGCGCGGCGATGAAGATCAGGCCCATGATGCCGAGCGGCACCTTGAGCACCTCGCCATAGAAATGACTGACGTTCAGCACGACCGGCAGGGCCGCCATGTTCAGCGGCAATTGGTTGGTGGAGTAGGCCACCAGACGGCCGAATGTCAGCCGTACGGACGCGGCGGCCGATCCGGCCCTGGTCATAGGCGCATGCACGCGAATATTGCCTTCCTGCCTGTTCGTTCGCGCCGCTTTCAGCGCCTTGCTTGATGACAGTTATATATGTCGGAAGTGGGCCTGCAATACGTCCGTACGGCCGGTCGAGAAGCCGGCCGCGCAATAGGCCAGATAGTACCGCCACATGCGCCGGAACCGGTCGTCGAAGCCCATTTTGGCCACCTGGTCGGCGACCCGGTCGAAGCGGCCCAGCCAGGCCTCCAGGGTGTGCGCATAGTCCCGGCCGAAACTGTAGAGCTCGGCAACTTTCAGGCCGGCCAATCGGCACTGCTCGCGCAGACTCGTTGGCGACAGCAGCATGCCGCCCGGGAAGACGTAAGTCTGTATGAAATCCGGATGGCGGCGGTAGCTCTCGAAGAATTCGTCGGCGATGACGATCGCCTGCACCAGGATCGAGCCGCCCGGCACGACGTGGCGTTTCAGCGCGGCGAAATAGTCGGGCCAGTAGCGCTCGCCCACCGCCTCGATCATCTCGATCGACACGATGTGGTCGTAGCTGCCCTCCATGTCGCGATAGTCGCAGAACCTGAGGTCGACCCGGTCGGCGAGGCCGGCGCGCTCCAGCCGCTCGCGGGCATAGTCGAGCTGCTGCTGGGAGATCGTGACGCCGGTGACCCGCATGCCGCGGCGCGCCGCGGTCTCGGCGAAGCCGCCCCAGCCGCAGCCGATCTCCAGGATGCTGTCGCCCTGCTTGGCGCCGAGCTGCTCGAGGATGCGCTCGTACTTGGCGGTTTGCGCGGCTTCCAGCGGCGTGCCCTCGGTGCCTTCGAAGAGCGCCGAGGAGTAGGTCATCGTCGGGTCGAGCCACAGCCGGTAGAAGTCGTTGCCGAGATCGTAGTGGGCGTGGATGTTCTTGCGCGAGCCACGGCGCGAGTTGCGGCGCCGCCAGTGGAGGAACTTCAGCACCAGGTCGTGCAGCGCATTGGTATGGACCATGCGTCCCAACGACTTCTCGTTGTCCGCCAGCAGCGCGATCAGGCCGGGAAGGTCGGGCGAATCGCACAACCCTTCCATATAGGCCTCGGCGAAGCCGATATCGCCGTCCAGCAGGACGCGGCGGAAGAAGCGCCGGTCCCTGACATGCAGCTCAGCCTGAGGCCGGGCGCCGTCATGGCCGAAATGATGTGTCGTGCCGTCCGGAAGATGGAGGATGAGCCGCCCGACCGTCAGGCGCTCGAGGGCTTTCAGAACAAAGCGGGAGGCGATCGTCATGCAGTCTCAGCGCGTCACCAGCTCCGCCGGTGGAGCGGGCTTGCGGTGAAATCTCGCCTGCTTGCAGAAGAGATGCAAGGCCTGCCAGTGGATACGGACGATGACTGCCAGGGTCATGGTCGGGTTGCCCAGGAAGCGCCGGAGCACGCTGGCGTCGGTCAGGGCCTCGCGCCGACCACCCACCGACGTCGCCAGCATCAGCCCCTCGGCATCGTGGTAGTTCACGTCGACATGGGCCCGACCGTCGTCCAGCCGGAACCGGAAGCGATAGCCGCCCTCGACCGGCAGGAAGGGCGACACGTGGAAGGCCTTGCGGCCCTCCAGCCAGGCGTCGGGCTCGATCGGCCGACGGTCGTCATGGTGGACCAGGTAGCAGTGGCTCTCGCCGAAGGTGTTGTTGACCTCGCACAGCACGGCCCGTAGCGCCCCCGAGCGGTCGCGGCAGAACCAGAAGCTCACCGGGTTGAAGACGTAGCCCAGGATGCGCGGCAGGGTCATGAGGGTGACATCGCCGTCGCAGATCTCGCCCAGATCGTGCTCGGCCAGGATGCGCCCGAGCCAGCCTCTGAGGTCCGAGCCATCGCGCGCGCCATGGTCGGCGCGGCGGAACGACACCAGGCCGCGGCGGTCGAGTCGCAACCGGCGGCCGGCTGCATCCTCCAGGGCATCCAGGCCAAGGCAGAGATAGGCGACGCGGTAGCGGAAGGCGTTGGCGCGCGGCCGCAGCCGGCGGTGGACCACCGTGGCGTCGACGACGGTATGGGCCGGAGCGGTCATGGCATGACCGGCACAGGCAGCGACCCGATCGGTGCATCGGCCACCACGCGCGGCGGCCCACCGATGCGGCGATGCTCGTTGGGCTTGCGCCAGGGCCGGCGCACGCCGAGCTGCTCGGCGACGTCGAGGCCGGCCGACAGGGCGTCCTCATGGAAGCCGTAGCCGCAGTAGCTGCCGCAGAAGAAGGTGTCGCGCATGCCCTGGATGGCGTGCAGGTTGCGCTGGGCGCGGATCGCGGCAGCGTCGTACATCGGATGCTCGAAGGTGAAGCGCTGCAGCGCCTGGGTCGGCGTGCGGCCGGGATTGACCGACACGAAGAGGGACGTGCTGCCGGGCAGGTCCTGCAGGCGGTTCATCCAGTAGGTCACGCTCACCGGGCTGTCGCGGTCTTCGTTGTCGGCCACGTAGTTCCAACTCGACCATATCGAACGGCGGCGCGGCATCAACGTTGCGTCGGCGTGCAGCCAGACCTCGTTCGAGGAGTAGGCGAAGCGGCCGAGCAGATCGCGTTCGCGGGCGTCGGCGTCGGTCAGCAGCGCCAGCGCCTGGTCGGCATGGCAGGCGAGGATCGCCTTGTCGAAGCGGTCCCAGTGGCCGGCGGCATCGCGGACATGCACGCCGTCGCGGCCGCGGCGGATGGCGCCGGCCGGCGTGGAAAGTCTCGCCCGCCGGCGCAGCGGCGCCACGATGCGCTCGACGTAGGATCGGCTGCCACCCTGCACCGTGCGCCAGGCGAGCTGCGGGCCGACGGTGAGCAGGCCGTGGTTGTTGAAGAAGCGCACGAAAGTCTGCGCCGGGTAGTCGAGCATGCGGCCAAGCGGCGTCGACCAGATGCAGGCCGCCATCGGCACCAGGTAGCGGTCGCGGAAGGCCGGGCTCAGCCCCGCGTCGTCGACGAAGTCGCCGATCGTGACGTCGAGGTCCTCGCATTTGTCGAGCAGGCGGGGCGCCAAGCGGTTGAAGCGCAGGATGTCGTGCGTCATGCGCAGGAATGCCGGCCGCACAATATTGCGGCGCTGAGCCAGGAAGCCGGCGAAGGAGCTGCCGTACTCGAAGCGGCCGCTGTCGAGGCTGACCGCGAACGACATGTCGGACGGCTTGGTGGGCACGCCGAGATGGTCGAACAGGGCGACGAGGTTGGGATAGTTGCGCTCGTTGAAGACGATGAAGCCGACATCGACCGGCTGACTGCGGCCGAGCCCCGGCGCGTCGACCGTGCAGGCATGGCCGCCGAACCGGCTCTCGCGTTCGTAGATCACGACATCGTGCCGGCGGCTCGCCAGCCACGCCGCGCCGAGACCTGCAACGCCGGCGCCGATGACAGCCACTTTCATCCTCCGACCCCGCTACCGGATACCTCCTCGGTACGCCGGTGGGGCCAGATCGGATCATGCTCTTCCGGACCGCGAGCCTCCGGCTCGCTCATGATTCAAGAGCGAGCCGGAGGCTCGCGGTCCGGAAGACTAAGACCTCGGGCAGCTCGGGGCCGGCCGCATCTCCAGGGACTGCAGGTCGGCGGTGACGGTGACCAGGCCTGTCTCGACGGTGAGCCGGTCGAGCACGCCGCTGTCGAAGACCAGGGCGCCGACGCTGAACAGCGGCCGCGTATCCTGCTGGCGGCCGCGCGTAAAAGTCATGAAGACCGGCCAGGATTTGGCCGGCAGGCCGGTCACCGGCCTGTCGGGCGGCCGGGCGGCGCGCAGCTGGCTGCGCTCCTGCTCGGTGACGTCGATCAGGAAGGCATCGCCCATCACCTCGGCATCGAACATCAGGGCAGGGAAACTGGCGGCGTTGGCCCGCAACCTCTCGATCAAGTGATCGATGGCAGCGACCGGCATCAGGGTGGGCGGCGGCAGCACGAACTGATTGGGCGGGCCGCCGGGCTGGACGATCTCGGCCCTGAGCTCGCCGCCCTGGCGCTGCACCCGGCCCTTGAACTCGCGCTCGCTGCCGTTCTGGACCTGGACGGTGCTGAAGCGGAAGGCGTTGCCGCTCTTGGGCTCTTGGCCGTCGAGCTTGGAGCCGAGACTCATCTTCCACGAAGCCGTGAGCGCGATCTCGGTCCTGATGTCGCGCTTGAGATGCCAGCCGCTGCAATCCAGCGAAAGATCGTGGACGGCAGTGCCGATGCGCGGTGCGTTGGCGCCCAGGCCGAGGCGCAAGGCATATTCGGCGCGATGCGGCTGGACCTGCGCAAACGCCAAGCCGGGCGCGAGCACGGCTGCTGCGAGAATGAAACCCACCAGACGACGCATCACACCACCTTGCGCACGGCGCGCTATCGGGTCAATCGTGCGCGCCATGAGTTTGCGCGACATCGTGGCGGTATTCCGGCGGCGACCTCGGCCATGATGCCCCTCGACTTCACTCAGGGCAGGCCGTTCGACTTCGATTGCGCCGGCGAGAAGCTGCGGGCATTGCCTGCAGGGGCGTTGCACTGGCCGGCCCGGCGCCTGTTGGCGGTGGCTGACCTGCATCTGGAGAAAGGCTCTTCCTACGCCGTCAACGCACGCAAGCTCCTGCCGCGCCACGACACGCGCCAGACATTGGCAATGCTGACGGCGCTGATCGACGTCCTGCAGCCGGAAACGGTCGTGTGCCTGGGCGATTCGTTCCATGACCGCACGGCAAGCGAACGGCTGCCCGAGGTCGAGCGCCGCATGATCGAGGGGCTCGTCAGGCGCGCGCATTTCGTCTGGATCGCCGGCAATCATGATCCCGCGCCGCCTCCGGCCGGATGGGGCGAGGTCGCCGAGGAGATCAACGACGGCCCGCTGATCTTCCGCCACGAGGCGCGCTTCGGCCCGGCGCGCGGCGAGGTCTCGGGTCATTTCCATCCCGTGGCGGCGCTCACCGTGCGCGGCCGCGGCATGCGGCGGCGTTGTTTCCTGACCGACGGTGACCGTCTGATCCTGCCTGCCTTCGGGACCTATGCCGGCGGACTGAACGCTCTCGATCCTGCGATCGCCCAGCTCTTTCCCGACGACTACGATGCGTTGGTGGTCGGCCGTGACACTGTGCGGCGGCTGTCGTGGCGCCAGCTTCGGCCGGATGCGCAGTTCTGGACCGAAGACGGCTGGTCGCGACGGCGGATGGACTAGAGCGGAATGGGTGATCGTGGTTTCACAAGGCATGATGGGTTCGGCTGATTCCAGCCGAACCCATCATGCTCTAGGTCTGAGCTTTCAATAGGTTGTCCATCCGGCCCTGGCCTGCATGGCGCCTCAACGCGGCAGCTCGTACTTCAGCGTCACCTCGCCCAGGCCGTCGATCTTGCCGACAGCGGTGCTGCCCGGCGGCACGAACTGACAGGCGACCATGCTGCCGGTCGAGACGATCATGCCCTTCTTCAAGGTCTTGCCGTGCTCGCCGAGCTTGTTGGCGAGCCAGGCCAGCGAATTGTAGCAATGGCCCAGCACGTCGCCCGAGTTGCCGGTGCGCACGACCTTGCCGTCGAAGGCGATCGAGCCCTCGAGGTTGCCGATGTCGAGGTTCTTCCAGTTCTTGTTGGGCTTGGCGAGCAGCGATCCGCCGTTCCAGCCGACATCCATGACCAGCCAGGGGACGGTGAGCCGGCTGTAGTCGGCGCCACGATCCTCGATCAACTCGAAACCCGCCCGGGCCTCGCCGATATAGGGTTCGATCGACTCCTTGTCGTATTCCTTGCCCTTGGGCCGCGGCACGTCGGCGTTGACGGTGAGGATGACTTCGAGTTCGACGCCCAGCCGCGCCCATTGGTCGGCGCGCACCGAGGCCTTGTGCTCGAATACGCGCTTCCTGCGGATCGGGCCGTAGGCGGGGCCGCGCAGGCCGGTCTGCTCCCAGATCTGCGGCGAGGTCAGCGCGATCTTGTAGCCGACCAGCGGGCCCTGCCTGGGCACCAGCTTCTTCAACAGGGCATCCTGCACCTTGTAGGCAGTGCGCTCGTCCTCGATCGCGAACTGCTCGGGCCACCAGCCGACGACAGCGCGCGACCGATGGACCTGATGCAACCAGTTCGCGGCTTTGGCGATGCTGAACGCCATGAGTTACTCCCCTTGCTTGTCATCCTGTGGCCCGCATAGTGCCATCATGGCGGGGAAAGCACAGCGTCGGGTGCAACATTTCGGGCCGGTGCGGGCCGGCGCGCTGGTCGGCGTCGTGCTGGCGGGCGGCGAGGGGCGACGCATGGGGCCGGGCGTGCTGAAGCCGCTCAGACTGCTGGGCGGGCGGCCGATGGTGGCCCACGTCGTCGAGCGCCTGCGACCGCAGGTCATGGACCTCGTCGTCGTGGCCAACGATCCGCTGCCCGGCATGCGCGCGCTCAAGGTGCCGGTGATCCCCGATCCGCCCGACATCCGCCGCGCCGCCGAGCGCGAGGGCCGACGGCTGGGGCCACTGGCCGGCATCCTCGCCGGCATGGAATGGACGCGGAAGCACCATCCGCATGCCGGCTGGATCCTGACGGCGCCGACCGACACCCCGTTCCTGCCGATGGACCTCACGGTGCGGCTGTGCGGGCTGATGCACGTGCCCGAGCCCGACGTGCTGATGGTGCGGCACGGGCGGCGGCGCGAGAACACGCTCGCTGTTTGGTCGGTGAACCTTGCCGACGATCTCAGGCGGGCAATCCTGGAAGAGGGGATGCGGCGCGTGGAGACCTTCGCCGAGCGTCACCGGCTCGCCGAACTCGCGTGGCCGGGCGGCGGCGCGCCATTCATGAACGTCAATACGCCGGATGAGCTCAGCGCGGCGACTCGTCGGCTGGCTCCAGCTCGACCACGTTCCCGTCGATGACGAGCTTGCCCACGTTCTCGAAATTGACGGTGATGCGGTGGCCGATCATCGACTGGACCTGGCCCAGGCCCCAGTCGGGCCGCCCGGGGTGACGAACGAAGTCGCCGGGTGAGAGTAAGGCGTTGCCGGGCTTGTCGAACAAGCTTTAGTGACTCCCTCGTGAGGTATATGACCCCCATCTTCACCCAAGGAGGATACCGATGACCACCACCCGCATCGCCATTGCCTCGGCCCTCGCTGCAGCCCTCGTGCTGCCGGCCGCCACGCAGGCGCAAGGCAACATGGAGAAGTGCTACGGCGTCGCCAAGGCCGGCAAGAACGATTGCCAGACGGCGAAGTCCTCCTGCGCCGGCACGTCGAAGACCGATTCCCAGGCCGACGCCTGGGTCTCGCTGCCCAAGGGCGTCTGCGAAAAGCTGGTCGGCGGCAAGACGAGCGCGGGCTGACCGCCAATGGATCAGGTCGCAGGCATCGGGCTGCGGGCGCCTCACCTGGCGGAGATCGCGCGCGGGCGGCCGGCGACCGGTTTCCTGGAGATCCATGCCGAGAACTATCTCACGGGCTCGCCGGCGCGCGATGTCGTCGAAAGCCTGCGCGCCGACTATGCGTTCTCGATCCATGCCGTCGGCCTGTCGTTTGGCTCGGTCGACGGGCTGGATGAGGGCCATCTGGCGCGCGTTGCCGCGCTGGTGAAGCGGTTGCAGCCGGCGCTGGTGTCGGACCATCTTTCCTGGAGCAGCTTCGGTGGCCGCTGCTTCAACGACCTTCTGCCGTTGCCTTACACCGAAGAGGCGCTCGGCGTCGTCGTGCGCAATGTGCAGCGCCTGCAGGAGGCGCTGGGCCGCGAGGTATCGATCGAGAACCCGTCCTGCTATCTCGGCTTCGCGCAGTCGACGTTGCGCGAGTCCGAATTCCTGGCCGAGGTCGCACGCCGCAGCGGCTGCGGCCTGTTGCTCGACGTCAACAACATCGCCGTAACCGCGCACAACCTCGGCCTCGATGCGCGTGACTGGCTCGACCTGCCCGGGCAATCGATCACCCAGTATCATCTCGCCGGCCACGCCGTGAACGATGCCGATGGCGAGACCATCCTGATCGACGATCACGGCAGCCGCGTGAGCGACGGTGTGTGGGCGCTGTTTGCCGACGTCGTCGACCGCTTCGGTCCGCGGCCGACGCTGGTCGAGTGGGACACCGACCTGCCGGCCTTGTCGGTGTTGCTGGAGGAGGCGGCACGGGCCGCTTCGGTGCGAAGCCGCCATGCCGCTCGCGCTGCGTGACCTGCAGAGCGCCTTCGCCGCCCAGCTTGCCGGCGAGGACCAGCCCGGCCTGGCCGCGGAAATCCATCCTGCCGCCGCACGCCTGCGCATTCATCGCCATCACATCCTCGACAGCCTTTGCTCGGCCCTGGCCGCGACCTTCCCGACGGTTCAGGCCGTGGTCGGCGCCGACTTCTTTCGTGGCCTGGCGCGCGGCTTCGTTGGCCGGTCGTTGCCCAGTCAGCCGGTCCTGGCCGAATACGGCGAGGATTTCCCCGCCTTCATTGCCGGCCACGATGCCGCCCGCGATCTGCCGTATCTGGCCGATGTCGCTCGGCTCGATTGGGCGTTGAACCTCGCCTTTCACGCCCCGGCCGGTGGCCGGCTGGCGGCGGCCGACCTGACGGCAGTGCCTGTGCACCGCCTGCCCTCGTTGCGGCTGGCTCTGGCGCCGGGAACAGCTTTGATCTGTTCGCCTTATCCCCTGGATCGGATCTGGGCAGCCTCACAACCCGACGTGCCGGCGGACGCGGTCGACATCGATGGTGGCGGCGCATTCCTGCTGGTGCTGCGCCGGCCGGACGATGCTGCGTTCGTGACCCTGTCGGCCGGGGAAGCCGCCTTCGTCACGGGGATTGTCACCGGCCTGTCACTGGAAGAGGCGGCCGGCCGGGCTCATTCCGGCTTCGATCTGACGGCGTCTTTCGGCCGGCTGCTGGCTTTGGGAGTGTTTGCTGCGCCGCAATAGGGGCCGCCATCTTGGCACCATAATTGCGCGTGGTTCGTGAGGAATTGCGGCCCGGGGTTTTGCTGCACTGCACGACAAGTGGTGGTTGGCAATGGTGAACAATGTTGCGGCGTCATCGACCATCCCTATACTCCGCGCGCCTCAAGAGCCGCCTTCCCCCGAGGCGGACGTGTAGTCGCTGTGGAGTTGCCGACGATGTCGATCACGTTGCCGCAGAATTACCGGCCGACTGAACGCGAAGCCTTCATGAATCCGATGCAGCAGGAATACTTCCGCCAGAAGCTGCTGAAATGGAAAGGCGAGCTGATCGAGGAATCCAACCAGACATTGCAGAACATGCAGGAGGAGAGCTTGGCGCAGCCCGATCTCGCCGATCGCGCCACTGCCGAGACCGACCGCTCCCTCGAGCTGCGCACCCGCGACCGCTTCCGCAAGCTGATCTCCAAGATCGACAGCGCGCTGAAGTCCATCGAGGAAGGTACCTACGGCTACTGCGAGGAAACCGGCGAGCCGATCTCGCTGAAGCGCCTGGAAGCCCGCCCGATCGCCACCCTGTCGGTCGAGGCGCAGGAGCGCCACGAGCGCCTCGAGCGCACCCGCCGCGACGAGGGTGCTGACTGATCTCTTCTACGTAGCTCGTCCAAAGCAATCCTCACCCTGAGGAGCCGCGCGAAGCGCGGCGTCTCGAAGGGTGGGCAACAACACGACAGGTTCCCACCCTTCGAGACGCGGTCCTTCGGACCGCTCCTCAGGGTGAGGTATTGTTGGAGGTGGCGGCTCGCTTCGCCTTAAGCCTTCGCTTCCTTCTGCAGATCCTGCCGCCTGAGCGCGCGGCCTGAGCGGCCGCCGCCGGGCTTGCCGTCGCGCCACACGATCTCGCCGTTGCACAGCACGACGTCGATGCCCTTGGCCGGCGAGATCGGCTTCTCGAAGGTCGCGGTGTCGATCACCGTCGCCGGATCGAACACGCAGATGTCGGCATAGAAGCCCGGCTTCAGCGCGCCGCGCTTGGCGAGCCCGAAACGCTCGGCCGAATATGACGTCATGCGCCGCACCGCATCCTCCAGCGGGAAAAGCTTCAGCTCGCGCGAGTAGTGGCCCAGCACGCGCGGAAAGGTTCCCCACAGGCGCGGATGCGGATGGGCGTCGAAGGGGATGCCGTCTGAGCCGATCATGGCGCCGGGATGGGCCATGGCGCTCTGCACGTCCTTCTCGTCCATCATGAAGTAGATGGCGCCCGCGGGCTGGATGCGATCGGCCGCCTCGCGCATGGAGCAGCCCATCTCCTGGGCGATCTCCTTGAGGTCGCGGCCGGCGAGGCCCGCCACCTTGTCCGACCAGGTGATCAGCACCTTGTCGGCGCGGTCCAGCATCTCGCTGCGCAGGATCGTCGAGCCGGCGATGTAGGGATAGACGTCGAAGGCGATCCGCTGCTGCTTCATCGCCTCGGTGAACTTGGGCAGCGTCTCCGTCATGCGCCCGAAGTTGGTGCGGCCCGAGCACTTGTGGTGCGAGACGACGATCGAGGCGCCGGCGCGGCGGCCGATCTCGAAGGTCTCGTCCATCGCCGGCAGGATGTTCTCGCCTTCGTCGCGCATGTGGGCGGTATAGACGCCGCCCCACTTGCCCAGCGGCTTGGCCACCTCGGCGACCTCGTCGGTCGAGGCGGCATTGGCCACGGCGTAGAACAGGCCGCTCGACATGCCGATCGCGCCCTGTTCCAGGCTCTGGTCCAGAAGGTCGCGCATGCCGGTGATCTCGCCCGCAGTCGCCGTGCGGCTGAGATCGTCGCCCATGAAGTTCATGCGCAGAGTCGAGTGGCCGATCAGGAAGGCGCCGTTGATGGCCGGCTTGGCGGCGTCGACCTTGCCGGCGAACTCCGCGAAGCTCTTGGAGATGTTCGCCCTGTTCCTGACGATCAGCGACAGGAAATGGCCGACGTCGTCGCGAATGTAGGGTGCCGCCGACGCGCCGCAGTTGCCGCACACGACGGTGGTCACGCCCTGGCTCGCCTTCATCGCCATGGCCGGATTGTCGATCAGGGCGGTGTCGTCATGCGTGTGCACGTCGATGAAGCCGGGCGCCACCACCTTGCCCTTCGCGTCGATCTCGTTGTCGCCCTTGAGCGTGCCCGGCGCCTCGACCGCGGCGATGCGGTCGCCCTTCAGCGCCACGTCGGCCGTGAACAGCTTCTTGCCCGTGCCGTCGGCGACCTGGCCGTTGCGGATCACGACATCATAAGCAGCCATCTGAAGGAACTCCTACGCTTCGTTGCGGCCCAGCCGCATGTCGAGGTCGAACGGATAGAGCGGCCGCTTGACCTTGGTGTACTTGAAGAGCTTCAGGTCCGACGCCGTGCAGCCGTCGCCGTCGCACATCACGATGTGCTTGGCGATCGGCTCGAAGCCGGCGCGGAAATGCTGGCGCGACTTGATCAGCACGTACTTCTTGCGCCGCGGATCGATGCCGCAATGGGTGAAGACGCCGAGATCGTAGGGCTCGGCGCGCTTCTCGGAGATCACGATCTGCATATTGCCGGTATCGAGCACGGCGGTGCGGCCCATGCGCACCGTGGTCCCGGTGGCCATCGGCCCGGTGACGACGAACGTGCCGTCGCTCATGACGTCCTGCGTGCCGCCCGATGCCGTGTTGTCGCCGTGATCGGCCATGACGATCGGGCCGCCGTCGAGCGACTTGGCCCGCGCGACCTGCACCGACAACGGCTCGGGATGGAACAGGAAGCCTTCGCGCCTGTCCCACGCCGTATCGAGGATCTTGTTCAGCAGGATCTCGCCCTCGGCGGTGCGCTTGTCGCAGACGATCACCGAGGAAAGGGCGAGGTGAGGGATGTCGGCCTGCGGGAAGCCGCCGAACACCGAGGCGTTCAGCACGTGCCCCGAGTCCTCGGCCTGGTTGGCCATGCCCATCAACGTCTTCATCGGCTCGCGCGACGGCGTGTGGACCAGCGAGCTGCTCATGATCGGCCGGTTGCCCCACACCATCTTCGGCTCGACCTCGCCCGCCAGCATGCGCATCAGCGTGCGGCCGGAACGGCGCGCGGTGTCGGCCATGTCGATGTGGGGATAGGTGCGATAGCCGGTGATGATGCTGGCGCCCTTGATCATGGCCTCGGTCATCTGGGTATGGAAATCGAGCGCCACGGCGATCGGCACGTCGGGTGCGATATTCCGGATGCGATTTAGCAGCTCGCCTTCGCCGTCGTCGTAGTGCTCGGCGACCATGGCGCCGTGCAGGGCGAGCAGGACGGCGTCGCAGCCCTTTTTCACCTCGTCGACGATAGCCGTCGTCATCTGCTCGTAGGCGGCCTTGGTCACCAGGCCGGATGGATGGGCCGAGGCCGCCATCGGCACGGTGAACTCTGCACCCGCCTTGCGCGCCACCTCGATGAACCCGCCGAGCGAGGTGTTGGTGCCTTCGGCTTCCTTGATGGCGCTCGGGCCGCTGAGCGCGCCCGCGCGGGAAAAAGACTCGATGGGAGTGGGGAGCGGCGAGAACGTATTGGTCTCGTGCATCATCATCGCCACGACGAACTTTTGCGCCACCATTACCCTCCGTTACTGCCAAGTCCTTGAGCAATCTACAGAATTGCCTGAAAAGCCGGCTTCTCAAGCTTTGCATCAGTTGCAAACCAGCTTCGCGCTTTCTTGTGCGTTGCAAAAAAGCAACACAAAATCCGGAACACGAAATTGGCTAAATCTGTGAAATTAAGAGCTTTTTTCCCTCTTGTATTTTGTTCGCAGGTGCACCATTCTTGGGGTGCAGCAAACGTCGCGTCAGCGACCTCTGTGTTTGCTGTATGCCCGTCTTGGGCGTTTCCTCCCTAAACTCGGGCCGTGCTTGTCACGGCCCCTTTTTTTGCGCGGTCGCTGACTATTCGGCGGTGATTATTCGGCTGCCAGCGGACGCGGCAACAGCACGGTGAGCGCTTGGCTGGCGATTTCCTCGAGGAAGCCTGTCACGATCCGCTCGATGGCGGCCGCGTTGGCGAGCTTCTGGTGGCGCCCTTCATCCATGTAGAGCGACCGATTGATTTCGATCTGCAGAGCGTGCCGGTTGAGGCCAGGTCGTCCGTAACGCTGCGTCGTGAAGCCGCCGGCGTAGGGTTGGTTGCGCTGGACCTTCAGCCCATGGGCCGCGAACCAGCGCTCGGCGGCTTCCACCAGATCTGCCGCGCAGGATTCGCCGTGATTGTCGCCCAGGACGATGTCGACGCGATGGTCGCGCTCGCGCGGGCCCACGCCCGACGCCGACGACGGCATGGAGTGGGCGTCGATCAGGAGCGCCGTGCCGAACTGGCGATGGGTCTGCTCGATCAGGGTCGACAGGGCCGTGTGATAGGGCCGCCAGCAGGTTTCCAGGCGGTGCTCGATTTCCTCCGACGGAACGCGGCCGCGATAGATCGCCTCGCCGCTGGCGGCCACGCGCGGGATCATGCCCAGCCCAGCCGCCACGCGCGTGGTGCGATGGTTCAATGGCCGCGGCAACGGGCCTTCGAACATGCCGGGATCGAGCTCGTAGGGCTCGCGGTTGGCATCGACGAAGGAGCGGGGAAAGCGGGCGGCCAGCAGGGGCATGCCCAACGCCGGCGCCGCCGAGAAGAGCTCGTCGACGAAGGCGTCCTCGGCCCGGCGCAAGGCCGCCAGGGGGACCGCTGTCTGGGCGAGGAAACGGGCAGGGTAGACCGAACCGCTGTGGGGAGAGGCCACCACGACCGGTGCGGTCTGGCGCTCCGGCGGACGGAAAGCGTAGCTCAGCGGTAGAGCACTGTCTTGACATGGCAGGGGTCACAGGTTCAATCCCTGTCGCGCCCACCATCGCCCACCACAATCCCTTGTCCGAATTCTTCTCCCTTTACTCACACGACTTCGTGCGAGTCGCGTGCTGCGTGCCGCGCACCCGGGTCGCCGATGCCGCCTACAATCTCGCCGAAACGCTGCGCCTGGCCGCCGAAGGCGACAAGGCCCGCACGGCCGTCATGGTCTTTCCCGAGCTGGGACTGTCGTCCTATGCCATCGAGGACCTGCTGCTGCAGGACGCGCTCCTGGACGAGGTCGAGGCCTCGATCGCCAAGGTCGTCGCGGCCTCGAACAAGCTCTTCCCTGTCCTGATCGTCGGCGCGCCGCTGCGTCTCGCGGGTCGGCTTTACAACACCGCCATCGTCATTCATCGCGGCGCCATCCTGGGCGTGGTGCCCAAGACCTATCTGCCGAACTACCGCGAATTCTACGAAAAGCGCCACTTCGTATCGGGCGCCAACATCGTCGAGCACACGATCAGGATCGCGGGTCACGAGGCGCCGTTCGGCACCGACATGCTGTTCCGCTCGACCGGCAGCGTGCCCATCACCTTCCATGTCGAGATCTGCGAAGACATCTGGGTGCCGGTGCCGCCGTCGAGCCACGCGGCTCTCGCCGGCGCCGAGCTGCTGGTCAACCTCTCGGCCAGCAACATCACCATCGGCAAGGCCGAGGCGCGGCGCCTCTTGTGCGGCAGCCAGTCGGCGCGGGCGATCGCCGCCTACGCCTATTCGGCGTCCGGTCCGGGCGAATCGACGACCGACCTCGCCTGGGACGGCCACGCCGCGATCTACGAGCTGGGCGACCAGCTCGCCGAGACCGCGCGCTTCGAGAAGGACTCGACGATCGTCAGTGCGGACGTCGATCTCGGCCGCATCCGCCAGGAGCGGCTGCGCAACAACGGCTTCGCCGACTGCGCGATGATCGAGGGCGACAAGGTGAGGCGTTTCCGCAAGGTCGACTTCACGCTCGAGGCGCCGCGGGGCAGGGTGGCGCTGGAGCGGCCCATCGAGCGCTTCCCCTATGTGCCGTCCGATCCCGCCAAGCTGCGCGACAATTGCTACGAGGCCTACAACATCCAGATTCAGGGCCTGGCGCAGCGCCTGATGTCGAGTCGCACGGAAAAAGCGATCATCGGCGTGTCGGGCGGCCTCGATTCGACGCAGGCGCTGATCGTCATCTGCCGGGCGATGGACCAGCTCAAGCTGCCGCGGAAAAACATCTACGCCTACACGCTGCCGGGCTTCGGCACCTCCGACAAGACGCACAAGAACGCCTGGCGGCTGATGGAGGCGCTGGGCGTCACGGCGGCCGAGATCGACATCAAGCCGGCGGCGCAGCAGATGCTGGCCGACATCGGCCATCCCTTCGCCCAGGGCAAGAAGGTCTACGACGTCACCTTCGAGAACGTGCAGGCGGGACTGCGCACCGACTATCTGTTCCGCCTCGCCAACCAGCATGGCGGCATGGTGGTCGGCACCGGCGACCTCTCCGAGCTGGGGCTGGGCTGGTGCACCTACGGCGTCGGCGATCACATGTCGCACTACAATCCCAACAGCTCGGTCTCCAAGACGCTGATCCAGCACCTGATCCGGTTCGTCGCCGCCTCGGGCGACGTCAGCAAGGAGACGGCAGAGATCCTGCACGACATCCTGGATACGGAGATCTCTCCCGAGCTGATTCCGGCGGGAGCGGGCGGCGCCATCCAGTCGACCGAGCAGTCGGTCGGGCCGTACGCGCTGCAGGACTTCAACCTGTACTATTTGACGCGGCTGGGCTTCCGGCCCTCCAAGATCGCGTTCATGGCCTGGAATGCCTGGCACGACATCGACAAGGGCGCCTGGCCCGCCAACCTGCCGGCGGGCACGCGGCGGGCCTATGAGCTCGGCGAGATCCGGCACTGGCTGAAGCTGTTCCTGCGCCGCTTCTTCACCAACCAGTTCAAGCGTTCGGCCCTGCCCAATGGTCCGAAGATCTCCTCGGGCGGCTCTTTGTCGCCGCGCGGCGATTGGCGCGCCCCGTCAGACGGCAGCCCCGACATCTGGCTGGCCGAGCTGGAAGCGGTTCCCGAGAAGGCGAAATAGACGCGTCACGGAAACGAAATCGTTGGCCGGGCGTTGCCACCTCCGATCCCAGCAAGGGAGGGTGTGATGGCTGATCCAACGTTGACCGTTTCTTCCGAGAGCGTCTGTTTCATCATCGTCAAGGCACGCGAGTTCGACGCCCAGGACGTGGTGACCGATCCCGATTCGGGCTCCAATGCGGCCGATGACAGGATGGCGGAGGTGCTCGAGGCGCACGCTGACGATCTGACGCAGAAGGAACTTGTCGCCTTCATCAATGCGCTCAGCGACGAGGAGCAGACCGACCTTGTGGCGCTGCTGTGGCTCGGCCGTGGCGACGGTGCCTTGGAAGAGTGGAACGACCTGCGCGACGAGGCGCAGCGGCAACACAACAACCGCACCGCCAGCTATCTGCTGGGCGAGCCGCTGCTCTCGGATCACCTCGAAGAGGGCCTCTCGCAGTTCGGTCTCTCGTGCGAGGATTTCGAAATCGATCGCCTGTGACGTCTTTCGCCCGTCGCGGTCTGTCAGTACAAATAGGCATCGGAGGACGTTCGATGCCACTCAACATCAAGAAGACCGTGAAGCAGATGGTCGCCGAGGCCGACGGCGAGATCGAGACCATCCCGCTCGCCGAAGTGATGAAGCTGCATGGTCAGCCCGGCGTCACCTTCATCGACATCCGCGATCCGCGCGAGCTGTGGCGCGACGGCACGATCCCGGGTGCGATCAACGTCACGCGCGGCATGCTCGAGATGTGGATCGATCCGGAGAGCCCCTACGCCAAGGATTATTTCCAGACCGGCAACAAGTTCATCTTTTTCTGTGCCGGGGCCTGGCGCTCGGCGCTGGCGACCAAGACGGCGCAGGACATGGGACTGACACCGGTCGCCCACATCGAGGGCGGCTTCGGCGCCTGGAAGAAGGCCGGTGGCCCTGTCGAGAAGGTCGAGCCCAAGAAGTAGGGGCGGCGATGAGCCCCGACACCGTTCTGGTGCCGCAGCCGACGCTCGACGAGTTTCCCGAGTTCGTCTCGATTCCAGTTCGCATTGCGCGCAACGCCGCGGCTTGGCCCGACAAGCGGGCGGTGATGTGCGAGGACAAGTCGCGCACCTGGCGCGACTTCGACCGGCGTATCAACCGCATCGCCCGCACGCTCGCCGGCATGGGCATCGGGCGCGGCGACAAGGTCGCGATCCTGGCCGCCAACTCGATCGAGTATCTGGAGACCTTCATGGGCGGCCTGCGGGTCGGCGCCTGCGTCGTGCCGCTTTCAACCATGGCGGCGGCCGATGCGCTCGAGAAGATGCTCGACGACTGCGACGCCAAGGTGCTGTTCCTGTCGGAGCAGTATCGCAGCCTGGTCGAGCCCTACGAGGAGCGCCTCGGCAAGCTGATCGCAGGCGGCCGCGTCGCCTACGATTTCAGACGAGCGGGCTGGCGCGACTTCGAGGAATGGCTGGAGCGGGCGAGCGACGCGCCGTTCGAGGCGCCGATCGACCGGCTCGACGATTTCAACATCATCTACAGCTCCGGCACGACGGGCCTCCCCAAGGGCATCCTGCACAGCCACATGATGCGCGACATGCTGGCAGTGCGGTTCGCAGCCTTCGAATACGGCCCCGACACCATCTCGCTCGCCTCGACGCCGCTCTACTCCAACACCACGCTGGTCGCCGTGCTGGCGACGGTCGGTCTCGGCGGCACGACGATCCTGATGCCGCGGTCGGACGTCGTGAAGTTCCTGGAGATCGCCCAGCGCGAGCGCGTGACCCACGCCATGCTGGTGCCGGTCCAGTACCAGCGCATCCTGGCGCATCCCGACTTCGACACGTACGACCTCAGCTCGTTCAAGGCCAAGCTCTCGACCAGCGCGCCGCTGCGCGCCCATATCAAGGCCGACTGCCTGAAGCGCTGGCCGGGGCATCTGGTCGAGATCTACGGCCTGACCGAAGGTGGCGCGAGCTGCACCCTGGTCGCCGACCTCAATCCCGACAAGCTGCACACCGTGGGCCAGCCGGGCCTGGCAGCGAGATCGTCGTTCTCGACGAGCAGGGCAAGGTCCTGCCGCGGGGCGAGGTGGGCGAGCTCGCCGGCCGCGCCCAGCTCATGATGAAGGGCTACTACAAGCAGCCGGATAAGACGCGCGATCTGTTCTGGCATGACGACAAGGGCCAGCTCTTCTTCAAGTCGGGCGACATGGGGCGCATCGACGAGGATGGTTTCGTCGTCCTGCTCGATCGCAAGAAGGACATGATCATCTCCGGCGGCTTCAACGTCTATGCCGCCGACATCGAGGTGCTGATGCTGACGCACCCCGACGTGATCGACGTGGCGGTGATCGGCATCCCAAGCGAGCAGTGGGGCGAATCGCCGATGGCGCTCTGCGTGCGGCGGGCCGGCGGCACGGCGTCGGAAGACGAGGTCCGCGACTGGGCCAATGGGCAGCTCGGCAAGACCCAGCGCCTGGTGGCGGTGGAGTTCCGCGATTCGCTGCCGCGCAGCACCATCGGCAAGATCATGAAACGTGAATTGCGCGAGCCCTACTGGGCCGGCCGTACGGCGAAGATTTGAGGCGACCATGAGCGAACCGACACTGCGCACGTCCCATCTGTTCACGCTGAGCCTGACCGTCGATCCGAACATGACCGATGTCGGCGAGACGCCCTACGGCCGCCGCCGCATCGCCACCGTGACCGGCGGGACGTTCGAGGGCGAGGAACTCAGGGGAACTGTCCTGCCGTCGCCGGGCGGCGACTGGCTGCTGCTGCGCCGCGACGGCATCCTGCAGCTCGATGTGCGGATCACGCTCAAGACCGACGACGGCCATCTCGTCTACATGAGCTATCGCGGCATGCGGCACGGGCCGGCCTGGGTGATCGAGCAGCTCAACAAGGGCGAGAAAGTCGATCCCAGCCAGTACTATTTTCGCACCACGCCGTGGTTCGAGACCGCGTCCGAGAAATACCGTTTCTTGAACCGCATCGTCTGCATCGCCACCGGCCGCCGCGATCCGACCGGCCCGGTCTACGACGTGTTCCAGGTGTTGTAGGCCTTATCTTCCGGACCGCGAGCTTCCAGCTCGCTCATGATCAGGCGCGAGCTGGAAGCTCGCGGTCCGGAAGAGAAAGCTCACGAAATCCTCTGCAGCACCGGCAGGATGTATTCGCGGAACTTCGCCGGATGCTCGCTCATCGGGAAGTGGCCGACATGCTTCATGATCTGCACCTCGACTCCCGGGATCTGCGCCGCCGTCCTCAGCGTGTCCTCCGACGTGCAGGAGAAATCGTACTCGCCGGTCAGCAGGTAGAGCGGACAGACCCTGGTGTCGATCGTCTTGACCTTTTCGCGCAGGTCGCCGTCGACGCGGTAGAAATAGAGGTCGCCTTTGAACACGCCGGGGCCGCCCTGCATGTACATCCACAGCGTCTCGTGGCGGCTGACGGATGGGCTTTGCGGCGCGATCAGGCCGGAGACCAGCGCGGCGCAGACCTCGCCGCCGTGGACGTCCGGTCTGTGCAGCCAGGCCGTGTCGTACCAGGGCTGCTGGAAGTCGGCGGCCTCGAGCGCGATCAGGGCGCGGAACTCCTGGGCGTGGGCGATCGCGAGGTTGAGCACGATGCGTCCGCCGATCGAGCAGCCCATGACCACGGGCTTGTCGAGTTCCATGGCCCGGCAGAAGGCGCGGATGGCGGCGGTATAGGACGCCGTCGTCAATCGGTACTCGGTCTTCTCCCAGCCGTCGGGCGGGGTCGACTTGCCGTGCCACGGCATGTCGAAGGCGAGCACGCGGAAGCGCGAGGTGATCTCGGGATCGGCGAGCAGATGCCGGTACTGCCGGTTGTCGGCTCCCGCCGTGTGCAGGCAGACCAGTGGGATACCGCCCCCGTCCTTCGGGCCGGCCTCCTCGAAATAGATGCGGTGATCGACGCCGTCGATCTCGAGCCGGACATAGCGGCCGATCATGGGATCGAGTCTGGGCGCCATGGTCAGCTCTCCGACGACAGACGGCGCGGCAGAGCGAGCAGGTCCTTGAAGAACTGCAGGTTCTGCAGCAACGGCCGGAAGTCGCCTTCCATCGAGGCGACGCCGCGCTTGGTCAAGGCGAAGAGGTCATGCCAGCCGGGGGCTGGCATCGCCTGCCAGTGCTGCGTCCACGCCTCGTCGTCGGCGCGGATGGTGAAGGCGGAGGAGCGCATCAGCCGCATGCCGCGCTCGAACGCGGCCAATGCCCCGTTCTCGAGGCCGAGGAAGAACGGCTGGTCGCCGATGTCGACGCGGCAATCGACCGTAACCCAGCGCCCGCGGCGCTGGAGGTCGGTGTCGTCCGCGAGCAGGTCGGGCAGTCGGGCGAAACGATCGGCAGGCGTCATTCCTGCAAAATGTACTCGATCGTCGATCTGGCGGCGACGGCAGACTCAACACCACCTCACCCTGAGGAGCATCGCGAAGCGATGCGTCTCGAAGGGTGGGCGATACCAAGACTGGTGCTCACCCTTCGAGACGCGCCCTTCGGGCGCTCCTCAGGGTGAGGTCATCGGTTGCGGTCGCGGCACGCGCCCCCAGCCCCAGCTAGACCACCCGCTCGGCGCGCAGCTTGGCGATGGCGGCGGCCTCGTAGCCAAGCTCCTGCAGGATCTGGTCGGTGTGCTCGCCGAGCTTGGGCGCCCGGCTGCGGATGCTGAGCGGGGTGCGCGAGAGCATCACCGGCTCCTGCAGCACCGGGGCGGGCTTGGCCATGCCCGGGTAGTCCATGTGATGGAAGAATCCGGCTTCCTTGACGTGCGGATCGTCGAGCGCCTGTTGGGGGGCATAGACCGGGCCGGCGGGAATGCGGTTGGCTTCGAGTTCGGTGAGCGCTTCCTGGACGGTCCGGCCGTCGCACCATTTCTGCATGATCGCCGACAGCGCCTCGCCGTTGTCGCCGCGCGCGAGGTCGTCCTTGAAGCGCGGGTCCTTGGCCAGGCCTTCGTCGCCCATCAGCTTGCACCAGCGCACGAACAGCGGCTGGCCGATGGTCATGGCGTAGATCCAGCCGTCCTTGCACTTGTAGGTATCAGAGGGGCCGGCCGTGAAGCCGCGGTTGAGCGTGGCGATGCGGTTGAGCTGCAGCGCCGCCTGCTCGATGAGATGGCTGTTGGTGATGTTGATCGCAGTGCGCAGGAGCGCCGTCTCGACCTTCTGGCCCTTGCCGCTCTTGGCGCGATCCATCAGGGCCGCCAGCACGCCCACGGTGCTGAGCAGGGCGGAGCTGAAATCGACGAACGGTGCGTTGGCGCGCGTCGGCACCTTGCCGTCGCCCGACAGGTACATGGCGCCCGACATGGCCTGGCCGATCGTGTCGAAGCCGACGCGCGTGGCGTAGGGGCCCTCCGAGCCGAAGGTCGAGTTGGTGGCGAGGATGATGCGCGGGTTGATCGCCGAGATGGTGTCGTAGTCGATGCCCATGCGCTTGAGGTCCTCGTAGGGCAGGTTGGCGATGACCACATCGGACACCGCCACCAGCTTCCGCACGATCTCCTGGCCGGCCGTCTTCATGGGATTGAGCGTGAGACCGAGCTTGTTGCGCCCCATCTGGAGGAACATGGCGCCTTCGCCGCCCTCGGCGACCGGCGTCACCCAGCGATCCTCGCTGCCCTCCAGCTTCTCGATGCGGATCACCTCGGCGCCGAGGTCGCCCAGCATCGTGCCGCAGAACGGCCCCGCGATGTACCGGCCGAAATCGAGAACGCGAATCCCTTCAAGAATCCCAGCCATGGACGCCAGCCTCCCAGAGTCGTCAGGCCGCGCGAACGCGGCTTCACCGAATCAATATCAGAGCCGGCGGCACTGTTGGAGCAGCGTCGGCTTGGCCGAAGATCGGATCCAGCCCGGCCTTCTGCAGTGCGGCGGCGCGGCAGGCGCCAAGGCACACTCCGTACGGAATGGTACCCGGCCGGCTTCAATCGAAAAAGGTGTTGGGCTTCAGGAAGAAGGCCAGCATCAGGCAGCCTTCGTCGGTCCATGCATCGTGACGGCTGCCGACGCGGCGCCACACATAGTTGCCGGCGCGACAGACGCCCATGTGGTCGGCGAACGAACCTTCGAGGACGAAGGTCTGCTCGATCGCAACATGTTCGTGATGCGGAAGGCGGGCGCCCGGCGCCCAGCGCATCAGCACGGTCGACATGCCGGTCGCCGGATTCTCCATCAGGGTCTTGGCCTCGACACCGGGAAAGCGCGTCGGCTTCCAGGGGATGGAGGGAACGTCGACGTAGGTCGAGTCGGGAACGAAGGTTTCGGCGTTCACGCGTTCGCCCTCTGCTTGGCAGCGGTCAACGTGCCGCCCCGCATGACGTGGCCGGGCAGGGGGCGGCCCACGACTTCCTCGGCGAGCTTGGCGACCTCGATCAGCCGGTCGATGTCGAGGCCGGTCTCCACACCCATCTCCTCGCACATGAAGGCGAAGTCCTCGGTGCAGATGTTGCCGGCGGCGCCGTCGGTGGCGGCGAACGGGCAGCCGCCCAGGCCCGCGATCGAGGCGTCGAACCTGGTGACGCCCAGGCGCAGGCCGGCATAGGCGGCGGCCTGGCCGGTGCCGCGGGTGTCGTGCAGATGCAGCCCGATCTCGAGCTCGGGCCACTTGTTGCGGATGGCGCCGATCAGCCGCTCGACCGAACGGGGCGTCGCCCAGCCCATGGCGTCGGTCAGCTTGATGCCCTTGAGCTTGAAGCCCGCCATCTCGGCCTCGTCGAGGGCGAGCTGCACGCGCTGCAGGATCAGCTCGGTCGACAGCTCACCTTCGTAGTTGCAGCCGAAGGCGCCGAGGATGATGCCCCATTCGACCGGCATGCCGCGGTCCTTGAAGGTCTTCAGCGACATGCGCTGCTCGACCATGGCATCGGGCACCGACTTGCCGATGTTCTTGCGCGAGAAGGTGTCGGAGGCGGTTACGCGCACGCCGCCATCGACATGCAGTGGACCGCGCAGGGCGCGCTCGAGGCCCTGCTGGTTCAGCCAGAGGGCTGCGTACTCGATGCCGGGCTTCTGCCGGATCTTCGACGCGACCTCCTCGGCGTCGGCCATGGTCGGCACGCGCCTCGGGTTCACGTAGGAGACGCAGGCGATGTGCCTGAGCCCGGTGTCCGCCAGCGCCTCGATGAGGCGCACCTTGTCGGCTACCGGGATCATCTTCTTCTCCGACTGGAAGCCCTCGCGAGGGCCCTCCTCGGAGATCGCCACGCGCTTGGGCAGGTCGGACATGGAGCACACTCCTTTTTTATCAATGCCGTCATCCCGACCGGAGCCGAGCCCCTCGACTTCGCTCGGGACAGGCTACGCGAGGCGCAGTGGAGGGACCTATTCTTGTTGCGGCAGCAACAGACAAGGTCCCTCGACTACGCCGCCCGCAGGGCGGCTTCGCTCGGGATGACGGGAGAGAACCGTCAGCCCTCTTCCTGGAAGGCCTCCTCGCGTGCCTTCGTGATGCTGGGCAGGGCCATCAGGATGAGCAGGAGCGCGGTGGTGATCAAGAGGCCGAGGCTGATCGGCCGCTCGATGAACACCATCGGATCGCCACGCGACAGCAGCATGGCGCGCCGGAAGTACTCCTCCATCTGCGGACCCAGCACCAGTCCCAGCAGGAACGGCGCGCCCTCGCAGCCCAGCCGCACGAACACGTAACCCAGCACCCCGAAGAGCGCGACCATCACCACGTGGAAGGTCGAGTTCTGCAGGCTGTAGGCGCCGATGCAGCAGAACAACAGGATCGCCGGGGCGAGGAAGCGGTAGGGCACGGTGAGCAGTTTCACCCACATGCCGATCATCGGCAGGTTGATGATGACCAGCATCAGGTTGCCGATCCACATCGAGGCGATCATGCCCCAGAAGAGGTCCGGCTTCTTGGTCATGACCTCGGGCCCCGGCTGGATGCCCTGGATGATCATGGCGCCGACCATCAAGGCCATCACCGCGTTGGACGGGATGCCGAGCGTCAGCATGGGGATGAACGACG
>JACPOB010000176.1 GCA_016185145.1 Rhodospirillales bacterium | reverse complement strand
GATCCGCGCCCGCGAGATCGCCATCATCTTCCAGGAGCCGATGACCTCGCTGAACCCGGTCTACACCGTGGGCGACCAGATCGCCGAGGTGATCGCGCTGCACCAGAAGCTGTCGCCCAAGCAGGCGATGGCCGGCGCCGCCGAGATGCTGCGCCTGGTCAACATCCCCAACCCGCAGAAGCGCGTGCACGATTATCCGCACCAGTTCTCCGGCGGCATGCGCCAGCGCGTGATGATCGCCATGGCGCTGTCGTGCCAGCCCAAGCTCCTGATCGCCGACGAGCCGACCACGGCGCTCGACGTCACCATCCAGGCGCAGATCCTGGAGTTGATGCAGGAGATGAAGGAGAAGTTCGGCATGGCGATCATGCTGATCACCCATGCCATGGGCGTCGTCGCCGAGACCTGCCAGCGCGTCACTGTGATGTATGCCGGCAAGGTCGTCGAGGAGGCGCCGGTCGAGGCCCTGTTCGGCGATCCGCGGCATCCCTACACCCAGGGCCTGATCCGCTCCATCCCGCGCATCGACCGCGCGATGAGCCGCTAGGCGCGGCTGGAATCGATCCAGGGCACCGTGCCCAGCCTCCTGAACCCGCCACAGGGCTGCCGCTTCGCCGCGCGCTGCAAGTACGCCATGGACGTCTGCACCCAGGCCATCCCGCCGCTCAAGGAAGTGGCGCCCGGCCATCGCGTGGCGTGCGTGCTATGAACGCCCCTATCACCGCTGGCGCTCCCGCCGCCGAACTCCTCAAGGTCCGCGACTTGCGCAAGCACTTCGCGGTCAAGGGCGGCATCTTCTCGCGCGTCGTCGACCAGGTTCATGCCGTCGACGGCGTCAGCTTCGACATCGGCAAGGGCGAGACGCTGGGCCTGGTGGGCGAATCGGGCTGCGGCAAGTCGACGACCGGGCGCTGTATCCTGCGCCTGATCGAGCCCAGCTCGGGCGAGGTCTGGTTCCAGGGCAACGATGTGACGCGCATGGATGGCGATGCGCTGCGCTCGCTGCGCCGCGACATGCAGATCATCTTCCAGGATCCCTACGCCTCGCTCAATCCGCGGCTGAAGGTGGGCGCCATCATCGGCGAGGCGCTGGCCATCCACAAGCTCGCGCCGACGCAGAAGGCGATGGAAGACCGCGTGGTGCAGCTCCTCGAGACGGTGGGCCTGCAGCCCGACCATATGCACCGTTTCCCGCACGAATTCTCGGGCGGCCAGCGCCAGCGCATCGGCATCGCCCGCGCGCTCGCCGTCGAGCCCAAGCTGATCGTCTGCGACGAGCCGGTGTCGGCGCTCGACGTGTCGATCCAGGCCCAGGTGATCAACCTCCTGGAGGACCTGCAGGAGCAGTTCGGCCTCACCTATCTCTTCATCGCCCACGACCTCAGCGTGGTCGAGCACATCTCGACGCGCGTGGCGGTGATGTATCTCGGTCGCGTCGTCGAGATCGCGCCCTCGCGCGAGCTCTACGACAACCCGCTGCATCCCTACACCGAGGCGCTGCTGTCGGCCGTGCCGATCCCCGATCCGACGGTGAAGCGCCAGCGCATCATGCTGCAGGGCGACGTGCCCAACCCGATCCGGCCGCCCTCGGGCTGCCACTTCCACACCCGCTGCCCGATCGCCAAGCCCGATTGCGCCCAGCGCGTCCCCGAGCTGCGCGAGAGCAAGCCCGGCCACTGGGTGTCCTGCCACTACAGGGGTTAGATATCTTCCGGACCGCGAGCTTCCAGCTCGCTCATGATTCTTGAGCGCGCAAGGAGGTCGCGTCTGACGCGACCCAGCGCGCGGTCCGGAAGAGCATGAAGAAGACGATGACGGTCAGCCCTTTGGCGTGAACACGCCGATGTCCTCGATGCCGATCACCTGCTCGACTTCGGCGACCTGCTTGGCGACCTTCTCGAGGCCGTCGGCGCCGACCGCCTGGCGCTCGCGCTTCATCATCTCCTCGGCGATCTCGGCGTATTCCTCTGCCGTCACGAGGTGGCGCAGCGTCGGGAAGAGGTCGGTCGCCTCGCGCGCCATGTGCGGGCGATACATGGCGATCAGCACCTGCACGTCGCGGCCCATCGCCTCGCGCGGCCCCTTGCTGCGGGCTTGCGGCGCGGCGGCGAGGATCTTGTCGGTGAGTTTGGCGCCCGCTGCATGCTGGCTGGCGAGCACGCCCACCAGCTCGACCATGCGGCCGGCCTTCTTGAACTGGGCCAACACCAGCTCCTCTTCGACCTTCTCCAGATGTCCGTGGACGAAGCGCTTGGTGATCTCGGCCGCCCGTGTGAACACGGCAGGGTCGATATCCTCGCCCTGACCGGCGCGGCGCAGGCCACCTTCATAAATCAGCAGCACCCGCGCGAGGATGGCGTGGCCGCGCATGAGTTGCTCGGGCGGCGCCGCAGCTTCCTCGGCGCCCGGTTTCTTCGTGTCACGGGCAAGAGCCCCGCTGACGGCAATGGGTGTGGCGAGAACGAGTCCTCCCGCCATTCCGACATTCAGCAGACCGCGTCGGCGTGAGATACCCTTCATGACGCCGCTCCTTTCCCGACAGGGAAACGAGCGGCGAGGGGCGGGGGTTGCGTGACCGCTTTAGTTGGCGCCGAGCTTCCAGCCGACCTCCTTGGCCAGCGTCTGGAAGAAGTCGGCGTCGTAGGCCCGCTCGGGCGCGTCGCGCACCATGCGGTCGATCTTTTCGGCGTCCTTGCCGACCAGGATGCGCCAGCGCTCGGCCTTGACGCCGCCAAGAATGATCGTGGCGGCTTCGGCCGCGGTGGTCGGCGCATCCTCGAGGAAGCGGCGGGCGCGCTCGTAGGCGAGCTTGCCGATGTCCTGGTCGGTCAGCTTGGACACGTCGACGCCCATCGACGCCACGCGGGCGCGCATCTGTGCCAGTTCCTTGGGCGTGAAGTCGGGCGAATCGTGGCCGGCCTGGATCTTGCGCGAGTTGGTGACGATCGAGGTGCCGATATGGCCCGGCATCACCACCGAGCACTTGATGTGCGGCGCGTTCATGCTGAGGTCGGTCTGCAGCGCCTCGCTGAAACCCTTCACCGCGAACTTGGCGGCGCTGTAGGCGGTGTGCGGGACCATCGGGCCGATCGACGCCCAGAAGCCGTTGACGCTGGAAGTGTTGACGATGTGGCCGCGGTCGGCCTTCAGCATCATCGGCAGGAAGGCGCGGGTGCAGTAGTAGACGCCGAACCAGCAGATGTTGAAGGTGCGCTCCCATTCCGAGCGCTCGTGCACGATCATGCTGCCGCCGCCGCCGATGCCGGCATTGTTGAACAGCAGGTGGATCTTGTCGGTGTCATGGTCGCGCGCCACCTCGGCGGCGAAGCGCTTGACGTCGTCCTCGTTGGAGACGTCGGCCAGGTGGCTGGTGATGCGCAGCCCCTGCGGCAGGCGCTCGGCCTCGCACAGCCGCTTGGTCTCGGCCATCGCCGGGGCCGACACGTCGCACATCGCGATGCTGCAGCCCTCGGCCACGAGCTGGCGGGCGAGCTCGCGCCCCATGCCCGTGCCGCCGCCGGTGATGACGGCGATCCGCCCTGCGAGATCCTTCATGTGCGTTCCTCCTTCCTTGCTGGAAGCGCGCCACGGAGTGGCGCGCTTCCAGCGATGAGAGCTATCCTCCCTAACACAATGCTGCTCGAAACTCTCCTGCCGCTCGGCAAGGTCGATCCCGGCCTGCGCGCGCCCGAGATACCGCTCGACCTCGCGAGCATCGGCCGTAATGCAAAGCTGCTCGAGGAGATCGGCTACCACGGCATGGTGGTCGAGGAGACCAAGGACGATCCTTTCGTCATCATGGCGCTCGCGGCCCAGGCGACTGCAAGGCTGAAGCTCGCCACCTCGGTCGCCATCGCTTTCCCGCGCAGCCCGACCGTCACCGCCATGAGCGCCTGGACCCTGCAGAAACTGTCGGGCGGGCGCTTCACGCTGGGGCTCGGCACGCAGGTCAAGGCGCATATCGAGCGCCGCTTCGGCATGCCCGCATCGCCCGCCGGCCCATGGATCCGCGAATATGTCGGCGCCGTGCGCGCCGTCTGGGACTGCTGGCAGAACGGCACGAAGCTCGATGTGAAGGGGCCGCACTACAACATCAATTTGATGGTGCCGCTGTTCAATCCCGGCCCGATCGAGCATTCGGAGATCCCGGTCCAGCTCGCCGCGGTCAATCCTGTCATGAGCCAGATCGTCGGCGAGGTGGCCGACGGCCTGCGCCCGCATCCGGTGTGCACGCCCTCGTACATAGCCGAAGTCATGCTGCCGGCCGTGCGCGCCGGCGCGGCCAGGGCGGGCCGATCGCTGGACAGATTCGAGGTCTGCATGAAGCCGCTGGTCGCCACGGCAGCCAACGAGGAGGAGCTCGCAAGGAAGGTCGTCGACGTGCGCGCCCGCATCTCCTTCTATGCATCGACGCCGCAGTATCGCGCGGCCTTCGCCCATCACGGCCTCGGCGATCTCGCCGACGAGCTGAAGCTCCTGTCGCGGGCGCAGCGCTGGGAGGAGATGCCGCGGTACATCACCGACGACGTCCTCCACACCTTCGTGACGATCGGCACCTACGATCAGATCGCACGCAAGCTCGTCGAGCGCTACTCGGGCGTGGTCACGCACTGCGAGTTCTCGATCCCGGTCAACGGCGAGGGCGACAAGGAACGCCTGCGCGACCTGGCGCAGACGATCCAGGACCAGAGCCTCGATCAGGCACGCAAGGCGATCGCGGGCACCTAGCTCATGTTCGGACCGCGGGCGTCCCGCCCGCTCATGAATCATGAGGCGGGCGAGACGCCCGCGGTCCGAATCATGACATGACGAGGCAACGATTGAGGCGCCTCTGCAGGTCCTCGATATCGAGCTGCCGACCGATCAGGACCAGACGGTTGGTGCCCGTCGCGGAGGTGTCCTCGTCCAGGGTGAAGCGTCCGCCGACGAGGTGGAAGACGTAGCGCTTGCCGGTCTCGGCCAGCCACAGGAAGCCCTTGCCGCGGAACAGGCCGGGCGGCCGGGTGTCCAGGAACTCCTGGAAGCGGGCGACCGAGAAGGGACGGTCGCTTTCGAAGGACAGCGAGACGAAGCCGTCCTCGTCGAGATGCGCATGATGGTGGACGTGGCCGTCGGCCTTCGGGCGATGCAGGTCGACATCGAGGATCAGCGGCAACGGCGCCGCGCTGCGCGTGGTGCGCAGCAACCGCGCCTCGGCGTTCACCGCACGGATCTTGCCCTCGACGCTGTCGAGGCGTTCCTCGCCGACCCGGTCGCACTTGTTGACCAGGATGGCGTCGGCATGACGAAGCTGGCTACGCAGGGCGTGGCCGTCGAACAGGTCGAGGCTGAACTGTTCGGCGTCCGCCACCGCGACGATGGCGTCGAGCCGCAAGGCATCGCGGAACTCCGGCCGCAGGAAGGTCTGCGCCACCGGTAGAGGATCGGCCACGCCGGTGGTCTCGACCAGGATGTGGTCGACCGGGTCGGGCCGAGCCAGCATGCGCACGATGCTGTCCAAAAGGTCGTTGTTGGTCGAGCAGCAGATGCAGCCGTTGCTGAGTTCGATCATGCCACCGTCGGCCGCGACGATCAGGTCGTTGTCGATGCCGATCTCGCCCAGCTCGTTCACCAGCACCGCGGCCCTCACGCCGGCGCGGTTCGACAGGATGTGGTTGACCAGCGTGGTCTTGCCGCTGCCTAAAAAGCCCGTCACCACGGTCACGGGCAGTTTTTCGGTGCGGCGTGGCGTGGTGAAGGTGGTGGAGGTCATCCGGCCGACGGCGCGGCAGCGTCGAACCGGTAGCTGGTGCCGACCGCCGACTGGCTGACCCGTTCGCCATAGGCGTCGGCCAGCGCATGCAACGCCCGCCAACCGGTGCAGTGGCCGGCGATGACGTAGCGGATGTCGAAGGGTTTCAGTCCCTCGACCGTCTGCGGGATGATGTGCTCCATGACGCCGCCGAGATGCAGGCCGCCCATGACGGCGTGGATCGGGATGCCCGGGAACAGGCGGCGCACCTCGGTGCAGACATTGACGATGCCGGCGTGGCTGCAGGCGCTGAACACGACCAGTCCCAGGTCGCGCACGTTGGCGACCAGCATGCGCTCGTCCATCAGGTAGGGATCGGGCCGCCAATCCTCCGAGTTGTCCTTGCGGCAGAGATGGTCCTCGCGGCCGGTCTCGAAGGAGCTGACGCGCGGGATCTCGCCGCTGTAGTAGAAGTGGCCGTCGAGCAGCAGGCGGGCCTTGCCGTCGTTGACGACCTTGGCGCCGCGCTCCTCCATCTGGGCCGGCGTCGGCACCCGGGCGGCGGGAAAGATGGTGCCGCTCTTCAGCAGCACGCCGCGCTCGTTGAACATGCCCGGATTGACGTGCACCGTCACCGCGCCGCGGCCGCGCCGCTTGACGATGTCGTCGATCGCCGCCGGCAGGGCTCCCATGTGGTCCCAGTGGCCGTGGGTGATGGCGATCTCCTCGACGCTGCCGAGGTCGAGCCCGAGGTTGCGGCAGTTGCGGATGAAGACCGCGCCCTCGGTGCCCGTGTCGAACAGCATCGTGTGCTCGCGCGCACCGATCTTCGAGCGCAGGCGCAGGCCGTAGCCCAGGTTGGCGGCCAGGAGCGTCTCGCCGGAGATCTCGGTGGCGCCGGCCAGCACGACATTGGCGAATTCCGACACCGCGAAGGTCGTCTTGCTGACGTAGGTGTCGCTGACATTGTCGGTAAGGACGTCGACGGAGAGGGAATCGACGACGGCGAGGGCAGGCGGGTGGTTCGTCTCGTCGGTCATGGAGTAAGCCACCACTCTACAAGGTTGAAACCGCGGCGGATTATTGCCTGTCTCGGAGCCTGGCGAGAACAACAAAAACGAGGTCTTCCAAGGGATCGGCGGAATCGAGCCGCAGCACGGGAACTTTCAGAGTCGCCAACCAATCCTCGTGGAGGGCGAGACTGCGCTGCTCCGGTCCCGCGACGTCGTAGGCCGCCGCCCATTTCAGAAATTCGACATTGGCAGCCGCCATGTCGCCGCCCGCTTCGAGACGCTTGCCGTAGCGGGCTGCATCGCGCCGTCGCAGTCGCTCCATGCGCACCGTCGGGTCAAGCCGCAGGAAGACGACAAGGTCGTAAAACGGTTCGATCGGCTTGGCCCATTCCGGCGCCGAACCCGAAAACACCCATTGCCCTGCCGCGGGAAGCAGGCGAAGCAGCATGGCCTGCCGGTCGTCCTTGGGCCGCTTCGTCGTGAAAGGCGGGTCGGTCGGCAGCCAGAAAAGCGAATCGGCGTCGACATGGACACACCCGAGACGGCCGGCGAGGGCGGCCCCCAGCGTCGTCGTGCCCGAGCCGGAGGCGCCGAGAATGTGGACGCGGGCCACCCGCTGCTTGCCGCCCTATTCCGCGGCTTGTGCCTTGGCCGGCGCGATCGCCTTCATGGTGCCGCCGTAGCGGTCGGTGAAGGCCGTCGTGTCGATCTCGTCGAGCTGGATCTCGCGGTTCAGCACCTGTTCCTTCCATTTCAGGAGCTTGGGATGCGCCTCCTGGAATTCGGGCATCACTTCCTTGGCGAACAGTTCCAGCGATTCGCAGATGTGCTCGTGCGTGTTCTTGCCGGCCTGGTTCAGCAGCACGACCTGGTCGATGTTGGATTCCTGGAACTTGCGCAGCTTGCGGCGAATCGTGTCGGGCGAGCCGATCAGGCCGCCGCGCAGCGCTGCCGCATGCGCCTCAGGATTGGCCGCCTTCCACTTCTGGTACTCTTCCCACATGTTGACCGTGCCGGCGGGCGGCCGGCGCCGGTCGGCCGACTGGCCGTAGAAGCGCAGGGAGAACTGGAAGAAGGTGTCGCCGTCGGCGCGGGCGCGCGCCTCCTCGTCGGTCTTGGCGCACATGAAGAACGAGACCAGGGCGATGTTGGGATTGGTCTTGTAGTCGGCCAGTAGCTTCTGCCGCTTCACGAAGGCGTTGTAGTAGGCGTGCACCCAGGCGTGCGCGGCGTCGGCCGAGACGAACTGGAAGCCGAGCGCGCCCATGCCCCATTCGCCGCACTTGGCCAGGGTCTCGAGCTGCGAGCAGGCGACCCAGAGCGGCGGATGCGGCTTCTGCATCGGCTTCGGCACCACCATGCGCAGGGGGAAGTTGAAGTACTTGCCCCTGTGCTCGGAGGGACCGTCCTTGAACATCGGGATGATGGCGCGCACGGCCTCCTCGAAGACCTCGCGCTTGTTCTCCATGGCGATGTCGAACGGCTCGAGCTCGGTGATCGAGGCGCTTTCGCCCATGCCGAACTCGGCGCGGCCGCTCGACAGCAGGTCGAGGCAGGCGACGCGCTCGGCGATGTGGGCGGGGTGATTGGCGGTGAGCTGCAGGATGCCGTGGCCGAGGCGGATCTGCCTGGTGCGCTGGCTGGCCGCCGCCAGGAACGAGGCGGGCGAGGGCGAGTGGGAATATTCCTCGAGGAAGTGGTGCTCGACCTCCCAGGCATAGTCGTAGCCCAGCTTGTCGGCGAGTTCGAGCTGGGAGAGCGCGTTCTGATAGAGCCGATGTTCGTCGCCCGCTTTCCAGGGACGCGGCAGTTGCAACTCATAGAAGATGCCGAACTTCATGCGCTGTTCCTTCCGGGATCACGTTACCGTGAGCATGCGCGGAAACCGCGGCAATGCAAAGGGCACCGGCTTGTCGCTGTTTCACTGGTCAAGACGGCGCTGAAGCATTGCCGCAAGGCCGATTTCGCAGGGGTGTCTGCGCTTCGCGGCGCGTAGACATGCTGATGCTGATCTTGGGCCGTCGGGCCCGACACTTCCGAGTGCTGGCGTTGAGTGCGTAGATGGCCAAGGCGTTCGATCTCCGCGACTCCCCGGAGTGGGAGACGCGGACCCGGTACTACTTCCTGTCGACGGTCCGCCATGGCGGACGCTTCTACTGTTGTGTCGAGGAGCACGTGTCCGGCGATTTCAGCGCCGATCATCGTGACAGCCGCTGGCAGGAGTTCGAGCCGGAGGAGGCGTGATCGTCCGGGCCTGCTGCCGGCGGCAAATCAATGCTTCCAGGTGAAGGGGAAGAGCTGCTGGCGAACGTAGCCGTTCGGCATGTAGTCGCCCAGCACGCCGTACGCCCCAGGGAAGCGCCGGTCCGATTTCACGGCCGTGCCGAACAGATAGTCGATGAAGGCGAAATGGGCGGCGTAATTGCGATCGATCGCCTCGCGCTCCGAGCTGTGATGCCAATGATGGAAGTCGGGCGTCACGATCAGCCACTTCAACGGCGCACGGGCAAAGGCGGCCGGCAGCGCGACGTTGGCGTGGTTGAACACCGCCTGGAAGCCGACGATGACGATGTAGACGTTCATGACCGCTTCGGTGAAGCCGAGCACGTAGAGCACGCCCAGGATCGACACGCGCGTGGTCAGGAGCTCGAACAGATGGAGCCGGGAGCCGGCCATCCAGTCCATGTGCCTGGCGCTGTGATGCACCGCGTGGAAGCGCCACAGGAACGGGATCTCGTGATACGCCCGGTGCGTCCAGTACTGGACGAGATCGGCGACCAGCAGCGCCAGGAACAACTCGGCGAAGAACGGCAGCCCACCGACCCACTTCTGGAGCGGCGCATAGACCAGCCAGCCGAACAGGCGGTGGATGGCGAAATTGACGATGACCAGCGCCAGCCCGACGAGAAGGTGGTTGATCACGAAATGCGTGAAGTCGACCTGCCAGTCCGGCCTGAAGACGGGCTGTCCGCGATGCAGCGGAAACAGCTTCTCGATCAGGATGAACACCATGCTGGAGCCCAGCAGGTCGAGGACGAACCAATCGAGTCCGATGTAGGGCGTGTTGTCCGGAAAGTCGCCGACCGGAACGCGATGGCCGCCCGCGGCGACGGCGATTCCGATCAGGACCAGGGCGGTGCCGTTCAGCCAGCGATTGCGCAGTCGAATGAGGTTGGCGAGGGCGAGGCCGCCGCCAATGACCATCCCGACGAGCAGCACTTCGCGAAGAACGTTCACGTCGTATTTTTTGCGCAGATCCGGCGTGGTCAGGTATTCGGGAAAATGGAAGGCGAGCACCGACAGGACGGCGAGGCCGCCCAGCGTCAGGGCGATGATGCCGGTGATCTTGCCTTGACCGACCTCGAGGGAACCGGTCTGGCGAAAGACGGCGGTGGGCTTCCTCAGGATCGACGTCGGCCTCATGGCACCCCCTGCTGGTCGGCACTCTCCGGCAGGTATCCGTCTAGTCGCTCTGCGTATCGTGGCCGTGTTGCCGTCACCGCCGATTGTGTCGTCTGTATTGTCCAGAACGGGCCAAGGATGGCGCCCGCCGGTGCGCGCGAATCCAGTCAGAGCGCCAGGACGATTTTGCCGAAATGCGCATTTTCACTCATGTGGGCGAAAGCCGACGGCGCCTGCTCCAGGGGAAAGATACGATCTATCGGCATCCGGAGAGCGCCCGTTTCGACGCCGGACCACAGGTCCATGCGAGCTGCGCGTACAACGGCGCGATACTCTTCGATGGATCGGGTACGGAACGTCACGCCGATATAGCTGACACGCTTGAGGGCATGAAGGTCGAAATCGAAGTCCCCCTTCATGCCACCCAGTCGTCCGACATTGACGATTCGGCCGAGCACGGCCGCAGCGTCCAAGTTGCCGTTCGCGACGCCCGCCGAGACCTGATCGATTATGAGATCGACCCCTTTGCCGCCGGTCGCCGTCTTTACTTTCTCTGGCCATGACGGATCGTGGGAATCGAGCGCCAGATCGCAGCCGAATTCCCGGAGCCTGTCGCGCCGGCTCTCGTTGGCCGACGTTCCAATGACCAGGGAGGCGCCCTTCAGCTTCGCGACCTGCATCCCGAGCAGACCCATCGCCGAACTCGCCCCCTGAACCAGGACCGTTTCGCCTTGGCGGAGCCCGCCGACCGAGACGATGGCGTCGTGCATGGTCTGTACGGCGTAGGGAAAGCACGTGGCTTTTGTGTTCGGTATCGCGCTCGAGATCTTGTAGGCGCGGCCGCTGTCCATTGTGACGTAGTCGGCGAAGGCACTGCGCGCGGAGCCCGCCACGCGATCGCCGATCTTCAGGTCGGTGACGGCGCTTCCGATCGCCTCGACTTCGCCCGCACATTCTCCTCCCATGATCACGCCGGGCCCTGCTGCGAAGCCGTGAGCCTGGCCCGAGGCTATCAGGACGTCCGCCCGGTTGAGGCTGGCGGCCTTCACGCAGACGAGCACCTCGCAGGGGCCCGGCGTCGGCTTGGCGACCTCGCGGACCTCGATGCCATTTTCTCCCAGCACGACTGCTCTCATCTCGACGGCCGTAGTCATTGGAGCGAAATGCCGGCTTCCTTGATCAGCCGTCCGGTCTTGTCGCGATCGGCGATGATCGCGGAACGAAGCTGCTCTGGAGTCCGGGAGACGATCACGCCGCCTCTCGCACCGAGTGCCTGTACGATGTCTGGCGAGTTGACGGCCTGAACGATGGCGGTGCTGAGCTTGGTGGCGATATCGGCAGGCAGCCCCGCTGGCCCGAGGAATCCGAACCAGGGCATGTCCTCGAAGCCTGGGAAGAAGGAGCCGATGGGGGGCACTTCCGGCAGGGCGGCGGACGACTTGGCGCTGGTCACGGCAAGCGCCCTGAGCTTGCCCGATTGTATGAGCGGAAGGGCGCTGGGCATGTTGTCGAACATCATCTGGACCTGACCGCCGAGGAGGTCCTGCAGCGCGGGGCCGGCGCCTCGGTACGTGATGTTCACGATATCGATGCCGGCCGCCCGCTTGAGCATCTCCGCCTGGAGGTGGGTGCTCGATCCGGCGCCGACGGAGGCATAGTTTATCGTCGCCGGCCTGCGGCGTGCCAACTCGATCAGGTCGGAGAACGTCCTGACCGGCAAATCCGGATTGACGACCAGCACGTTGGGCACCTCCAGCACCAGCGCCAGCGGCGTGAAGTCCTTCAGAGGATCATAGGCAAGGTCCTTCATGAGCCACGGGTTCGTGGTCAACGTGCTGGCGGGCACGAAAAGAATGGTGTGGCCGTCGGGTTTTGCGTTGGCCACCGCAGCCGCACCGACCGCCCCGTTCGCACCCGCCTTGTTGTCGATGGTCACCGGCACGCCGAGCTTCTCGGCAAGCTTCGGCGCGACCAGCCGTACGAAATAGTCGCCCAGCCCGCCCGGAGGATAGGGCATCACCAGCGTGATCGGCGCGGTGCCTGGGAACTGCCCGTTCGCCGACCCGATCAGGACGCCGAAAGTGGCGACGAAGCCTCCTGCGAACACGCGTCTCTTGAGCATCCTCTCCTCCTGCATCTGCTCTTGCGGCAAATCTCGATTATTCATTATATGAATAATATATTCAAATAATGGAATGCGCAGCGAACCCCGTCAAGGCAGTGCATCGACGATGCGCCGCGTTCGCTGCCGAGTTGCTGGAAGAAGCGGGCTTCGGTGCTCGTCAGCGCGCCGAGAGCGCGCCACGAAGGTCGGCTGCGATCTTCTTGAGCGCCGGCGCCAGCTTGGTCTTTATGAGGCTCTCGGGAAGTGCGCTGGCAATGGCGGAGCAATACAGTGGATAAGCCGCGTCGGCTCTTGTCGAGACGATCGGAATTGCCACGGTCGTGAGGCCCCGTTCAATGGCGCCGGAGCTGACGATGACGCCATCGCGCCGGAAGCGCGCCAGCGCCTTGGTGTACGAGGGCAGGGCGAGGGCCCAAAGATCCGGCTGCTCCTTTGCGATCTGCATGATCATTCGATCACGATCTGCCTCCTCCAGGCTCGCCAGGTAAGCCCAGCCGCTGGCAGTCGTGGCGATCGGCAGGGCGGCGCCTACCCGCGCGTTGTAGGAGAGCACGGTGTTGACGGCTTCGTGCCTGTCCACGATCCTCATTTTGAGGCCATCGCGCGACGTGATCCCCGCCACGGCAGTGAACGTGTCGGCGAGTTCTACGAGATAGCGGCGAGCGTGATGCGAGAGGTCAAAGTGACTGATTGCTGAAAATCCGAGGCTCAGCAGGGCAAGGCCTGGCCTGAACAGTGTCTTCGTCGTGTCCGTCGTCAGATAGCCCTCGGACTGCAGGGTTTGGCAGAAGCGCCAAACCGTCGGCTGCGGAATCTTGGTCAGTTTGACCAGATCCGCGACGCTGAGACTCTGATTGGTCTCATTGAAACACTTCAGAATGGAGAGGCCGCGCAGCAGCGTACGGGAGTGGGCGCCTGCCTTATTGCCTGTCTTCGCCAATTTCAGAAGCCTCGGATGAATGAACCAGCAGCGCGGTTCGCGCTCGACTTCTGCATCCTACTCGCCGCGACGCCTGCGTCGAGTTCCGATCCCGTCGTCGAATCAGGAGACGATCCGGCCGGTGGCGCGCCAGACGACAGGCATGGAACGCTTCATCTTGACAGCGATGCGCGGTGGCATGATCTAATATGAATTGCTTATTCATTTTTTGAATAAATGGAGATTTGTGCCGAATGATCTCATATCCTCTCCGCGTCGCGGACCTGACGACCAGGGTGATTGAAGCCGGACATCGAGAAGCGCCGGCCATCGTGCTCGTTCACGGGACTGGCGGCCGCGCCGACCGGTGGACCCGCAATATCGACGGACTGGCCGCCGCTGGACGTCGTGTCTGCGCCTTTGATTTGCCGGGACACGGCTTTGCATCGAAGGGCGAAGAGGTGGAGTGCTCCGTCCCCGCCTATCGAACGTTCCTCACGCGCTTTCTCGACGCGATGAAGATCGACAAGGCCGTGATCGTCGGGACGTCGCTCGGCGGCCATGTCGTCGCGTCGTTCGCGTGCGAGCATCCCGCGCGCGTCAGCGCCATCGTGCTGTCGGGCAGCATGGGGTTGGTGCCGCTCGGCGCCGAGGCCAGGAGTCGTGTCGAAGCCGGTGCGAACAACCAGAGCTACGAGGGCGTCAAGGCCAAGCTTGCGCGCGTGATCTTCGATCCCGCGCTGGTGACGCAGAACTTCATCGACGAGGAGTTCCTGGTCAACAATTCCGCAGGCTCGAAGGAGTCGTTCGCGACCTTGGGCCGCTACATCGGCCGCCACCTGGACGAGGACGTCGTCGGCGAGAGGCTGGCGCAACTGTCTGCAACCCTGCCGACGTTGCTGGTGTGGGGCGCCGAGGACAAGACCGTACCGCTGGCTGTCGGCGAAGCCGCCGTGAAGCTCCTGCCGGGCGCCCGGCTCGTCGTGCTGCAGAAGGCTGCGCACACCTCGTACTACGAGCGTCCTGCCGACTTCAACGCGGTGCTGGTCGACTTTCTCGCCGGCAAGCTGGGACGCCACGAGGCCGAGGGTGTGGAGTATCGCGCATGACCGACATCATCGTGAACGGCACGCTGATCGACGGCACCGGCGCTCCGCCTGCCCAGCTCCGCTGGCTCGCGATCGTCGATGGCCGCATCGCCGAAGTTGTCTGCGGACCTGCGAACGATTCCCGGCCTCTTCCGCCGAACGCCAACATCCTGTTCGATGCCCGCGATCGCACGGTCATGCCGGGCATCGTCGATTCCCATTGCCATATCAGCTATGGCGTGGCGCGGGGCATGGAGGAGCAGGACCTCTATGCCTCGGCAGAATACCGTGCCATCCGTGGGATGTGGCATGCCGGTGAGGTGTTGCGCTCCGGCGTGACATCGATTTGCGATCCCGGCGGCAGCTGGAACGTCGCGATCGCCGTCCGCGATGCCATCAAGGCCGGCATGTTCGAAGGGCCGCGAATCGCGGCGGCTGCGCGCTATCTCACCAGCCATACGGGCCTGGCAGACTACTACCCGACGTGGATCGGCGCGCCCAGGTCAGGTGTCGGTGCCCTGACGAACGACGTCCAGTCGATGCTGACCGAGGTTCGCGCCCAGGCCAAGAATGGCGTCGACCTGGTGAAGATCGCTGCGAGCGGCGAGTCGTCGATCCTGTCGCCGGGCGGAGGCAGCGTCCCGGCCTTCCGATGCGACGAGCTGCGCATCATCGTCGACGAAGCGCACCGCCTGGGCAAGCGGGTGACCGCCCATGCGCGAAGCGGCCAGGCCATCGTCGATTGCATCGATGCCGGCGTCGACTGGCTCCAGCACGGCGATTTCATGACCAGAGAGCAGGTCGGCAAGTTGGCCGACAGCGGGATACCGCTCTGTCCTGCTCTGACGCTCAACGTCAACATCGCCCAGTGGGGACACCTCGCCGGGTGCTCCCAGGCCCGCATCGACCGCATCAAGCGGGATCTCGACAACTCCACGGAGATCCTGAGCTACGCGCACAGGCAAGGCGTGCGGATGATGTGTGGTACCGACTCTGGTTTTGCCGTCACGCCCTACGGCGAATGGCACGCTCGGGAAATGGAGCTGTTCGTCTCCCATCTCGGCATGTCGCCACTCCAGGCCATCTCGTGCGGCACGAAAGAAGCTGCTTTCGCCGTCGATCCCGAGGGTGTCGGCAGTCTCGAGAAGGGCCGTTGGGCGGATGTGCTGATCATCAACGGTGATCCTCTTCAAGACATCCGGATCCTGCAGGACAAGGCGAGGATTGATGCCGTCTTCAAGGGCGGCGCGCCGATCGGACTTGACCGGCGGGCGAATGCCATCCGCTGGCCCTGGGAGAAGTCGCTCGAAATCTCTCACGGCGAGCTCCGCTACGAGATGGTCTACGGCGCAAGATGAAGTCGCAAGCGACACGCTGGCGGGCGGTCGGTGTCCGCTGCTGGACTCGAATCAGCACGGCCTCTCGGGCCTCGGAATTTTAAGTCCCGCTTCTGCTCGCCGCTTGCTGGTGTCGAGGCGCACGGGCCGATAGCCTGCTGCGCGCGATTCGGCGATGGTTCGGTCCTTTCGCGCCGTAGGAGGAGAACGTCATGCAGATCGGCTTCAATCTGCCCACCACAGGTCCGCTGATCGAGCCGGACAGCCTGGTCCGGATCGTCACGGAAGGGGAGGCGCTGGGCTTCGACTACGTCACGATCAGCGACCACATCATGGTGCCGCGCAATCTGCAGTCGAAGTATCCCTATACCGGGACCGGCGAGTTCCCGGCGGGCGCCTCGGCCGCGTGGCTCGAGCAGCTGACGACCACGGCCTTCGTCGCCGGCCTGACGAAGAAGCTTCGCTTCGTCCTGTCGGTCATGGTGGTGCCGCACCGCCCCGCCGTGCTGACCGCCAAGGTTCTGTCCACCATCGACTACGTCTCCAAGGGCCGCCTGACGCTGGGCATCGGCGTCGGCTGGTGCCGCGAAGAGTTCGAGGCCATCGGCGCCGCGCCGTTCGACGATCGCGGCAACGTGACCGACGAATGGATGGCGGCGTGCCAGGAGCTCTGGTCCGCCGAGGCGCCGAAATTCAACGGCAAGTATGTGAGCTTCGACGATGTGGTCTTCACGCCCAAGCCGGTGCAGAAGCCGATTCCGATCTGGGTGGGCGGGGAAAGTGCGCCGGCGCTCCGTCGCACTGTCCGCTATGCTCACGGCTGGTATCCGGTCGGCACGAATCCACAACACCCGATGAACACCGTCTCGACCTTCAGGCAGGGGCTGGAACGCTTCCATGGCTTCTGCAAGCGTGGCGGCCGCGATCCGAAGGAGATCACACTGGCCTATCGGGTCCTCTCCGGCCCAGGCGTGCGTCCCCGCGGGAGCATCGAGGGCGAGGCCGAACTGTTCACTGGCAACGATTCCGACTGGGTCGGGGATATCAGGCGGCTTCGGGACTTCGGCGTGACCTCGGTCGATGTGCGGCTGTTCGGTTATGGCGAGGCGCAGACCCTGCAGGGCACGATCGACAACATGCATCGCTTCCGCGACGGCGTGCTGTCGAAGCTCGGCTGAAGCCCGGCATGTTCTCCCGGATGCTGGTCAAGGTGACCTTTCCGCTGGCCGCGGCAAACGTCATGAACCAGGCCGCGCGCACGGTGATGGCGATTGTCGGCCCCGTGCTCGCCATTGAGCTCGGGCTGTCGGCAATGGAGCTGGGCGTGCTGGCGGCCTGCCTGTTCGCCGCCTATGCGGCCGCGCAACTGCCGCTGGGCGTTGCGCTCGACGCCTTTGGCCCGCGACGCGTGCAGGCAGTGTTGATGTTGCTTACGGCGATCGGCTTCGCGATGTTCGCGCTGTCGCCGGGCTTTGCCGGGCTCGCTGCGGCGCGGATCGTGCTCGGCATCGGGATTTCGGCTGGTCTGATGGCGCTGATCAAGGCGCACGCCGATTGGTTCGAGCGCAGCCGGGTCGCGTACGTGACCGGCATCGCGACGGCGATCGGCGCGCTCGGCAGCGCGCTCACGACGTCACCCGTCCAGGCAATGCTGCCCGCGTTCGGCTGGCGCGGCGTATTCTGGGTTCTGTGCCTGGTGGCGCTTGGCGTGGCGGCCTGGATCTTCCTGTCGGTGCCGGAGAAGCCGCGCGTCAAGCCGAACGCCGGGGGCCCGGCGCGAACCCTGCGTGGCGACATTGCCTTGAGCGGTCGCATTCTCGCCTCGCGGACCTTCTGGCGGTTCGGTCCGGCGGTTGCGACGCTTTCGATGTTCAACTTTGCCTACCTGGGTCTTTGGGCTGGCCCCTGGCTGCGGGACGTGGCCGGCATGGACGGGCCGGCCCGAGCCGGCGTGCTGCTCCTCTACACCTTCGCGATGGTCGTGGGCAGCGTGCTGACCGGCGGCGGCGCCAGCCGGGCGAATGCGATCGGCTTGCCGTCTTTTCTCGTTCCGATCGTGTGCCTTGTCGCCATGGTGCTGCTGCAAGCCGGCCTCATGCTGCAGCCGAGCCAACCCTCGGTCGTGCTCGTGCTTTGGCTTGCGATCGCGATGTTCGGTACGGCCGGGCCGGTCGGCTATATCGCGGTATGCCAGATGTTTCCGCCCGAGCAGACCGGGCGGGTCTCGACGGCCGTGAACACGCTGACGCTTGGCGGTGCATTTCTGGTCCAGGCGGCGATCGGCTGGATCCTCGATCTTTGGCCGCGCACCGCATCGGACGGCTGGGATCCGGACGGCTACAGCTGGGCACTGGGGTTGACCGCGGCGCTTCAGGCGCTCGCCGCACTGGTGATGGCGACTGCCCTCCGACGCAGGCGTGCCATTTCAGTGTGATGCCCGGACCGGCAGGGCCGTCAGTGAGCCAGACAAATTGCGCCAATCGCAATGGCCATGCATGAGGTCATGCGCCGCAAGGTGAGCCTCTCTCCGAGAAAAATCCGCCCGATGATGGCCGCGAAGACGACGCTGGTCTCGCGCAGCGCGGAGACCACGCCCATCGCATCGTACTGCATGGCCCAGATGACGATGCCGTAGGCGACGATCGAGACGATGCCGCCGGCAAGCGCCATGATCGTCTGCGTCGGCGTGTAGCTCGGCGGCTTGCGACGGAGAGCGATGTAGAGAAGGGGCATCGTCATGCTCCACAGCAGGAACATCGTGGTGGAGTAGGCGAGGCTGTCGCCGGAGAGGCGCACGCCGATCCCGTCGACGATGGTGTACATTCCGATCAAGACGCCCGTCGTGAAGGCCGCTGGAAGGAAATCGGCGCGCAGCCGCCTGCCCTGGAAGGCGAGCGAGAGGATCCCGCCCGAAACGAGGGCGATGCCGATGAGGGAGAGGCTGTCGAGATGCTCGTCGGCGAAGACCGCCGCCCCTGCGGCGACGAGAACCGGCGAGGAACCGCGCGAGATCGGATAGGTCTGCCCCAGGTCACCCGACCGGTAGGTCCACACGAGGGAGAGGTTGTAGGCGAGATGGAGGATCGCCGAGGCAATGACGTACGGCCAGCTCGCCGCGTTCGGCCACGGCACGAAGACCGCCGCGACGGCCGTCACGGCGGTGACCGACATCATCATCAAGGTCATCGACCACAGCCGGTCGCCGCCGCCGCGCAGCACGGCGTTCCAGCCGGCGTGCAGGATCGCGGCGGACAACACGCAGGCAAGGACGAACGGCGTCATCGGTACGACACAAAAAATTCACGCGGTCGTGTATGCACACGTGTGCATTTTGTGGCATGCAGCTCGTGATTCTGTCAACGTCACGACGACACCCTGCAGCCAGCGATGAAGCCGAAGAATTCCTATGTTGTGAGGTCGATCGACGTTGCGCGACTGGCTGGAGTCTCGCGCTCGGCGGTATCGCGCGCCTACACGGAAGGCGCCTATGTCGCTGACGGCACGCGCCAGAAGGTCCTGAAGGCCGCGGAGCAGCTCGGCTACAGTCCCAACGCCATCGCCCGGGGGCTGATCACGCGCCGTTCGCGCATGATCGGCGTCGTCATCGCCGACCTCGCCAACCCGTTCTACGCGCGCGTGCTCGAGGCGACCTGCCTGAAGCTGCAGGAGGCGGGGTTGGCGCCACTGCTCCTGTCCTGCCGCCGGGCGCAGGATCTCGATTCGCTGGTGCCGCAGCTTCTGGCCTATCAGGTCGATGGCGTCCTGATCACGGCCGCCACTCTTTCTTCGACGTTGGCCACGCAATGCGCTCGGGCCGGCCGCCCGGTCGTCCTGATCAACCGCTATGTGAACTTCGACGCGGTGAGCGCGGTCACCTGCGATAATGCCGGCGGCGCGCGCATGATGGCCGAACATCTCGTGGCCGGCGGGCACAAGAGGATCGCCTTCCTGGCCGGCCTCGAGGACACATCGAGCAGCCGCGACCGTGAACGCGGCTTCGTCGGCCGATTGAGCGAGCTGAAGCTGCCTCTGTTTGCCCGCGAGACCGGAGACTATCACTACGAAACCGCTGCCGCCGCCGTGCGCCGCCTGCTCAGCCGCAAGCAACGGCCCGACGCGCTCTTCTGCGCCAACGACACGATGGCGATCGCCGCGCTCGACGTGGCCCGCCATGAATTCGGCCTCGACGTGCCGAAAGACATCTCCATTTCAGGCTATGACGATATAGAGGCCGCTGCCTGGAAGGGCTACGACCTGACGAGCGTCGACCAGGACGTCGATCGCATGACGGAAGCCGCCATCTCGCTGCTGCAGCACGAGCAGCCCGGCGGCAAACCTCAACATATTCTGGTGCCGGCCCGCCTGCGCGTGCGTCGCTCGACACGGCCTGCCGGCAAGCCGCTCGCGGGGCGAAAAGGCCGGCGCTGACCGTCGGCTTGACCCAAGCTCATCCGGGAGGCAGTGTTGCACACGTGTGCAGATGGGAGGGAACAAGTGAACAAGAGAGTGACCAGGCAGTTTGGCCGTCGGACGATGCTCCAGGCCGCCGGCATGGCGTCGGTCGGCATCCTGAGCGGCACGCAGGCCGCGCGCTCGGCGAACGCCTCGATCGACATCGTGCATTTCTTCTCGGGCGCCGATCATCCGATGGAGCTCGTCATCAAGGCTTTCAATGCCAAGAACCTCGGCGTAACGGCGGTGAGCCGGCAGGAAGGCACCACCTATGAGGCCATCACGCAGAAGGCGATGGCGGGAATCGCGGCGGGCCGTCCGCCGGCAGTCATGACGACGGGCTGGAAGCTCGCCTCGTTCGCCAAGCACACGCTGGGCGCCCAGGACATCCGCCAGTTCGGCGCCGACGGCAAGGCGGTGCTCGACAATTACAAGGAGCCGGTCGTCAAGATGGTGACGGTCGACAATGCCGTCATGGGCATCCCGTGGGCCCTCAGCACGCCGGTGCTCTACATCAACCTGGATCACTGGAAGGCGGCGGGCCTCGATCCGCAGGCGATCCCGGCTACAGTCGAGGATCTCTACGCCAAGCTCCCCGTGCTGCAGCAGAAGGTCAACAAGCCCGCGCTTTGCTACGAGGTCAACGAATGGGAGCCGCAGGCCTTCATCCAGAATGCCGGCGGCGACGTGCTCGATGCCAACGGCAAGCCGGTGATGGACAGCGCCGCCGCCGTCTACGGCATGCAGAAATTCGTCGAGGCCAAGACCAAGGGCCTGTGGAAGCCGATCGGCCTCAGCGAGATGTTGACCGCGTTCCAGGCCGGCGCGCTCTCTACGATGGTGACCAGCTCGGCCCGCCTGTCCGGCGTGAAGGCCCAGAGCGCCTTCGAGATCAAGCTGGCGAAGATGCCGGGCCTCGAGGGCAAGCCACGCCGCATGAACAGCGGCGGCAACTTCCTGTCGATCCTGGCGCGCAACAAGGAGCAGCAGGCGGCTGCCCTGCAGTTCCTGAAGTTCTGTGCCACGGCGGAAGCGATGAAGCTCTGGCTCGCCACGGGCTACCTCAATACCACCAACCACGACCTGCCTATCCCGCCCGGCCAGGAGCCGGCCTATGCCCAGCTCGCCGACGGCCTGACGCCAGAGACGGTGTGGCCGGGCGCACGCGGCCTGGAGGCACTCAAGGCGCACATCGACTGGATCTCGAGGATCGTCAACGGATCGGCTTCCGTGGCCGACGGTCTCAAGGGCAGCAAGGACGCCGTGGCGAAGCTCCTCGCCTAGCAACCGATGTTCGCGCTCCAGGGCAGATATGCGGCGTGGCTGTTCGTCGCTCCGGCGATCATCGCCGTCACGGTGTTCATCTACCTGCCGCTGGTACTGAACGTCGGCGTCTCGTTCTACGACTGGAACGTGCTGCGCAACGAGTTCACATGGAAGGGCGTGGAGAATTACCTCTCCACGCTCGACAACATCGACTTCCGCAGCGCCTTTTCGAACACCGTGATCTATCTCGTCGTGCTGGTGCCGGCGCAGATCCTGATCCCGCTGTTGCTCGCTTTCCTGATGCTGCGGGTCCGCAACCAGTTCGTGGTCCGGACCTATCGCGGCGCCTACTTCATTCCCACCATCGTCTCGTTCTCGATCGCCGGCGTGGTATGGCTCTGGATGTTCAACCCGATCGTGGGCTTCCTGAACACCTTGCTCGAGACGATGGGCCTGCAGGGCCACCGCTGGCTGAGCGACCCCGACATGGCGCTTTGGTGCGTGGCTGCCGTCTCGTTCTGGAAGGGCTTCGGCCTCAACCTCATCCTCTATGCGGCCGCGCTGGTGAACATTCCGCGCGAGGTCATCGAGGCCGCTGATCTCGACGGGGCAGGCCCCTGGGTGCGCGCGCTACGCATCGAGATCCCGATGATCTCGCCCACGCTGTTCTTCACGGCGGTGACGACCGTGCTGATCGTGATGGACGAGATCGTGGGCGTCGTTGACGTGCTGACCGAGGGCGGGCCCTACAACTCCTCGTCCAATCTCGTCTACTTCCTGTACGAGCGCGCCTTCCGCCAGTTCAATTTCGGCGAGGCGGCGGCGGTCGCGACCCTGATCATCGGCATCGTGGCCGTTGCCACCTGGCTCCAGTTCCGGGCCTTCGAGCGCTATGTCCACTATCAGTGAGCGCCAGCCCGTGCGGCTCTCTCAGTTCCTGCCGCGCATCGTGATTCACGTCGCGCTGTTCGTTGCCGTCGTCGTGACGCTGTTTCCGCTCGTGTGGATGTTCACGACGGCGTTCACGCCCAACGAACTGACGTTCCGGCGGAGTCTCGGCCTGCTGCCGAGCCAGCCGACCTTCGCCAACTTCGTGGCGGCCTTCCAGATACAGCCGGTCGCCTTCTGGCTGCTGAACTCGATCATCACCTCGGTCGCCATCGCGGCCGGCAAGATGTTGATCGCCATCCCCGCGGCCTTCGCCTTCGCGCACTTCCGCTTCCGCGGCCGCGACTGGCTGTTCGCCGTCATCGTCGGCACGATGACAATTCCCTACGTCGTCACCCTGATTCCGACCTACATCGCGATCGTCAAGATCGACCTCTACAACACGCTGGCCGGCGTCATCATCCCGTCGATCGCGTTCTGCGGCTTCGCCATCTTCTTCCTGCGCCAGAGCTTCAAGGTCGTGCCGACCGAGCTCCTGGAGGCGGGCGTCATCGACGGCGCCGGGCCGGTGCGCGCGCTGATATCCATCGTCCTCCCCAACACGCTGCCGGCGATCGCGTCGCTCAGCGTGTTGAGCTTCCTGTCGGCCTGGAACCTCTACCTCTGGCCGCATCTCATCCTGAACGACGCGGACATGAAGACGCTGTCCATCGGCCTCAAGCTCTTCGCCACCAACCAGGAGCAGCTCCAGCAATGGGGGCCGCTGATGGCCACGGCCGTGCTCGGCCTGTTGCCGGCCCTCAGTATCTTCGTCTTCGCGCAGCGCTACGTGATGGACGCCTTCGTCCATTCCGGCATCAAGTAACGGAGTTGGATGTGAAGATCACGATTGCGACCTACAATATCCAGTTCGGCCGCGGCCTGGACATGAAGTTCGATCTCGACCGCACCGCAAGCGACGTGAAGGGTGCCGACATCGTCGCCTTCCAGGAGGTCGCGCAGAACTGGGAACGCAACGGCGGCGAGGACCAGGCGGCCGGCCTAGCCGAAAAGCTCGGCTATCACTACGTGTTCGGCAGCGGCTTCAATGTCGCCGCGACACCCAAGGCGGGCGCCAAGGCGCCCGACAATCGGCGCCGTACCTTCGGCAACATGGTGGCGAGCCGGTGGCCGCTCGAATCGAGCCGGACGTTCCTGCTGCCCAAGTACGCGCTGACGACGATCTACGACCTGCAGCGTTGCGTGGTCGAAGCCGTCGTCGTGACACCGGTCGGCAAGCTGCGCATCTATTCGACTCACCTCTCTCACATCTCGTCCGGCCAGCGCGTGCCTCAGGTCCAGACGCTGCTGCAGATCATCAACGAGGCGCCGGCCAACGGTTCGGCCTGGGGCGGCACGCACACGCCGGACTGGACGGAGGGTATGGACGTGCCGTCCTTGCCGGAGCCGGCGCTGCTGATGGGCGACATGAACTTCACCTACGAGAGCCCGGAATACGCGCTGATCTGCGGCGAGAAGGACGCACGCAACGGCCGTGTGGTGCGCAACACGTCGCTGCGGGATTCCTGGGTCTCCGCCGGCCACAAGGAAGAGGACGGCGTCAGCATCTACAGCCAGTATTCCGGCGACGTGCGGATCGATCACATGTTTGCGACGCCGTCGGTGGCGCGGCACGTCGAGACGATGCGTATCGCCAGCGACGCTAAGGCGTCGGATCATTTTCCGGTCTTCCTCGAGCTCAGCGTGCCCGAGTCGGGCTTCGGAACCTGAGCCCTTAGGGCTTCATCCGCGCTCGGGCTGCCGACGGACGGGCAGGGCCGGGAAATCGCGAATCACGACCTCCTCCGTCACCGTGTCGAGCACCGCGCAGCTCAACTGCCGGCCATTGCGCGGGTCGCGGGCATCACCGGCCGAGCCGGGATTGACCACCAGCACCCGGCCGATGCGGCGGACGACCTGCTGGTGCGTATGGCCGTAGAGCACGATGTCGGCGTCGGCTTCGCCAAAGCGCTGCAGCTCGGAGCTTGTGGGAAGGACGTAGGCGCCGCGCGGCTCCCACGGCGTCGAGTGCACCATCAGGATGCGCTTGCCGTCGATCCGCAGCTCGCGCCGATGCGGCTGCCCGGCGAGCCAGCCGAGCAATGGCCGGTCGATATCTGTCCGGGAACGCGCCCGCTCGCCGGCCGCGCCGAGGAAGACCTCCTCGTGATTGCCCAGGATGGTGAGCGCGTCGAGCTCGCGCAGCCGGCCGATCACCGCGTTCGAGAAGCTGTACTCGTAGATGCTGTCGCCGAGGCAGAGCAGTGCATCGATCGTGCCCATGGTTTCGAGGGCCCGATCGAGGCCATCGATGTTGCAGTGCAGGTCGGAGACGATGCCGAGCTTCAACAAAGGCCTCTGATTCGATTGCTCGTTTCACGCCCACCCTCATCCTGAGGAGCCGCGCGGAGCGCGGCGTCTCGAAGGATGGGCCCCAGTCTTGTTGTTGCCCACCCTTCGAG
>JACPOB010000175.1 GCA_016185145.1 Rhodospirillales bacterium | reverse complement strand
CGATCGTCTCCACTACCAACATCCCCCACCACCCGCTCTTACGCAAAGCGGGCAGCCTGCTACGCCAACTCCTCAAGGGGGGGTCAATTTTGGACGCCGATCCCCCACCTCAGGGGGTCAATTTTCCACGCTGAATCACATGGATGTCATCGAACTGAACAGTGTTACGGGGGAGAATCTCGAATACGCGGAACGCCCTGATCGGCACATTGTAGCCGTTGGTGGCAACCGGCTTTCGCGCGGCCTCACTCTTGAAGGGCTTACGATTTCCTATTTCCTGCGCACGGCCTCCATGGCCGATACGTTGCTGCAAATGGCGCGGTGGTACGGGTTCCGCACCGGCTATGAGGATCTGATTCGGATTTGGACCACGAACGGGATTGCTCAATGGTTCACGGAACTGGCCTTAGTAGAAGAGTCTCTGCGCGATAGCTTGCAAGCACTGTATCGAGCCGGACGGCGGCCGTCCGAGATGGCCATCCGTCTGCGCGCGCACAGTGCACTGCTGCTTACTGCGCGCAACAAGTCCAGAATGGCGGATACGTTGGCGCAGTCGTGGTCGGGCGAGCATCCCCAGACAGTGATCCTGCCGTTGCATGACCCCGCGCGTCTGCAAGCGAATCGAATCCTTGCTGATCGGCTTATCGCCATGTGTGGTCCAGGTCATAAGCTCGTCGGCGGCCATCTGTTCCGAGACCTGCCGCCCGAGATCATCTGCGACTTCTTGCGCGCCTATCAACCTCACCCGGATACCCTTGCGATGCGCGGCGATGTCATCGCCGACTGGATCATGCAACGTGTAGCCGAAGGCGAACTGGGCGACTGGTCCGTGCTCCTTGCCGGCGCTCAGGGCGGCAACGCAGTTACAGTGGGTGGCGTCGAGACCGAATTGATTACCCGCCGACGCATGAGTAGCGAGAGCATCGGCATTCTAATCGATCCTCGCCATGAGGGCGTCGATCTGCCTGGTGGACCGGATGCCTACCGTCGAGCTTCTGGCAACTATGACACTGAGGCAATGCGTTCGGGCCGCCCTCCTACCCAGGGCCTTTTGCTGGTCTATCCCCTGGATCCCGCGCCGCTTGATGCCAGCGGCGCGGACGCTGTCATTGCGATTGCACTCAGTCTGCCGCACACGTCGGATGGACGCTCGAGTGCAATCCTCAACCGAGGCGTCGGCGCGTGACGGGGAGTTTCGTTGAAGCTTGGCGGACCCTGCGACAGACGCGATCGGTCGGAGAAGATCAGATTCAGTCCACTGCCATCGTCTGCAACAATGTGGAGACGCCTTTGCGTCTGGCGGTAGATGCCTCAGGTGATCTGCATCTGCTGGCTCCAACTTCCGTGGCTCCCACTCGGGCTATCCCACCCGACTACAACGGACTTCGTTTGCGCGAGGGTTTGCTTGACGATAGGGCCTGTCTCGACGTCTGCTCGCCGGCCGCGCATGAGACAATGTTTGCGGCGCTCTGCGGTGAGCTTGTGGAGGCTATCCTCGGAGAGGGCCGCGACCCCTGGGCGGCCGCTATCGCGATCGTACGCGCTTGGCAGTCCGCGTGGCGACCGCTGCGCCAGCCTATGTCTCGTGCGGTTCAGATCGGACTAATCGGCGAACTCATAGTGATGCAGTCCATCTGGCTGCCGGCTCTTGGTTCGGAGGCTGTCTTTCTCTGGAGCGGCCCCGATCGCGAGCGACATGATTTCGTGACCCCGCGTCTGCATATGGAAGTTAAGGCAACGACGAAGAGCCGCCATGAGCACGAGATCTCACGCGAGGATCAACTCCAGACACCTGATAATCGTCGCCTGCTGCTCGCCTCGATACAGCTGGAGGAGTCGATAATGGGAAGCCAGTCTGTAGCCACGCTGGTTGATGGGGTGATGGCAGCGATTCGACATGATCCGGCGGCGATTGACGACTTCCTGACAAAGGTTGATGGCCTAGACTGGTGTGATGAGATGCGACGTTCGCCTGACTTGGTGCGATTCCACCTGAGAGATGCACAGATCTTCGAGGTGGACGATGAGTTTCCACAATTGCCGCCTGATTTTTCCCTGCCGAGCGGCGTCCTGGCGATCCACTACACGATCAGCTTGGCCAATCTGCCCTATCTTGACGTTGACACGGTGCGAAGCGCCATCACAGAGGCCGTCGCTGCCTGATGTCGATTCCTCGTGTGAGACGGGCGCGCGCGGGTGTGCTTCAATGCATGCTCATTGATGCGACTAATGCCGTGAGAACCAATCCCTAGCGGCGAAGCACTGGCATCACGCGGTATTCAGTTTAGCTAGTGAATAGCCGACCCTTCGTACAGGGTACCTAGCTTCTTCAATACCTAGGGCTTTAGCAATCTGTCGGTAAGAATGCCATAGCCCTGCCGTCGCTGCTCTTCGGACATGGTTGCAGCGCTCGCGACCGCTGATTTGATGCGTTCAACAGGAAGTTCCACCAAGGTACGAACGACGATTGGAAGCATATCTTTTCGCGCTTTGCCCGGAACCTTCTTCATTCCAATCAGATGTCCAAAACGGCGCACATCTTCCGATTGAGGCAAGACTTTCCTATCAAGTAACCTGGAGTAGAATTCGCTTACAATCGAATGCGCTTCTTCGTCCTTTTTCTTCAGCTCTTCCAAGACTTGCCGTACTGGCGGCCCTGCCTTTGTGCGTAGCCTTGGGGCAGTATCCTGAGAAATGGACGTCGGACCTCTAATATCATTTGTAAGTCTGTCCAACGTAGCTCGGACTTCGGCGGCCCCGAAGTGAGACACCATCAGCCCGAGCATGCGTTCTAGAAAAGAAAGGGTAACCTTTTTGCTCATATTCCGATCTTCTTGGCGAGTTCCGCGGCAAATGCCGAAAATTCAGTCTTAACTATTCCGTGCGTACCTTTTGTGCTTTCGATCGACAATCCTTCTCGGGCGGCGCGAAAGTACGAGTCAGAATGCGGGATATGGTTCTTGAAGACGTGCCATTTGTATTGCGCGGCCTTCTGCTCAACGTCCTTTCTCGCGAGTCGGTTCTCCCGCTTTGGGTTGCCACGATTGAAGTCATTGAACACTAGACCGCAAACTTCCAAGACGCTGCTTTCGTGACGCATTTGAAAGGCGTTAATACTGCGATTGAGCAATGGAAAGCCAATCGATGCCAGGAACTCCGCTTTAATCGGCACAAGTATATACCGACTGCAATGGTATGCAGCGTCAGTGAGTATCGAATCTGTTGGCGAGCAATCAATTATGATGAGGTCATACTTCTTTTCGATTTTCGATACGAAGCGAGGTAGGAGCGTTTCCTTTCCTGCTGGGTTACGCATCGTCCAAGACAGTTCGAGGCGCGATGGAACGATATGCAGCAGACTGCCGTCGTCGTATTCGACTCGCGAGTAGATCGCTTTGTCAGGGTCCAATTTCTTAGGACTACCAGAAGCACTTCCGGTAGGTGTGAACTGTTCAAAAATGTCGGCGACCGTGAGGCCACCGTCGTCTAAGTACTCGACATACGTTTCGGGCGACATGACTGACTGGCTAGCATTAGCCTGTGGATCTAAATCAATAAGCAGTACCTTCTTGTCGAGCTCGATTGTTGCGTACCAAGCAATTTGTGTTGCCAACGTAGTTTTTCCGACACCGCCCTTCATGTTTATGAGCGACATGCAAACTGCCATGCTTCCCCCCATAAATTTCAGATTGCTCTAGAAGACAATTTATGACGCAAAAATTGTAGCAACGTACAGTTGCGAAGTCGAGTTTCTGTGTCGTTAGCTCTTCTGTTAGCTCCCGAGCGCAAAGTTGTGGCCCATCCCTGCCAACCTTTACCCAGCACGGTTGGTCCATGCCATCGTCCCCTCACGCCGCTCCAACGATCGCAAGCAGTGCCGGCACGCGCCGGACATCGCCGCCGCACAAAACGCGTTGACTCCCTCACCGGAAATTGTGGCCTGTGTCAGCGGACGCTCTTTCAGAGCATCGGCATCATGGCTGCCAACGGCGACTACCACCCGCTGCTTGCCACAGCACATGGGCAGACGACACCGACCCGCATCGCGCCCGGACTGGGATACACCTCCGGTAGCCGGATGCTTGTGGCCATCGGCAAGCCGTCCAGCGGACCGATCCATCCTGCGAAGACGACACCGGCTTACATCGCCTCCGGACCTGCCCAAGCGCCTTCAAGGGCGCGCAAGCTCGATAACCGGAGACGGATGAGGGCTGTCAAGCCGTCCAGCAAGACGAACGATGGAGCGTCTCTCAGCTTGTCCGCCCGGGCGCGGCCTTGTTCGCCTTCGGGCTGTTGCCGCCATGCTCCCGCCCGCGCCGGCCCCTCGGCCTGTTGATCCCTGCTGATCCGGATCGACGGAGTCACCTGTGACGAAGAAACGAATGACCCATGCGCTCTTGGCGGCGTGGCGATTGATGATTGCCTGGCTGTCGGCGGGTGCTGCGGGCTTGCATCCAGCTTGCCTACTCCGCGATCTCTCGAACCACGCGGCACGGATTACTGGCGGCGAACACGCCCTCTGGCACGTCGGCGTCACCACGCTGCCGGCGCCGATCACCGCGCGCGAGCCGATCCGCACGCCGGGCAGGATGATCGCGCCGCCGCCCACCCACACATCCGAGCCGACGTGCACGGGCCTGCCGGACTCCTCGCGCCTACGCTGCTCGGCGTTGAACGGGTGCGTGGCGGTGTAGATCTGCACCGCCGGGCCGAACAGCGTGAAGCTGCCGATCTCTATCCGGCAGACGTCCAGCACGATGCAGTTGAAGTTGAAGAACACCCGCTCGCCCAGCTCGATGTTGCTGCCGTAGTCGCAGAAGAACGGCGGCTGCATCCACACCGACTCGCCGTCGGCGCCGAACAGCGCGCCGAGGAGGCGCCGCCGCTCGTCCGCCTCCGCCTCCCAGCTGGCGTTCAGCGCTTGGCAGAGGTCGCCCGCCGCCGCGCCCACCCATTTCACACCGCATAGCGACAGAGATTGAAACACGGTGGTCCGACTCCGCCCGTTCCCTGAAAAGCGGAGCCGGACCAGCCAACGTCAATGAAAGGTTGGCCGCAGGACCAACACCGGCGCGCGACGCGGGTTACTTCATCGCAGGCATTCACCGAAGCGACCCGTCCGCGCAGCCTGCTGCGGAGCAACGCGCGCTCGAGCCGCAGCCTTCGGCCGCCATTGTCGCTTGCCCTTACCCCTCACGCTCTCCTGAGCTGGACGATCCTCTGCCTGCCCGTGGTCGTCAGGCCAATCGACGCGCCGCGCTGCTCGACCAGGCCCAGGGTCTGCAGCCGGGTCACGTCGGTTTCGCAAATGTCCGCCGCGCCGTCCCATCCGTTGGCGATCTGGATGAGCGTCATGGCTTCGTGGAGAGTGAGTTCGGTCATGGGAAGGAGATCAACCATTGCACGGCTCCGGACAAGCGCGGCTTCTCAATGAAGCCTTTTGTCGCCGGTCCTCGGCGCAATCAGCCTGATGCTGCCCAGGCCGGGCGCCACGTCCTTGATGTCGTCGAAGAAGGCGATGAAGTAGCGCGGCAGCAGCCCTCGCACCTCGTCGCCGATATTGATCGTGTCCGGCGCAAGCAAGGTGAGGCTCGCCGCCTGCTGGAACCAGAGCACGGCCGCTTCCGCCGACTGCGGATCGTCGAGCACGACGAACAGCCCCATGTGCGAGGCGTCATAGGCCCGCATGACCCGGGCCGTGTCCGCATCGGCCGGGTCGCCGAGCGAGAAGCCCAGCGTCGCCGTGAAGCCCGACGCCAGCGTCACCTTGTATTGCCGCCAGGCGATCGGGCTGGGCAGCCACCGTTTCTCGGGTTGCGAAAGCAGCATGCGTGATCGTTTCCTGCCCCTGGCCGTGGCCATGAGGCGTAACGGGCTGGCGCGGAGTCCAGCTGGACGGATCGTGCTCAGGTCGCGGGCGCCTCCTCGGCATATGCCGCGACCAGCCGTTGCTTTGCCGCCAGGTAGATGGCCCACCGGGTGCGGCTGTCCGAGTCGTGGCTGTCCGTCGCGCCATCCGAGGTGTTGGCGGCCGCCGGCTGAGCGAAGGAGTCGCTCTCCAGCAGCCACGCGCTGTGGGCTTGCCGCAGCTCGTGGCGCAGGCGCGCCCGCTTGTTGTCGAGGGTCTCCAGCTGATGCTCCTGTTTGTGTCGTTGTTGCCTTGTTTCGCTGTTGCCTTGTTCGCTGTCGAACGTCGGCGCGTTGGTCGATCCATCCGCGGCCAAGGCAGCAATCCTCAAGTGGGGATGCGCGGTCGCAATGTCAGCGGCCGGCCGAGCCATATATTCTCGTCGTCGCCCTCGTTTGTGTTGGACATTCGCCGGAATGACGCGGCGGCATTCCGGCGCCGCTGGCTCTTCGCGCGCGGTCAATGCGTCGCCGGGTCGATCCAGTCGATGGTTTCCACGGCGCCCCACACGGCGGCGCCCATCACGGCCAGCGAGCAGAGCGCGGCGAGCAGGCCCAGCAGCAGCGCCAGCCCATCCTCCTCCAGATAGGCCAGCGCCAGCACCATGATGATCAGCGCGGGCACGACCTGGCTGAAGGGCATGGGCACGATCAGCGTCAAGCCCAGCAGCAGCACGGCGGTCCCCGTCATGCGTCGGGTCATCTCGAAGAGGGCCGGCGACCGCGGCCTGATCAGCTTCTCCATCCAGGCGAGCCGCGGCACGACGACGGCGATGACGCGCGCCAGGCGCTCGACCGCCAATTCCCGGCGCGCCAGCAGCCGCGGCAGCAGGACCTTGTGATGGCCGAGGACGAGCTGGATCGCGGGCCAGGCGATCAGGACGCCGACCAGTGTCGAGGCGCCGGGCATCAAGGCGAAGATGGCCATCACCAGCAGGGTGAGCCCGAACGACCGGTCGCCCAGCTCTGCGATCAGCCAGCCGATGGAAACCCGCGCTCCGTCGGCCCGGTCCAGCATTCTCGAGACGTGGACCGAGGTCGGGACGAGGTCCGGCGGGGAGCGGGCGGGTCGCACGGGCGCCTGTCTGCGCAGCGCTTTCGGTCACTGCTCGACCGACCAGCTGCGGGTCGCCGGCGGTTCGTGTTTGTCGTCGTGCTGGAGGTGGCTGACGACCGCCAGCGCGGCCGCCGCAAGCACTGCCCAGACGAGCCACGTTGGCACGGCAGGTCTCTGCGCGCCGGCCCCCGGGTCGTCGGCCGCCCCGCCGCGGGCAGCGGAGACCTCCGGCGTCAGCGGGACGGCGGGCACCGCGCCGTCAGGCAGCAGCGCCACGAGGCGCCGAGCCGCCACGGCGGCGTCGGCCGCCTGCCAATTCAGCTCGGGGAGACGCGCCAAGGCCTCGGCGAGCGTGCGGGAGGCCGCGTCGGACGGCAGGTCGGCCAGCCGCCCCGCCTCCTGCCAGGGGTCGAGCTGGAGCCGCGTCAGCGCGGAAAGCACGGTGAGATCGTCGCCCTCGGCGCCGGGGCCGTGCGGCGCGCTGCGCACCCTGGCGAAGAGGAAGGGGTTGTACTCGGAATGGCCGAGGGAATATTCGGGACGAAGGGTCATGGCGGCACGCGGCGGCATCCTGGATGAGGGGGAAGGCTGCGCTGACGCAGGCGCTCGCGCGGGCTTCGCCCACACAGGGTCAACGATGGGCTTCCAGCGACGGTTGCGGGGCTCGGCGAAACAGACGGGCGCGCAAACCGGTTGACTTCCTTACCCGAAATTGTGGCCTATCCCTGCCGATGCTCTTCGAGAAGACCGGCATCGTGTCATGCACGTGAAGACGACACCGGCCCGCATCGCGCCCGGACCTGCCCAAGCGCCTTCAGAGCGCGCGGGCTCGACAACCGGCTGGCCATGAGGGTCGCCAAGCCGTCGAGCACGTCTGTCACGCGCCGCTCTTGCCGGAGAGGATCGGCGCCCGCCCTCCGAAGCTTTAGCGAAGGAGGGGAGCGCCGCGAACGATCGACCTTGCCTGGCGGGAGCTTCGGTCGGCCGCCGAACGGGGTCTTTCGAGCAAGTGGCGGAAAACGCTGGAGGGCCTCCGCCGGCATCCGACGTTTTTCCATCCGATGTTTTCGTTCGGTGCAGCTCGAGCCTGTCTGCTCCGTGATCTCGCGGCCAATCGAAGTCATCGGCCAAGGCCGCGGCGGCTCGCGCCAACGGCCGCAAGGGCGGACGGCCCTGGCGCACAGCCGCGTGAGATGACTGCACTGCCTGCACTTGCCTGCGTCCAGAACACATTTGGGGGCGGGGTGCGCAAAAGGCTTCGACTGCATAAGTATCGACATTGTCGATACCGAGGGATGGACATGCGTGCCGTCGTCAAGAAGTGGGGCAATAGTGCCTCGATTCGAATCCCGTCGACCGTTCTCAAGGCGGCCAGGATCGAAATCGATGATCCGGTCGACATCCGGGAGGAACGAGGCCGGATCGTTGTCGAGCCCCTGCGGCCCACATCCTACGATCTCACCGACCTGCTGAAGAAGATCACGCCCGACAATCTCCATGACGAGGTTGATTTCGGCAGGCCGGTCGGCAAGGAGCGGCTTTGACGGCGCGCTATGTGCCGGACGCCGGTGATATCGTCTGGCTGGAGTTCGATCCGCAAGGGTCGCGCTACGGCTGCCGAGCAGGCCGAAGCCCGTCTCAAGGCACGTACGGTGATCGGAGCTTGAGTTGCGTGCTCGCGCCAACGGCCGCAAGGGCGGACGGCCTCGACGCACAGCCGCGTGAGATGACTGCAATGCCAGCACTCGCCGGTGTCGCGCTGCGGGAAGATACTATGGGTTGTATCGACGCCGAGGCTATACGGTGCGCAAAAACTCAATCTTGCGCGACGGTCGGCGCCGAGCGCGTGCCAGCACTGCAGGCAACGACATAGATTCAGTTTTTTGGCGCCGTATGGTCCGCCAAAAAAAATCAGCGAATCGACGTGATCATCGAAAGACAACGGGTGGTGTGATCACACAGGTGGCTGCCCATTGCTGGCGTCTCCTGGAGCGTCAAAAGTCGCAAGGAAATTGCGCAGCGTCGCGGAAGGTGTTGATCGTATGAGCACTTGAGTTATAATAGTTTGCTGCAGCCCAATGCCGGGGGAAGGTCGCCGCCCATGAAGATCAAGAGCTTTGAAGTCGCCACGCTGCTCGTTCCCGAGGACGATCCCCTGGCCAACATGCCCGAGGAAGCCGGCCGCAAGCGGCCCATCGTCACCGTGCGGCTGCGCACCGATGATGGCATCGAAGGCATCGGCGTCACGCTCTACGGCGGCCGGCTGACGCGCAGCCTGCACGCCGCCGTCGAAGATCTCGCCGCCGCGACCGTCGGCGAGGACCCGCAGCGCATGGAGGCGATCATCGCCAAGCTGCGCGTCGGCGATCCCGGCGGCGGACCGGGCGGCATCTTCACCCTGGCGCTGGCGGCCATCGACACCGCGCTGTGGGACATCAAGGGCAAGGCCCTCGACCAGCCGCTCTGGAAGCTTCTGGGCGGCCATCGCGATCGCGTGCCGACCTATGCCTCGGGCTCGCTGCGCCGCGGCCTTTCGGACGCGCAGGCCCAGCGCGCCGCGCATATCCTGGCGCAGGAGGGTTTTCGCGAGATGAAGACCCAGATGGCCTTGCCCGGCAATCCGACGCCGGCCGATGAAGTGCGCCGCGTGCGCGTCGTGCGCGAGGCGATCGGCCCTGACATCAAGCTGATGTGCGACATCAACCAGCGCTGGCGGCCCGAGCAGGCGATCCAGATCGGCCACCGCGTCGAGGAGGAGGGCATCGGCCTGTTCTGGCTGGAGGACGTCACCACGTTCGACGACTATCCCGGTCTCGCCCGCGTCACCGCCGCGCTTAAAACGCCGATCGCCGGCGGGGAGTATGTCTGGGGCATCGTGCCGTTCCGCCACATGATCGAAGCCCGCTCGGTCGACATCGTCATGGTCGACCTGGCGCGCGTCGGCGGCGTCACACAATGGATGAAGGTCGCCGGCATGGCCGAGGCCTTCAACCTGCCGATCGTCAGCCACGTCATGCCCGAGATCCTGCTGCACATGGTGGCGGCCTGCCCCAACGGCCTCACCGTGGAATACATGCCGTGGATGCTGGCCTTGTATGAGGAGACGCCGAAGATCGAGGACGGCCACCTCATCCTGCCGCAGAAGCCGGGCCTGGGCTTGAAGTTCGACGAGAAGGCGATTGCTTCGTTCCGCGCATAACCTCCCGTCATCCCGACCTGCCTGCGCGAAGCCGAGGGACCTCCTCTTGTCCGCAGAGCGATAAGAACAGGTCCCTCCGCTCCGCCTCGCTTCGCGAGGCTCCGGTCGGGATGACGGCAGGAGGGACGTCGAACCCTCCGTAGCTGCGCAGCAGCGAAGGAGGGCGCTTGCTATGCGGCCTGCAGTCCGCTTGGATGTATCACCCACTGAAACACCCGCCCGGGAGACGCCGCCGCATGAGTGAAATCCAATATCAGTCTGCAAAAACCGTCAAAGAGGCGGTCAAGTTCATGCAGGCAGCCAAGGGCAAGGGCTACATCCTGGCCGGAGGCACCGACCTTCTGGTCCAGATGAAGTCCGGCGCCCGCACCCCCGGGGTGATCGTCGACGTGAAGAAGATCCCCGAGATGGTGAGCGTCGTCGAAAAGAACGGCAGCTTCACCATCGGCGCCGCGACGCCGGCCGCCCAGCTGGGCGAGAACAAGAAGCTGCGCAAGACCTGGCCGGGCGTGATCGAGGCCGTCAACCTGATCGGCTCGACGCAGGTCCAGGGCCGCGCCTCCGCCGGCGGCAACCTGTGCAACGCCTCGCCCGCCGCCGACAGCGTGCCGGCACTGGTTGCCGCGGGCTGCATCGTCAACGTCGCCGGCCCCACCGGCAAGCGCAAGGTGCCGGTCGAGGAGTTCTGCACCGGCCCCGGCAAGACCTCGCTGAAGCCCGGCGAGATCGTCGTCAGCCTGACGCTGCCGAAGCGGCCGAAGAACTCGTCGGACGCCTACCTGCGCCTGATCCCGCGCACCGAGATGGACATCGCCGTCGTCGGTGTCGGCGTCTCGCTCACCATGAAGGGCGACACCGTCACCGGCGCGCGCGTCGGTCTCGGCGCCGTCGCGCCCACCGTGCTGCTGGTCGATGACGCGGCCAAGGCGCTGATCGGCTCCAAGCTCGACGATGCGGCGCTCGACGCGGCGGCGGCGGCCTGCTCGGCCGCCTGCAACCCGATCGACGACAAGCGCGGCACCATCAAGTATCGCACCAAGATCGCCGGCGTGCTGCTGAAGCGTTCGGCCATGATCGCGCGCGATCGCATCAACGGCATCGAACACCGCGGACACCGCCCGGTCTAATCGACCCGGTTTAAAAGGACATCGCTGAACATGGCCAAGATCCACGTCAACACCACCATCAACGGCGCGCCCACCGAGTTCCTGTGCGACGCCAACCAGACCCTGCTCGACGTCCTGCGCGACAATCTCGGGCTGACCGGCAGCAAGGAAGGCTGCGGCTCGGGCGACTGCGGCGCCTGCAGCGTCACGGTCAACGGCCGCCTCGTCTGCTCCTGCCTGGTGCTCGCGCCCGAGGCCGAGGGCATGAAGATCGAGACCATCGAGGGCATGGCCGAAGGCGACAAGCTGCACCCGCTGCAGAAGAAGTTCGTCGAGATGGCCGCGCTCCAGTGCGGCATCTGCACGCCGGGCTTCCTGATCGCCTCCAAGTCCCTGCTCGAGAAGTATCCCAACCCGACCGAGGACGAGGTCCGCTACTGGCTGGCCGGCAACCTCTGCCGGTGCACGGGCTACGACAAGATCGTCACCGCGGTCCTCGAAGTGGCCGCCGAAATGAGGGAGTCCGCCCGATGAGCGAGCATCGCCCCAATCTCGAAGGCAAGTACAAGTGGATCGGCACCCGTCCGGATCGTCCCGATGGCGCCGACAAGGTGACCGGCCGCGCCCGCTTCGGCGCCGACTTCAACCTGCCGGGGCAGCTCGTCGGCAAGGTGCTGCGCTCGCCGCACGCCCATGCCGTCATCAAGTCGATCGACACGTCGAAGGCCTTGGCGCTGAACGGCGTGAAGGCGGTGATCACCGCCCAGGACTTCCCCGACCAGGCCAACCTCATCGTGCCGACCGGCGAGATGCAGGTGAACATGCGCGACATCACGCGCAACATCATGGCGCGCGAGAAGGCGCTTTATGAGGGCCATCCCGTCGCCGCTGTCGCCGCGGTGTCGGAGGCGGTCGCCAAGCAGGCGCTGGCCCTCATCAAGGTCGACTACGAGGTGCTGCCGCACGTCATCGACGTCGCCGAGGCGATGAAGCCCGACGCGCCGATCCTGCACGATCATCTCCTGACCGAGGGCGCCAACCCGCCGGCTGCCACGCCGTCGAACATCGCCAAGCGCATCGAGTTCAAGAAGGGCGACGCCAAGGCGGGCTTCGCTGAGGCCGAGGTCGTGATCGAGAAGGATTACACGACGCAGGCCGTGCACCAGGGCTACATCGAGCCGCACGCCGCGCTCGCGTCCGCGGCCGAGGATGGCCAGATCCAGGTCTGGACGACCACCCAGGGGCACTTCCAGGTGCGTGGCTTCTGCGCCCGGCTGCTCGGCATCGAGACCTCGCAGATCCGCGTGACGCCGACCGAGATCGGCGGCGGCTTCGGCGGCAAGACCGTGGTCTATCTCGAGCCGCTGGCCATGCGGCTCAGCATGAAGACCGGCAAGCCGGTGAAGATGACGATGTCGCGCGAGGACGTGTTCCGCGCGTCCGGCCCCGCGCCGGGCGGCAACGTCAAGGTCAAGATCGGCGCCATGAAGGACGGCCGCATCGTCGCTGCCGAGTGCATCGTCCAGATGCAGGCGGGCGCCTTCCCGGGCTCGCCGGTCGGTCCGGCCTGCATGTGCAGCTTCGCCTGCTACGACATCGACAATGTCTACATCGAGGGCTTCGACGTCGTCAGCAACCGGCCCAAGGTCGCGGCCTATCGCGCGCCCGGCGCGCCGATCTCGGCGTGGGCCGTCGAGTCCACGCTCGACATGCTGGCGCTCGAGCTCGACATGGATCCGATCGACCTTCGCCTGAAGAACGCCGCCAAGGCCGGCACCAAGACGGCCTATGGCGTCACCTTCAACACCCTCGGCAAGGTCGAGACGCTGGAGGCGGTAAAGAACTCGGAGCACTACCGCACGCCGCCGAAGCACGGCTATGCCCGCGGCGTGGCCGCCGGCTTCTGGTTCAACATCGGCGCCGATTCCAGCGCCGCCAGCCATGTCGGCGAGGACGGATCGGTGACGGTGATCTCGGGCAATCCCGACATCGGCGGCAGCCGCGCCTCGCTCGCCCTGATGGCGGCCGAGGAACTCGGCGTCGACTACAACAGGGTGAGGCCGATCATCGCCGATACGGCGTCGATCGGCTTCAACTTCGTGACCGGCGGCAGCCGCGTCACCTTCGCCACCGGTCTCGCCGTGGTGAACTCGGTGCGCGACATGATCCGCGAGCTCAAGGTGCGCGCCGCCAAGATCTGGAAGATCGATCCGGAGGCGGTGATCTGGGAGGGCGGCATGGCCAAGCCCGCCGGCAACCAGGTCGGTACCTTCGAGCCGCTCAGCCTCGCCGATATCGCCGCCCAGGCGGGACGGACCGGCGGGCCGATCAACGGCCATGCCCAGCTCAACGTCACGGGCGCCGGCCCGGGCTTCGGCGTGCACTGCGTCGATCTCAAGGTCGACGAGGATACCGGCTGCGTCCATATCGGCCGCTACACCGCGGCGCAGGACGTCGGCACGGCGATCCATCCGTCGTACGTCGAAGGCCAGCTGCAGGGCGGCGCCGTACAGGGCATCGGCTGGGCGTTGAACGAGGAGTACATCTACAACGCCAAGGGCAAGCTCGATAACCCGGGCTTCCTCGACTACCGCATGCCGGTGGCCTCGGACCTGCCGATGATCGAGACCATCCTGGTCGAGGTCCCCAATCCGCAGCATCCCTACGGCGTGCGCGGCGTCGGCGAGGTGCCGATCGTTCCGCCGACCGCCGCCGTCGGCAACGCCGTCTCGCGCGCCATCGGCGTGCGCGTGGTCGACCTCCCGCTGTCCCCGCCGCGCCTCAGCGAGGCCATCGACGCCGCACGGCCGATGAGGATGGCGGCGGAGTAGTCACAGACAACCGTCAAACCTCCTCCCCCGTCACACGGGGGAGGATGGAGGAGGGGGCAGGCCCCACCCGAGGCGCACGCTCATTTCAGATCAAGGAGTCGGCGCTTCGTGACCTCCTCCCCCGTCACACGGGGGAGGATAGAGGAGGGGGCAGGCCCCACTCGAGGCGCACGCTCATTTCAGATCAAGGAGTCGGCAAAGGCCGTCCGTGCGGCTTTCCCCCTCCTGTATCCTCCCCCGTATGACGGGGGAGGACGAGATGATGAAGGGGGCACTGATGACCTACTACGACCTCGGCAAGTTCGGCCGCCGCATCACCACCTCCTCGCCCGAGGCCCAGCTCTGGTTCGATCGCGGCCTGACCTGGGTCTATGCCTTCAATCACGAGGAATCGATCAAGTGCTTCCAGAAGGCGCTGGAGCACGATCCCGACTGCGCCATGGCCCACTGGGGCGTGGCCTACGCCGCCGGCCCCAACTACAACGTGCCCTGGGAGCTGATGGATCCCAACGGCCAGGCCAAGGCGCTGGCCGCATCGTTCGACGCCACCAAGAAGGCGATGGCCTCGGCCGCCAACGCGACGGCCGTCGAGCAGGCGCTGATCGGCGCGCTGCCGGTGCGCTTCCCGCAGCGCGACCCGCTCCCGAAGGACGAGGGCGAGGGCATGTCGGCGTGGGACAAGGCCTACACCCGCACCATGCGCGAGATCTTCGCGAAGCACCGCAACGATCTCGACGTCCGCTGCCTCTTCGTCGATGCGATCATGAACGAGACGCCGTGGCAGATGTGGAACCTTGAGACCGGCCAGCCGACCGAGGGTGCGGAGACCCTGGAGGCGATGGCCGTGCTCGACGAGGCGTTCGAGACCGACGCCGCGGCGTGGGATCATCCCGGCCTGCTGCATCTCTATGTGCATCTCATCGAGATGTCGCCGTTCCCGCAGAAGGCGTTGCGCGCCGGCGACCGGCTGCGCGAGCTGGTGCCCGATTCGGGCCACCTGGTGCACATGCCGACGCACATCGACGTGCAGTGCGGCAACTATCGCGATGTCGTGCACTGGAACCAGAAGGCCGTGGTCGCCGACCGCAAGTTCGTCGAGCGCAACGGGGTGATGAACTTCTACTCGCTCTACCGCATCCACAACCATCACTTCGTGATCTACGGCGCGATGTTCTTGGGCCAGTACACGCCGGCCATCGAAGCCGCACAGGAGCTCATAGACACCACGCCCGAAGCGCTGCTCCGGATCCCGTCGCCGCCGATGGCCGACTTCCTGGAGCCGTTCATCTCCATGAAGCAGCACGTGCTGATCCGCTTCGGCAAGTGGCGCGAGATCATCGCCCAGGAGCTGCCCGAGGACCGCGATCTCTACTGCTCGACCACCGCCATGATGCTCTACGCCAAGGGCGTCGCCCATTCGGTGCTGGGCGAGATCGCCGAGGCCGAGAAAGCACGCGACGCCTTCCGCGCCGCCAAGGCCCGCGTGCCCGACACGCGCCTGGTGCACAACAACACCGTCGAGGACCTTTTGGACATCGCCGCGGAGATGCTGAGCGGCGAGCTTGAATATCGCCGCGGCAGCTTCGACCTCGCCTTCGCCCATCTGCGCCGCGCCGTCGAGCTTTCCGATGCGTTGCCCTACGACGAGCCGTGGGGCTGGATGCAGCCGCCGCGGCATGCGCTGGGCGCGCTGCTGCTGGAGCAGGGCCATCTCGCGGAGGCCGAGGCGGTCTACCGCTCGGACCTGGGCTACGACGGCAAGCTCGCCCGCGCCTACCAGCATCCCGAGAACGTGTGGAGCCTGCACGGCCTGCACGAATGCCTGACGCGGCGCGGTGACACGATCGAGGCGCCGCTGATCAAGGCCCGGCTCGAGCTCGCGCAGGCGCGCACCGAAGTTCCGATCCGGGCCTCGTGCCTCTGCCGGCGCGAGGCGGCGTGAGGGTCATCCATCACCCGTCATTTTTTTGGGAGCGTTGGTCATGACGTACAAGACGATCCTCGTCGACTGCGACGCCAGCCCCAAGGTCGGCCACAGGCTGGCGGTCGCGGTGGAACTGGCCGGGCGCTTTGGCGCGCACCTGATCGGCGTGCATGTGCGGGCGACGACCTTGCCGGCAGTCTTCGCCGACGGCACGGTTCCGATGGAAAGCCTGCTCGACGCCTTCGAGCAGGCCGCCAAGGCCGAGGAGGCCGCCGCCGCGAAGGCCTTCGAGGCCGCCGTCAAGGGCTCGCGATGGTCGTCCGAATGGCGCGTCGTCGAAGGCTACGCCGAGGAGCAGCTGGCGAGCCTGTCGCGCCAGGCCGACCTGCTGGTGCTCGGCCAGACCGATCCCGACTCCGCGACCCGCGCCGCACCGGCACGGCCCGAGGCCGTCGTGCTGGCGAGCGGCCGGCCGGCGATCGTCGTGCCGCATGTCGGCATCACCGATCCGCCCGGGAAGACGGTGATGCTGTGCTGGAAGCCCACGCGCGAAAGCGCGCGTGCCGCGGCCGATGCCCTGCCGTTCCTGACCAAGGCCGAGAAGGTCATCGTGCTGATCGTCGACCGCACGGCGCCGGAGGGCGATCCGGCGGCCGAGGTGACGACGTGGCTGGAGCGTCACGGCATCAAGGCCACCGTGCAGCACGACATCGCCTCCGATACCGACGTCGGCGACGTGATCCTGTCTCGCGCTGCGGACAATCGGGCCGACCTGATCGTGATGGGCCTCTACGGCCATTCGCGGCTGCGCCAGATGGTGCTGGGCGGCGTCAGCCGGACCTTGCTGGCGAGCATGACGACGCCGCTTTTTGTGGCACACTGAGGAGAACTCACGACAACGAACGGAGGACGCCTCATGGATGTCGGCATGATGATGGTCTTCGCCAGCTACGGCTGGGACGACTGCTCCGACGATCGCGTATGGAACGAGGAGATCCGGCTGGCGCGGCTCGCCGCCGACTTGGGCTTCGATTGCCTGTGGTCGGCCGAGCATCACTTCAACGACTACTCGTTCGTGCCGGACAATCTCGCGCTGATGACGCATCTCACCGCGCTCTGCCCGAACATCGATGTCGGCACCGCGGCCGTCATCCTGCCCTGGCACGATCCGCTGCGCGTCGCCGAGAATGCCGCCGTGCTCGGCATGCTGAGCAAGGGCCGGCTGCGGCTCGGGCTGGGTCGCGGCCTGGCGCGGCGCGAGTTCGCGGCCTTCCGGCTGAGCATGGACGAATCGCGCGGCCGCTTCGACGAGGCCGCACCCATGATCATCGACGCGCTCAAGACCGGCTTCATGGAAGGCGACGGCAAATATTATAAGCAGCCGCGCATAGAAATCAGGCCGAGGCCGCAGCATTCGTTCGACGGCCGCATCTACGCCGTGGCGTCGAGCGAGGATTCGGTCGATTCAGCCGCCAAGCTCGGCGCCCATATCGTGATGTTCGCCGACCGGCCGTGGGAGATGCGCCTGCCGCAGATCGAGCACGGCCGCACCCTGCATCGCAAGTATCACGGCACCGAGCCGCCCACGGTCATGCTCACCGAGTTCTGCGTCTGCGGCACCAATGCCGACATCGAGGACGAGGCGCGCCGGTACCAGGGCAAGTTCGTCGAGAGCAACTTCTATCACTACGAATTTTTAGGCGAGCACTTCAAGACGGTGAAGGGCTACGACGCCTACCAGCAGAAGGCCGAGATCGCCCGCAAGGGCGGCCTGGAAGGCGCGGTGAACGGCTTCATGCAGGCGGCAAGCTGGGGCCCGCCGGACAAGATCCTGCGCGGTCTCGAGGCGCGGCGTAAAGTCATCGGTGACTTCGAGATGAACGTCGCGTTCCGCTTCGGCGGCACGCCCTACGAGGTATCGGAGCGCGGTCTGAAGCTGTTTGCCAAGGAAGTGCTCCCGGTCGTGAAATCCTGGAAGCCGGCGAAGGCCGAGAAAGCGGCGGCGTGAATCGACCGCCTCACCCTGAGGAGCATCGCGCAGCGATGCGTCTCGAAGGGTGGGCCACAGTCTTGATGTTGCCCACCCTTCGAGACGGCCCTTCGGGCCTCCTCAGGGTGAGGCTGTTCGGTGGAGAGTGCCAACATGAGTGACGTAAAGATCCTGGCGAGCGGCTTCGGTTTTCCCGAAGGCCCCGCCGTCATGCCCGACGGATCGGTGATCCTGACGGAGATCCGCAACGGCCGCTGCTCGCGCGTCACGCCCGACGGCAAGTCCTCCGTGTTCTCGGAGTGCGGCGGCGGGCCCAACGGGCTCGCGATCGGGCCGGACGGCGCGCTCTATCTCTGCAACAACGGCGGCGCCCGCTACGTCGAAGGCACGTCGATGAGCCAGGGCGCCCACACCGGCTACAAGGGCGGCTCGATCCAGCGCCTCGATGCCAGGACGGGTGAGGCGAAGACGCTCTACACCGAGTGCGATGGCCACAAGCTCTCGGCGCCCAACGACCTGGTGTTCGACACGGCGGGCGGCTTCTACTTCACCGACCTCGGCAAGCGCTTCGCCCGCCATCGCGACCATGGCGGCCTCTACTACGCGCAGCCCGACGGCTCGAAGATCACCTGCATCGCCTATCCCATCGTCAGCCCCAACGGCTGTGCGCTGTCGCCCGACGGCAAGGTGCTCTACGTCGCCGACACCGAGGGCGCCTGGCTGTGGGCGTTCGACATCGAGGGGCCGGGCGTGCTCAAGAAGCCGGCGCCGTTCGCGCATCACAGCGGCCGAGTGCTGGGTGGCGTCACCGGCCCGGCGCGTTTCGACAGCATGGCGGTGCTGGAGAACGGCAACATCTGCGTGGCGACCCTGAGCACGGGCAAGATCACCGAGTTCTCGCCGGCCGGCGCCGTCGTGCGCGAAGTCAAGATGCCGGACGTCTATCCGACCAACATCTGCTTCGGTGGAACCGACAGGCGGACTGCCTATATAACGCTATCGGACAAGGGCCAGCTCGGGGTCATGCAGTGGCCCACGCCCGGCCTGAAACTCAATTTCTGAGGAGTCACTATGACCGAAGCCAAGCTCGCGCCCAACATGCCGAAGTGGATGGTCGACCACACCAACCTCTATTTGTCGAGCGGCGGCAAGCAGGGGCACATGTACACCGTGACGCCGCCCAACCACGGCGAGCTCACCGTGCCGTCGCTGCTGCTCACGACGAAGGGCCGCAAGTCGGGCGAGAAGTACATTTTCCCGCTGTTCTACGGCAAGTCGGGCAACAGCTACTTCATCGTCGCCTCCAAGGGCGGCGCGCCGGATCATCCCGGCTGGTACAAGAACATCCTCGCCAACCCCGAGGTCGAGATCCAGGTCGCCACCGACAAGGTCAAGGTCCGCGCCCGCACCGCCAGCGGCGAGGAGCGCGCCAGGCTCTGGAAGCTCGCCAACGAATTCTGGCCGCCCTACAACGACTACCAGAAGAAGGTGCCCGACCGGGAGATCCCCGTCGTCGTCCTCGACCCGATCAGCTGACATCCTGCCGGAGCGCGGACCTCCAGGTCCGCTGTCCGGAAAGAAATATAGTTATTGAAACTATACCGTAGTTGTGATAGGGTCGGATCGCCAGGTCGCTCTATGCATCGTCGATCCGAACACCAGCCTGCCGGAACACGAAACTCGGTAGCGAAATTTGCGTAACTGTCTTAATTCCTACGGATAGTAGGTGTCGGCGTCTTTCGACTACTACGCCGACAACGCCGCCCGCACCACGGGCAACACGCCTTTCGCCAGGGCCTCCAGGCTGTCGACGGCATGGCGCAAGGTCATGCCGGGCTGGCGGCCCTGGAAGATGAAATGTTCCAGCGAATAGCGCGGCAGCCAGTCGATCATCTTGGCCGCGATCTCGGCCGGCGTGCCGAGGAACCAGCGGTCCTGCATGAAGCCTTCCGAGAGGTAGAGCGGATTGTCGCCGGTGAGCGGCTTGCGCTCGCCCGTCGCCGGATCGATGTAGGTCTGGCCCGTGCGCTCGGGCGCGTACTGCACGCGATAGACGTGATCGATGTAAGGCTTGTGCCGCCTGATCGCGTCGGCCGCGGAGTCGCCGACCAGGACCTCGCGCATCAAGGAATGCGGCAGCGGTCCGGCGTCTTGTCGCTCGGCCTCGTCGTCGTACGACTTGATCTGGCGAGCGAGGTGCTGCAGCTCGATCAGCGGCGCCACGATCAGGCCCGCGCGATAGCGTACGGCGCGGGCCCGCGCTTTCGGCGCCGCGGCGCCGACCCACAGCGGCAACGGCCCGGGCCTGATCGGCGGCGGCCGCAGCAGACCGCCCTTCACGTTGTAGATGCGCCCCTCGTAATTGAAGCGCTCGCCACGCCAGGCGAGCCCCAGGATGTCGAGCGATTCCTCGAAGGCTCTGGTGCGTGTCTTGTAGTTCCAGCCGAAGCTCTCGAACTCGGCTGGGCGATAGCCCTGGCCCAGCCCGATCTCGATGCGTCCGCTAGAGATGTTGTCGATGACCGACAGGTCCTCCGCCAGGCGCAGCGGATGGCCGTAGAGCGGCGCCAGCGCCACGCCCTGGCCGATGCGGCAATGCGGAGCCGCGACGGCGAGGGCGGCGCAGGCGACGATGGGCGAGGGGCAGTAGCCGTCGGCCTCGCCGTGATGCTCGCTGGCCCAGATCGAGTCGAAGCCCAGCCGGTCGGCTTCGCTCGCGAGTTCCAGGCTCTCGCGATACGAGGTGTCCCACTTTTCGCCGAGGCCGGGATTGGTCTGGAAGCTGAGCGACAGCCCGAACTTGACGCTCACGATTAGCCGCCCAGCTGGCGCTTGAGCTCGGTCCAGCGATCGATGATCGGCATCAGCTTGTCCTCTTTTTCGGCCGGCAGGGTGAAGGTGACGCGATCGACGCCGATCTCCTGGCAGAACTTCAATTGGTCGAGCACCTCGGGCACGCGGAAGATGGTGATGGGCAGGCTCGCGGGATCGCGGCCGGCTTCCTTGGCCATGACGCGGAACTTGTCGATGATCACGCCCACGCCGCCCTTCTCCAGCCGGTCGGCGCGCGGGATCCAGCCGTCGCCGTAGCGGATGGCGCGCCGCGCGGCGTAGGGGAAGGCGCCGCCGACGATGATCGGCGGATACGGCTTCTGGAACGGCTTGGGCCACTGCTTCATCTTGTCGAAGCTCACGAACTCGCCGTGATACTCGGGCTCTTCCTGCGTCCAGATCGCCTGCATCGCCTCCATGCGCTCGCGCGCGAGCTTGTGGCGGCTCTCGAACTTGGTGCCGTGGTTCTCGATCTCGTCCTGGTTCCAGCCGTTGCCGACGCCGAACAGGAAGCGGCCTTGTGACAGCTGGTCGATGGTCGACACGACCTTGGCCGTGACGATGGGATCGCGCTGCGTCAGGAGCGCGATGCCGGTGCCGACCTTGAGCTTCGTGGTGACGGCCGCGGCGGTGTTCAGCACCAGGAAGGGGTCCATGATGTCGTAGTAGGGCCGGATCAAAGGGCCGCCTGCCGGATAGGGCGTTTTGCGTGACGAGGGGATGTGCGTGTGCTCGGGCACCCAGAGCGATTCGAAGCCGCGCTCCTCGAGCACCCGAGCCAGCGGCGCAGGCTGCATGGAGTCCGCGGTGAAGAACATCACTGCACCAATTTTCATGGTCGTTTCCCTTCGCTGCCCTTTGCCGGCTATCCTAGCCATGCACTCGGGAGGAAAACATGCCAATCGCCGGGAAGTACCTGTTCATCGTCAGCATGGATGTGGCGAAGGAAAAAGAGGCGCTGTTCAACGAGGTCTACGACACCGAGCACGTGCCGCTGCTCTCCAAGGTCCCGGGCGTGCGCGGCGTCACGCGCATGAAGACCGAGCCCGCCGCCTTCAACATCGCGGGCCAGCGCAAGGTGCTCGATGGCGCAGGCGCGCCGACCTACATGGCGATCTACGAGCTCGACAGCCCGGACGTGCTTTTAAGCAAGGAATGGGCGGAGGCGGGCGAGAAGGGACGCTGGCCGAGTGAGGTGCGACCGTTCACGACCAACCGCCATCACATCGTGCGCAAGGTGATCTGATGCGCTTCAAGAACAAGGTGGCGCTGATCACCGCCGGCGCCAACGGCATCGGCCGCGCCACGGCCAGGATCATGGTGGGCGAGGGCGCCACGGTGATCGTGGCCGACAACCACCAGGGCCATCTCGACGAGGCCGTGCCGTCGCTGAAGCAGGCGGCCGGCAAGTCGGGCGGCAAGGTGCAGGGCGAGCTTGTAGACGCGCTGGATCCGCGGCAGGTCGAGAAGCTGATCGCTCGAACGGCGCAGGATCACGGCGGCATCGACATCCTGGTCAATGCCGTGGGCGGCAGCACGGTGATCGCCAACCCGCGGGCCACGACCGAGCAGCTGACCTTCGCCGACTGGCAGAAGCTCATCGCCTTCAACCTCGACGCCACCTTCCTCTGCACCCATACCGTGATCCCGGTGATGAAGCAGAAACGCAGCGGCAAGATCGTCAACCTGGCCTCGATCGCGGGACGGGGCTTGAGCTTCAACAGCTCCAGCGCCTATGCCGCGGCCAAGGGCGGCATCATCGCCTTCACCCGCAAGCTCGCCTTCGAGCTCGGGCCCGACGGAATCAACGTCAACGCCATCGCACCCAGCGTCACGTTGACCGAGCGCATCCGGCCGCACTGGGACAATCGCTCGCAGGCCTCGCAGGCCGAGGAGATCGAACGCACGCCGCTGCGCCGCGTCGCCGAGCCGGCCGACCAGGCCAACGTGATCTGCTTCCTCGCCTCGTCCGACGCCGATTTCGTCACGGGGCTCACCATCGACGTCACGGGCGGCGTTTGACGACACGCCGTTCAGGCTCCTCTCCCCCGCTAGGGGGAGAGGAGCATGAGGGTGCTGGCGAGAAATGACTAGCAAAGGGAGAAACACATGGCCGGCAAGGTCGGATTCATCGGGCTCGGCGCCATGGGCGGGCCGATGGCGCTCAATCTCGCGAAAGCTGGCCACAAGCTGGTGGTGCACGACATCGACCAGGGCAAGACCGCCGCGGTGCGCGCCAAGGGCGCTGAGCTCGCGGGCAACGCCGAGGCGGTGGCGGCCGCGGTCGACCGCACCATCCTGATCGTCGAGACCACCGACCAGGCGCAGGAGGTGATCGCGGGCGAACGCGGCATCATCAAGGGCGCCAAGCCGGGACACATCGTGGTCTGCATGTCGACCATCGATCCCTTCGCGGCCCGCGCGCTCGCCGAGCAACTGAAGGCCAAGGGCATCGCCATGGTCGACGCGCCGGTGAGCGGCGGCACGGGCCGGGCGCAATCGGGCGAGCTGTCGGTGATCGTGGGCGGCGACAAGGAGATCGTCACCAGGTGCGAGGACCTGTTCAAGGCGATGGGTAACCGCACCTTCCATGTCGGGCCGCTGGGCAGCGGGCTCGCCATGAAGCTGGTCAACAACATGCTGGTGCAGGTCAACACCGTGGCGGTGGCCGAGGCGCTGGTGCTGGGCGTCAAGGCGGGGCTCGATCCGCAGGCCATCTACGACGTGGTGAAGGTCTCGACCGGCGCCAGCGCGGCCTGGGAGCTGCGCGTGCCGCGCATCCTCAAGGGCGACTACGAGCCCGGCGGCACCATCGACATCTCCTACAAGGACCAGGAGCTCGAGACCGCCTTTGCCAAGCGCCTCGGCGTGCCCGTGCTGCTCGCGAACGTCAGCCAGCAGGTCTACCAGATGGCCCGCGCCCAGGGCCTCAACAAGCAGGACGGCTCTGCGGTCGTGAAGATCTTCGAGCAGATGGCCGGCGTGAAAGTGAAGGGGGAGTGACATGACCACGTTCGTGTTGATCCACGGCGCCTACCAGGGCGGCTGGATCTTCAAGCCCACCGCCGAGCAGCTTCTGGCCAAGGGCCATCGCGTGCTCACGCCGACATTGGATGGCTGTGCCGAGCGCAAGAACCAGGTGCGCGCCGGCATCACGACGGAAAGCCACGCCGACGAGGTCGCCAACCTTCTGTTCTACGAGGACCTCAAGGACGTCGTGCTCGTCGGCACCAGCACCGGCGGCATGGTGATGGCGCGCGCGGCCGAGCTGGCGCGCGAGCGCGTTTCGCGCGTGGTGTTCGCCGATGCGCTGGCGCTCATGAACGGCGAGGCGCTGCCCGACATCGTCAAGCGCCCGACCGCGGTCAATACCGAGCTGACCAGCGGCCCGTCGCGGCAGGATTTCGAGAACCGCCTGTTCAAGGATCTCGATCCCGCCATGCGCGCCTGGGCCATCGAGCGATGCACCATGCATCCCATCGCCGCCATGACCCAGCCGGTGAAGCTGGAGCGCTTCTGGGGCCAGGCATGGAACGCCTCGGTGATCTGGTGCAAGCAGAGCACCAACCCGCCGGTCGCCCATCAGCGACGCTGCTGCGAGACGCTGAAGGGTCGCTGGCACGAGCTCGATACCGGTCACTATCCGATGCTGAGCGAGCCCGCCGCCCTCGCGCGGCTGATCGCGGAGGGCTGACGGCCATGGCCAAGGAGACGACGTCCGGGAGTGCCGCGTCAGGCCTGGGCGCGATGTTCCAGGGCACGCGCACTCCCGGCGAGCCGACGCGCTTCGGCCGCATCTTCAAGCCCGACGATGCCTGGCACGCCAGAGCGGAGATAGAGCCGATCCTCGAGCCCGAGTTGCCGATCGTCGATACCCATCATCACCTGTGGGACTTCCCGCGCTTCCGCTATCTGCTCGACGAGCTGCTGGCCGACCTCAACACCGGACACAACGTCGTTGCCACGGTATTCGAGGAATGCCGCTCGATGTATCGCGCGCATGGGCCGGAGGAGATGAAGCCCGTTGGCGAGGTCGAGTTCGTGGCCGGCGTCGCCGCCATGAGCGACAGCGGCCGCTATGGCCCCTCGCGCATCTGCCGCGGCATCGTGGGTTACGCCGACCTGGCGCTCGGCGATCGCGTCGCCGCGGTGCTGGAGGCCGAGATCGCTGCCGGCGGCGGGCGCTTCCGCGGCATCCGCTACTCCGCCGGCTGGGATGCCGATCCCATCATCGGCAACAGTCATGGCGTGTCGGGACCCGGCCTCTATCGCGATTCGACGGTCCGCGCCGGCATGAAGCAGCTGGAGAAGCTGGGGCTGGTGCTCGATGCCTGGCTGTTCCATCCGCAGCTGGGCGAGGCGGTCGAGCTCGCGCGCGCCTTCCCCAATGCGGGCATCGTGATGTGTCACATGGGCGGTCCGCTGGGCTACGGCCCGTACGCCGGCAAGAAGGACGAGGTCTTCGCCAACTGGAAGGCGTCGATGACCGAGCTCGCCAAGTGTCCCAACGTGTCGGTGAAGCTCGGCGGCGTCACCATGCGGCTCGCTGCCTACGACTACGGCAAGCTGCCGGCACCGCCGTCGTCCGCGGCTCTCGCCGGCTACTGGGGGCCGTATGTGAAGACCTGCATCGACCTGTTCGGTCCCGACCGCTGCATGGTCGAGAGCAACTATCCGGTCGAGAAGATGGGCATCGGCATGCCGGCGCTATGGAACATGTTCAAGCGCCTGACCGCCGGCGCCTCCGCCGACGAGAAGAAGGCGATCTTCAGCGGCACGGCGAACCGGGTGTATCGGTTGGGACTGGGCGCTTAGCGCAGGCACAACCTCACCCTGAGGAGCGCACTGCGTGCGCTCCTCAGGGTGAGGTGGGCTTTGTAACGGCTGGGACTCACGCCGCCAATTTCACCACGTTCTCGATCTCAGGCAGGCGCTGGTCGATCTTGTCGGGGCGCTGGCTGCCGAGGTTCGGGATCAGGCGGTGCACACCGAGATCGGCGTATTGCTTCACGTGATCCGGCGCCATGTTCATCGGCGGCGTGATGATGATCTCGTACTTGGCATCGCGCTTGCGGCCGGCCTTGGCGAACGCCGCGTCGAGCTTGCCGAGCATGGACTTGGTCCGCGCCGGATCGAGGTTGAAGCCGTACCAGCCGGCGCCGAACCTCACGGCGCGGGCGAAGGCGGCATCGGCATAGCCGCCGACGATGATCGGCACGTGCGGCTTCTGGATCGGCTTGGGATCCATCCGCATGGTCTCGAACTTCACCCACTTGCCCGAGAAATCGACCACCGGCTCGGTCCATAGCCGGCGCATCGCCTCCAGGAACTCATCGCAGCGCTTGCCGCGATCCTCCCAGCGATAGCCGCACGCCTCGACCTCTTCCTTGTTCCAGCCGACGCCGATGCCGAAGTCGATGCGCCCGTCGCTCAGCCAGTCGAGCGTGCACATCTCCTTGGCCGTGTAGATCGGGTTGCGCTGTGGCACCAGGGCGACGCCGGTGCCGAGCCGAAGCTTGGTGGTCGCGGCGGCCAAAAAGCCGAAGGTCGCCGTGACGTCGAGCATGCCGCCGCCCTCGGGCACGGGAATGCGGCCGTCCTTGGAGCCGGGATAGCCATAGGTGTTCTTGTCGAACAGCGCCACGTGCTCGCCCATCCAGATCGAGTCGAGACCGGCATTCTCGGCGCGCCGACCGAAATCCTGGATCATCCTTGGCGTCGCCTGGGGCGACATGAACGTCGCGAAGACTCCGACTTTCATGGGCTTTACTCCTTCAGTTGAGGCGCGCGGCTTGCGCCATGACCTCGATGGCCTCGGGCTGGCGCGAGCGGACGCTGATGGTGTCGGCGCCGCAATCCTCCCACGCGCGATAGCGCTCGCGGATGCGCGCGGGCGGGCCGACCAGCGACTTCATGTCGACCCATTCGTCGGGCACCGCGGCGATCGCCTCGTCCTTGCGATGTGCCAGGTATAGTTCCTGGATGCGCTTGGCGGCGTCGCCGAAGCCGCGGCGCACCATGATGTCGTTGTGGAAGTTCTTGGTCTTGTGGCCCATGCCGCCGACATAGAGCGCCACCTCGGGCTTCAGCTTCGCCAGCGCAGCCTTCACGTCGTTCTCGACCTCGACATGCACCGAGGCGGTGATGGCGAAGTCCTTCATGCTCTTGCCGTTGCCGGCGCGCTTGAATCCTTCCTCGAGCCACGGCCGGTATTCGTCCATCGCGCCCGGCATGAAGCCCATGGGCAGCCAGCCGTCGGCGATCTCGGCGGTGAGCTTGACCGTCGATTCGTTGCCGGTGGCGAGATAGATCGGGATGTCCGGGTTCATGTGCAGGATCGACTTCAGCGGCTTGCCGATCCCCATTGCGCCCGGTCCGGTGTAGGGCAGGGTGTACTCCTTGCCGTCGTGGCTCACCGGACCCGCGCGCCGGAAAATCTTGCGCATGATCGCCACGTAATCCTTCATCCGGTAGTAGGGCTTGCCCCACGGCTCGCCATACCAGCCTTCGACGATCTGCGGTCCCGACACGCCGAGCCCGGCGATGAAGCGTCCGCCGCCCGCCATGGCGTCGACGGTCGCGGCCGACATCGCCGCATTGGCCGGCGTGCGCGCGGCAAGCTGCATGATGCCGGTGCCGAGCCTCATGCGCTTGGTGAGCGCGGCGAGGTAGGCGAGCGGCGTCACGGCGTCCGAGCCGTAGGCCTCGGCGGTCCACACCGAATCGTAGCCCAGCTCCTCGGCGCGCTGGATCAGCTTGACCGGAATGTCGAGATGCGCGCGCGAATAGCCGATCGACAGGCCCAATTTCATTGCCGTTTCCTCCAACCAACGCGCAAACTATATCAACGAAAGACCGACCAGAGGAAACGCCATGCCGAGAGTGGGCTACCTGCTGCCGACGCGGGAACGCGTCATGGAACACCGTGACGAGACGGCATCGTTGCTGGCATTGGCGGAGAAGGCGGAGGGGCTGGGCTACGATTCCCTGTGGGTCGGCGATTCATTGCTGGCGCGGCCGCGGCACGATCCGCTGACGCTTCTGGCCGCAGTCGCCGCCCGCACACGCAAGCCTGAGCTGGGCACGGCCGTGCTGCTGCCTGCCCTGCGAAATCCCGTCGTGCTGGCCCAGCAGGTGGCGACCCTCGATCGCATCGCCGAAGGCAGGGTGATCCTGGGCGTCGGCATCGCACCCGACGTGCCCAATGTGCGCGCCGAGTTCGCCGCGGCGGGCGTGCCGTTCGACAAGCGCGTCGGCCGCCTGGTCGAAGGCCTTGCGCTTTGCCGCGCGCTGTGGAGCGGTGAGCCGGTCACCTGGCCCCGACCCGGCGCGGAAGGCCGCTGGACGGTGAAAGAGAGTGTGCTCGGGCCGACACCGCATCGGCCAGGCGGTCCGCCGATCTGGATTGCCGGTGCGGTCACGGCCTCGCGCGAGCGTGCCGGCAAGCTCTACGACGGCTGGTTCCCCAACAGCCCGTTGGCCAAGGACTATGCGCCGGAATGGGCGGAGGTGGTGTTGGCGGCGAAGGCGGCAGGCCGCGATCCCTCCAAGCTCACGGCGGCGATGTACATGACGCTATCGATCGACGACAACGCCCAGCGCGCCGACGACAGGCTCAACGCCTACCTGAAGGAATATTACGGCGTCGATCCCCTGGAGACGCGCAAGCGACAGAAGAGCTTTGCCGGCTCCGCGGCCGAGGCGGCAGCGTGGATAAAGTCCTACGCCGATGCCGGGGCTGCACACCTTGTGCTGCGCTTCGCCGGCGATCACGACCGGCATCTCGAGACGGCGGCGCGCATCCGCCGCGATCTCGGCTGGTGACGGGAAGGGACACGCCATGAAGTTCGCCCTGCATTTCGGCAACAACACCTTCCCCGACTTCGCCGGCGCGGCGCGGTTGGCGCAGCTCGCCGAGACGGCCGGCTTCGATTCGGTCCTGGCGGTCGACCATGTGGTCTTTCCCGACAACTACAGCTCGACCTATCCCTACTCGGCGACCGGCCGCCTGCCGGTCGGCCGCGGCGGCGCCTTTCCTGATCCCCTGATCTGGATCGCCTATGCCGCCGCCGTGACGACGCGGCTGCGCTTCCTGACCGGCGTGGTCATCCTGCCTCAGCGCGACCCGCTGGTTCTGGCCAAGCAGGTCGCCACCCTCGACTACATGAGCGGCGGACGGTTCGAGCTCGGGATCGGCGTCGGCTGGCTGAAGGAGGAGTTCCAGGCCATGGGCGTGCCCTTCGAACGGCGCGGCCGGCGGGCCGACGAATACGTTGCCGCCATGAAGGCGCTTTGGGCCGAGGACGGTGCAACTTTCTCGGGCGAGTTCGTCACTTTCAAGGAAGTGAGCTGCAACCCCAAGCCGGTTGGCCGCATCCCGATCGTCGTCGGCGGCCATTCCGAGGCGGCGGCCAAGCGCGCCGGCCGACTGGGCGATGGATTTTTTCCATCGATCGGCTCCCAGGTAGATACTTTTCCTCTATTCGACGTGGCGCGCCGCGCCGCGGCCGAGGCCGGTCGCGATCCTGCAGCCATCGAGATGATTGCCGGCTGTCCCGACCTGCTGCCCAGCTCGACCGTCGAGCCGCGGGCCGCCATCGAGGAGCGCCGGCGGCGCGGCGTCGATCGCATCGTCCTGCCGATCGGTCCCTTCATGCCGAACCTCGAGGAGAGCCTGACCCGATTCGGCGATACGGTGATCCGGCCCTACGCAGACGTGTGACAGACTTCACTCGGTGTGCTGCTGTTTCCGGCTGCTCTCTCGAAAAGTGGGTCTTCAGGGAATCGAGTGGATGATCTGGGGCGATCATAACGCGGGAAAGAGTTGTGGATAGCGGGTTCGATGCGCTTGGCGCTCGGCCGGACTTTGGCACAGTGAGGAATGGGTCGAAGAGTGAAGCGACAGCGTCG
>JACPOB010000174.1 GCA_016185145.1 Rhodospirillales bacterium | reverse complement strand
TGCTTCTCGGTGGACGTGCCGGCGAACTCTGCTTCGGTCCTCATCGATCCCTCCATGGTTCGGTCGTGAGCAACCAAACCTTAGAGGGCTGGCCGTTCACCGCCCATGGCATCTCTCCCCCAAGGGGGAGAGGAACATGAGATGATGAGACCGACAGAGGGGGACGTCGCATGGCCTACAAGGGCTTCGATCTGACGGGCAAGGTGTCGCTGATCACCGGCGGCAATGGCGGCATCGGTTTCGGCATGGCCGATGCACTTGCCGAGGCCGGCGCCGATGTCTGCATCTGGGGTACCAACCCCAAGAAGAATGCCGACGCTGCCGAGAAGCTCAAGCGCCACGGCCGCAAGGTCCACACCCAGATCGTCGATGTCGGCGACCAGGCCCAGGTCGAGGCGGGCTTCGCCGAGACGCTGAAGGTGATGGGCCATGTCGACAACTGCGTCGCCAACTCGGGCGTCTCGGGTCGCGGCAAGGGCTCGATCCTGGAGATGGACTACGAGGAATGGCGCCGCGTCATGCGCGTCAATCTCGACGGCGTGTTCTTCACCTTCCAGACCGCCGCCAGGCACATGGTCGAGCGCGGCAAGGGCGGCTCGCTGGTGGCGATGGCGAGCACCGCCGCCATCGAGGGCGCGGCGCGGTCCAGCCACTATGGTGCGAGCAAGGGCGGCGTCTGCGCCATGGTGCGGGCGCTCGCCGTCGAGCTGGCGCGCTACAAGATCACGGCCAACTCGATCCTGCCGGGCTGGATCGAGACCGAGATGACGGCCAACGCCTTCGGCAACGAGAAATTTGCCGGCAACGTGATGCCGCGCATTCCCGAGCGGCGCTGGGGCGTCGGCGCCGATTTCGGGCCGATCGCCGTCTACCTGGCGAGCGGCGCCACCGGCTATACGACGGGGCGCGACTTTGTCATCGATGGCGGCTATACGTTGTTCTAGTCGTTCCGGTCCCAAGTACCCTCGGGGGAGAAAACCCAATGATGAAGACTGTTGCGGCCTCGATGGCCGTTGCCCTCACCGCCATCGCGCTGCCGGCACTCGCCCAGCAGGCGGCCAAGCCGGCCGCGGCTGCCGCCCCCAAGGCTGCGACCGACGATCGCTACATCGGCTACTACTATCCCAAGCCGACCTCGACCGAGGTGTTCGAATCGCAGCTCCAGACCATCGCCGGCGTCGAGCGCGCCCAGCGCATCCAGTTCACCACCGTGGTCTCGCAGGGCACGATCCAGTCGGCCTATCGCGTCCCCTACGCGGTGTTCGCCAAGGGTGAGAAGGCCGACAAGATGATCATCGTCGGCATGCAGCAGGGCGAGCTCAACACCGTCTATCGCATGCGCGCGCTGCTCGCCAACATGACGACCATGTCGCGGCTGTCGCCGTTCTTCCAGGAGCGCACGGTGGCGGAGGATGCGACGTTCTTCGACCTCCTGAAGCTGCTCGGCTTCAAGGAGCTCACCGTGACCGACGGCGAGAAGGTCACGCATCAGGTGACGATCAAGTAGGTCTTCGCTGGGGGCGCGCGACTCCAGTCGCGCGTCTTCGTTGATCTAACCGATGATCGCGCCACTGGAGTGGCGCGCCCCCAGCAAAGAAGTCACCCCACCGCGTCCGCCACTTCCTGGTGATACCAGCCCAGCGCCTTCTCGAACTTGCCGAAGGTCTGTTGGCGGTTGGCGCCGCTCCTGAAATTCTTCTGGATGGTCTCGCCGATGCCGAGATCCTCGACCAGCGCGTTGGCGAACAGGTCGACATTGGCCTTCCAGTACTTTTCGGGTTTCGCGGCCTTCTCCTCCGGCGGCACCAGCACCGAGAACCGCAACACCGCTTCGTCGGGCGAGACGGGGAAGCTCGAGAACACGCCGCAATGGTCCTGGGTGTAGGTCAGCACGGTGTTGGGGAAGAGTGAATAGAACACGATGGCATGGTCGCGGATGCGCCAGCTCTCCTTGGGCTGACTCTCCAGCTCGGCGAGCGTGCGCTTGGCCGCTGCCCAGCGCATGTGGTTGCCCAGGCGCTCGTAGGTGGCGATGTTGTCCAGGAACAGCGGATAGACCGTGCCGGGATGCAGGTAGCGGAAGTGGTAGAGCTCGAGGAAGGTGTCGATCACCAGCTTCCAGTTCATGCGCGGCCGGAGCGGCTCGGAGGAATGAAGCTGCCAGCCCTGCATGTCCCAGCCCGACAGGTCGGCATTGAGCGCACCGAGATAGCCCTCGATGTCGAGGCTGGCTTCCTCGTCGTCTTCCAGCGCGGTCGGCACGACCCAGACCAGCCCGTACTTCTCCAACTTCAGCCGGCGCAGACCGTACTTGCTCCTGTCGATGTCGCCGAACGTGGCGCCATCGGTGATGCCGACCAGCCGGCCGGTGAGGTCGTAGCTCCAGCCGTGATAGGCGCAGACGAAGGCACGTTTGTTGGCGCCGCAGGGCTTCTGCTCGACGGTGGCGCCGCGATGACGACAGACGTTGAGGAAGGCGCGCAGGACACCGTCCGTACCGCGCGCGACGAGGATCGGCTGGCCGGTCTCGTTGTGCACCACGAAGTCGCCGGCGCGGCGCAGCTGGCTCGAGAAACCCACGACGATGGGATACTTGCGGAACAGCAGATCGACCTCGCGCTGGTAGCGCACCGGGTCGTAGTAGCCTTCGACCGGCGTGTGCATGACGCCCGGCCCGTCATCGCGGGTATTGGTACGCACCATACGCAACATACGCTCGAGATACGCGACTTGATCGGCGTGCTGCATTGCCGTCTCCGTCCGTCAGAGCCTCAGATGGCGTTCATGCCTCCATCGATCACCAGCTCGGTGCCGGTGACGAAACGCGATTCGTCTGAAATCAGGTAGAGGATGCCATAGGCGATATCCTCGGGCGCGCCGAAATCGCCGATCGGGATGCGCCGCCGGGCACGCTCGCGCGCCTTGTCGCTCGGCATCACCGAGTTGCCCATTGGGGTCAGGATGATGCCGGGATGCACCGAATTGCAGCGCACCTTGTAGCCCTTGCGCGCGCAGTCGATCGCCACCGTCTTGGTGAACTGCCGCACCGCGCCTTTGCTGGCGCCATAGGCCGAGAGATCCGGCGTGCCGAGGAAGGCCGCCAGCGACGAGGTGTTCACGATCGAGCCGCCGCCCGATTGACGGATCGCCGGCACGCCGTACTTGCAGCCGAGGAACACGCCCTGGACATTGACCGACAGCATGCGCTGCCACTGCTCCACGGTCTCGGTCTCGAAGGTTGCGGGGAACGGTCCCGAGATGCCGGCGTTGTTCACCAGACCGTGCAGCGCCCCTTCACGCTCCAGGATGCCGTCGATGATGCGCTTCCAGTCGGCTTCCTTCGAGGTGTCGTGTTCCTCGAAGCGCGCTTTCCCACCGATCTGCTGAACGGTCTCGAGCCCGCCCGGACGGTTGATGTCGGTGACGATCACCGTGGCGCCTTCGTTGGCGAGCAGCGTGGCGGTGGCGCGGCCGATGCCCGATCCGGCGCCGCTCACCAGCACGACCTTGCCTGCAACCCTGCTCATGCGCCTCGTCCCTTAACTTTCTTGAGCCCGTTCTTGAGGCAAGGCTAGAAGCAGCGCAGGCTGGCGACAAGCAAGGAGGTCCCGCAATGGCCCGCACACTGGAATTCTACTACGACTACGGCAGCCCCTATTCCTACCTGGCCGACACCCAGGTCGAGGCCATCGCCAAGCGCGCCGGCGCCAGCCTTCTGCGCAAGCCGATGCTGCTGGGCGGCGTGTTCAAGGCGACCGGCAACGCCTCGCCGATGACAGTGGCGCTGAAGTCGAAATGGAGCGCCTTCGACATGCCGATGTGGGCTCGGCACTACGGCGTGCCGTTCAACCGCAATCCGTTCTTCCCGGTGAACACGCTCAGCCTGATGCGCGGGGCCGCGGCGGCGCAGATCGACGGCTTCTTCGAGCGCTATCATCCCGCCATCTACAAGGCGATGTGGGTCGACGGCATCGACCTGAACGACATGGGCGAAGTGGCGAAGGTTCTGGCTGCGGCCGGGCTCGATGCGGCCAAGATCAGCAGCCGCATCCAGGACCAGGACGTCAAGGATCGGCTGAAGGCCACGACGGACGAAGCGGTGGCGCGCGGCGTCTTCGGCGCGCCGACCAGCTTCGTGGGCGACATGATGTTCTTCGGCAACGACCGCCTGCCCTTCGTCGAATTGGCGCTCAAAGGAGAACTCAAGTGACCAAGGTCGGCCTGCTGCTCATGCTCTTCCGGACCGCGCGCATCCTGCGCGCTCATGAATCATGAGCGAGCTGGAAGCTCGCGGTCCGGAAGAGCATGACGCGCCACGCCAAACGCTACATCTCGATCACCGCCTTGCCGACGACCTTGCGGTCGATCAGGACGCGGAAGGCGTCGGCCGCGCGCTCCATCGGGAAGCGATGCGAGATGTGCGGGCGCATCACGCCGAGCTCCGCCAGTCGCGGCAGCTCGACGGCGTAGTCCTTGGCGTAGGTCGACCCGGCGCGCCGCGCGGTCTCGCCGGCGCGCACGCCCATGATCGTCAGGCCCTTGATCAGCACATGATTGGACATGATCTTGCTCGGGCCGCCCGAGGTGAAGCCGACGACCAGCAAGCGCGCACCGTAGGCCGCCGCGCGCATGGATTTCTCCAGCACCTCGCCGCCTACGGGATCGTAGACCACGTCGGCGCCGCGCCCGTCGGTCAGGCCCTTCACGATCGAGACGAAGTCGGCTGACTTCAGGTTCACCACCAGGTCGGCCCCCTGCTCGCGCACGACGGCCAGCCTTTCATCATTGCTGCCGGTGGCAATCACCTGGGCGCCGAGATGCTTGCCGAGCTGGACCGCTGCCATCCCGACGCCGCCCGAGGCGCCATGCACCAGCAACACCTCGCGCGGCCTCAGCCCGGCACGATGGACCAGCGAGTGATAGGCCGTGGTCGCGCCGACTCGGAACGCCGAGCCTTCGGCGTCCGACCAGCCTTGCGGCAGGCGCATCAGATTTCCCGATGCCGGCACTTTCACGTATTCCGCGAAGGCGCCGGGCCGCACGCCGAAGATCACGCGATCGCCGACTTTCCAGGTCTTCACCTCGGCGCCGACCGCCGAGATCGTGCCCGCGCCTTCCATGCCGGGAATGAACGGCAGCTCGGGCTTGTGCTGGTAGTCCGCCGTCAGCATCAGCACGTCGGGGAAGTTCACCGACGCCGCGCCGACCTTGATCAGCACGTCGGACGGACCGATCTCGGGGACCGGCACGTCCTTGATCTGCAGGACGGAGGGATCGCCCAGGCGATCGCAGACGACGGCCTTCATGTTCTTTTGGACCGCGCGCTTCCAGCGCGCCCATGAGCGCGCTGGAAGCGCGCGGTCCAAAAGAACATGAGCTAATCCAGCTCGAAGGCGTTCTTGTAGTCGAGCTTCAGTGCCGGATCCTGGTCTTCCTTCCTGAGGAAGCAGTTGCCGACCACCAGCACCTCGATCTCGCTGCCCATGAAGCAGCGGAAGGCGTCCTCGGGCGTGCAGACGATCGGCTCGCCGCGCACGTTGAACGAGGTGTTCACGACCACCGAGTAGCCGGTCTTGGCCTTGAACGACGTGAGCAGGTCGTGGAAGGCCGGGTTGGTTTCCTTGTGCACCGTCTGGATGCGCGCCGAGTAGTCGACGTGCGTCACCGCCGGAATGTCGGAGCGCGGCACGTTCAGCTTGTCGATGCCGAACAGCGCCTGCTCGGCCTCGCTCATGCTGCGGCGACGGTCCTCGTTCACCGGCGCCACCATCAGCATGTAGGGGCTGTCGCTCTTGATGTCGAAATACTTGTCGACGTCCTCGCGCAGCACCGCCGGCGCGAAGGGACGGAACGATTCGCGGTACTTGACCTTGAGGTTCAGGGTCTTCTGCATCGAGGGCGACCGCGCGTCGCCCAGGATCGAGCGGGCGCCGAGCGAGCGCGGCCCGAACTCCATGCGGCCCTGCATCCAGCCCACCGCCTTCTCGTCGGCCAGGGCCTGCGCGGTCTGCTCGATGATCTGGTCACGGGTCAGCCGCGTCAGCTTGGCGCCGGCCGCGATCAGCCGCTTCTCGATCTCGTCGTCCTTGAACTCGGGGCCGAGATAGGAGCCGGCCATGCCGTCGAGATGGCCGTTGAGCTTGCGCGCCTGGCCGAGATAGCCGTGATAGGCGGCATAGGCCGCACCGACGGCACCGCCGGCATCGCCGGCCGCCGGCTGCACCCAGATGCCGTCGAACAGGTTCTCACGCAGGAGCTTGCCGTTGGCGACGCAGTTCAGCGCCACGCCGCCGGCCAGGCAGATGTTCCTCGCTCCGGTCTCCTTGCGAACCGAGCGCGCCAGCCGGATCACGATCTCCTCGGTGACGGCCTGGACCGACGCCGCGAGATCCATGTGGTGCTGCGTCAGCAGTTCCTCGGGCTTGCGCGCCTTGCCGCCGAACAGCGCGCCGAACTTCTCGTTCGTCATGCGCAAGCCCGTGCAGTAGTCGAAATACTGCTGGTCGAGGCGGAAGGTGCCGTCCTCCTTGAGGTCGACGATCTTGTCGAGGATCAGGTCCTTGAACTTCGGCTCGCCATAGGGCGCGAGGCCCATGACCTTGTATTCGCCGGAGTTGACCTTGAAGCCGGTGTAGTAGGTGAACGCCGAATAGAGCAGCCCGAGCGAGTGCGGGAAGTGGATCTCCTTCAGCATCTCGAGCTTGTTGCCCTGGCCCCAGGCCAGCGATGTCGTCGCCCACTCGCCGACGCCGTCCATGCACAGCACGGCCGCCTCCTCGTAAGGCGACGGGAAGAATGCCGAGGCGGCATGGCTCTGGTGATGCTCGCCGAACAGCAGCCGCTTGTGCCAGTCGAAGTCGGGCTGCCAGTGCTTCATCTCGTCGCGCAGCAGCGTCTTCTGGAAGAGCTTCTCCTTCAGCCACAGCGGCATGGCCATGCGGAAGGACTGGAAGCCGCGCGGCGCGTAGGCGAGGTACGTCTCGAGCAGACGCTCGAACTTCAGGAACGGCTTGTCGTAGAAGGCGACGTAGTCGATGTCCTGAAGCTTGATGCCGGCCTCGTCGAGGCAGTACTGCACGGCGTGCTGCGGGAAGCCCGAATCGTGCTTCTTGCGGGTGAAGCGCTCCTCCTGCGCGGCGCCGACGAGGTGGCCGTCCTCGATCAGCGCGGCAGCGCTGTCATGATAGAAGGCCGAGATGCCGAGCACGCGCATGGAGGCTTCCGCTCCCTGTTAGAACAGCGTGTAGACGAACGGCGCGATCGCCGAACCCTTGGTCAGCACGATCAGGCCGCCGAAGATCACCATCATGATCAGGATCGGCAACAGCCAGAACTTCTTGCGCTGGCGCATGAAGTCCCAGAGTTCGACGAGAATGGAGCCCATTGGCCTCGGTCCCTTTCAGATCAGAATTGGTTCTTCATGGATTGCGGCGGCGGCCCCGGCGGGGTGCGGTCGATCCAGTAGGTCTTGGCGCTGGGATCGCGCTTGAGACGGAGGAAGTCCTTGCCAAAAGCACGCATGAGCAAGCCGATCGGCATGATGGTCACGAAGAACAGCAGCCCCAGCACAAGGGGATTCATCACCTTGTACAGTAGCAGACCGAACTTCAGCCACAGCCGGTTGAGCGGTGCGAGAATGCGTGGATAAACCAGCGCCACCAGCAGGAACGCCGCCGCCAGCGGCAGCGTGTAATGCCAGTTCTTGCTGCCGTGCCACAGCGAGAGCACGGCAAGGATTGCGAAGAAGCCGGCGAAGACGAGTCCGAAGCCGCGGTCGGTGCCCGACTTTACCTCTTCCTCGCGCGAATAGTCCTCGTGAAGCTGGCTGGTCGCCATTTGCTCGTACTGCCACCCTTTTGGGGGCCTTTAACTCACTGATCTCAAACGCGAAGTCAATTGGCGACCAGGGGAAGGTTATTCGGTCGCGGGAGCCGCGAAACCGTGCGCCAGCAGCGCTTCCAGCGTGAGGCGCCACACAGCGGTGGCCCGCTCGAGGCTCAGACCGTCCCGGCGGCGCAGCACGATCCACGCCTCGAGCGACAGGGCCGCCCCGATGGCGTCCAGCAGCTCTTCCTTGGCCTGCTCGCTCAAAGCCGCGAATTCCGGACCAAACGCCTCGAGGGTGGCCTCGCGCAGCTCATCCTTGGAGACCTTGGCGCGCTCGGTCAGGGCCGGATGGTTGACGAACTGGCCGGCGGCGACGCGCAGCGGCACGATCTTGTCGAACACCTGCGCCAGGTTCTCGACCACCGAGGTGATGCGGGCGTCCAGCGGCCGATTGCTGGGCGTCGGCGGCGGCACGACGAGGTCGTCACGCACGCTGTCCACGACAGTTACGAAAAGTGACTCGACATCGCCGAAATGCTGGAAGACTGACCGGACCGACACATCGGCCCGCTTTGCCACCGCCACCACGGTCGGCGCCGTGCTGGTCTCGGCAATCATCGCCTTGGCAGCGGCAATGATCTTGCGGCGAGTCTCGGCCGCGCGCCGGTTGCGTCCATCGGACCGGCCAGTTTCAGAACGGCTCATGTCGCCCATTCCTGCCTCACTCGACTGTGCCACTGCGTTGCCGCGCGGCTGCACCGCTGCTTCGGTCATTTCGCTTGGTTCCTAGCTTGTTGTGGCGAACGGTGGTCATCGATCACTCCGTCGCCTATGGAGGGCGTGAAATAAGGGCCGACTAGGGCAGGAACAAGGTAAACAGGGTCGCACCACCATGAATATGAGCCATGCAAAAACCCCCCGCGCTATTTTGTGGGATTTCGGCGGCGTGATTCTCTCGAGCCCCTTCGAAGCCTTCAATCGCTACGAGACCGAAGCGGGTCTTCCCAAAGATTTCATACGCAGCCTGAATGCGCGCAATGGCGACACCAATGCCTGGGCGAAAATGGAACGCAGCGAGGTTTCTCTCGAAGGCTTCGTCGCGCTGTTCGAGGAGGAGGCGCGCCAGCACGGTCACAAGCTGGACGGTTGGCGCATCCTGCAGTCATTGAGCGGCGACATTCGGCCGCAGATGGTCCAAGCGCTGCGTCGCTGCAAGCAGGCTTTCCGCGTCGCCTGCATCACCAACAACATGAAGCACGGCGAAGGGCCCGGCATGGCGCGCAGTCCCGACAAGGCCAAGGCTGTGGCCGAGATCATGACGCTGTTCGAGCATGTCGTGGAATCGAGCAAGCTCGGCATGCGCAAGCCCGATCCGCGCATCTACCAGCACGCCTGCGACCTTTTGGGCGTGAAGCCGGAGGACTGCGTCTATCTCGACGATCTCGGCATCAACCTGAAGCCTGCCCGCGCGCTCGGCATGCGCACCATCAAGGTCGGCGATCCCGACGTGGCGATCGACGAACTGCAGGCGATGGTCGGCATCGCGTTGCGCGGCTGAAGCGTGAAACGTCCGGCGCGTCCGATCACCGCGAAGTACCTGCTGAACGCAGCGACGTTCTATCTCGAGCGCTATCCCGCCACGGCCGAGGGGCTGCGCCGCGTGCTCGGCCGCCGGGTTCGCAAAGCCGAGATGGCCGAAGCGCCGGTGATGGAGAACGTCGAGCAGGCGATCGAAGCGATCGTCGCCAAGTTCGTCGACGCCGGCGCCATCGACGACAAGGAGTTCGCCCAGACCAAGGCGCGCGCGCTGCACCGGCGCGGCGCGTCGAGCCGGCTGACGCGGCAGAAGCTGAAGCACGCCGGCGTCGACGGCGACACGCTCGACCGGGCGATGGCGGCGCTCGACCAGGAGCTCGACACCAACCCGGCCGAGCGCGAATGGCAGGCCGCCGTGGCGCTGGCGCGGCGGCGGCGTCTCGGGCCGTTCCGGCCGGATGAGGACCGCAAGGACAAGCGCACCCGCGACCTCGCCGCGATGGCCCGCGCCGGCTTCGCCTTCGATGTTGCCAAAAAGGTGATCGACGCGAAGAGCGCTGATGCACTGGACGAAGAGTGACAGCGCTGCTTACCTCCCCAGCGAAGCTGGGGAGGTGGCGCCGTCATACGGCGACGGAGGGGTCATGAGCATCAATGGTGTTGCTCATGACCCCTTCGCCCGCTACGCGGGCACCTCCCCACGCAGAGCGTCTGTCGGATTCACACATCGTGACCAACCAGGGAGGCGCCATACCTTATAGCGCGGAACTCTGCGAGACCGATGCGCATGACCTTGGGGCCGGGCTTTCCGTAGTAGCCGGTCCATCCGCCGAGGCGGGCGATCA
>JACPOB010000157.1 GCA_016185145.1 Rhodospirillales bacterium | reverse complement strand
TCGCGTTTCAGGCGACAGCGCTCGACTGCCGCCGGGGGCCGAAAGGCGCAGGACAGCAATGGCGGACATTTCCGACAGAGTCGCACGAACGCGATCCTGTTAGTCGTTCAGCGCGTCAAAACCTGTGGGACGAGCGCGATCTGATGCGGCGACAGCATTGCTCGCACGTCAACCACGAGCACCACCGAGAACCACTGTGCAGAGATACTAGTCGAAGAGGGCGCGCTTCATTGCGGCGATGATCACGATAATCGCGGCATGGCCGATCATCAGCAGGAAGATCGTCCAAACGGCGGTGATAGCGCTCAACAGCCAGCCGAGAATGGCCATCACACCGTCATCTTCGATCAAGGCAAGGCAGAAGAACATGATCGCCCATGCCGGGAACAGGTTGTCGAACGGGATCGGCAGCGCCAGGACCGCGATGTTCGCAGCCCACGCCACAAGCAGGGCGCGCCGCGGCGTGCCGTTGACCCACCATTCATGGCGGGCGTGCACGGTCTCCTCGAGCCACCGGATGCAGCGACGCGCGCGGCCGAGGAAAGTCTGCAGCTTGCCGCGCTGCAGTCCGCGACGGCCGACCAGCGCGGGCAGCCTCGGCACCTCGCGGCCGGCGAAGAACTGCACCATGAGGAAGACCATCGGCAGGCCGGTTATGGTGGACAGCCAGGGAATTCCCGTCGGGATGCAGTTCGGCACGTTGAGCGCCGCGATCGCGAAGGCGTAGGAGCGGCCGTGCAGCCCGCCGAGGAATTCGTCGAGAGTGAGCAACGATTTCCGGTCGCCCGCAAAGAGCCCTTCGAGCGTCTGCAGCAGACCGAAATTGTCCTTCATCCACCCGTCCGGCCGAGCAGGCGGCGGGCAAGCACGAGATGCGGCTTGTCCAGCATCTTGCCGTCGAGCGTGAGAACGCCCGAGCCGGGGTTGCTCTCGAAGGTGGCGACGACGCGCTTCGCCCAGTCGACTTCCTGGGCCGTCGGCGTGAAGACCTCGTGGATGACCGCGACCTGGTCGGGATGGATGGCGATCTTGCCGCCATAGCCCATGCGCCTTGCATCCGTCGCCTCGGCGCGCAGGCCGGCGACGTTCTTGATGTCGGGATAGACCGTGTCGTAGGCGGTGATACCCGCCGCCACCGAGGCCATCAGGTTGACGGTACGCGCCAGCCTGAAGGTGTCGTCGTATTCGCCCGGCGCGGCGCCCTTTGCCAGCGCGCCGAGGTCTGCCATCAGATCCTCGCCGCCCCACGAATGGCCGATCAGCCGGGCATGCTTGGCGGGGGCGGCCGTGAGCGCGAGCACGGCGGCAGCGCTTTCGGTGGCGATGGTCAGGATCCGGGTGGCGCCGGCCTCGATGCCTTCGCGCGCTTCCAGGGCGTCGAGGTACGTTGCCAGCAGATCCACGTTGGCCTGGCCGACGCACTTGGGAAACACGATCCCGTCCGGCTTGCCCTGAATGACGACGGCGAGGTCGCCCAGGGTCAGGCCGGTGTCGAGCGCATTGACGCGGACATAGAGCTTCGGCCCGGAGCGATCGGCCGACTTCAGGTAGGCCAGCACCATGTCGCGCGCGATCTCCTTGCGGTCGGTCGCGACCGAGTCCTCGAGATCGAGGATCAGTCCGTCGGGACCGGAAGAGGGCCCCTTGGCGAGCTTGCGCTCGGAATCGCCGGGAACGAACAGGAACGAACGCATTGTCTTACGAATCCTTCGGCTTCTTGCGCATCAGCGCCTGGCGCGTGCATTGCGCGACGATCTCGCCGCGCTGATTGATGGCGACGTGGCTGAACTCGACGATGCCGGCGTCGGGCCGCGACTTGCTCTCGCGCACGCTCACCACGGTCGTCCTCACCCGGAGCGTGTCACCGTGGAAGACAGGCTTGGGAAACTTCACGTCGGTCATGCCGAGGTTGGCGACCGTGGTGCCGAGCGTGGTGTCGTTGACGGTGATGCCGATCATCAGGCCGAGCGTGAACAGGCTGTTGACGATGCGCTGGCCGAACTCGGTCTTGGACGCGAACTCCTCGTCGAGGTGCAGGGGCTGCACGTTCATGGTCAGCGAACTGTACAGCACGTTGTCCATTTCAGTGACCGTGCGTGTCCAGGCATGGTCGAACACCCGGCCGACCGTGAATTCCTCGTAATAAAGACCTGCCATTTTCCTCCCCGCGAACAGGCCCTTCTAGCACGGATGGACGCTGCCCGGCCCACCATCGTATCAATGCGGCCACAGATCGAAACATCGAGGACGGAGCGTTGCCAATGCGCGCGATGATGAGCGAAACGCCGGGCGGACCGGAGAGCCTGAAGCTCATGGACTTGCCCTCCAAGCCGCTGGGCAAGGGCCAGGTCCGTGTCGCGGTCAAGGCGGCCGGGGTGAACTTTCCCGACACGCTGATCATCGCCGACAAGTACCAGTTCAAGCCGCCGCGTCCGTTCGCGCCGGGTCACGAGATCGCGGGCGACATCACCGAAATCGGCGAGGGCGTCAGCGGCTACAAGAAAGGCGACCGCGTCATCGGCATGATCGGCCACGGCGGGTACGCCACGGAGGCCGTCGTCGACCAGGGCGCGCTGCTGCCAATGCCGGACAACATGAGCTACGAGGACGGCTCGGCCTTCACCATGACCTACGGCACGTCCTACTACGCGCTGAAGCAGAGGAGCAGCTACAAGCCCGGCGAGACGCTGCTGGTGACCGGCGCCTCGGGCGGCGTCGGCCTGACCGCGGTCGAGCTCGGCGCGCTGATGGGGCTGAAGGTGATCGCCGCCGTCGGCTCGGACGAGAAGATGGAGATCTGCCGCAAGTACGGCGCCACCATGTTCGTGAACTACGCCAAGGAGAAGATGCGCGACAAGGTCAAGGAGCTGACCGGCGGCAACGGCGCGGACATCATCTACGACGCCGTCGGCGGCGACGCCTTCGACGAGTCGATCCGCTGCATCGCCTGGTACGGCCGCCTGCTGGTGGTGGGCTTCGCTGCCGGCCGCATCCCCTCGCTGCCGGCCAACCTCGCGCTGCTCAAGAGCTGCGACGTGCGCGGTGTGTTCTACGGCGCCTGGCGCGCGCGCGAGCCCAACGAGGCGCGCAAGAATTTCGACGACCTCCTGAAGTGGTACAGCGAGGGCAAGCTCAAGCCGCACATCTCCATGCGCTTCCCGCTGGAGAAGGGCGCCGAGGCCATGAATGCGCTGCTTTCGCGCAAGGCGACGGGCAAGGTCGTCCTGACCGTGGCGTGAGGCCGGCGATGATCGGCCGGCGCCGGCTCACCGCGTTCTTCGGCGCTTCGCTCGTGCCGTTGGCGTCGCGCGCCGACGATTTCCCGACCAAGCCGATCACGCTCGTCGTGCCTTTCACCCCGGGCGGTTCGATCGACATGCTGGCGCGCCTTGTCGCCCAGCAGGCGTCGGCGACGCTCGGCCAGCCGATCGTGATCGACAATCGCAGCGGCGCCGGCGGACTGATCGCCGCCGCGGCGGTCGCCAAGGCCGAGCCCGACGGCTACACGCTGCTGATGGCGTCGGCCGCCCAGGTGACGATCCCGCCCTGGATCAATTCTTCGCTGTCCTTCGATCCGCCGCGCGACCTCGTGCCGGTGGCGCACCTTGCCGACACGCCCATGGTGCTGATCGTGTCGGCTAGCTCGAAGGCGAAAACGGTCAGCGACTTCGTCACGATGGCGCGGGCCAATCGCGGCGGCCTCAACTACGCCTCGACGGGCGTCGGCACGATCTCGCACCTGGTCATGGAGAGCTTGAAGCTCGCCGCCGACATCGACGTCGTGCACGTGCCATACCGCGGCGCCGCGCCGGCGCTGGCCGACCTGCATGGCGGCCAGGTGCAGGCGATGTTCACCAGCACCGCCTCGGCCGCGCCCATGGTGTCGTCGGGCAAGTTTCGGCCGCTGGCGGTGACGACGAAGACGCGCTCGCCGCTGCTGCCCGACGTCCCGACCATGGCCGAGGCCGGCTGGCCGACCGCCGAAGTGGTCGTCTGGGCGGGCATCATGGCGCCGGCCGGCACGCCGCGCGTGATCATCCGCCAGCTCGAGCGGGCCTTCGTCGAGGCGTCCCTGTCGCCCGAGACGCGCGAGCGTCTGGTCGTATTCGGCGCCGATCCCGTGGGCGGCGGCGCCAAGGCCTTCGCCGAGGTGCTGGAGAAGGACCTGGCGCTGTGGCAGCGGGTGGCGCAGGCGTCGGGTGTGAGGGTGGAGTGATCATGCCCGTCATCCGACCGGAGCCGGGCGAAGCGAGGCGCAGCGGAGGGGTAGGAGGCCATCGTGTCTAAGCTTACAGGGAAGATCGCGATCGTGACCGGTGCCGCCTCCGGCATAGGCGCTGCATCGGCGAAGCTCTTTGCCGACGAGGGCGCGCAGGTGCTGGCGGTCGATCGGCCGGAGTCGGCGATCGAGCAGGCGCATGCCGGCAACGATGCCATCGCCGCTTTCGGCTGCGACATCACGGGCGACGATGCGCCGAAGAAGATCGTCGAGGCCGCGCTCGCCAGGTTCGGTGCGCTCGACATCCTGTTCAACAACGCTGGCGTCAGCGGACGGGCTTTCGTCGAGGAGATGACCGACGCGCAGTGGGACCACGTCAACGGCGTCAATGTGCGCGCGATGTTCCGGATGTGCCGCGAGGCCATTCCGGCGCTCAAGGCGCGCGCCCGCGAGAAGGGCCGTGCGCGCATCGTCAACACTGCCTCGGTGATGGCCTTCGACACCGACTATGGGCTGGCCGCCTACTGCGCCTCCAAGGCGGGCGTCGGCGGGCTGACGCGCACGCTGGCGCTCGAGCTCGGCAAGTTCAACATTACTGCGAATTATGTCTGTCCCGGCGCCATCTATACCGGCATGACCCGCACCAACTTCGACAATCCCGAGATCCGCGCGGTCTGGGAAAAGAAGGCGGCCTTGCGCCGGCTCGGGCAACCGATCGATATTGCCCGCGGCGCGCTCCTGCTGGCATCCGACGAGGCCGACTTCATCACCGGCCACGAGCTGGTGGTCGACGGCGGCCTCACCCTCCGTACCTGAGTATCCACATGACCAACATCCATTCCTTCGCCGCCAGCTACGGCGAGGCGCGTGACAAGTTCCTGGCAGCCGCGCGCATCGCCGGCGCCACGACCTATCGCTACGACAATCCCAGGAAGGGACCGAACGGCGAGTCGCTGTCGACCGACGTGGCGCGGCTGGGGCCGGACGACGCCTCGCGGGTGGTGGTGACGATCTCCAGCACCCACGGCGTGGAGGGCTATTGCGGCTCGGGCTTCCAGGTCGACTGGCTGGCGAGCGTCGGCGCCGGCGGCCTGCCCAAGGACACCGCGGCCGTGTTCGTGCACGCCATCAACCCCTACGGCTTCGCCTGGACGCGGCGGGTGACGGAGGAGGGCAACGACCTCAACCGCAACTACGTCGACCACGGCAAACTCTATCCGGTGAACGAGGGCTATCTGGAGATCGCCGACTTCCTGGTGCCGCGCGACCTCAGCCAGGCGACCCTCGACGCCGCCGACGCCAAGCTTGCCGTCTACCGCAAGAAGGTGGGCGACATCGCCTATTTCCGCGCGGTGTCGGCCGGCCAGTACAGCCATCCCGACGGCATGTTCTTCGGCGGCGGCGGGCCTTCCTGGTCGAATCGCATGCTGCATGCCATCACCGACCGCTTCCTCAAGGGGCGCCAGGACGTTGCCGTCATCGATTTCCACACCGGCCTCGGTCCCTATGGCTACGGCGAGCCCATCACCCACTACGACATCGATACGCCGGCCTCGCGCCGCGTCCGTGCCTTCTGGGGCGAGTCGGTGACGGAGTCCAAGCGCGGGCAGACGGCGTCGCAGGCCCGCGACGGGCTCGGCCACTACGGCCTCAATCGCGTCCTGACCGAGCCCGAGACCCGGCTCACCATGTGCACCCTGGAATACGGCACCTTCGATCGCGAAAGCGGCCAGAAGGCTTTCCGGGCCGACCATTGGCTGCACAAGTACGGCGATCCGCTGGGCAAGGAGGGGGAGCCGATACGGGCGGCGATGCGGCGGCAGTTCTATCCGGAGACCGACGACTGGAAGGAAGCGGTCCTCTTCCGCGGCCACCAGATCGTTCGCCAGGCCATAGCTGGAGTACAGCGCGGCGCCCTTTGACCCTACCTGTTGGGGACAACCGCCCGCGAAAAGCCACACGTTGCGCGACCGATCCTGCTAAAAGCCTCCCATGCGTGTCCTGGTGGCGCTGATCGCCTTTGTGGCTGTCGCCGTGCTCAATCTTTTGTGGTGGTGGTGGCCCAACAGGCCGGTCGAGATCGCCGGCTGGACCAATGCACCCTTGCAGAGCGTGTCGTTCGCGCCCTACCGGCCGGGCCAGAGCCCGCTCACCCGTACCTTCCCGACGCCCG
>JACPOB010000156.1 GCA_016185145.1 Rhodospirillales bacterium | reverse complement strand
TCTTGCGCCGTCGCGTCAGCGACTCAAGCTCACGCCGCTCCGCTGCGCTCAGCTCAATCGTCGAAGCTTTTCCCTTTGCCATTCTGACCTCTTACACTATCAGGCCAGAATGAGCCGAATTTATCGATCAGGACACTAGGCCGCGATGGCAAAGTCTCTCATGCCGTTGCTGGCGCTGCTGGCGCTCTGCCTGCCGGCATCCGCCGAGGACACGAAAGTCTGCGGCGCGCCCGTCGTTCTGAACGATGGCTGGAGCATCGCCAGCCAGGCGGAAGTCGGTCTCGATCCTGCGCGGCTCTGCCAGCTCGACGCCTTCATCGCGCAGTGGCCCAAGGCCAACATCCATGCCGTCGTGGTGGTGCGCAACGGCAAGCTCGTCATGGAGCGCTATTTCGCGGGCGAGGACGAGCGCTGGGGCGACAAGCTCGGCCGCGTCACCTACGGCCCCGAGGTGAAGCACGACCTGCGCTCGATCTCCAAGAGCGCCACCTCCCTGCTGGTCGGCATCGCGTTGAGCGAAGGCAAGTTCCCGGCGCTCGACTCCTCGGTATTCGATGCCTTCCCCGACGACGCCGACCTCAAGACGCCCGAGAAGGCGCGCATCACCTTCCGCGACCTGCTCACCATGTCGGCCGGGCTGACATGGCGAGAAGACCTGCCGTGGCAGGACCCGAACAACAACGAATCGGCGATGATCATGGCGGCCGACCCGTTCCGCTACATCCTCTCGCAGCCCGTCGCCTGGCCGCCGGGCACGGTCTACGCCTATTCGGGCGGCGGCACGTCGCTCCTGGGCGAGACTCTGGTGCGCTCGACCGGCCGCAGCCTGCGCGACTACGCCCGAGAAAAGCTCTTCCTGCCGATCGATGCACCCGACTTCGAATGGCTGGATGCCGGCGTGAGCGGCAAGCTCGGCGCCTTCGGCAGCCTGCGCCTGCGGCCGCGCGACGCCGCCAAGCTCGGCCGCCTGCTGCTGACCGACGGCCAGTGGAACGGCAAGCAGGTGATCCCGGCCGGCTGGGCGGCCGAGTCGATCAAGCCGCGCATCAACGGCGAGGGGCTGTTCTTCTACGGCTATCAGTGGTGGCTCGGCCGCTCTTTTCGCAACGGCGGCGAGCTCACCTGGGCGGCCGGCGTCGGCCTGGGCGGCCAAAGGCTCTATGTGGTGCCCGCGCTCGACCTCGTGGTCATGATCACGGCCGGCCACTATTACGACGGCCTGCAAGGCCCGATCCCCTTCGGCATCTTCAATCGCGTCGTGCTGCCGGCCGTGAAGGGCTGACGCTACATCAGCACGAACATCGCGACCGCGGCCGCCATCATCACGGCTGTCGCCGCCCAGCCCAGCACGACCTGCCAGCGCGAGGCCGCGAACCGGCCCATCAGGCTGCGCCGGCTCGCCATGATCATCATCGCCACCATGATCGGCACGACGATGACGCCGTTCACCACCGCGCTCCACAGCAGCGCCTTGATGGGATCGAGCGGCGTGAAGCCCACCCCGACGCCCAGCAGGATGGCGAGCGCGATCACGACGTAGAACGGGCGCGCTTCGTTGAGCGGCCGTTCCAGGCCGATGTGCCAGCCGCGCGCCTCGCCCACGGCGTAGGCGACCGAACCCGCCAGCACGGGCACGGCGAGCAGGCCGGTGCCGATCAGGCCAAGGCTGAACAGCAGGAAGGCGGCATCGCCCGCGATCGGCCGCAACGCCTCGGCTGCCTGCTCGGCCGTCTGGATGTCGGTCTTGCCTGCCGCGTGCAGGGTCACCGCGGTGGTCAGGATGATGAAGAACGCGATCAGGTTGGAGATCGCCATGCCCACCCAGGTTTCCCAGCCGATGCGGTTCAGCTCGCGATCGGCCTGCTCGGGATGCTCCGTGAGCGGTCCGGCCTCGGGATCGGCCTCCTCTTCCTCGACCTCCTGCGAACTTTGCCAGAAGAAGAGATAGGGGCTGATCGTCGTGCCGAATATCGCGACGACCAGGGTCAGCGAATCGCCCGAGAGCTCGATCTTCGGCACGAAGGCGCCGGACGCCACCGCGTGCCAGTCGATCTTCACCGTGAAGACCACGCCGACATAGGCCAGCAGCGAGAAGGTGAACCACTTCAGCAGCCCGACATATCGGTGATAAGGCACGAACACGATCGCCAGCAGGGAGAAGATGGCGAAGCCCAGCGTGTAGAGGCGTCCGCTGCCGCCCAGCACCAGTTTCGCCGCCGCGCCCATGGCGGCAAGGTCGGCGCCGAGATTGACGGTATTGGCGACGAACAGCAGCAGCACCAGAAGCATGACGATGCTGCGCGGAAAGACCAGCACCATGTTGCCGGCAAGGCCACGGCCGGTGACGCGGCCGATGCGGGCGCTGACGGATTGCACGGCCACCATCAGCGGCCAGGTCAGCACCACCGTCCACAGCAGCCCGACACCGGCCTGGGCTCCTGCCTGCGAATAGGTGGCGATGCCGCTGGGATCGTCGTCGGCCGCGCCGGTGATCACCCCCGGCCCCAGCCTCTTGAACAGAGTATCGAGACTCCATCGCGAGCCAGGCCGGGGGGCGACGACCGTCATTGCAGCGTTCGAAACGGCTCCGGGCCCTTGTAGGTTCCGATGTAGCTGACGTGAGTCACGAGACCCATGCCGGACCGCCACAGGTGAAGCGCCAGACCGGGCGGCTCCATCATCAACGAATGCGGAGTCCCTTCGTGAAGATCGAGCGTCGCCTGATGCGCCGTGCTCGGGGCGATCGAGGCCATGGTGCCGGCCCAGAGTGCCTGGATCGGCCTATGGACGTGGCCGCACATCACCCGCTCGACGTTGCCGTGGCGCCGGACGATCGCCGCCAGCCGCTCGGCGCCCTCGTTGACCTTCATGCCGTCGAAGGCGTCGATGCCGCAGTCGAAGGGCGGATGATGCATGAACAGCGCCGTCGGCCGAGCGCTTTCACCGAGCCGCGCTTCCAGCCAGCTCAGGCGTTGGTCGCACAGCGCTCCGTGGCCCTTGCCCGGCACCAGCGTATCGAGCGCGATCAGCCGCACCGGCAGCCCTTCGATCACGTATTGCAGGAAGCCGCTTTGAGGCAGGTAGGCGTGATCGGGAAAGGCCTCGCGCATGGCGTCGCGCGCATCGTGGTTGCCCGGGATGAGATAGACCGGCATCGGCAATGGCGCGAGCAGGCGGCGCAGCAGCGCGTACTCCTCGGGCTTGCCGCCGTCGACCAGGTCGCCCGTGGCGAGGACGATGTCGGGCTTCGGGTCGAGCGACATGACATGCGCCACCGCCCGCTCGAGGAAACCCGCCGTGTCGATTCGCTTGTACAGAAACTCGCCTGGCGGCTTGACGTGCATGTCGGAGATTTGCGCGATGAGCATTGTCTTACCCTCATTGTCTTCCGGACCGCGAGCCTCCGGCTCGCCTCATGAGCATGAGCGAGCCGGAGGCTCGCGGTCCGGAAGAGGTTAGCCCCTGAACCCGTTCACGATCGGATAGCGCCGCTCGCGGCTGATGAGGCGCGAGGTGATCTTCACGCCGGGCGGCGCCTGGCGTCGCTTGTACTCCGCGCCCTCGAGCAGGCGCCACACCTTGTTGACGGTGGCGAGGTCGTGGCCTTCGCCCGCCAGGTCCTCGGCCGACAGGTCGCGCTCGATCAGGCCTTTCAGGATGGCGTCGAGCACCGGATACGGCGGCAGCGAATCGGAATCCTTCTGGTCGGGCCGCAACTCCGCCGACGGCGGCTTGTCGATGATGCGCTCGGGGATCACCCTGCCCTTGCGACCCAGCGCGCCCTCGGGCTGGTGCGCATTGCGCCAGCGGCAGAGCTCGAACACCGTGGTCTTGTAGACGTCCTTCAGCACGTTGTAGCCGCCGCACATGTCGCCATAGAGCGTGGCGTAGCCCACCGCCATCTCCGACTTGTTGCCCGTCGTCACCACCATGCCGCCGAGCTTGTTGGACACCGCCATCAGCACGACGCCGCGGGCGCGGCTCTGGATGTTCTCCTCGGTGACGTCCTCCGGGGCGTTGCCGAACAGCGGCACCGTCATCGTGCGGAAGGCCTCCATCGCGGGTTCGATGCCGACGATGTCGTAACGCACGCCGATCGCCTCGGCGCAGGCCTTGGCATCCTCCAGCGAGTGCGTGCTGGTATAGGGCGACGGCATCATGATCGTGTGCACGCGCCCGGGTCCCAGCGCGTCGGCGGCGACCGCGGCGGTCAGCGCCGAATCGACGCCGCCCGACAGGCCGATCACGACCGACGGGAAGCCGGTCTTGTTCACGTAGTCGCGCAGGCCCAGCATCATCGCCTGGTAGATCGATTCGACGTCGCTCAGCTCGGGTGCGATGGGGCCGGGCTGACATTCCCAGCCGCTGCCATTTCGGCGGAATTCGATGGTCGCCACCTGCTCGCGGAAAGAAGCGAACTTTGCCTTAAGCGATCGGTCGGCGCCCAGCGCAAACGAGCCCCCGTCATAAACGACTTCGTCCTGCCCGCCGACCTGGTTGAGATAGACCAGCGGCAGGCCGCTCTCGACCACGCGGCTGACGGCAAGCTGCACGCGCACATCGGTCTTGCCGACCTCGTAGGGCGAGGCGTTGGGCACCAGCAGGATCTCGCCGCCGGTCTCGGAGATGCATTCGACGACGTCGGGCGTCCAGACATCCTCGCAGATCGGCACGCCGATGCGCACGCCCCGGACCACCAGCGGCCCCGGCATCGGGCCAGGCGCGAACACCCGCTTGTCGTCGAACACGCCGTAGTTCGGCAGATCGACCTTGTAGCGCTTGCCGACGATCTCGCCTTTGTCGAGGCAGATGATGGCGTTGTAGAGCTTGCCGTCCTCGTGCCATGGCGTGGCGACGAACAGCGCCGGCCCGCCGTCCCTAGTATCGGCGCGCAGCTCCTCGACCGCCTCGTGGCAGCGCTTCACGAACGCGGGCTTCAGCACGAGGTCCTCGGGGAAGTATCCCGCGAGGACCAGCTCGGCCGTCAGCATCAGGTCGGCGCCCTGCCTTGCCGCTTCGGCGCGTGCGGCCCGCACCTTGGCGAGGTTGCCGGCAACATCGCCCACCTTGGGATTGAGCTGGGCGAGCGCGACCTTGAGGCAATCCGACATGACGAACGCGTACCTTTTTGCTCGAAATGAGCATTATATGATTATGCTATTTATGAGCATAAATGATGTCAACGCCGTTACTTGGCGGCGCCAAGGAACTGATAGAGCGCGGAGTAGCGAATGCGCGCCTGCTCGCCCTTGTGCGCGGCATCGCAGCCCGCTGTGGGAGCCGCTCCGCCCCTGGTGTCGATGCGACGGATGAAGGCGGTGTTCGCCGCCACACCAGCGCCTTCGTGGCTCTTGGGCTTGAGCAGCAGCCAGGGAATGGCGCCGCGTGCCGGCGCGTCGGCGCGCGCGGCGACTTCACCGACCACGCTGCCATCGGCGAACTTCCAGGAAGGTCCCGCGAAGTGAGTGCCGATCTGGCGGCCCTGCTTGTCGAACAGGTTGGCCTCGGGCGCCTTGAACACCCAGGCGAAGCCCTGATCCTTGGCTTCGCAAGCGTAGATCTGCACGCCGTCGGCATCGACCTCCAGCAGCAGCGGCGCACCCTTGGGCGCCGGCACCAGTTCGTCGGCCGCGTATGCGACGTTTGACACGGCAAGGGTTGCGATCAGGCAGCAGGCGATCCTTCGCATGGCATTCATCCCTATTTCGCAGCAACCACCTCAACCTCGACCAGCATGCCGGGATTGGCAAGGCCCTGCATCCGAAGCCGCCGGCACGAGGAAGTAGGCGGCGGCGGCGGCCAGGACCGACGCCAACGCCGCGAGGGCGAAGGCCAGCGCCGCGGAGTGCACCACGACGATGCCGCCGATGGCCGAGCCCAACGGCAGGCCGGACATGTTGAAGCTCATCGAAATGGCGAGCACGCGGCCCAGCCAGTCCGGATCGGTGCGACGTTGCCGCAGCGACAGCACGCCGACATCGATCGGGCCTTCGAGGAGGCCGACGAGGACAAGACCGATCGCAAGGCCCACGAGGCCGAAGCTCGCGCTCACCGGCCAGAGCGCCGCGGCCGTGGCGAGCGTGCCGATCGCGATGAACTGCCGTTCGCGGCCGACCGTGCTGAGATGTCCGGCATAGAGCGCGCCGAGTCCGCCGGCCAGGCCGGCGGCCGCCCACAGCGCACCGACCACGGAGTCGGCGACTGCGCCGGCGCCGAGTTCCCTCACCACCACGACCGGAACGACGACAATGAGGATGCCCCAGCTCACTTGGAACAGCGCGTAGGAGATGGCGAGGCTTCGCAGGGAAGCGTTGCGCAGAACATAAAGAACGCCCGCCCATGCGCCGCGCACCAGCGAGCCCGATGGTCCGGCATGGCCGGTCGACGTGCGGCGCACCAGCGGCACGAGGCTGATCGCAGCCGCGATGTAGAGGAGCACGATCACAAGCAGCGTCGCCTGCGAGCCCGCGAAGCCGAACAGCACGCCGGCGACGGCGGGACCGCTGACGCTGATCAGCGCATAGCTGCTCGTATCGAGGGCATTGGCGCGATCCAGGGCGTCGTTCGGCACGAGGCGCGGGATCAGCACGCGAATGCCCGCGGTGCCGAGCGGCGCAGTCAACGACAAGGTCGCGGCAAACCCCAGCAGCAGCGGCGCGGTGACGACGCCCGCCATGTCGGCGACGGCGAGACCGAGCAGCAGGGCCGCGCTCGCCGCCATATCGATGGCGATCGCCTTGGCCGCCCCCATCCGATCGAGCAGCGCCCCGGCCAACGGACTGATCACCAGGCCGGGCGCCATCGCGGCGAAGACGACCCACCCGGCGAGCACCGGCGAATCGAAGCGCTGCAGGACGTAGAGAACGATGACCAGCGCGAACATGCGGCTGGCCAGGCGCGACAGGCACGTCGCCAGGACCAGCTGCAGCATCCCGTCCAGTCGCAGCAGCTGCCGATAGGTCAGTCGCTTTTCCAATGTCCCGATCGCAACGACGTCTTTGCCCTACTTGGCGGCCACGACCTCGACTTCAACCAGCATGCCGGGATCGGCCAGGCCCTGCACGATCAGCAGAGTCGAGGCGGGAAACGGCGCCTTGGGAAAATAGCGATCGCGGGTCGCGCGATAGGGGACGATGAAGCGGCTGTCGGTCAGGAAGACGTTGACCTTGACGATGTCGGACAGGCCCATGCCGGCGCTCTTCAGCACCTGCACGATGTTCTTCCAGACCTGGTCGACCTGCTTTTCGATGCCGGCCTGCAGCTTGCCCTTGGAATCGACGCCGACCTGGCCCGAGACGTAGAATAAACGTGCGCCCTGCGGCACCTCGGCCCCGAGGCTGTAGTTGCCGGCCAGCGACACCGACTTCGGATTGTGAAACTTGATGGCCATCGTGGGCTCCCCCATCTATTACCTGTCACGATAGAAAGTTTCAGGTCGAACGGGATGACGTCAAGCACCAAGCCAATACATATCGTAGGGGGCGGGCTCGCCGGCTCGGAGGCCGCGTGGCAGATCGCGTCGGCCGGCCTGCCCGTGGTGCTGCACGAGATGCGGCCGGTGCGCGGCACCGAGGCGCATCTCACCGACAGCCTGGCCGAGCTGGTCTGCTCCAACTCCTTCCGCTCCGACGATGCCGCCAACAACGCGGTCGGCCTGCTGCACGAGGAGATGCGCCGCGCCGGCTCGCTGATCATGCGCGCGGCCGATGCCCACAAGCTGCCGGCCGGCGGCGCGCTCGCCGTCGATCGCCATGGCTTCTCGGCCGCGGTGCAGGACGCGCTGCTCGGCCATCCGCTGGTCGAGCTCAGGCGCGAAGAGGTGATGGGCCTGCCGCCCGCCGACTGGGACAGCGTGATCGTCGCCACCGGTCCCCTCACCTCGCCGGCATTGGCGGAGGCGATCCGCACGCAGAGCGGCGAGGATTCGCTCGCCTTCTTCGACGCCATCGCGCCGATCGTGCATTTCGACAGCATCGACCGATCGATCGCCTGGAAGCAATCGCGCTACGACAAGGGCGGGCCGGCCGGCGACGGCGCCGACTACCTCAACTGCCCGCTGAACAAGGAAGAGTACGAAGCCTTCATCGCGGCGCTTCTGGCCGCCGAGAAGACCGAGTTCAAGGAGTGGGAGGCGAGCACGCCCTACTTCGACGGATGCCTGCCGATCGAGGTGATGGCAGCGCGCGGGCCGGACACGCTGCGCTGGGGGCCGATGAAGCCCGTGGGCCTGCGCGATCCGCGCACCGGGCGGCGGCCGTGGGCCGTCGTGCAGCTTCGCCAGGACAATGCGCTCGGCACGCTGTGGAACATCGTGGGCTTCCAGACCAAGCTCAAGCACGGCGAGCAGACGCGGCTGTTCCGCACCATCCCCGGCCTGCAAAACGCCGAGTTCGCACGCCTGGGCGGGCTCCATCGCAACACCTTCCTCAACAGCCCGCGGCTGCTCGACGCCACTCTGAGGCTGAAGGCCATGCCGCGGCTGCGCTTCGCCGGCCAGATCACGGGCTGCGAAGGCTATGTCGAAAGCGCTGCCGTCGGACTGATGACCGGCCGGTTCGCGGCCGCCGAGCGGCTCGGCCTCGTGCCGGCCGCACCGCCTGCAACGACGGCGATGGGCGCCCTGCTCGGCCACATCACCGGCGGCGCAGACGCCACGACCTTCCAGCCGATGAACGTCAACTTCGGCCTGTTCCCGCCCATCGAAGGCACCCTGCGCGGCAAGGAGCGCAAGCAGGCGCTTAGTGCACGCGCCCTGCGCGATTTCGATCGCTGGCTCGCGCCGACGCCGCTCGCGGCGGAGTAGTAGTAGCGTTGGGTCGCAGGAAAGGTCCCTCGCTACGCTCGGGATGACAGCGGGCCTCATCAGGCATCTCTCGTTCGCAACGTTTGGTAACCAAACGTTATTTCCCTCTGACTCTCCATTGTTGTCTGATGTCATCAGCGTCATTCGGCGGAGAGTGATTTGCAAAGTACGGTTGACCTGATTGCCAGCAATGCGGAGCGCGTGTCCCTGCAGTTGGACGTGATGCGCGAGATCCGCCATCAGCTTCTGCCCTACCAGGTCGGCGACAGACCGATCACGGGCGCGACGGTCATCTCCGATGGCTCGACCATCGATTCCCTCACGCTCATGGACATGCTCATGGCGCTCGAGGACCGGTTCGACGTCTCCCTCCCCATCAATCTCATCGCCGAAGTCCGCACCGTGGACCAGCTCGCCGACACCATCCTGACGCTCTGCGGCTAGGCCTGATGGGCGGCGCATCATGGTCTTCCGGACCGCGAGCCTCCGGCTCGCTCATGACTCATGAGCGAGCC
>JACPOB010000155.1 GCA_016185145.1 Rhodospirillales bacterium | reverse complement strand
GCGAGAAGTACGGCACCTGGGTCGAGAAGAGCCTCTATGGCCGCAAGTACATGGGCATCGAGCGCGCCACCTTCCTGATCGACAAGACCGGCACGGTGGCCAAGGTCTGGCACAAGGTGAAGGTGCCGGGCCACGTCGACGCGGTGCTGGAGGCGCTGAAGGCACTCTAAAGACAAGGGGCAAGGCAATGGCGAGCGTGCTGATCTCCGGCGCAGGGCCGGTCGGCCTGACCATGGCCAACGAGCTGGCGCGCTTCGGCATCCCCGTGCGCATCGTCGACAAGATGGCCGAGCGCACCGACAAATCGAAGGCCCTGGTGCTGTGGAGCCGCACGCTCGAGCTGCTCAACCACGGCGGTTACGTCGAGCCCTTCCTCGAGGCCGGCCTGCAGTGCCACGGCGCGCAACTCTCCGACGGCAAGGCGGTCGTGGCCCGCGTCAACATGGACGGCATCGATTCGATCTACAACTACGCCCTGATGATCGCCCAGAGCGAGACCGAGCGCGTGCTCGAGGAGTGCCTGGCTAGGCGCGGCATCAAGGTCGAGCGCAGCGTGTCGATGGAGAGCTTCACCGAGAAGGGCGCGGGCATCGAGGCCATCCTGCGCAAGGCCGACGGCAGCAGCGAGACCGTGCAGGCCGACTGGCTGATCGGCTGCGACGGCGCCCATTCGACGACCCGCCATGGCCTCGGCTTCACTTTCGAGGGCAGCACCCAGGACAGCGACTGGTACCTCGCCGACATCCACATCGCCGGGCTGGAGCCGCAGGACCATCTGCACATCTTCTGGCATCGCGACGGCATCCTTGCCTTCTTCCCCATCACGCCGGGACGCTGGCGCGTCATCGCCGATCTCGGCCCGGCAACCGGGAGCGGCCATCATCCCGATCCGACGTTGGAAGAGATCCAGGCCATGGTCGCCCATCGCGGCAATCCGGACCTCGAGCTCAGCGATCCGATCTGGCTGGCGGCGTTTCGCATCAATGAGCGCAAGGTCAAGGACTACAGCCGCGGCCGCATCTTCCTGGCCGGCGATGCCGCCCACATCCACAGCCCGGCCGGTGGCCAGGGCATGAATACCGGCATGCAGGATGTCTTCAACCTCGCCTGGAAGCTGAACCTGGTGATCACGGGTGCCGCCAAGCCCTCCCTGCTCGACAGCTACTCGGTCGAGCGCGGCGCGGTCGGCGAGATGGTGCTGCGCAACGCCGGCCGGCTGACCGAGGCGGCGATCATGCGCAATCCCGTGCTTCAGACCTTGCGCAACACCTTCGTGAAGTTCGCGATGGGCTTCCCTCAGGTCGCGCACGGCATGATGGACACGATGTCCGAAACCAACATCGCCTATCCGGACAGCCCCCTCTCCGTTGCCGGAGCGCAGCACGCGCACGGCACCAAGCCCGGCCATCGCTGGCCCGAGCCGCTGCCCGGGGATACTGGCAAGGCGCGCTTCACCGTCATCGGTCCGGCCGACGTGGCGGCCGATCTCGTCGCGAAGTTCCCGAGGCTCATCGAGGTCGCCCCGTCGTCCAAGAGGGCCGATCCGCGCGATCTCATCCTGGTTCGCCCCGATGGCTATGTCGGCTTTGCCGCAGCGGCGTCGGACCGCGCCGGAGCCGAGGCGTATCTGCGGGGTATCGCAGCCTAGCGCGTGATGACTTTAGCTCGACTCGTCGTCCCGACCGGAGCCGAGCGCAGCGCTGCGCTCGGCTCCGGTCGGGACGACGGAATCAACTTGAACTCACCACGCTCTAGCCAACGCATCGTCGTCGCGCCGCGCAAGGTCGCTGCCACACAATTTTTCCACTACCGGGACTTGTCGATCCAAGAGCGGAACGTGCGCACCTTGGGAATGGCCGCGAGTTCGGCCGGATAGAGCAGGCAATACTGCCGGCCGCTCTTCACGAAGCCGAACGGGGCGACCAGGCGGCCGAGCTTGAGGTCCTCCATGACCAGCGGCTTGGGTGCCACCGCCACGCCGAGGCCTGCGACAGCGGCCTCCAGCAAAAAGTAGAAATGCTCGAAGCGCTGGCCCTTCGCGGCATCGACGCCCGCGGTCTTGGCTCGCGCCAGCCAATCCACCCAGGCATCGGCGCGCGTCTCCGTATGCAGCAGCTTGTGCCGCGCAAGATCGGCGGGGCGGCGCAGCTTGCCGCGTTGCGCCAGAGCCGGGCTGCACACCGGTCCGATCTCCTCATTCATGAAGGCATGCGCCTCGATGCCGTCGGGCCACGGCCCGGCGCCGATGCGAATCGCGACGTCGACGCCCTCGCGGGCGAAATCGACCGGCGCCGACGATGCCGACAGCCGCACGTCGATCGCCGGATGGCGGGCGTTGAAGTCGTACAGCCGGGGAATCAGCCAGCGCATCATGAAGGTCGGCAGGCAGGACACGACCAACGGCCCCTGGCGAGCCGCCGCCGACAAGCGCGTCGCGCTCGCCTCGACGACATCGAGCGCGGTCCGCACCGCCGGCAGGAACGCCACCCCCGCATCGGTGAGCTCGACGCGTCGGTTGAGGCGACGGAACAGGCGCACGCCGAGATGCATCTCGAGCGACTGCATCTGCCGGCTGATGGCGCCGTGCGTGAGATTGAGCTCGCGCGCGGCGCCACTGAAGCTCAGGTGGCGCGCCGCCTCCTCGAAGGCCGGCAGCGCCTTCAGGGGCGGCAATCGGCGTCTGGCCATGGCTTGTGATTTTTCCTCACAGATCGAGTGACATTAGATCGTTTGTCACGGGCCTCCAAACTTCGGCATCTGTGCGGGGATGATTGTCGAAAAACCAAGGATCCGGCCGGCCAACGGCTGCTTCTCCTCCGGCCCCTGCGCCAAGCGGCCGGGCTGGTCGTTGCAAGGCCTCTCCGACGCAGCCCTCGGCCGCTCGCACCGCTCGCCCGCCGGCAAGGCCAAGCTCGCCGAGGTGATCGAGCGCTCGCGCGCCCTGCTCGGCATCCCCGCCGACTACCGCGTCGGCATCGTGCCCGCCTCCGACACCGGCGCGGTCGAACTGGCGCTGTGGTCCCTGCTCGGGCCGCTCGGCGTCGACGTGCTGGCCTGGGAGAGTTTCGGCGAGACCTGGGCCAACGACATCTCCGCGGAGCTCAGGCTTACCGACGTGCGCCTGTTCGAGGCGCCATACGGCAGCCTCCCGGACCTGTCGCAGGTCTCTCCCGAGCGCGACATCGTGTTCGCCTGGAACGGCACGACGTCGGGCGTGCGTGTCGCCGATGCGGGCTGGATCGCGGACGACCGCAGGGGTCTCACCGTCTGCGACGCCACCTCCGCCGCCTTCGCGATGGCGCTGCCGTGGCGCAAGCTCGATGTCACCACCTGGTCGTGGCAGAAGGCGCTGGGCGGCGAGGCCCAGCACGGCATGATCGCGCTCAGCCCCCGCGCCGTGCAGCGCCTGGAAAGCCACCGCCCGGCATGGCCCGTCCCCAAAATCTTCCGCCTGACGCAGAACGGCCGGCTGAGCGAAGGCATCTTCAAGGGCGAGACCATCAACACGCCGTCGCTGCTGGCGGTCGAGGATCATCTCGATGCGTTGAGATGGGCCGAGGGCATCGGCGGATTGCCGACGCTGATCGCCCGCGCCGAGGCCAACCTCGCCGCCATCGAGGCCTGGGTGATGCGCTCGCCCTGGGTGGACTTCCTCGCCGCAAACAAGGCCGAACGCTCCTGCACCTCGGTCTGCCTGAAAGTGGTCGATGCGACGGTGGCGCCCAAAAAGCTCGCGGCCCTGCTCGAAGCCGAACAGGTCGCCTTCGACATCGACGCCTATCGTCACGCGCCGGCCGGCCTGCGCCTGTGGGCCGGCGCCACGGTCGAGACCGCCGATCTTCTGGCCCTCTTCCCGTGGCTCGACTGGGCACGCGCAAAGGCCGCGGCATGACCCGCATCGCCGCCACCATCGATCTCGACGGAACGGGTGTGCAGCACGGCTTCCTGAAGGTGCCGCATTCCACCCACGACTCGGCCTATGGCTGGATCCCGGTGCCGATCACCGTGGCCGCCAACGGCAACGATCCTTCCGTCCTGCTGGTCGCCGGCAATCACGGCGACGAGTACGAGGGCCAGATCGCGCTGATGAAGATCGTGCGGTCGCTCGATCCGTCGCGGCTGCGGGGACGGCTGATCGTGCTCCCGGCCGCGAACTATCCCGCGGTGATGGCCGGCCGCCGAGTCTCGCCGATCGACGACGGCAATCTCAACCGCTGCTTCCCGGGCAACGCCAACGGCACGCCGACGGAGATGATCGCCCATTACATCGAAAGCGTGCTTCTGGCGCGCTGCCAGTATTGCCTCGACCTGCATTCCGGCGGCAGCTCGCTGGAATATGTCGCCCACGCCCATGCGCGTCGTCCCGAGGACGCCCAGCGGCGGGCCGCGACCGAGGCGCTGATCGCGGCGTTCGGTGCGCCCTATGGCGGCCTGGTCAGGCCGTTGCAGGGCGAGCCGCGCACCCTCTCGGCGGCGGCGGAGCGCCAGAACGTCGTCTATCTGAATGCCGAGCTGGGCGGCGGCGGCACGGTCTCGCATGAGCTGGTGGCGATGGCCGAACGCGGCGTGCGTCGCGCGCTGGCATCGATCGGCCTTCTGCCGAGCGATCCGGCGACACCACCGGTGCGCGGCATGCGCGCCTTCTCCGTCGAAGGCGCCGCGAACTACGTCTACTGCCTCGAAGACGGCCTGTTCGAGCCCTATGCCAGGCTCGAAGAGGACGTCGCCGCGGGTCAGCCGGCGGGCGCCCTGCACTTCCCGGGCACGCCGTGGCGGCCGCAGCAGGTCGTGGCCTTCGAGGCCGCCGGCATGGTGCTGTGCCGACGCTTTCCCGGCTGGGCGCGGCGCGGCGACTGCCTCTTCCAGCTGGCGAGTCCGGTGCGATGAAGAAGGAGCTATGGCTGGCGATCGCGCTCGCAGCCTACGCCGCAGCACGGCTCGTGCCGCCGGTGACCGGCCTCCACGAGGCAAGCCAGGCCGCGCTTGCCGTCACCATCGCCGGCACGATCCTGTGGATCACCGAAGCCGTGCCGCTCGGCGTCACGGCGCTGCTGGTCGTCGTGCTGCTGGCGATCAATCCCGGCATGCGCCTGCCCGACGCGCTGCAGGGCTTCACCTCGGAAGTGACCTTCTTCCTGGTCGGTGTCGCGGCAATCGGGACCGCCGTCGAGGCAAGCGGGCTTGCCCAGCGTGCAGCGCGTTTCCTGGCGCGAAGCGCCCGGGGCAATCCCACGCGGCTCTACGTACAGATGATCGTGTCGCTTCCGGCGCTCGCCTTACTCGTACCCTCGGCGATCACCCGCAACGCCATCCTCATTCCGGCCTATCGCGAGGCGCTCGACAGCATGGGCGTCGGCAAGTCCGGCCGCGTCGGCCGCGCGCTGATGCTGGCGTTGGGCATGCTGAACCCACTCGCCTCGTCGGCGCTGCTGACCGGCGGCATCGCCTCGATCGCCGCAGCGACTCTTTTGGGCGGCTTCTCCTGGCTCGGCTGGTTCGCCTTGATGGCGGTGCCCTACTACGCGCTGATCTTCCTGGGCGGCATCTGGCTGCGCATGATGGTCGGCCCGTTCGAGAGCGGCGGGCCATGCACCGTCGAGGCCAGCGCCGAGCCGCTGTCGACGGCCGAGATCAAGACACTCGCCATCCTCGCCGGCACCGCGCTGCTCTGGCTCACCGACGCCTGGCATCACCTGTCGCCGGCGATCCCGGCCCTGATGGCAGCGATCGTGCTGCTGGCGCCGCGCATCGGGTCCCTTACCTGGAAGCAGTTCGAGAGCAAGCTGTCGTGGGGCCTGATCCTGACCGTCGGCGCCTCGATGTCGCTGGCGCGCAGCATGATCGACACGGGCGCGGCCTCGTGGCTGGGTGCCCTGTTCGTCGACCGCCTCACCGCGGTCTCCGTCGCGCCGATGGCTATCGTCGCGCTGCTGGTGATCGCGGTCGCGCTGGTCCATCTCGCCATCACCAACCTTGCCGCCTGCATGGCGCTCCTGATCCCGATCGCCGTCACCATCGCCCAGGCGGCGCATCTCAACCCGCTGGTCTGCGGCCTGATCGTCACCATCGCCGTCGATGCGATCATCCTCTATCCGGTGCAGACCGCGGCCAACCTGCTGGCTTACGAGGCCGGCTACTTCCCGAGCGCCGACGTGCGGCGGCTGGGGCTGGGCATGCTGGTGCTGACCATCGCCGTCGCCCTGCTGGTGCTGCCCTACTGGTCGTTGCTCGGCCAGCCGCTGGTGCCGACATGAGACGCCGCTCGCTCGTTGCCGCCACTGCCCTCCTGCCGTTCGCCACGAGGGCACAGGACAAATGGCCGACGCGTCCGGTCAAGCTCGTCGTGCCCTTCGCGGCGGGGGGCACCACCGATCTCGTGGCGCGGCTCGTGGCGCCGCCGATGAGCCAGGCCTTGGGCCAACAGGTCGTGGTCGACAACAAGGCTGGCGCCGCCGGCATGCTGGGCAGCGATGCCGTCGCCAAGGCGAAGGACGGTTTTACGCTCGGCATCGGCACGGTCTCCACGCATGCCATCGGCCCGGCGCTGATGCGCCAGCCGCCTTATCGCCCCGACGCCGACTTCGCGCCGATCGCCATCGTCGGCACGACACCGCTTGCCGTGTTCGTGCATCCCTCCGTCGCCACGACGCTCACCGGGCTCGCCGACAAGGCGCGGCGAGAGCCCGGGGTCTACAATTTCGGCTCGCCGGGCAGCGGCTCGCTCGGGCATCTCGCCGGCGTCTGGTTCAACACGCTGACGGGCGCCGAGCTGATGCACGTGCCCTACCGCGGCAGCAGCCCGGCGCTGCAGGACCTTTTGGCCGGCCGCGTGCATGTGCTGTTCGACAACATCCCGACGGCGCTGAGCCAGGTTCAGTCAGGCAGCGTGCGCGCGCTGGCCGTCACCGCGCCGACGCGCGCCGCGGTCCTGCCCGACGTGCCGTCGGTCCGCGAAGCCGGCCTGCCCGACTTCGAGATCCTGAGCTGGACGATGCTGCTCGCACCGGCCGCGACCGCGGCCACCACCATCGACGCCGCGAACGCCGCGCTCAACGCAGCTGTGCGCGACGCGGCCGTGCGAGACCGCTTCGCCGAAGCGGGCGTCGATGGTCGCGGTGGGACGGCAAGCGACGCCGCTGCATTCCTGCGCGTCGAGATCGCCAAGTGGCAGCCGATCGCCAAGCAATCAGGTGTCGTGCTCGACTAGTGTCTCTGCACAGTGATTGCGAGCGGCCGCTTCAAGAATTCCCCAACGACAACTCGCCTCACGTCGAGCACGATCAAGCCGGTCTGGGTCAACCAACGAACCCAGGAGGCGACAATTGGCAAAGTGGAAGGGTGCTTACACGTACGACACACCGCCGTCGGCAACCGGCGCGCCTTGCCGTCTCAAGGTGGCAACCTGTCAGCTTCCGGTCGAGCACGACATCGATCGCAATGTCCGGCAAATCTTGGACCTCATCCAGCAGGCAGCTGCGGCTGGTGCCGACGTGGCGCACTTCCCCGAGTGCGCTCTTTCCGGTTACGGCCCCGCATCATGGCCGAATTGGGAAGGCTTCGCGTGGTCCGCTGTCGATGCGGCAATCGACGCCATACGTGACGAAGCGCGCGCGAAGGGCATCTGGGTCGTGACGGGTTCGGTCCACCGGGCCAGCGTGCAGGCACGACCGACGAACTCCCTGCTCGTCTTTGACCGGCACGGCGCGATCGCGGGGCAATACGACAAGCGTCGCTGCTCGATAAACGACCTTCGCGCCTTCGCGCCGGGCGAGAGGCAGCTCATCGTAGACATCGAAGGGGTGCGCTGCGGCTTCCTGATCTGCCTCGACTGGGCGTTCCCCGAGCTCTGGATCGAGTACGCAGGGCAGGTCGAACTGATCTTCCACTCCTGCGTTTCCGACAACTGGAAGCGCGACAAGAACGAAGCGCACACGATACCACCTCTGATGCAGGGGTACGCCTGGCTGCACCAATACGCGATCAGCGTGTCCAACTCCTGCCGTCCCTCGCAAACCTTTGCGAGCTTCTGGGTTGAGCGCAGCGGGCACGCCGGGGGAAGCGCGTCCCCCGACGAAGCTGGCTTCGTGCTCAATGCACTGGTGGATGATCCGGAACAGGACCGCTTTTTCGAAGTCGTTCGAAGCTTCCGCGAATCTGCCACCAACGGCGGCCTCTATGCGCCACACCGTCCAAACAAGCATGCTCCGGTTCGACGATCCCGACCTCATGCATGATCAGACCTTGATGTCGGCCTTCTTGATGATCTCGCCGAACGAGGCGCGTTCGCGTTCGATGGTGGCGCCGAACGTCGCCTGGTCCTGGAAGCTCGCGTAGTTGCCGCTGGTCACCAGCTTCTCGTTGACGGCCGGATCCTTGGAAGCCTCGCCGATCGCCTTGGCGAGCTTGTCGATCGCGACCTGCGGCGTGCCCTTGGCGGCAAGGATGCCGTACCAGGCGTCGCCGCCGATCTTGCCCAGCCCCTGCTCCTTGAGCGTCGGTATGTCGGGCTTCCCGGGCCAGCGCTTCTCGCCCAGGATCGCAAAGCATTTCAGGCGGCCGGCGGCGATGTGCGGCAAGGTCGTCGGATCGAACTGCACCTGGATCTGGCCGGAGAGCAGGTCCTGCGTCGCCGGCGCGCTGCCCTTGTAGGGCACATGGACCATCTTCACGCCGGCTTCGATGTTGAACATCTCGCCGTAGAGCTGGGTGATGGTGGCAAGCCCGGCCGAGCCGAAGTTGATCTTGCCGGGATTGGCCTTGGCGTAGGCGATGAACTCCTGGAGGTTGTTGGCCGGCACCTGGGGGTTGATGCCCATGCCGATCCACGACGTCGCCACGCGCGCGACGGCCACGAAGTCCTTGCCCGGATCATACGGCAACGGCTGCAGATGCTGCGTGATGCAGACCATGGCCGTGGTCGTGGTCAGAAAGGTATAGCCGTCGGCCGGCGAATTCTTGACGTGCTCCGCGCCGATCGCGCCGCTGGCGCCGGCCCTGTTGTCGAACAGCACGCTCTGCCCCAGCAGCGCGCCGGCGCGCTCCAGCACCAGGCGCGTCGTGATGTCCGACGGACCGCCCGGCGGATAGGGAATGACGATTCGGATCTGCTTGTTTGGCCAGTCGCCCCCTGACGTATTTTGGGCCGACGCAACCGCCGGAGCCGCTACAAGGCCCCCGATGAAACTCCTTCTGAGCATCCTGATTTCCTCCCAATTGTCTGTCGTTTGGACATTGTTGGTTCAGCCCTTCTTCGGGGCCCAGCCGTAGATCTTGCTCAAACTGCCGCCCATCAGCGTGGCGCGGTCGCCGTCGGACAGCCAGTCCCTGGCACGGAACGCATCGACGCCTTCCTTGAAGGTCAACAGGTTCACCGCGCGCGTCCAGTCGGTGCCCCACATGCAGCGATCCAGGCCGAACGTGTTCAGGATCTGATCGACCGGCTTGCGGATGTCCTTGTAGGGGAACGGCTCGTGGCTCAGCGTGCAGGCGCCGCTGATCTTGACGACGATGTTCTTGTGCGCCGCCAGCGCCAGAAGCTTGGGCAGCTCGACCCACGGCTCCTTGGGCGCCGGCGGCTTCATCGGCTGCTCGAGCCCGAGATGGTCGATCACCAGCGTCGTATCGGGGTTGCGCTTGGCGAGTTCGGCCACCTGCTCGAGCCGGCCGCGCGCCATCAGGTTGACCGGCAGGTCGCACTTGGCGGCCGTCGCCAGCACCTTGTTGATGCCGGGATGCGCCGGATCGGTCGAGACTTCGGGCGTGAACATGATGCGCACGGCTACGGTGCCGTCCATCTTCGCCCATTCCTCGATCGTCTCGCCGACCTTGAGGTCGTTGGAATCGACGGGCTTGATCAGGGCGAAGCGGCTGGGGAACTGCTTCTGCACGCCGATCGCGTAGCTCGCGTCCCATTTGTACATCGTATAGACCGAGACCAGCAGCCCGCCGTCGACGCCGACCTCGTCCATCGCCTTGACCATGTCGGCGCCCGTCACCTCGGGCGGTCCGGCGAGCACCGCATGCCACGGCCGGCCGGGATGGTTGCGTTCGTAGCAATGGACCTGGACGTCGATCGTCGGCATTCGGCTCTCCCTGGCACGCACCACGCATATCGTGCCGAGGCTAACCCGCCGCCGGTCGGCCCGCCAGCGCGGCTCTAAGTTTCGCAGACGCCGATGGCTTCCTCGATCGGCTCGCGCGACCAGAGATACAGGTCCTCGTCCCAACGGTCCTCCAGGCAGAGGATCGCCGGCGGCAGGCTGAACGGCGCGATGAACACGTCGATCTCGCAGAAGTCGCCCGATTCGATATCGACGTCGGAGCGTCTCTCGGGGTTCTTGTGCGACGACAGCAGAATGTACGGCGTTCCTGACTTCACGAACTGGCGCAGCACGCCGAGGCCGTCCTCGAGCGAGGAAAAGACGGCATGGGCCGATGCTTCCTCGATCAGGAGCAGGGCCTGCTTCAGTCGGTCTCCGCAGAGCTTGGAATTCCGACGATGTCTGCAAACTTTCCAAAGAATTGGGCCGCGAGCCTGTTCGCCGTTGCCGTGATAAGGCGGGCGCCTACTTGGGCAATCTTGCCTCCGACCTGGGCAGCCACTTCATATTTGAGAATTGTTTCCCCTCCTTCCTCGGTAAGCGTCACCACAGCGCCGCCCTTGGCGAAGCCCGCGACACCACCCTGGCCTTCACCTGTGATCTTGTAGCCGTTGGGCGGGTCGATATCCGATAGGATCACGTTGCCGCTGAAGGCCGCACTTACAGGCCCGATGCGAAGCCGGACCTTTGCCTTCATTTCCGTATCTGACAGCTGTTCCAAAGATTCGCAGCCCGGGATGCAAGCGTGCAGGACGACAGCGTCATTCAGCGCCGAGAACACCTTCTCGCGAGGGGCCGCGATTCTGTACTCACCCTTGACATCCATCTCGGTACTCCTGCCTTCACCATTGCGCCACGCCTTCGAGATAGAAGACGCACGATCCTTCAAGCTCGACCCGATCGCCGCGGAGCCGACAGCGTAGCTCGCCGCCGCGCGCCGACGCCTGGAAGGCACGGAGTTCGCTCTTGCCGAGACGTTCGGTCCAATAGGGAGTCAACGCGCAATGTGCGCCGCCCGTCACCGGATCCTCAGGGATGCCCTTGGCGGGCGCGAAATAGCGGCTGACGCAATCATGCCTGCCCTCTCCTGGCGCCGTGACGACGACACCCGCGCAAGGCATCTGGGCGATGGCAGCCAGGTCAGGCGACACGCTGCGCACATCCGCCGCGCTGGTGAGCCGGACCAGGATGTTGAAGCCGTCCCAGAGCGTTTCCTCGTATGAGGTCCTGAGGGCAGCGGCGAGGCCGTGGGGCGGCTCGACCGGCGAGCACCGCCGTACGGGAAAGTTCATGACATACCCGTTCTCTGACCGGCCCACAATGAGCGGACCGCTCGCCGAATGGAACACGACCTCCCGCCGATCGAGCGCCAGACGCTCCAGCACGACAGCAGCGCTTGCCAGAGTGGCGTGACCGCACAACGGCACCTCCACCGTCGGCGTGAACCAGCGGATCCGGAAGTCGGTGCCATCGGAAACGAGGAAGGCGGTTTCGGCGAGGTTGTTCTCGGCGGCTAGTGCCCGCAACGTGTCGTCGTCCGGGAAGCTCTCCAGGAGCATCACAGCGGCGGGATTGCCCGCGAATCGGCGCGAAGTGAAAGCGTCCAGCTGAAAGAGGCGAGCTTGCATGTGAGGCCCTCATCCCTGCTCTCTGATCCGTTTCCAGAGAGATTCCGGCGTGATCGGCATGTCGATGTGATCGATCCCGAGGTCGGAAAGCGCGTTTGCCACGGCGTTGGAGACGGCCGCCACCGCACCGACGCAGCCGCCCTCGCCGGCGCCCTTGGCGCCGAGCGGGTTGGTGGCGGTGGGCTGGGCGTTTCCTTCCGTTTCCATGGAGCACATGTCACTGGCCCGCGGCATGGCGTAATCCATGAATGAGCCGGTCTGCAGCTGGCCGCTCTCGTCGAAATGGATGCGCTCCATCATGACCTGGCCGACGCCCTGCGCGATGCCGCCGTGCATCTGGCCCTCCGCCAGCAATGGGTTGATGACCGTGCCGACGTCGTCGACGGCGACGTAGCGCACGATGGACAGCTGCCCGGTGTCGTCGTCGATCTCGACCTCGCAGACATGGCAGCTGTTGGGGAAGGTCGGCGCCTGCGAGCGGTAGCGTGCGCGCGTCACCAGCAGGGAGGCCGTCTCCGCGTCGTCGGCGATGGCGGCAACCCGCGCGATCTCTTCCAGGGAGATGCCGCGGCTGCCGTCCTCGGTCTCGACGCGCCCGTCGCGGAACCGCACCAGCGCGGGGTCGAGCTGCAGCAGCCGGGCCCCGATCGGCCGCGCCTTGGCCACGAGCGCGTCGACAGCGACGAGCAGCGCCGAGCCACCCAGTGCCGCCGAGCGCGAACCGCCCGTGCCCTCGCCGTCGAACACGCGATCCGTGTCGCCCTGGACGAAGCGGATCCTGTCGATGGAGAGGCCGAGACGATCGCTGGCGATCTGCTTGAATGTCGTCTCGTGGCCCTGCCCCTGCGAGACGCTGCCAATGAAGACCGTCAGCGCGCCCTCGCCGTCGAGCCGCAGCTCGGCGGATTCGTAGCCCGAGGGTGCTGCCCGCTCGATCACGTTGCCGATGCCGATGCCGCGCCGCCGGCCGCGCGCCCTCGCCGCCGATCGCCTCTCCTCGAAGCGCGCGTAGTCGGCGAGCGAGAGTGCCATGTCCATGCTCTTCTCGAAGGCACCGCTGTCGTAGGTGAAGGTGAGGCCCGTCCGGAACGGCATCTCGTCCGGCTGGATGTAGTTCCGCCGGCGCAGCTCGGCCGGGTCGATGCCGAGCTGCGCCGCGGCGAGATCAATCAGGCGTTCGACGATGAAGGACGCTTCCGGCCGCCCGTTGCCGCGATAGGGACCGATCGGGTTGGTGTTGGTGAAGAAGCCCGAGATCCGAAGATGGATGGAGGGCGTGCGATAGACGCCGGCGAGCGCGCCGAAATTGCCGGCGAAGGCCGGCATCATCGGCTGCAGCCATGCGCCGACGGCGGCGATCCCCTCCACCTTCATCGCGAGGAAACGGCCGGTTTCGTCCAGCGCGAGCGCGGTCTCGTAGAAGCTGTCGCGCCCGTGCGCATCCGCCAGGAAGGCCTCGCTGCGGCTCGCGATCCATTTGACCGGCCGACCGACCAGCCGCGCCGCCAGCAGCACGCATGCCTGCTCGTGGTAGAGCGCGCCCTTGACGCCGAAGCTCCCGCCCACGTCCAGCGAGACGACGCGAACCTGCGCCTCGCGCGCTTGCAGGATGTACTCGGCCAGGTACCGGCGGAAGAGATGCACGCGCTGGATGCCGGAATAGAAGGTGTAGCGCTGGCCGTCGGGTTCGTAGACGCCGATCGCGCCGCGCGGCTCCATGCTGGCCGCGGTGACCCGGCTGATCGGGAACGTGCGGCGGACGATGTGGGCGGCACCGGCGAACGCCTCGTCGACCGCCGCCGCATCCCCCTCCTCGACCGTGAAGCAGAGATTGTCGGGGCAATCGTCCCATACGAGCGGCGCGCCGGTGGCGCTGGCGGCTTGCGGAGAGACAACTGGCTCCAGCATTTCGTACTCGACCGACACCAGCTCGGCCGCGTCCTGGGCCTGCAGCGCCGTCTCCGCGACGATGAAGGCGACGCCGTCTCCGACCCAGCGCACCTTGTCCGTCGCGATGACCGGCGTCTGCGGCACATACATCGGCTCCCCACCAGGCCGGAGGTAACCGCCGGGCGACGGCAGCTGGCCCGCGCCCAGGCTGGCCAGGTCGGCGCCGGTGAGGATCGCCAGCACGCCCGGTGCCTCGCGCGCTTCCTCCGTGTCGATCGAGCGGATGCGGGCATGGGCATGCGGCGTCCGCAGCATGTAGCCGAAACACATGCCGTCGAGGACGAGGTCGTCGGTGTAGCGCCCGCCACCGGACAGAAGGCGGCCATCCTCGATCCGTGGTAGCGGATCGCCGATCCGGGTACGACGATCTGACATCTCTTGTCGGGCTTACTCGGGCTGGATCCCGGCCGCGCTCACGGCGCCCATCCACTTGCGTCGTTCCTCGACGACGAAGGGGCCGATGTCCTTGGGCGACACCCAGACGATGTCGACGGAAAGCTCGGCGAACCTCTTCGCGACATCGGGCTGCTCGACGAAACCCGTGAGCATCTTGCCCAAGGCATCGATGACGGCAGCCGGCAGGCCGGCGGGACCGGCAATACCGAACCACGGCGTCAGGTCGTAGCCGGGCACCACGGTCTCGTTGAGCGTCGGCACCTCCGGCAGCGTGCTACTGCGCACATTGGTCGAAACAGCGAGCGCGCGGATCGTGCCGGCGCGCAGCAGCGGCAGGGCCGAGGGCAGGTCGACGACTGCCAGCGCGATCTGGCCGCTCACCAGGTCGTTCAGCACCTGCGGCACGCCGCGATAGCTCACGCGCACGATGTCGAGCCCGTTGGCGTTCTTCAGCGTCTCGCCCATCACCTGGCCGCTCGAATTGCCATGGCCGTACTCGATCTTGCCGGGTTCCGCCTTGGCGATACGCACGAGATCCTGGATGGTGCGCAGTCGCGAGTCGGCCTTGACCACGACGACGGTGACGACGCGCGCCAATCGCGCGAGGTGCGTGAAGTCCTTGATCGGATCGTAGGGCACCGACTTGAACAGCGCCTCGACCGCCGAGTGCGTGGTGTTCGTGGTGGTCAGCAGCGTGTAACCGTCGGGCGCGGCACGCGCGACCACCGAGGCGCCCAGCATGCCGCCGGCGCCAGCCTTGTTGTCGACGACGACGGAGACCTTGAGCGACGAGGAAAGATACTGGGCGAACTGCCGGCTGATCGAGTCGGCGACCGATCCGGCCGGGAACGGCACCACCAGGGTGATGGGCTTGCTGGGATAAGCGTCCGCCATCGCGCGGTTTGCGGCGACTGCGGCCATCGCCAATGAACTACCCATGACTGCCCGCCGCCCCAACAGCGGGCAAAATCTCCTGCTCATGCCAGCCTCCAGCTCTCGTTTCCCAACAAACCTCAATTCACGCCGCGGCAATCGCGGTGATCTCCACGGCATAGTCGGCGGATCCCGGGATCGCCTGGACGCAGGAGCGGGCCGGCGCGCAATGCGGCGCCAGCCACGCCTCCCAGGCTGCGTTCATCTCCGCGACGCCGGACAGGCTCGCGAGATAGACGGTCGCCGAGATCAGCCGGCTGCGGTCGGTGCCGGCCAGCGCCATGACGGCATCCATCTTCTCAAGCACCTCGCGTGTCTGCTCGCGCACGGAGACATCGGCGCGGTTGGGCAGGAGCCCACTCAGATGCACGACACCCTGATGCATGACGGCGCGGCTGAGGCGCGGCAGCGGACGGATGTGACGGAGCTCGGCGTCCGCTGGTGACTCCGGCGCCGAGAGATCAGCGATGCCATCGGCCCGGCAGGTCATCCGCACATGGCCGGGACGGCAGTCGGCCGCATCCGTGGTCGTGAAGCCCAGTGAGCGGAACGGGTCGATCGCACCCTGGGGCACATCGGCCCAGAGAAAGGGACCGCCCGCCGACCTGATCCAGCGCATGACCGCCGCCAGCGCATGGACCTCGAGGTCTTCGCCCGTCGAGGCGCAATCGAGGACCAGGCCGGCGATGTTCCACGCCGTGAGATAGGTCGATTGCGGTAACGACTCGGGCCCGACCGTGGCCGTCGCCACGATGTGCCCCGCTCCGCGCACGGCAAGATGGAACCGGTCGGCTAGGCGTTCGACCTCGATCACATCGAGCATGTCAGGCGTGCCTTTCGCCGGCGAACGGCTTGGTGAGCTTAAGGATGCGGCCGCTCGCGGCTTCCATCGCCGCGCGCGACCAACGGGTGGCGGGACCGGACACCGTCATGACCGCGAGCATCGCCGAGGGCCCCCAAAGCGCGACGCTGATCGCACCGACATCCTTCGTTCGCTCGCCAATACCGATGAAGTATCCCTTCTTCCGCACGGCGACGAGATCGCGTTCGAGGCGCGCGCCATCGAGGCCCGCGGCGATCGCGGCATCGACGAACTCGGCCACCTCGGCCGGAGGAAGCGTCGACAGGAAGACGCGGCCGGTCTCGCCGGCATAGAGCGGCAAGGTCTCGCCGACGGGAATGACGCGGCGCACCGCGTGCGTGCCGTCGACGGTCTCGACGCAGACGCGCTTGTCGCCCGACCTTATGTGCAGCGACGCGGTTTCGCCGAACTCGGCGACCACGGCCTGCATCACCGGCCTGACCGCCGTCCTGATGTCGATGCGGCTGGCGAGCGCCACGGACATCGACAACAGGCCGGTACCAACACAGTAGCCGCCAGTAGGCTCTCTCTGAATGAATCCCGCTGCGACCAGGGATCGGACTGCGCGATACACGATGCTCGTGTGCAAACCGAGGTCGGAAGCAAGTTCCTCGAGAGGTACAGGAGTTCCTCTGTCAACGATATGGCGTAGCACCGCTAGTGTCCTGATTCCTAAGTTCGCCGCAAAGCGGCCTGTGTGTCGAGAGTCCGCCGGCAGAATCGATTGATAGCGGCGAGAATATCATCGGCGGACTTGGTCCAGCGAAAGGGTTTGGGTTGGGCATTGTGTGCGTCG
>JACPOB010000031.1 GCA_016185145.1 Rhodospirillales bacterium | reverse complement strand
CTACTGGCGCAGCCGCTTCGGCGAGGAAGGCACCGGCAAGGACGGCTCCAGCACGACCAAGGCCACGGCCTATCCGCTGCCGATCTTCGGCGTGCGCGACGGCAAGTTCACCTCGCACTACTCGCTCACCTTCATCGAGGCCGCCCAGCTCGCGCCCGACGTGCCGAAGCTCACGGCGGCGCAGAAGGAAGCGATCGATGTCCTGATGGCGACGGCGCAGGAACTCTGCTTCGAGATGACGCTCGAGCCCGGCGACCTGCAGCTGATCAACAGCCATGTCACCTATCACGGCCGCACGCCGTTCGAGGACGACGCCGGCAGCGGCCACGACCGGCTACTGCTGCGCTTGTGGCTCACCATGGCCAACAACCGGCCGCTGCCGCAGGGGCACGAGATCCTGTGGCGCAGCATCGAGGCCGGCCAGCCGCGCGGCGGCATCCAGCAGGTCGCGATCTGAGAGGAACGACACGACTCATGTTCCTCTCCCCCTTGGGGGAGAGGCTAGGTGAGGGGGTGCAACATGAAGATTGCCTCCTGCATCACCCCCTCACCCAACCTCTCCCCCCAAGGGGGAGAGGAGCATGAAAGATGTGTCCACTCCTTAGGCGTTCAGCGCCGGTTGCGCAGGCTGCCGACGATGCCCGTCGGGAAGAAATAGACGCAGAGGATGAAGGCCACCCCGAGCCACAGCAGCCAGCGGTCGGGGTGGAACAGGTTGGCGAGCAGGGGCACGCCGACCAGGGCCTTGTTGGCCACCGCCAGCAGGTCCTGAAGGTAATTCTGGGCGAACACCAGCAGCACGGCGCCCAGCACCGCGCCGTACATCGTGCCCATGCCGCCTATCACCACCATCAGCAGGATGTCGACCATGATGTCGAAGCTGAGCGTGGTGTCGGGATTGGTCTGGCTCGACCACAGCGCCAGCAGCGCGCCGGCCAGCGCCGCCACCGCGGCGGCGATGCAGCTTGCGATGGTGCGGTAGACCACGGTGCGGTAGCCGATCGCCTCGGCGCGGAAGGGATTCTCGCGGATCGCCATCAGCACGCTGCCGAACGGCGAGTTGACGACGCGCAGCAACACCAGCACCAGGACCAGCGAAGCGGCATAGACGAGGTAGTAGTCGAGCAGGCGGCCGTTCAGGCGCACGCCGAACAGCGTGCCGTCGGCCAGGGCGAACGAAGCGCGCAGCGCCGCGGGCAGGCGGTAGTTCAGCCCGTCCTCGCCGCCGGTCAGCGCCGGCAGCTGCGAGGCCAGGATGGCGAAGGCGCTGGCCACCGCGAGCGTGATCATGGCGAAGAAGATGGTGCGCACCCGCAGGCTGAACAGGCCGATCAGCGCGGCCAGCGCCACGGCGACGATCAGGCCGGCAACGATGCCAACCGCGACAGCCGTCCATTCGGCGCCCATGCGCGTCAACGCGATCGCCACGCCATAGGCGCCGATGCCGAAGAACATGGTGTGGGCGAAGGAGACGATGCCGGTATAGCCCAGCAGCAGGTCGAAGCTCGCCGCCAGCACGATGAAGACGCAGATCTTGGCGGCGACGTTCAGCGACTTGGCGCCGGGAAACAGGAACGGCGCCACCGCCAGGCCGACCACGACCAGCACCAGCGCGATGGCGAGCCAGCGGCTGCGCGGCAGGTCGTCGGAAAGGATTGCCCGCAGCATGCTCACCTCTTGGCCACGGGGTAGAGGCCCTGCGGCCGCCACAGCAGGACCAGCGCCATCAGCAGGATGTTGGAGCCCAGCGCCACCTTGGGCGCGATGAAGCCGATGTAGTTGGCGCTGAGCCCGACCAGCAACGCGCCGACGAAGCAGCCGCCGACCGAGCCCAGCCCGCCGATGATGATGACGATGAACACCAGGACGGCGACCTGCGCGCCGATCGCCGCCGTCACCGTCTCCTGGTAGAGGCCCCACATGGCGCCGCCCAGTCCGGCCAGCGCCGAGCCGGCGACGAAGACGCCGACGAACAGCCGGCGGATTCGATAGCCCAGCGCCTCGACCATCTCGCCGTTCTCGACGCCGGCGCGGATCAGCAGGCCGATGCGCGTGCGGTTGAGCGTGATGGCGAGCGCGGCGAAGACGACCAGCCCGACGATCACGGCCAGCACGCGATACTTCTCGATGGCGACGTCGCCCAGGAGGAAGGCGCCGCGCAGCGCCGTCGGCCGCGCCAGGGTGATCTGGTCGGGCCCCCAGATCACCTTGAGGAGCTGCTCGGCCACGATCAGGCCGCCGGTCGTCACCAGGATCTGGCGCAGGTGCTGGCCGTAGACCGGCCGCACGATCACGCGCTCGAAGCCCCAGCCCAGCATGCCGCTCACGACCATCGCCGCCAGCACCGCGGGGCCGACCGCGGCGAGGTTGAGCCACAGCGAATCGACCGTCATCCAGGGCGACAGCGCCAGCATGACGCTGGCCGCGACGAAGGCGCCGACGGCGATGAACGCGCCGTGGCCGAAGTTCAGCACGTCCATCAGGCCGAAGGTGAGCGTGAGCCCCGACGCCATGACGAAGATCATCAGGCCCATGGCAAGGCCGGCGACGGTGAGTGTCACCCAGCTCGTCGGCGAACCGACGAGCGGCAGCGCCACGACCGCGATGGCCGGCACCAGGAGCAGCGGCATCCAGTCCTTTTTCACTGGTGTTCCCCCATGCCCATTCCCAGCAGGTGCTGCTGCAGGACGTCGTCCGCGGCGAAGGCCGCCATCGAGCCGGCGTGCGCAACCCTGCCGTCGTCCATCACCGCCACAGTGTCGCCGAGCTGGCGGGCGAAGGCGAAGTTCTGCTCGACCACCAGCAGGCTCGCCTCGCCGTCCTTCAGTTCGCGGAAGGCGTCGATCATGTTGGCGATGATGGCGGGCGCCAGACCCTTGGTCGGCTCGTCGATCAGCAGCAGCCGGCGCGGCTCGATGATGGCGCGGGCGACGGCCAGCATCTGCTTCTGGCCGCCCGACAGGTTGCCGGCCGGCAAGGTCCAGAAGCGCTTCAGCGCCTCGAAGCGCGAAAAGATCCAGTCGAGCCGCTTCTGGTCGGGCGGTCCGGAGCGCGCCGCGAGGATCAGGTTCTCCTGCACGGTGAGGTCGGCGAAGATCGCCATGCTTTCGGGCACGTAGGCGATGCCGAGCCGCGCGATGTCGGGCGTGGCGAGCCCGGCAATGTCGCGGCCGGCGAAGCGGATCTCGCCCGCTGCGGCGCGCCACAGGCCCATGATGGTGCGCAAGGTCGTGGTCTTGCCGGCGCCGTTGCGGCCCAGCAGCATCGTCAGCCCGCCCTCCGGCACGTCGAACTCGACGCCGTGCAGGATGTGGTAGCGGCCGATGTCGGTCTTCACGCCGCGCAGGCTGAGCAGCGGTTCAGGCATATCCGCCTTCTTTCTCCTCTCCCCCTATCGGGGGAGAGGAAGATGAAGGCCTAGTACCTGCTTTCGTAGATTGCTGATACATCCCAACCTCACCCTGAGGAGCGGCCGCAGGCCGCGTCTCGAAGGGTGGGCACCAGCACCATCTCTGTTGCCCATCCTTCGAGACGGCGCTTCGCGCCTCCTCAGGATGAGGTTGTCTGTGAATCAGCTTCCAATGAAAGCGAGTACTAGCCATGCGCAGCGCCTCCCAGGTACGCCTCGCGCACGATGTCGGAGTTGATGACCTCGGCAGGGCTGCCGTCGGCCACCAGCTTGCCCTGATGCAGCACGACGATGCGGTCCGACAGCGAGCGCACGACGTCCATCTTGTGCTCGACCAGCAGGATGGTCTTGTCGCCGCGCGCCTTGATGGCGGCGATGATGTCGAGCACCGTCGGCACCTCGTCGATGCTCATGCCGGCGGTCGGCTCGTCGAACATGAAGATGTCGGGCTCGAGCGCCAGCAGGATCGCGACCTCGAGCTTGCGCTGGTCGCCGTGCGGCAAGGTCGCGGCGATCGCCCGGGCGCGCTCGGCCAGCGACACGGCGGCGAGATGGGCCATGGCGCGGTCGATCAGCTCGCGGTGGCCGAGCGTGCGCGAGAAGAGGTCGAGCCCCTTGCCGCTCTTCACCTGCACCGCCAACCGCACGTTCTCCAGCGCGCTGAGGTTGGGAAAGAGGTTGGTGAGCTGGAAGGCGCGGCCCAGCCCCAGCCGGCTGCGCCGGGGCGCGGCATAGCCGGTAATGTCCTCGCCGTTCAGCCGCACCTTGCCCGAGGTGGCGGGAAGCTGGCCCGAGATCAGGTTGAAGTAGGTCGTCTTGCCGGCACCGTTGGGACCGACGATCGACGTCAGCGTGCCGGGCTGGAAGGCGCAGCTCACGCCGTCGACGGCGGCATGCCCGCCGAAACGGATCGTCAGGTCTTCTGTGGCGAGCATGCTCAGCGCGTGTTTTGCGAACGAGCCCTCACCCTGAGGAGCACCGCGCAGCGGTGCGTCTCGAAGGGTGGGAACCAGCCTTGCTGTTGCCCATCCTTCGAGACGCCGCGCTGCGCGCGGCTCCTCAGGATGAGGTAGGTGCTCAACGCTTGTTCTTGATCGGCAGCTTCAGTTCGTCGGCCGGGATCTCGCGCACCAGCTCGAGCAGGTCGACGTTGTCCGGCGGATCCTTCTTCATGCGCCAGTGGTACATCGCCTGCAGCGCCTGGTGGTCTTCCTTGCGGAAGGTCATCTTGCCCTTGGGCGTGTCGAAGGTCATGCCTTCCATGGCGGCGATCAGCTTCTCGGTGTCGGTGCCGCCCGCCTTCTTGATGCCCTCGACGACGGCCATGGCGGCGGCCATGCCGCCGGCGACGAAGAAGTCCGGCGGCGCGCCGTTGTTCTTCTTCTTGTATTCGGTGACCAGCCAGTCGTTCACCGGGTTCTTGGGGAAGCCCCAGTAGTAGTAGATCGCGCCCTCGAGGCCGGGGAACTGCTTCCAGCCCGCCATCACCGGCAGGATGTTGCCGCCCGGCGCGATCTCGATGCCATAGCGCTCGGGCTTGAGGTCCATCAGCTTGGGCAGCGGATGGGCGCCGGCCCACACGACGACCACGATCTTGCGGCCCGGCTTGTCCTTCAGCGCGTCGAAGATGCGCTGCGCCGAGGCGGTGAAGTCGGTGGTCTGCTGCGGCGCATACTCCTCGTGCACGATCTTGGCCTTGGAGCCGACGGCGGCCAGCGCCTCCTTCATCGAGGCGATGCCGTCACGGCCGAAGGCATAGTCCTGCGCCAGGGTGGCGATCGAGATGTTCTCGTCCTTGAGCGTCGCGGCCGCGGCCAGCGCGTCCTGGGTGGAGTTGCGGGCCGTGCGGAAGACGTAGCGATTCCATTTGTCGCCGGTGATCTGGTCGGCGACGGCCGGCTCGACGATCAGGACCTTCTTGTACTCCTCGGCCACCGGCAGCATGGCGAGCGCGGCAGCCGACGAAGACGTGCCCACGGCGATGTCGACCTTGTCGTCGCCATAGGCCTGCTCCAGGGCCGCCTTAGCGAGATCGGGCTTCAGCTGGTCGTCCTTGAGGATGACCTGGATCTTGCGGCCGTTGATCTCCATCGTGCCCTTGGTGGCGTATTCCAGGCCGAGCATGAAGCCCGCCTCGGTCTGCCGGGCATAGGCCTCGAGCGGGCCGGTCTTGCCGTAGATCAGCGCGATCTTGATCGGCTGCTGCTGCTGGGCCGCGGCCGGCAGCGCGAGCGCTGCGCCGGCGCCAACGAGAATCGAACGACGAAGCATGTAGGCTCCTCCCTCAGAGGACGCCCTTCTAGTCGAAGGTTGCGGGTCGCACCATGCCGACGCGCCATCCGCGCGCTGAAATTACATGCCCGCCGCGAGAAAATTGCAGTGAATCGCGCTTCAGTCGATCAGCGCGGTAGAGGCCGACGAGCTCCTCCTTCGGGTCGATCCAGAACTCCATGCCGGCCGCGCCCGACCAGCCGTACTCACCGACCGAACCCATGAACGCCGATTCACCAACCTTGGTATGGACCTCGACTCCCAGGCCGAAGCCAAAGCCGTCGGGCCGGCCCGGCCGATTGCCAACATGGTCCGCGGTCATGAACTCCAAAGTCTTGCGACCGATGATGCGCTTGCCCTGCCAGGCGCCGCCGTTCGCCAGCGCCAGGGTGAAGCGCAGATAGTCCTCGGTGGTGCCGAGAAGGCCCCCGCCGCCCGACTCGTACCTGGCGCCGGCGTCTCGGCACGCAGCGCCGCGGGCATCGCGACGGCCGCCGACAGCGGGACGAGACTCGCGACTCTGCGACCCACTCGGTTCATGGCGTTCTCCCCTTTTCAGTCGATAATGGCGGACTGGACCATCGTCCTGAATTGGTTGCGCAGCGCGATCCGGTCGGGATCGCTCACCTGCACCATGTAGATGGCGACGAGCTGTTCCTTGGGGTCGACCCAGAACAGCGTGCCGGCATTGCCGGCCCAGCCATATTCGCCGACCGAACCCGGCAAGGCCGCTTCGCCCGCCATGGTGCGCACCTCGAAGCCGAGACCAAAGCCCAGGCCCGGCGGCCGGCCGGGCCGGTTGCCGGTGTGGTCCGCCGTCATGAAGGCCAGCGTCTGCTTGCCGAGCACGCGCTTGCCGGCGAGCGATCCGCCATTGGCCAGCATGGTGGCGAAGCGCAGGTAGTCGTCCATCGTCGAGGTGAGCCCGCCGCCGCCGGATTCGTACCGGGCGCCGTCGTTCACGGCGAAGCGCGGCGTCATCGGCCGGCCGTTGGGTCGCGGTCCGGGCTGCGCCGCCCGCGACAGCTTGTCGGCCGGCACCTGGAAGCCGGTATCGGCCATGCCCAGCGGCTTGAAGACGCGTGCGCCCAGCGCCTCGCCGAGCTTCCTGCCGTCGACGACCTCGACCAGCCGGCCGAGCACGTCGGTCGACACGCCGTATTCCCAGCGCGCGCCCGGCGAGAATTTCAGCGCCAGGGTCGAGAGCCTGGCGGCGAACTCCTCGTTGCTCATGCCGCGATCGCCGATCTTGGCCTCGGCATAGGACTGGTTGACCAGGGCCGCGCCGCGCGTGCCGTAGGTCAAGCCCGACGTGTGACGCAGCAGATCCTGCACCGTCATGGGCCGCTCGGGATCGCTGAGCTGCAGGACCGGCCGGCCTTCGACGACCTTCTCGGTGCCGACCTTCATCTTGCCGATCTCGGGCAGGAACTTCGATACGGGGTCGCTGATCTGCAGCCTGCCTTCCTCGACCATCTGCATGACCGCGACGCTGACGATCGGCTTGGTCATGGAGTAGATGCGGAAGATCGCGTCGGGCTTCATCGCATCGCCCGCCGCCACGTCGCGCTTGCCGAGCGTCGACATCCACGCGATCTTGCCGCAACGCGCCACCAGCATGACGGCGCCCGGCACCAGGCCGGAGTCGACATGCTTCTGCGTCACCTCCTCGATGCGCTCGAGCTGCGCCGACGACAGACCGACATCCTCGGGCTTGCCGGCCATCGGCAGCACGCCGTTCTCGGCATGCGCCGCCGTCGCGACGCATGCCAGAGCGGCGGCGATGATGATCTTCTTCATGACGCTTCCTCCCGGGGAAGACGGGGCGAGCTTAGCCTTGTGCCTCCGCTTCCTCCAGAGGTTGCGCCAGCCCGCCTGCTACCAGGAATCAAAAATGCCTGATACGAATCCACTGTCATCCGGCGCGGAGGTTACTCCGCGCTAACCGAAGCGAGGGACCTTTCCTGCGGCTTCAAAGGCCCCTCGCTGCGCTCGGGGTGACAGCTACGACTCACCTTTCATTGATAGTCGGTACTAACTGCCAGCGTTGCTGAGGTCGAGGTATTCGATCACGCGACCGTCACCGTTCTTATGGCGGACGACAAATCGCCCGCCGGTCGGAACGGTCTCCGGCTCGATCAGAACTTCAGAGTCAGGCCGCACCTGTCGCCAGGCACTCTCGAGATCGTCGACGACGAAGATCGCATCGACCTGGCGGGCGACCTCGAGCGCGGCAGGATCGTCAGCGCCGACCACGACCATCGGGCCGAGCCAGGAAACGGTGAAACCAGCATGCGTGAACTCCGCCTTGAGCGGCAGTCCGAGCGCGCGTCGGTAGTGGTCGGTCGCGGCCTTCTGGGCGGCGAGATTTTCGACGACGACGGGAAAGATGACGTTGACGATGTTCATGAGCGGATGTCTCGTGTTGTCGATGTTCGATGCAAACCTAGGGTCGGCCTGATGCAAGTCGATACTCATTCGAAAGTGAGCGGCGCTGCGCGCAAGCTCGGATCGGCGAACTTCCTCAATCAACAACGCCTGGCGCAGTCGTGCGTGGCCAACGAAGTGATCGGCCGCATCTCGCTGCGCTGGAAGATGTCGGTGCTGTTCGCCATCGGCAACGGCGACCGGACGTTCGCCGAGCTGAAACGCACGCATCCGAACCTGTCGGATCATGTTCTCGCCTCGCGACTGCGCGAGCTGAGGCGCGAGGGACTGATCGCCAAGGATGAGCAGGCGAACCGTCGTCCCGTCTACACGGCGACGGACCGGGGCTCGTCGCTGCTGAAGATCGTCGCCGCGCTGTGCGCCTGGGGCGAACAGGAGCGCGAGGCCCGCCTCGCCTAGATGGTTACGGCACACTCTTCTTGGCCAGGCGTTCGTTGAACGAACGGAGATCGATCACGATACGTTGGTGAGTGCCGCTGCCGATCTCTTCCTTGCCGTCGCTTGCCGACACCTTGAAGGCGATGCGTTTTCCCTCGACGCCGACCACCTCGGCCGTCGCGCGCACCTCGTGACCGACAGGCGTGGCAGCGAAGTGCTTTACATCGACCGCCGTGCCGACCGCGCTTTCGCCTGCATCCAGGAACGGCCGGATGGCATTGAGCGCGGCATTTTCCATGACCAGGATCATTACGGGCGTCGCGAGCACTTGCGGCAACATCGCGTCCTTGAATCGATTGGCGAGATGCTCGGGCTGCACCCGCAACGTCGCCGTTCCTCTGGCTCCCAATGGAATCTGCCGCATTCATTCGCTCCCGTTTCCGCGCCCTTCCAGAAGGTAGCGATGGCGCTGGAAGAGCTCGACCAGCGCGTCCATGACCGCCCGCACCCGCGGCAAGGCGCGGAGGTCGCGATGGACCAGCAGCCATTGCTCGGTCGTGACCTCGGGCAACACGCCGCCGACCCGCCGCAGCCTCGGATCCTGGTCGGCGAGGTAGCAAGGCAGCACGCCAAGGCCCGCTCCGGAGCGCACCGCATCGTGCAGGACGAGCCAGTTGTTGACCCGGATCTCGGGCCGCCGGCCGATCTGCTCGTGTATCCAGCGCTGGCCCGCCATGTAGCCATGGTCGTCGTCGAAGCCGATCCAGGGCAGATCGACCAGCGCCGGCATCTCGCTACGCTTCAACTCGAGACGGTGTCCCGCATAGACCGCGTAGGCGACGTGGCAGAGCTTGCGGGTAACGATGCCGGCAAGCTCCGGCACCTGCTCGCGGATCAGGAGATCGGCCTCGCGGCGCGACAGGTTGGCGAGCGTGTGGCTTGCCACCACTTCGAACTCGATCTGCTGCAACCGCGCGCGCAGCCACGGCAGATGGCGCGCGACCAGCACCGCCATGGCCTCGCCGGCCGACAGGCGCACCACGCCTCTCACCGTGTCGCTGAGCCCGGCGCTCCGCCGGTTGATGGAGAGGGCCGCCTTCTCCATCGCCTCGGTGTCGGCCAGCAGCTCCTCGCCGGCCGACGTCGGCACGAAGCGGTCGGGCAGGCGCTCGAACAGGCGCGCGCCGATCTGATGCTCCAGCGCCTGCACGCGGCGCGAGACGGTGGGGTGGCTGACACCCAGCGCCTTGGCGGCCGTGCTGAGCGTGCCCTCGCGGGCGAGGGTGAGGAAAACCCGAAGATCGTCCCAGTTGGCGTTCATGTTCAAAAATGTACACCCGTTCTTCCAAATTGTGGACTGACGAATATGAATGTTCGCCCGTAGAATGATTCTCATGCACATCGAACCTCGCCTCCTCGTCTTCACCAAAGGGGTGCGCTGGCGGATCGCCGGCGCCGTCGGCATCGGGCTTTTGGCCGTCGGGCTGGGCATTGCCCGGCTGGGCCTTCTGGGCTGGCTGATCGGCCAGGTCTTCGCCGGCCGACCGATGTCGGAGCTGGTGCCTTCGGTGCTGCTGATCGCACTGGTCATGGTCCTGCGCGGGCTCGCGGAGCACTGGCGCGCGGTGGTGGCGCACGGCACGGCGGCGCGGGTGCAGAAGAAGCTGCGCCGCATCCTGTACGACCAGGTGGCGTCGCTCGGACCGGGCACGGTCGGCCGCCAGCGCTCGGGCGGCCTGACCCTGTCGATGATCGACGGCGTCGAGCAGCTCGAAACCTACTTCGGCCAGTTCCTGCCGCAGTTCCTGATCGCGCTGCTGTCGCCGTTCCTGATCTTCGCCGTCGTGGCCTTCGTCGACCTGCCGGTGGCGCTGGTCATGCTGGGCTTCGCGCTGGTGGCGTTGTTCGGTCCGGCGTTGTGGCACAAGTGGGACGTCAAGAATTCGCAGCGCCGGCAGACCGCCTATGCCACTTTCGCCGCGGAGTTCCTCGATTCGATCCAGGGCTTGGCGACGCTGAAGGCGTTCGGCCAGGGCAAGACGCGCGCCGACAAGCTCGAGGTCGAGGCGCGCGATCTGTTCCGCCGCACCATGTGGGTGCTCGGCACCAACTCGCTGGCGCGCGGCATCACCGACACCGCGATCGCGGGCGGCGCGGCGACGGCGCTGATCTACGGCGCCTCGCGCGTGGAGTCGGGCGCGATGTCGCTGTCGGCGCTGCTGATCATCCTGATGCTGGGCATAGAAATCTTCCGACCGATGCGCGAGCTGCGGTCGGTGCTGCACCAGGGCATGGTCGGGCTCTCCGCCGCGCAGGGCATCTATCGCATCCTCGACGACAAGCCCAATGTCGCCGACGCCGGGCCGGCGCGCCTCGACAAGACCCTGGCGCCGACCATCGAGTTCGAGGACGTGCGCTTCGCCTATCCCGGCACGCGGCGCACGGTGCATGAGGGCCTCTCCTTCCGTGCCGCGGCGGGCGAGCGGCTGGGCCTGGTCGGTCCGTCGGGCGGCGGCAAGTCGTCGATCGTGCGCCTGCTGCTGCGCTTCTACGATCCCGACCGCGGCCGCATCCTGCTGGGCGGCCATGACCTGCGCACGTTGCCGTTCGCCGAGATCCGGTCGCTGATCTCGGTGGTGAACCAGGACACCTTCCTGTTCCACGGCACCGTCGAGGAGAACATCCGGCTGGGCCGGCCGCAGGCAACGCAGCAGGAGCTCGAGGACGCCGCACGCGCGGCCAACATCCACGACTTCATCCTGAGCCTGCCTCAGGGCTACGCCACGGTGATCGGCGAGAAGGGCATCAAGCTGTCGGGCGGCCAGCGCCAGCGCGTCGCCATCGCCCGTGCGCTGCTGCGCGATACGCCGATCCTGGTGCTCGACGAAGCGCTTTCCGCCGTTGATGCGGAGAACGAGGCCGTCATCCAGGAGGCGCTCGATCGCCTGATGCAGGGCCGCACCACGCTGATCCTGGCCCATCGCCTGTCGAGCGTGATCGACTGCGATCGCATCCTCGTGCTCGACGGCGGTCAGGTCGCCGAGCAGGGCCGCCACGACGCGCTGATGGCCAAGGGCGGCGTCTATGCCGGCCTGATGGCCGAACAGGTTCATGACTCTTCCGGACCGCGAGCTTCCAGCTCGCTCATGAGCGCGCAGGATGCGCGCGGTCCGAAAGACCATGACACACGCGTGCCCGCTCAAGCCGTCACCGAAGGCATCATCAAGGCCGAGGGCCTCACCTGGTACCAGGTCGTGATCGCGCTGATGAAGGTGATCATGCCGTGGAAGGGCAAGCTCACCGCCACCTTCACCCTGGGCGTGCTGCGCGTCATCGCCTTCATCGGCGTCGGCGTGCTGTCGGCGCTGATCGTGCTCGCGCTGAAGAACCATCAGCCCTACACGGACTATGCCATCGCCCTCGCCGTCGTGGCGCCGCTGTCGGGCATCCTGCACTGGTTCGAATCCTGGCTGGCGCACGACATGGCCTTCCGCCTGCTGGCCGAGATGCGCATCGACGCCTTCCGCAAGCTCGATGCGCTGGCGCCGGCCTATCTGGTGCGCCGCCGCACCGGCGACCTGATGGCGCTCGCCACGCACGATATCGAGCTGGTCGAGTACTTCTTCGCCCACACCGTGGCGCCCGCCTTCGTCGCCATCCTGGTGCCGGCGGCCGTGGTTGCCGTGCTGGCCTGGGCCAACGGCTGGCTGGCGCTGGCGCTGCTGCCGTTCCTGCTGGCGGTGGGCCTCAGCCCGTTCCTGATGCGCAAGCGCGTCGATCGCCTGGGCAGCCAGGCGCGCGAGGCCGCGGGCGAGCTCGGCGCCTTCGCCGTCGATTCGGTGCAGGGCCTGGGCGAGATCGTGGCCTTCCAGCAGGAGGATGCGCGCGGCAACAAGCTCGACCAGCTCTCGCAGCGTCACATCACGCTGCGCCTGCCCTTCTTCAGCGAGCTCACACTGCAGCACGCCATCCTCGAAGTGCTGACCGGCTTGGGCGGCCTCGCCGTGGTCGTGGCGGGCGCCCTGCTGTCGCAGCGCGGCGCCATCGATCCGGGCCTGCTGCCGCTGCTCACCATCCTCGCCATGGCGGCCTTCCTGCCGGTGTCGGAGATCGCCCAGATCGGCCGCCAGCTGGCCGATACGCTGGGCGCCACGCGGCGCGTCTATGCGCTGGCCAACGAGCCGATCGCGGTGCGCGACGGACCCGGCGTGCCGCCGCGCGCCGGCGCCGCCGCCCTGGCCCTCGAGAAAGTGAACTTCACCTATCCTGGCCAGACCCGCCGCGCGCTGAGCGACGTGAGCTTCGAGATCCCGGCCGGCAAGACGGTGGCCCTGGTCGGCACCTCGGGCGCCGGCAAGACCACGACGGCGCAGCTCCTGATGCGCTTCTGGGATCCCGATTCGGGCCGCATCACGCTGAACGGCGCCGACCTGCGCGACTACAAGCTCGACGAGCTTCGCCGCCTGGTCGCGCTGGTCGCCCAGGACACCTATCTGTTCAACGACAGCCTGCGCGCCAACATCCTGATCGCCCGGCCCGACGCCTCGGAGGCCGAGCTGCAGGCGGCGATCCGGCACGCTTCGCTCAGCGACCTCGTCGCCGCCCTGCCCGACGGCCTCGATTCGCCGGTCGGCGAGCGCGGCACGGCGCTGTCGGGCGGCCAGCGCCAACGCGTCGCCATCGCCCGCGCCTTTCTCAAAGACGCCCCCATCCTGGTGCTCGACGAGGCGACCTCGCATCTCGATGCGGTCAACGAGCAGGCGGTGCGCCGCGCGCTCGACCTGTTGCAGTCCGACCGCACCACCATCGTCATCGCCCATCGCCTGTCGACGGTGCGCGACGCCGACCTGATCGTGGTGCTGGACAATGGACGCGTTGCCGAGAGCGGCACGCACGCATCACTGCTTGCGAAGAACGGCCTCTACGCACGGCTGGTGTCGCGCCAGCTTGCCTCGGTCTACGCGCCTGCGGCATCCTGAGGGCTCGACCAATCGAGGGAGAGCCCGATGTTCAGCCACGTCACCGTCGGCAGCAATGACGTCGCCAAAGCCAAGGCGTTCTACGACGGCGTCGGCAAGGCGCTGGGCCTGGAACGCCTCGCCGACTATCCCGACGCCGCCGGCTACGGCCGCGCCGGCGGACGGCCTCAGCTCTGGATCGTCACGCCGCTCGACAAGAAGGCGGCAACCACGGGCAACGGCGTCACCATCGGCCTCGACGCGGCGGACCGGCCATCGGTCGACGCCGCCCACAAGGCCGGCATGTCGGCCGGCGGCAAGGACGAAGGCGCGCCGGGCCTGCGCACGCATTATCATCCCAACTACTACGGCGCCTATCTCAGGGATCCCGACGGCAACAAGGTCTGCGTCGTCTGCCACAAGCCTGCCTGACGGAAGCGGAATGGTTCGCCTGTCGCGTCGTATCGTCCTTGCGGCACCGGCGGTGTTCACGGCCGCCGCGACGCGGGCGCAGGGCGTCCTGCCGGCGCGCGGTGTCAGGATCATCATCGGATACCCGGTGGGCGGCGGCACCGACGAGATGGCCCGCGTCATCGCCTCGGCGCTGCGGCGACGTTTGCAGCGGCCGGTGACGATCGAGAATCGCCCGGGCGCCGCGGGCGCCGCCGTCGGCGAAGTGCTGAAGAAGGGCCCGACCGACGGATCGGTGCTGGGATTCATTCCGACGGCGACGCTGATCGGAAAGCTCACGACGAAATCCTTCCCGTTCGATCCGCAGGCCGACCTCATGCCGCTGACGCTGGCCGGCACCTACACGACGGGCTATGCCGTGTCGCGCAAGATCGACGTTTCCTCGCTCGCCGACTACGGCACGTGGCTGCAGAGCGCCGGCCCTGCGGATGCACGGTTCGGCACGACCTCGCTGCGGAGCTTCACTCACTTCTTCGGCCTGATGATCGGCAAGGCGCTCGGCCGCGAGCTGGAGGCCGTCTACTACAAGGGCGCCTCGCCGCTGATAACCGACCTCGAGCAGGCGAAAATCCCGGCCGGCGCCAGCGGCCTCACGTCGCTGCTGCAGCATCATCGCGGCTCGCGGCTGCGCATCCTCGTCAGCTCGGGCGATCAGCGCAGCAAGACTGCGCCCGACATCCCTACCGTCGTCGAGCTCGGCTACCCCACCCTGGAGCTGCACAACTGGTATGCCTTCTTCGGTCCCGCCGGCCTGTCGCCGGAGGTGGCGGCCGCATGGGAGCGCGAGCTGCGCGCCACGCTGGATTCACGCGAGACGACCGAGCTCCTGACCCAGCTCGGCCTCGACGTGGAAACATCGACGGGCGAGCAATGCGCCAAGCGACTGGCAGCCGACATGACACGCTGGCAGACGATCCTTGACTCCCTCGGCCTCAAGGCGACCAATTGAACTTACAGAACGACCTCACCCTGAGGAGCGCACGAAGTGCGCGTCTCGAAGGGTGGGCAACCGACGAGACTGCGGCCCATCCTTCGAGACGCCGTGCTGCGCACGGCTCCTCAGGATGAGGTTGTTGGATGGAGCGACCAATGAGCGAACCGCTGAAGGTGTTCTGGCAACCCGGTTGAACGAGCTGCCTGAGACTCAAAGAGTTTCTATCGGTCCGTGAGATCGACTTCGTTTCAGTGAATGTGCTCGAAGATCCGGCCGGCATGGCCGAGCTGCAGCGGCTCGGCGTGCGCTCGGTGCCGGTGCTGTCGCGCGGCGACAAGTACACTTTCGGCCAGAGCACCAAGCAGATCGTCGACTTCCTCGGCCTCACCGAGAAGTCCGGCCCCGAACTGTCGACCGACGAGTTGGCGGCGCGCGTCATGAAGTTCATGGACGCCGCCCTCGAGCTGATCCCGCTGATGCCGGCCGATCGGCTTGGCGTCCATGTCCCGGGCCGGCCGCGCAGCTACCGCACGCTCGCCTTCCACCTGTTCCGCGTCGTCGACGCCTTCCTCGACGCCAACGAAGACATCACGCTGGTTCAGGCGATGTTCCGCGAGGAGCCCGCCGCCGATGCCGGCACCGACGCGCTGGCGGCCTACGGCACGAAGGTGCGCGAGCGCTTCGCGGCATGGTGGCAAGACGGCAACACTTCGCCGGCAAAATCGCTGCAGACCTACTACGGCCCGCAGAGCCTGCATGAGCTGATGGAACGGACGACTTGGCATTGTGGCCAGCATGTGCGGCAATACATGATGTTGTTGGAGAAGGAGGGGGTGGCCCATCACCGGCCGCTGGTCGCCGCCGACTTCGCCAAGCTGCCGATGCCCCAGAATGTCTGGGATGGTTGACGGAAGCCGGGCGCTCGCTTACCCAGCGTTTTGCATGACAAACAAGTTTCCCGCCCAGAAGTATCCGACCGCCGGCGCCTTCGTCGCCGACTACGTATCGGCGGTGGCGACCGCTCTCAATTCGGTGCGGCCCGGCCAGATCGAGCGCGCCGTGACGGCGATGAAGCGGGCGATCCAGTCCGACAGGCTGATCTTCACTTGCGGCAACGGCGGCTCGGCGGCCATCGCCAATCATCTGACCTGCGACTGCTCCAAGGGCATCGCCACCAACACCACGCTGCGGCCGCGCGTGGTGAGCCTGTCGGCGACGGTCGAACTGGTGACGGCGATCGCCAACGACATGGCCTACAGCGAGGTCTTCGCCTATCAGCTCAAGAACGCGGCGCGACCGGGTGACGTGCTGATCACCATCTCGTCGTCCGGCGATTCGGAGAACATCATCCGTGCGCTCGACTGGGCCGGCAACAACGGCATGACCACGATCGCGCTCTCCGGCTTCTCCGGCGGACGCAGCGCCCAGATGGCCGACATCAGCCTGCACGTCGCCGCTGAGAATTACGGCGTGGTCGAGGACGTCCATCAATCGCTGATCCACATTCTCGCCCAGTATGTGCGGATGTCGGAGCTGCCGTCCGAGCTGGTGCAGACGCTCCGCTTCTGATCCCCGGATTCGGGCTGCAGACCGAGGGAACTCCCCCCGGCCGGGCGCGTTCACTGGCTGACCCAAACAGCCCAGGAGCATGTCATGCGCAATGCGGCCACTCACAACGGCAAAGATCTGGCGCGCGAAATCGCGGCTCTCCGGCAGCAGCTCGACGACCTCTCCGACACGGTGAGCGGCACGGGCAGCTCGATGGTGGCCCGCGGCGAAGCGGCGCTCGAGGAGACGCTCAAGTCGGCGCGGGAGCTGATCGGCAAGTATGGCGACACCGCCAAGGCCATCGCCCACGACACGGCGAAGCTCAAGGACAGGGCCACCGACACGCTGATCGAGCAGACCGAGACGCGTCCGCTGACGACGCTCGCGGCGATCGTCGGCATCGGTTTCCTGGCAGGCTGGCTTTGTCGTCGGCACTAGCCGGCCGGCGCGCAGACCGTCCCGGCCGGCCCGTCCGTCGATGATCGGTCCCCTGCTGCGCGTGGCGGCGTCCGCCGCCGCCGCGCGTTCCCTGCGCAACGCCGCGCATGACGCGGCGACGCGCGCGCTGCTGGCGGTCGCGGCCGCGATCGCAGTCGGCATCGGCGTGATCTGCCTCACCTGCTCCGCCTACATCCTGCTTGCGCGCAGCCTCGACCCGGCGGCCGCCTGGGGGATTCTCGGCGGAGTCTGGGGACTGGCCGGGCTGCTCTACTTCGCCGTCGCCAGCCGCCGGCGCGGCTGACGCGTTCTGCGCTCCCGCTTGGCGGCCGGCTGGCGCGTCACCGACGCGAGCGCGGGTTTGCGCGCCAGCCGCTCGCTTACCGGACGATCGTCGGCCAGCAGGACCTCGAGCCAGCGCATCGACGGCAGATGGGCGGCGATGGTGCTGATCAGGATCAGCAGCGGCACCGCGACGATGGCGCCGATCGCGCCCCACATCCAGCCGAGCAAGGCGATGGAAGCGAACACCGCGACGGTGTTGAGCGCGCAGCGACGGCTCACGAACATCGGCGTGACGAGGTTGGCCTCGATGACGTGGATGGCGAGCAGTGCCGCCGGCGCGCCGACGATGCGCAGCCAGTCGTCGAAGGTGAGCAGCGCCACCACGGCCACCACCACGATGGTCACCGCCGAGCCGATGAACGGCACGAAGCCCGCGATGCCCATCAGGGCGCCCCAGATGATGGCGTTGGGAAAGTCCAGCACGGCGAGCGCAACGGTCGCGCAGGCGGCGACGCCGGTGTAGATCACGGCGAGCGAGAACAGGTAATGGCCGACGCGCTCGTTGATGTCGCGCATCACCCGCGCCAGCCGCACGCGCGTACTGAATGCGGCGGGGATGCGCATGATCTGGCGTCGCGAATTGTTGCGATGGGCGAGCAGCAGGAAGGCCAGAACCGCGGCGTAGAAGACCTGCAGCGCCACGCCGGGCGTGGTGCTCGCGAGCTCGGCGATCAGCGACTTCTCGCGCACCACGACCTTCTCCGGCGGCGTCACCGTCGGCGTCGCCGGCGCCGCCGCCGACGTCGCCTGCTCGACCTGCTTGGAGACCTCCTGGACGAGGGCAACCGACTTGCGCACGCCCTCGAGCTTCCGCTCCAGCGTGTAGGTCAGGTAGGGCGTCTGGTCGATCCAGTTGGTGAGGGCCGGAATGGAGATGGCGAGCAACGCCGCCAGGCCCATGGCCAGCAGCAGCACCGACGCGGCGGCCGCCAGCGGCGGCGGAACGCGCAGGCGCTCGAACGTATTGGCGACCGGCGTCAGGACGAGCGCCAGGACGATGGCGCCCGCCGTGGGGATCAGGAAATCGCGCGCGACATAACCAACGGCGGCGACGCCGCATACCGCCAGCACGATCAGCGGTCGGCGGATCGCCGAGCCACGGTGGACATGGACGACGGGAAAGCGTTCTTCGTCCTGCTCTCTGGTCGCGACTCCCACGCCTCTCGGCTCCCGTTGGATCGACTTCAACGGCCGGGCGCCAACGAGGTTGCGCCGTTCTGAAATTGCGTTTCTCTCTGTGGCTTCAGGGGTTTGCCCAGTGCGCACGGCGACCTTTAGGCTCCCGGCACCATGCCGACCTATGCCAACACCGTCCCCGTCATGGAGCGTCATCGCTTCGACAGCGCGTCGCTCGACCGCTACCTGCTGCGCCATCTCGAAGGCTATCGCGGCGGACTGGAGGTAAGGCAGTTCGACTCCGGGCACTCCAATCCGACCTTCTTCGTCGGCGCGGAAATGTCGGACGGCAAGCGGCGCGACTTCGTGCTGCGCAAGAAGCCGCCCGGCAAGCTGGTGGCGTCGGCCCATCAGGTGGATCGCGAGTTTCGCGTGATCGCGGCCCTTGCCGGCACCGACGTTCCGGTGGCCCGCGCCCGCCTGCTGTGCACCGACGATTCGGTGATCGGCCAGATGTTCTACCTGATGGACGCCGTGCCGGGCCGCATCCTGATCGACGCCTCGATGCCCGACCAGAGCCGCGAGGAGCGCGCGGCCATCTTCGATTCCATGAACGACGTGCTCGCCCGCCTGCACAGGGTCGATCCGGCGAAGGTCGGGCTCGGCGACTACGGGCGCCAGGGGCAGTACATCGCCCGCCAGGTGGCGCGCTGGAGCCGGCAGTACGCCGAGCTCAAGACCGAAGACATCCCGGCAATGGACAAGCTCTCGGCCTGGCTGCCCGAGCACATTCCGGCCGAGGATCCCACGACCATCGTCCATGGCGACTATCGACTGGGCAATCTCATCGTCCATCCGACCGAGCCGCGCGTCGTGGCGGTGCTCGACTGGGAGCTTTCCACGCTCGGCCATCCGCTGTGCGACGTCGCCTACAACTGCCTGGGTTATCACCTGCCCGATCCGCCGCACGGCTTCGCCAAGGTCGACTTCGACAGGCTCGGCCTGCCGGCCGAGCGGGACTATGTCGCCGCCTACTGCCGGCGCACCGGGCGGCAATCCATCCCGCACTGGAACTACTACCTCGCCTTCTCGCTCTATCGCCTGGCCGCCATCGCCCAGGGCGTCTATCGCCGCGGCCTGCAGGGCAATTCGTCCAATCCCGAATCGATCAAGATGAGCCGGTCCGCGCGCGAACGCGCCGAGCTCGCGTGGAGTCTCGTGTCCTAGGAGGAAACCATGAAGAAGATCACCCGCCGTTCGACGCTCGCCATCGCCGGCGCCGCCGCGATGGCGCCGTTGGCCACCGTGCGGGCGCAGCAGACCGGGCTGCCCGATAAGCCGCTGAAGATCCTGGTCGGCTTTCCGGCCGGCGGCGGCACCGACGTCATGGCGCGCTTCCTGGCCGAGCCGCTGAAGCAGCGCACCGGCCGCAACGTGTTGATCGACAACAAGGCGGGCGCCTCGGGCGCCATCGCCGTCGAGATCCTGAAGAACGCGGCGCCGGACGGCACCACGATCGCCTACGTACCCTCGGCCACCATCGTCCAGAAGCTCACCATGGAATCGGTGCCGTTCGATCCGCTGACCGACATCCAGCCCATCACGCTGGCCGGCACGGTGCAGACGGCCTTCTGCGTGTCGCCGACCATCGGCGTCAACACGCTGCCCGAATACATCGAATGGCTGAAGAAGAACCCGGCGCGGCAGAGCTTCGGCACCACGGCGATGGGCTCGTTCACGCACTTCTTCGGCGTCATGGCCGGCCGTGAGATCGGCATCCCGCTCGAGCCCGTGCCGTATCGCGGCGCCGCGCCGCTGACAGCCGATCTGCAGGGTGGCCATATCGCGGCGGGCTGCGGCGGCATCACAGACTTCCTGGAGCATCATCGCGCCGGCAAGGTGAAGGTGATCTTCACCTCGGGCACCAAGCCCACGACCTCGGCGCCGGAAATCCCGACCGCCACGCAGCTCGGCTACCCCAAGCTGCAGATCCTGGGCTGGTACGTCTTCTTCGTTCCCGCCAGGACGCCGGCGCCGCTGGTCGATGCCTGGGGCAAGGAGCTCAGGGCGGTGCTGGCCCTGCCTGAGGTCCAGAAGAAGCTCACCGAACTTGGCCTCGACGTCGAGACCTCGACTCCCGCAGAGTTCACCCAGCGCATGACGGCCGATCTCGCCCGCTGGAAGGCGATCATCGATTCGATCGGCTATAAGGTGGCGCAGTAGTCTGCGCCACCCCGACCGGAGCGAAGCGTAGCGGAGGGGCCTCGTCTGGAGGATGAGAAGGCCCCTCGGCTTCGCTCGGGGTGACGGAAATGACAGGGAGTGCCCATGCCGATGCTCAAACGCGCCGACGCCGAGATCCACTACGAGATCCACGGCGCCGGCTTTCCCGTCCTGCTCTATGCGCCGGGCGGATTGAAGTCGGAGATGAGCATGTGGGGCGGCTCGTCACCGGCCTACCCCAACGGCTTCCCGTGGATGGACCCGCGCACGGCCCTGGCCGACAAATACACCGTGATCGCCATGGACCAGCGCAACGCCGGCCGCTCGGTGGCCGACGTCAAGCCCGACCACGGCTGGCACACCTTCGCCGCCGACCATCTCGCGCTGATGGACCATCTCGGCTTCAACAGGTTCCACGTCATGGGCGGCTGCATCGGCGGCAGCTACTGCTTCGAGGCGATCGAACAGGCGCCCGACCGCGTCGCGGCCGCCGTGCTGCAGAACCCGATCGGGCTGTGGGAGAACCGCGACAACTGGGATGCCGCGGTCAAGGGCTACGGCGAGACCGTGCGCAAGCGCGATCCCTCGATCAGCCAGGAGACCATCGACTCCTTCGGCCGGAACATGTTCGGCGGCGACTTCGTGTTCTCCGTCACACGCGAGTTCGTGAAGGGCTGCCGCACGCCGCTCTACCTGCAGCCCGGCACGGACAAGCCGCATCCGGCCCACACCAGCGCCGAGATCGCCGGGCTCGCGCCTGACATCGAGGTCCAGAAGGATTGGCGCGGACCGGAGTTCCTGCAGGAATCGATTCGACGCGTGCACGACTTCCTGGCAAGGAATACGCCCAAGTGATGATACGCCGTCTTGCTCTCGCAGCACTCGTTTCTGCTGCATTCGTCCTCCCCTCCTCAGCGCAGCAGCAGCCTTGGGTCGCCGTGGCGAGCGACGGCGCGGGGCTGTGGGGCGTCGCCGTCGGCATGGCCACGCGCGAGGCCGCCGAGACGTCCGCGCTCGGCGAGTGCGGCATGTACTGCAAGGTGAAGTTCACGGCGCAGGCGCGCTGCGTGGCCTACGCCTTCAGCGAGACCGGCCGGGCCGAAGGGTTCAGCGCCGGCGCCACCCGCCAGGAGGTCGAGCAGCCGGCGTGGGCGGAGTGCAACGCCAACGTGCCGGCCAATTCCTGCAAGATCAAGACGGCGCGCTGCTTCGAGTAAGCTCCTCCGGACCGGCTACCGCTTCAGCTCGATCTTGAAGATCTCGTCGAGCCACTTGCGGGCTTCGTGGAGGTTGGTGAACACCCGGACGGGCCGCTCGCCTTCCTCCGTAAGCGCCGCAAGCTCGCGCACGGTGTCGCCGCGCTTGGCGTCGACGACGAACGCCACGGGACCGCGCTGCGCCGCCTGCGGTGAATTCCGCGCCATCGTCAGAAGCTGCTTGAGAAGCGTCATGTCGGCGTCGGTATTGGCGGCCGCGACGTCGATGAGCTTGCGGTAGTGCAGTGCGCCCTGCTCGACCCCTTCCCGGACGGCGTTCAGGAACTCCTCGGCGGAGATCGTTCCATGAGCGACGCCGACAAGCAGGCGATCCTGATGTGAAATGCGAACGTGGATCGGCATGGGGGCTCGCGCGGAGTAATAGGCAGTGCCGCGTTGAGATACAAGCATTCGCTGTGCGATTAGATCAACGTTCGTAGCCGGGCTTGCCCATCTTGGCCGCCGCACCGGCGGGTTGTTCCGGCTGCGGGCACGGCGACGGTTCCTTCGCCTGCAGGTCGTTGCGCACCAGCATTACGCCCGGGACGGCACAGGCATGCGCTTCGGCTCGCTTCATGTCGGCAGCGTGACGAACCGTACCACTCAAGATCACCTCGCCATTCCTGACCTCGACCTCGATGCCGCTCGAATCGAGGCCAACATCGTCGGTGAGGCACTCCCGCAGTTCGCGGGCAATGTCGGCGTCCGCATGCCGGTATCCGGCGGGTTCACGGACCTCGGGCGCATGGTCCTCAGGTTCGACGCGATTCATCTGGTTCCTCCCGTCGGGCTGCCTTGGCTTTTCTGTGGCGCGGCCTCGCCGGAGCGGGCTGCAGAAAGGAAACCGGATCGCTCGCCGGGAAGGTGTCCTGCAAAGCCTGGTCGAGCTTGTCGTCGTTCTTCGCTTTCAAGATCCGGCGCTTGGCTGGCATGCCGCCCTCCTCCGAAACGAACTCGCCCCGGGGATATGGGTTGCCGCGGCAACTTGCACAGGGGCCGGTCGTTCAGGTGCCATGGCCACGAAGAAGAAATGGTCCGCCAAGGTCACCCGCGAGAGCCATGCGCTGTCGCTCGACAAGGGTGTCTTCGGCCGGCACAGTGCCGGCGCCATCGCCCGCTCGCTGAAGCGCTCGGCCGAGCGCAGCCGGGCACGCAAATCCTCGCCCTATCGGTCGGCGATGTCGATGCTGACCTTCTACATCAACCGCGGCGGGAAAGGCCTGTCGGCCAGCCGGCGCAGGACCCTGGAAGCGGCCAAGGGCGAGTTGCGCCACCTGTTCGGCAAGCAAAAGGCCTGAGCCGGGAACCCTTGCCAAATAGATGATTAGCGTCCTAACTTTTTTGGGATGTCCGGCAAGCACATCGATTTCGGTTTCCGCGTCGCCCGCATCGCCCGGCGCCTGCGCCAGGCCGTCGACGCCGAACTGCGCGCCTATGGGCTCACCGATGCGACGTGGCGGCCGCTCGCCTATGTCGGCAAGCTGGGCGGCGGCGTGCGCCAGAAGGAGCTGGCCATCGCCCTGTCGATCGAGGGACCGACCCTGGTCCGTCTGCTCGACAACCTCGAGCGGCGCGGCCTGATCGAGCGGCGCGAGGACGAGACCGACCGGCGGGCCCGCGGCATCTACCTGACGCGCGCCGGCCGCGACCTCGCCGTACGCGTGGCCAAGGTCGGCACCGAGATCCAGGCGCGCGTGCTCGCCAAGGTGCCGCCGGCCGATCTCGAAATCTGCCAAGCCGTCTTTGACACGATCGAACGCGAGCTGGACACGCGGCCGGATATCGCCGCGCCGGCTGCCGAATAGGAGAAGAGGAGGAAGCGATGGCTCAAGTCGTGGTGAACGAACCGAACCGCTGGCGCCTCGAGACACCGGGCGCTTCCACTTGGCCGCGCAGCGCGCGACCGGACGCGGCGAAGAAATACTTCATGGTGTCGGCCGACGGCCATGCCAATGAGCCCGCCAACCTGTGGGTCGAGCGCATCGACTCCAAGTACCGCGAGCGCCTGCCGCGCGTGATCACCGACAAGGACGGCGTGCAGTGGCGCGTCAGCGAGGGCCATCGTCCCGACCGGCTGCGGCTTTCGACGCTCGAAGGCGAGGACCAGCTTCGCAACAAGGCCGGCGCCGATCCCGTGGGACGCCTCGCCGATCACGACCTCGACGGCATCGACGTCGAGCTGATCTTTCCCAACAAGGGACTGGCCATGTGGGCGACGCCCGACCCCGAGTTCGCCATGGCGCAGTGCCGGGTATGGAACGACTGGGCGTGGGAGCTGTTCGCCGCCCACCAGGACCGCATGATCCCGGCCGGCGCCATCGCCACCGGCGATCTGGCCGGCTCGATCGCGGAGGTGCAGCGGCTGGCCAAGCTCGGCTTCAAGTGCCTGACCTTGCCGTGCAAGCCGATCTGGGGCGGCCATGACAGCGGCCACGTGAACTACAACCTGCCGCATTTCGATCCGCTGTGGGCCGCGATCTCCGACGCCAACCTGCCGATCACCTTCCACGTTTCGACCGGGCGCGATCCGCGCGCGGCGCGCGGCAACGGCGGCGCGGTGGTGAACTACGTCTCGCATTCGCTGTCGCCCACCATCGAGCCGGTGGCGAACCTCTGTGCCTCGGGCGTGCTGGAGCGCTTCCCCAAGATGCGCTTCGCCACCATCGAGGCCGGCATCGGCTGGGTGCCGTGGCTGCTCGACGCCATGGACGAGGCCTACAAGAAGCATCACTTCTGGGTGCGGCCCAAGCTCAAGAACCTGCCGAGCGACTATTACCGCGCGCACGGCTTCTCGTCGTTCCAGGAGGACAAGGCCGGCCTGGATCTCGCCGAGGGCCACAAGCTCGACGGCAACTTCATGTGGGCCAACGACTATCCCCACCACGAAGGCACCTGGCCGCATTCGGCCGAGGCGATCGAGCGCACCATGGGCCAGCTCTCCGACAGGGCGCGGGCCAACGTCCTGGGACTGAACTGCGCCCGCTTCCTCGGCATCGAGGTGCCGCAGCGTTACCGGCACTGAGGAACAGATTTCCGTGAGCAAACGCACCCTGCGCGGCAAGGTGGCGATCGCCGGTGTCGGCGAGACCCCCTACTACAGACACGGCAAGGCGCCGGTCTCCGAGTTCAAGCTCGCCTTGCAGGCGATCCTCGCCGCCTGCGAGGATGCCGGCATCGACCCGCGCCGCATCGACGGCTTCGCCTCCTACTCCAACGACCGCAACGAACCGTCGCGGCTCGCCGCCGCGCTCGGCCTGCCGGCGCTGCGCTTCTCCAACATGAACTGGGGCGGCGGCGGCGGCGGCGGCTCGGCCGCCATGGGCAACGCCGCGGCGGCCGTCGCCTGCGGCATGGCCAACTGCGTCGTGGTCTTCCGTGCCCTGGCGCAGGGCCAGTTCCAGCGCTTCGGCGCCGCGCCTCCCGGCGGCGTCGCCTCGGGCGAGGCCGCCCTCAACGCGCCCTACGGCGTGATGTCGCCGGCGCAGCGCTACGCCATGCGGGCGATGCGCTTCCTGCACGAGAACAAGATCGAGCCCTCGGCACAGCGCGCCATCGCGCTCGCCTCCTACCACCACGCGCAAAGCAATCCGCGCGCGGTGATGCATGGCCGGCCGCTCACGGCCGAGGCCTACGACCAGTCGCGCTGGATCGTCGAGCCGTGGCGGTTGTTCGACTGCTGCCAGGAGAATGACGGCGCCGCCGCGCTGATCGTCGTGCCGGCCGAAGAGGCGCGCGACTTCAAGCACAAGCCTGCCTACCTGCTGGGCTCGGCGCAGGGCTCGGAGTACCGCAACGGGGCGCGCAGCCACAACGCGCCGCTCTACGCCACCTCGAGCTTCACCACCGTGGCGCCGCAGCTCTACGACATGGCCGAGGTGAAGCCGAAGGATGTCGACGTGGTGCAGAGCTACGAGAACTTCACCGGCGGCGTGCTGATGAGCCTGGTCGAGCACGGCTTCTTCACCGCCGAGGAGGCGAACGATTTCCTCACGCCCGCGAACCTGATGGCGCCCACCGGCAAGCTGCCGCTCAACACCTCGGGCGGCAACTTGGCAGAGTGCTACATGCACGGGCTCGAATTGCAGATCGAGGCCGTGCGCCAGATCCGCGGCGCATCGACGGCGCAGGTGCCCAAGGTCGACGTCTCGATGGTGATCTCCGGCCCCATGGTGACGCCGGTCTCCAGCATGATCTTTGGCACGGAGGCCACGCTGTGAGCTATCTGCCGAACGGCCTGCCGATTCCCGTGCCGGAGAATGACGGGCTGGACAAACCCTACTGGGACGCCACGCGCCGCGGCGAACTTCTCGTCCAGCGTTGCAAGAAATGCGGCACCTTCCAGTGGGGGCCGGAGTGGATCTGCCACAAGTGCCTGTCCTTCGACCTCGACTGGCACAAGGTGTCGGGCAAGGGCCGCATCTACAGCTGGGAACGGCCGTGGCATCCGGTGCATCCGGCGCTCAAGGAGCACGGCCCTTATGTCGTCGTGCTCGTCGAGCTGCCCGACGCCGGCAACGTCCGCATGCTGGGCAACCTTTTGGGCGATCCCAAACAGGAGGTCCGCATCGGCGCGGAGGTGCAGGCCGTGTTCGAGCCGCACGACGACGCCAAGCCGCCCTTCACTTTGGTGCAGTGGAAGCTGGCTTAGCTCCGGAGCGCTCATGATCTTCCGGACCGCGCGCATCCAGCGCGCTCATGGCCCATGAGCGAGCTGGAAGCTCGCGGTCCGGAAGAAAAGAGCAACTGAAGGGTTGCGCATCAGTCCGGCATTGCCTACATCCATAGGCAACCAGGAGGTTGCCTATGGCCGATCGCATTGAAAAGACCGTGGATCTCAAGGCGCCCGTCTCGCGCGTCTGGAAGGCGCTGACCGACCACACTGAGTTCGGCGCGTGGTTCCGCGTCAAGCTCGATGGGCCCTTCGCGCCGGGCGCGCGCTCGACCGGCCACATCACCTATCCGGGCTACGAGCATCTCAAGTGGGAGGCCGTCGTGCAGAAGGTCGAGCCCGAGCGCCTGTTCTCCTTCACCTGGCATCCCTATGCCATCGAGCCCGGCACGGATTACAGCCAGGAGACCCCGACCCTGGTCGAGTTCACCCTGGAGAAGACGGCGACCGGCACGCGGCTCAAAGTCGTGGAATCCGGTTTCGACAAGCTGCCGGCGCATCGTCGCGACACGGCATTCCGCAGCAACGAGGGCGGTTGGACAATCCAGATGCAGAACATCGCCCAATACCTCCAGCAGCATGCCTAGCGCCGCGGCGGCGCTCCGCACCCGCGCCAACGTCTTCGCCGCCCTGGGTGACGAGACCCGCCTTGGCCTGCTGGCCAAGCTCACCAGCGGTGAGCCGCTGTCGATCGCGCGGCTCACCGAGGGCACCCGGCTAACGCGCCAGGCGGTGACCAAGCACCTGCGCGTTCTCGAAGAGGTCGGCGTCGTTTTCTCGGTGAAGACCGGTCGCGAGAGCCGATTCGCCTTCGATCCCCGTCCGATCGTGAACGCCCAGGAATACCTCGAGCACGTGTCGCGGCAATGGGATACCGCGCTGGCGAGGCTCAAGGCGCTGGTCGAGGAGCCGTGAGCGGGCGTATGCTTGCGCCATGTGGGCGCTCACCGTGGCCACGATCTACTTCGGCACGTTCCTCGTGATCGGCTGGGTGGCCAAACGCGTCCTCGATGACTGGATGAAGCGCCGCGGCGTCGGCCTCGACGAGGTCCAGAAGCAGGCCGGCCGACGCGGCGAGCGCACGGTCTTCCTGCTGGGCATCTGGCGCAAGGAGAGCGACCCGTAGTCTTTCTTCGCACAGATTTGACGGGCTTAACGACAAATGAGATCGCGTTCGCCGTGTCGCTTCAGAAATCCCGGCAAGCTATTGACGCGTCTGCTGGCGACGGCCGGACGCCGTCCCCTGAAACGGGACAGCAACGACATGCGCGGCCCCCAGCGCGGTGCGATGATTTTCCGGTATTTCCGGCATTTCCGACAGCGATCGTAGTAATGCCTCGGAAGCCGACCCACTATCCGTGGGGCTTGCTGGCGAGTTTCGATCGTTGCGCAAGTTTAGATGTTGGTTTCGCCCGGCCGGACAGGCCGGCCCGGCTGCGGCCGAGCGCGTGATGGTATCGGATGGACGATGCATAGAGCAGAGCCGCCGCGAGGCGACGCGCGGTCAATATAACTTAAGTCCTCTCACGAGTCAACTACGGTGCTATTTTTGCGTACCATAAGGGGCTAAACGACGCAAAAATGTTCGGGGTCGAGCATCGTTGCCAGCAGTGCTGGCAGTCTCGCCGGCCCCGCGCCAACTCGTCAAAAGCTCTGCAACGTGCGGGCTAGTACCCGGAATCATAAATCCGAGAAACGTGGTTTGAGGCGTTTTCGGTGAACGACAGTCTTTGTCCAGACGAACGGTACGGCGCGGGTGTTGTAGCTGGCGACGAAGTCATCGATGTGGTCCCTGAGCTGTTGGATGT